>NZ_JBIAHS010000018.1:0-222673 GCF_042870755.1 Streptomyces sp. NPDC006365
CACATTCAGTTCCGCCCCGACCTGATCGATGGCTGCCTCACCGGCACCGGACTCACGCTCACCCACCGACCGACAACAATCCGAAGACCTCAGTAGGCAACCTTCGCCCTGTCTTCGGCGCGTGGGTGCCGGTCGTCGCCGTGGCGGTTTCGCCACGCGTGACAACGGAACTGGAGCGACGTCACGCGATCACATTGGTCAGCCTTGAGACTCCTGCGGTTTGACCTCGACCTCGCGCAGGCTCTGGTCTTTGAGCTCGGTGCGTGCCTCAGTACGGTGTCCCCGGGCGATGTAGTCACGCACGACCGCTTCGACGGCGTCCTGGGGCGAGCCGACCCCGGCCATGACCATCACTTCCACCACCAGTTCGGCATCGAGACTGATGTTGACCTTTGCCATGAGCGGCCCCTTTCGTCGGTCCGGGACTCTAACAGCCCCACAGCAGCGACTCGTCCCGCTGAGGTTCACGCACAGGACCAACAACAGGGCGAACGTTGCTTGACTGCGGCGACCAGGAGGCGCTGGGTGAGCTGCTGAAGCAGACCATCGAGCAGCAGCCGGCCGAGGTGTCCGCCTGGGACGCCCTGCGGGCCGGATTCGAGGCGATCCTCACCGCCAACCCCGCCCCGGAACGGGTGCTGGAGCTGTCCCGCCTGATCTTCGAGACTCCCTCACTGCGCGCCCGCTACATCGAGAAGCGGCTGCGCTGGCAGACCGAACTCGTCCCGATCGTCCAGGCCCGCCTGGGCAGCGCCGCCGGCCCGGCCCCCGACCTGCGCGCCAAGGCGATCGTCGCGGCGGTCTTCGCCTGCGTCGACACGGCGACTGAACTCTGGGCCGCGAGCGAAGGGCGACTCGACCTGGCGGACCTCTACGACCAGTGCCTCGCGGCGATCCGGGACGGCGGCTGAGACGCGCCACTCCTGGCGACCTGCCTTGCAGATGATCTCGTTGATCTATCGACTGGTTGATGAACAAGATCGGGACGGGCGGGCTCGCGGCTGGATCAGGCGCGGAGTGTGCACAAGAGAATTGCTTCCAGGCGGCGAAGAATGAGTGCGGCCTGGACCAGTACGAGGTCCGCCGCTACGTGGGCTGGCATCCGGGATCGACGCCCGCTACGACGAGCTGGCGCTGCTCCTGGCTCCGCACCGTCAGGCGCCTGATGACGCAAGGCAACTGGTGGGCGAGGTGCGGTTCGATGCGGGGGCTCGCTACCGGGCCGACGGTCTCGACTACTGGTTCTGGTGGCGTCCAAGCAGGTGAGGCCGTCATTGATCATTAGGTGTTGTGTGGACAACCAATGATCACGCGGCGGCCTCGGGCGCCAGCGTAGTGCCTGCCCACTGGCAGGAGGCCTTCGAGGCTCTGATGAGCGGATCGCGGGCCGGTTCGCCCGAGTTGAACCCCGCCGCCGGGTGCGGCGGTTGGTCTCCGGGCTGCTGTCGGACCTACCGCGCAAGAACTGCTGGACCCTGGCCGAGCACGCGGGCGACGCCACTCCGGACGGCATGCAGCACCTGCTCCACCGCGCGAAATGGGACGCCGACGCGGTCCGGGACGACATACGCGCCTACGTGATCGAGCACCTGCACGACACCGAGGCGGTGCTCGTGGTTGACGAGACGGACGATCTGAAGAAGGGCACGGCGACCGTCGGCGTCCAGCGCCAGTACACCGGCACGGCCGGCCGCATCGAGAACGCCCAAGTCGCCGTCTATCTCGTGTACTCCGCCGCCCGCGGACACGTTGCCATCGACCGGGCCCCGTACGTGCCGCGCTCGTGGGCAGAGGACCCGGACCGCTGCCGGAGCGCGGGCATCCCCGACGGTCTGACCTTCGCCACCAAGCCCCAACTCGCCGCCCGCATGGTCGAGCGTGCCCTGGACGCGGGAACACCCGCGCGCTGGGTCGCGGGAGACGAGGTCTACGGCGACAACCCGCACCTGCGGACCACCCTGGAACACCGCCGGACCGGCTACGTCCTGGCCGTCTCCAGCACTCACCCCGTCATGACGCACGCCGGGAAGATCCAGGCGAAGACCCTGGCCGCGCGGATCCCGAAGCGGGCCCGGCAGCGGCAGTCGGCCGGGGCAGGCGCGAAGGGCGAGCGGTACTACGACTGGGCACAGATCGACATCCACGGCCTCACCGGTCGGCTCGGCCAGTGGTGCCTGTTGGTCCGCCGCAACCGCCGCACCGCCGAACTCGCCTACTACCGCTGCTTCTCGCCCCGCCCGGTGCCGCTGTCCGAGCTGGTGCGGGTGGCCGGACGGCGCTGGACGATCGAGGAGACGTTCCAAGCCGGAAAGGGCCTGGCCGGCCTGGACGAGCACCAGGTCCGCCGCTGGACCTCCTGGCACCGCTGGGTCACCCTCGCCATGCTCGCCCACGCCTTCCTCGCCATCACCGCAGCCACCGAACGCCGCGACCGACCCTCCCCCGACGGCCTAATCCCCTTGACCGGCAACGAGATTCAGCACCTGTTCGCGGCACTGATCAGCCCAGTCCACGACCTGGCACACCGCCTGCGCTGGTCACACTGGCGACGCCGGCATCAAGCCCGCGCACGCCAGTGCCTCTACCGACAACAAGCGGCAGGCCGGCCGTGAAGATCCCGATCTACAGCTGGAGTATTAGGTCGTCCCAGATCGCCTGATACTGACCGAAGATTATCCGTGCTTGGGTACGGCTGATCACTTGGCCCCGCAGTCCCAGCTTCGAGTGGTTCGGACGTACGACACCTGTGAAAACGGCCTGTCCGGCACCGTCGCGGCCGGTCTCCCCGCATGACAGGGCTGATCGCGGGTAGGCGCGATGTATCGAGTGGCGGGCTCGTCCAGCAAAGGTATGGTGCCATGACTGAGATCCCCGCCGAGCTCTTCGAGGCAGTAGCGCGGGATGCTCTGCGCGATCTGGCCAGAGTGCCCGACAGCCGGGCGTTGGAGGCGCTGGCGGGTTGTGATGTGTTGATCCCGGCGGTCAGCGGGATCCGATACACCCGTGGCCGCAGTGAGTTCGTGCGGTTTGTGCTGCCGGTGATCGAAAGCGTGAATTTCGCGCCTGCGGTCATGGTCTTCACGTCGGAGGAGCGGCTACGCGAGGCCTTCCCCCAGGTGCCCTGCTACCGGCCTGTCACCTTGCGGCAGTTGGCCGCTTATTGGCCGACCGATGAAGTAGTGCTGGTTATCGATGCCGGGAACGAGGACTCGCTGACCCTGTCCGCACACGAAGCGCGGTGGCTGCTCGCCCGCTGCCTCGCCTGAAAGGACAGGTCGGCGTAGCGACTTTGGCCGGGAGCTGCTTTGGCGCGAGTGATCATGGCCTCCGTAAAGCCGTGGAGCCGACCGCCCCAGCCATGACGTACGCCTTCTCTGGCATCAGGCGGCTGATTGCTGTAGAGCGCGGCATGGGCGCCGGCCGGGCTGGAGCGGGGCGGAAGACAGGAGCGCAGGCTCGGCCGGGGCCGGGCCGCGCGCGGCGAGCGGAGCAAGCCGCCTTGAACCCGTAGAGAAGGTTGTTACTCAGCGATGAGTTGAACTCGTGATCTTGTGAGCGAGCACAGATCCACTCCGGCATAAGCCTGTCACCTACATCGCGCGTCCCGTGTCAGCAGTCGTTAGGCGCTGATTGTGGCCGGAGCCGTCCGTATCACCGTCACGCCTGCCTCTTCCAGGGCTGTACACGTTGCCGTGTCCGAGGATGTGTTGGTCACGACTGCATCCAGGTCCTCGGGGTCGCAGATCTTCACCATGCCCGTTCCGGGGAACTTGCCTGTGTCTGCGAGGAGTACGACCTTGTCGCTAGCAGCAATCATGGCGCGTCTTGCAGGTACTTCGTTGACCGTGGTGTCCATGACCTGGCCGCCGGAGCGAATGCCGCAAGCACCCATGAACAGCCAGTCAGCGTGCACGTGGCGGAGGTGGTTCTCGGTCATGAAACCGTCCAGCGAGCGTGACTCGCGTATGACCATGCCGCCGAGCAGCATCAGTTCAATGCTTTCCTCTTGCGCGAGTTCCTCGTACACCACAAGGTTGTTAGTGATCACGGTGAGTTGGCGTCCATGCAACTGGCGCGCCAACTGGTAGACCGTTGTGCCGGAGTCGAGAATGATCGACTGGCCGTCCTTGATCATAGTGGCGGCCTCGGCGGCTATCGCGTCCTTCTCATCTACCCGAACGTCGGCGGACTCGGCAAAAGGTGTAGGACCCTCTTCGGCACTCGGACGTCGGACGAGTGCTCCCCCATGGACGCGGGTGAGTAACCCGTCCTCTTCCAGCTTGAGCAGGTCCCGGCGAATGGTCGCCGCACTGGCACCCAGCTGGTCTGAGAGTTCGGTCACGGTGACGGTGCCGCCGAACCGCAGCGCCCGCAGGATGAGTTGGTGTCGTTGTTCAGCCAGCACGCAGCGACACTACAGGTCATCGCTTGACCGCTACACCCTTTGCTCAGACAGTGGGGACGATGCTCCACAGTGGTGCTGTGTACTGCTCCGGACGGCAGTTGATCAGCAGTTCGCGAAGGTCTTGACGCTGGCGGCTGTTGAAGTTCAGGACCTCGGTGATGTGGCGGAACGTGGTGTGGGTGATGCCACGTGCTGCGGCCTCGGTCTCGAACCTGTCGAGCGCTGGCAAGACGGTCTGGGCGTCCAACTCGGTCGTCGGCTGCTCCTTGAGCCATGTGGCCTTGTTGCGCTCGTAGTCGATCTCCGAGTAGCCGCAGATTTCGCGGCTGTGTGCCTCGACCTCGTCCAGGCTCTCGGTTGCCAGGACCGCGCGCCAGCTGATTGCGGCTCAACGCCTCGTCCATGTCGACCTCGTGGACCCTCGGACCCTCGTCCGTGAGAGGTACGGGCAGGCCTGCGTCCCGTACCTCGCAGGTGCCGCGTACGCCTCGGGCCGTTGCCGCGAGCATCCCGGTCGCCTCGGACGGGTGCCACTCCAGGACCGAGCTGATCGGCTCCACCTCCTTCGATGTGAAGGTGTGGACAAACGGGGCCGAGTGCAGTGCGCAGGTCGTCGAATTTGAGAAGGCCGCACTGATCTATCAGCACTCCGACGACGAGCGGCAGCGCGACGTGGCGGCCGGGCTCGATGAGATGGTGCGTGCGGAACGTGAGAAGGATCTCCGTAAGGCACAGGGGTCCAATTCCTAGGCGGGGCCCTGCCTCGCATCTTGTAAGTGGGAGGGCGTCACGGCGCCCTCCCATATGACGTTCAAGGGGGTGCTTCCTGAGGGCGCTGAAGGGCGGACGAAATTCATGAATCGGCCTGCTGATGGTCAAGTAGCCTGCAACCCCAACGAAAATAGGGAAAGCGCATGGGTGACGTCACGCCTCAGCAGTACCGCGAGGCCGTCGAGAAGATCGTCGCTGACTACCGCGGAGCTGGGCAGATCGAGACGAAGCAGCGCAGATACCGATCTGTACTTATCGGGCACGGTTGGTGTGCTGAGGTGCATCGCCTCGCGGAGGCGGCCTTGCATCTCGTGGATCTCGGGTACGGCCACGAGTCGCTGCCTCTGCTTCGGACGATGTTCGAGACAACCATCAGCTTGCACTGGCTCTCGCAGAAGGGCGACGCAGGTGCGCTCGGGGTGCTGGCTGAGGGCGGACGTACGAACCTGGCCGCGCTAACGGACCTGGAGAAGGCGTTCAAACTGCCGCAAGACCTCATTGACCTGATCAAGAGTGAGCCGGTCGAGAAGACTGACGAGAGCGAGGCCTTCCGCAAGTTCCAGACGCAGTGCGACGAGATCGATCCCAAGAGGGAGCTCTATTCGGTGTACCGCCACCTCTGCGGCTTCGCTCACCCGAGTACGGTCGGCGCCTTCACCTTCATCGAGACGGCAACGGAACCGCCCAGCCTCCGCAGCGAGCCCCGAACGGGCAACTCCGTTGTGGAGGCGACCGCTGCCATGTGCGTCATCTGGGCGGGTCGGGCATTCGATGAGATGGTCAGCGGGAAGCCGCGCAAGCAGTTCTTGCGCTCGGCGGCAAGAGACCTCGGGCTGCCGCCGATCCTGCCTGCGATCAGTTAGGCCGTCTCTTTCGGATCACCGAATCCTTGGTGCGTGAGCGCTCATCGGTTGGGCACCTTCGACGGCTTCTGTAGCCTGGCGTTGATCGTGTGTCGGGGGGAGCTGAGCTGACCGTGGTGAACATCCTGTCCGTGGCCATCGGCGCCGGTTTCGGCCTCATAGGGGCCGTGTTCGGTTCTTGGTTCACCGCGCGCCGACAAGACCGCATGTGGCTTCGCGAACAGAAGCTCAAAGCCGGGATCGGCTTCAACACTGCCGTGACTCAGCTGATCGACTACCTCCGGGAAACACAGCTGAGTGACGACGGTGCTGGGGGCAACGAGCTGGCGGGCCGGATGCAGGAAGCCCGGTCGGCCCTCTACCTAGTGTGTGCCGACGACACCGTCGAACTCGCCAACATTCTCGCGCGTCGAGTCTGGAAGTCCCGGCCCAGTGAGGGCAGGGACGATCGCAGGGCCGAGCACCATGAGACGTTGGACCTCCTTCGCCGCTTTACCCAGCAGCTCCGGCGAGAGATCGCCAGGACGTAGTCTCAGGCGAATCAGCGGTCGGATCAGAGGAAGATGCCTGCGATGTGGAGTCCGGCCAGGTAGATGGCGCGGTCTTCTCGTAGCGGGTGGCGATGCCTCGCCACTGCTTCAGGCGGTTGAGTGGTCGCGGATGGCTCGAGTGGTGCGCTCGGACCTAGTGGTGCGGTTACTGGTGGCCTTCGCCCGCCTGCAGCGGTGGGTCGAGCGATCACCGCTTTAGGAGTTCGATCGACGTACTGGTCCGCTGCTGGACCGTCATGTCATGAGTCGTGCTTCCACTCCACAGGGCACCGCCGGGATCTGTACGTGTCCACCGTCGTTGATGTCAGCCCCACCCCCGCTCGAACCCGTAGTGAGGCGCTCCACGCAGGCTGGAATCATGGCCACATGAAGCCCATAGATGCGCAGGACGGTCTTCGGCACCTGTTGAACGAGTGGGATCCCATCGGGGTTGCCGACGCTGTGAATGACGAGTACGACTGCATGATTGCCCCGCTCCTCAGCCGCCTGCACCGCGGGGCCGGGAGAGCGGAGATCAGCGAGTTCCTGTGGTCCGAAATGGGAGATCACTTCGGCCTGGCACCAACGCGGCAGGAGATTGACAACATGGCAGACCGGCTCGTGGTCTGGTGCGCGGGTAGGGCCGAAAGCTGAACCACGCGGGCGGTCGAACGGTCCAGGACCTCGCTGCAACTCATGATCACTGCTGTAAGCCTGGGAGTGCTCTACGGAGCCTTCGCCCTGGTCAAGTCGGCCACGGCGTGGAATCCACGTCAGCGGCACCTCGGTGCCGCCATGAACCGTCGTTGACTGTGGTTGACCGCCTGATGTGGCACGACTGTGGCACGCGTCGGGGCCTGGGTCGGCCGGCCCATGCCTCGTAAGTTCCCTCGGACAGGCCGGCGCTGCGAGCCGCGTTCAGCAACTGGCGCACCAGCGAATCCGACGCCAGGTACATCGGCGAGGTCCTGGGCGAGGCGGCGCGCGGTGCCATCGAGTAACAGTCCGTCTCCATAGCCAGTTGGCCCCGTAGGTTCATGGCCGAGTAGACGAAGTGAAGAAGGGGTCCCGAAAGTGGTCGTAATCGCTCACCTCAGCGACATCCATATCGACGACGGGCAACGCAGCATCGACCGCACCCGAACTGTCATGGATTACCTCGACGACCTCCCCTACGACCTGGATGCCGTCCTGGTAACCGGTGACATTGCCGACCACGCCCTGCCCACCGAGTACGAGGAGGCTCGCAAACTGCTGGTCTCCCGGCACCCGATGCTGGTCTGCCCCGGCAACCACGACGACCGCGCCGCGTTCCGTCAACACCTGCTGGGGCAACCGGGGTCGGTGGCCCCGGTCAACCAGGTGCACCGCGCCGCCGATGCCGTCATCGCGCTGTGCGACTCCTCGGTGCCGGGCAAGCACGAGGGCTACCTCGAGGACGAGACGCTCACGTGGCTGGAGGACGTGCTGGCCCAAACCCCCGAAAGGGTGCCCGTCCTGGTCGGCTTCCACCACCCCCCGGCCCTGCTGCACGAGCCCTTCATTGACGGGATTCGCCAGTTCGGGGAGGAGCGGCTGGCTGCACTCGCCGACCGGCACCCCCATCTCGTGGCCTTCCTGTGCGGGCACGCCCACACCCCCGCGGCCACCACCTTCGCCGAGCGCCCGCTGCTGGTGGCCCCGGGAGTCGCCTCCACCCTCCGCCTCCCCTGGGAGCGCCGCGCCCACCCTCAGGATTACGTCGACCTGGATCAGCCTCCCGCGCTCGCCTTCCACGTCCTGGACGATGAAGGACGGCTGACCACCCATTACCGATGCGTCACCAACTGATGGCCCAGTTATGAGCCTCGGGGCACTACCGATTGTCCTCGTTGGGGCATCGTTGGCCACTGCCGAGGGGACTCGGACGGCCCAGAGGCGGCCCCGCCTGCCCCTCGATGCGAACTACGGGTGAGGTTCCCCCGAGATGCGGAGGTCGGTGACAGAGGGGCAGATGGGACTCATGAGAGGAACATCGACCATGGCTGCCCCCAGAAAGTACTCGTTGGAGTTGCGTGAGCGTGCGGTACGGATGTATCGCACTGCCGATCCGAAGCCGCAGATCAAGAAGCTGGCCGTCGACCTCGGGGTGCACCCGGAGGCGCTGCGCGGCTGGATCCGGCAGGCCGAGGCGGACGCCGGTGAGCGCGGCGACCGGCTCACCACCGACGAGCGCGCCGAGCTCGCCGCGCTGCGCAAGGAGAACGCCCAGCTCAAGCGGGCGAACGAGGTCCTGCGGACGGCCTCGGCTTTTTTCGCGGCCCAGCCCGACTCGACCCGGCCCAGGTGACTGCGCTCCTCGACGAGCACCCTCACCTGGGGGTCGAGCCCGTACTGCGGGAACTGTCCATCGCCTCCTGACAGCCTCAACCCACCACTTATCCCAGCTTCCATCCCGTCCGCCGTCGACCCACACTCCGTGGAGCGGCGTGGTTCATGGCGTCCAGGTGGAGCGTGCCACTGTACGAACGACCTGGACGCCATGGGCCGCGTCTGCTCGGCTCTGCCTGGGTCGGCGGCGGACGGGGTGGAAGCTCCCCGCGCACGCCCCTACGGACCCGCAGTCGGGAACGGCGCCCCCCTCTATCCCGGTGCCGGCCGATCCCTCGCCGCAGGCATCATCTTGTACTCGCGGATGACGTCCCGCCCTTGCCCGCATGCACGCAGCGCGCCGCCGGGCGCGGCCGCCCGTACGCGGGCAGGACCGTGACCGTGCACGTGGCGGAAGCGACCCTCACCGTCCACCTGGACGGCCAGGTCCGCGTCATCCAGCGCACCACCGACATCCCCGTCCGGCACGTGAAAGCGAACAAGCCCTTCAAGGTTTCCGATGTTGTCTAGGCCCACCGTCAAGCATCAACTGGGACCAGAACGTCAAACATCACCTGGGACTAGACACCTCTGTCCTCCGGGGGGTTGCCGCACCGTTTCAAGATCCTGCAAACATCGCACGACGAATAACGCGCCAACCTAGGATGGCGGCCATGCTTCCGAGAGACCGTCAGGTCAGTGCCGAGATAGGTCTTCCGTTTCTGAAGATAGGCACGAACGATGTAGGTGCGTTCTTCAAGCGTCGTGGACGTCAACCGAGCGGCCCGTTCCTGCTTATTTCAGTGAGCAGCGGGTTGGCACTTGACACTGCACTTCACAGTGCAGATGGCAGCCATCCGCACCTTTGGGGGCCACATGGCCAACCGCATCAGTTGTGGTACCTGGAGGCGTCTGGCCATGGGCGGGAGGTGCATATCATCTCCGCGAGCAACAACTTGCTGCTGGATGGTCAGGCATCAGCGGCCGGTCATCACCCCCGCATGCGGGGGCGCAGTGATAACGGTGCGGCTTGGCAACGGTGGGCCGTCTTCCCCGCTCCTGGGCTTCGGGCGCATCGCATCATCAATGCGGGAACAGGCCATGCGTTGGATTGCCCTCACGACGCTGAGGCAAGGACGATGCCCGTGTTCTGGGAGCCGCATGACGGGGGTAACCAGCAGTGGCTATTGGCCATGCCATTCGTGATACCGGAAGACGGCTCCTGAATGCAGAGTCGGGTTGGCTGGCTAGCTCCCTACGATGGACCAGAGAGGGCCTTCGTATTGTCCAGGGCGGCTTCCGACGAGAAGTCCTCTGAGGGCTTGGCGCTGGGTGCCGGGGAGGCCGAGTGCCTCGGTGAGGCGGCGGAAGGTCGTGTGGGTGATCCCGCGGGTGCGGGCTTCGGCAGCACCGGAGCACCATCGCCCGGCTGCCGCGGGGAAGGCCGATCTCGGCTACCTGTTCCTGTCGCGGGCATGGGGATTCGGGTACGCCTTCGAGGCGTGCGCGGCGGCACTCGACTGGTTCGACGGCGTCCTTCCCGGCGACCCGGTGGTGCTCGCCACCCAGACCGCCAACGTCGGCTCGATGCGCCTCGCGGCAAAGCTGGGGTTCACCGAGGTAGAGCGGTTCCGGGCCTGGGACGCTGAGCAGTGGCTCGGCATGCGGTCCTCGGTCACGCCGTCCGATTGAGCCATAGCCCAGCTCTTATGGTGCGGTTGTGGTGCGTGACCGGGCCACCGGTCTGGGCAACAAAGAACCCCCGGGTCCCTGACCTGGGGGTTTCACATGGAGCGGGTGACGAGAATCGAACTCGCGCTCTCAGCTTGGGAAGCGACGGCGCTCGGACAGCCACATGGCTGTTGACCTGCATGGATTCGCTGTGGCGATGCTGTTGCGCGGGCGTCATCGCACCCCTGGTGACCGTGGTTGTCCGCTCTTACGGGCACGCTATGGGCACGCCTTCGAAGAAAGAGGGGTAGAACGCCTGTATGAACGGGCTCTGCGCTTGACTCGGCCATGTCGGATGACCGGCTCCGAGACGCTTGGCGAAAGCGCAGCCTTCCGGCGAAGTAGGCCCCTGTCCGGGGACGACTTCCTGGGAACAGAAGGGCGCTCGGTCCTAGCTCACTTGCCGGCTTCGGGGCCGTACCACTGGAGTGCCTGGCCGGTGACGGCGGCGATGCACTCGAAGTCGCGGTCACGGTGCAGCAGGGTGAGTCCCTGCAGTTCGGCCGTGGCGGCGACCACGAGGTCTACGGCTCCGGCGCTGCGGTGCTGTCCGCGTTGAGTGAGGACCTCCTAAACCTGCCAGGCGCGGTCGTAGGCGCGGTCGTCGACCGGCACCCAGCCGAAGAGCGCACGCATGTCCTCGATGCCTTGTGCGCGGTCGGCGGCGGAACGTGCGCTGTAGAAGAACTCCAGCTCTGTGATGGGGCAGGTGGCGATGAGCCCGGCTGCAGCTGCCTGGTCCCATCCGAACTGCTCGGCGTCGCCGGGCAGCAGGCGGGCGAGCGCGCTGGTGTCGATCAGGTATTGCGCGGCGTTCACTGTTCGAGCCCCAGGTGTGTTTCAGCACTCCGGGGTGAGCGGCAGCGTGAGTCGGCCTCCGGCGTGAGGCCGGAAGCCGTAGCCCCCGCGCGCCCAGGCGGTCCCTGAGGGGTTCGTAGGCGGCGGTGCCAGCCACCTGGCGGGGGTGCACCCGACGATCGCCGGATGGTCGAAGAAGGGCCCGGGCTTCCAGGCTGGTGGTATGACACCGTGCGCGCACGAGAGGGAGCTCGACACCGCCTGCCGGCCACCGGCCGATGCAGCGCGGCGGGTCGCAGTACACCGGGCGACGCAGGAGCGAGTTCTGGGAGTTCCTCGGCATGGCGTTGGCGGCGGGCGGCCTCTGTCTGGCCGTCGTACGCCCTGAGCTCCGCGATGACGTTGTGCACACGCTCGCCACGAGGGCAGTCGAACCGGCCCGTTGAGCCGACCCCCGAGGCACCCGCGCGGCCCGGTGCCCGCAGCCGCTGACGCGGTGCGCGGCCGACCACGTAAGAAAGGAATCCTGTGAACACCGCATCCGCCCCAGAGGCGACGGGTGCTGAGTCCCTGCGCGTCCGCGAGACGCTCAAGGCGCTGTACGGGTACGTCCGCCCGCACCGGTGGACCGTCGTACTCGGTCTTCTGCTGGCGCTGGCAGGGGCCGCCGGCGGGCTGCTCCAGCCACTGGCCACGAAGGCGCTGGTCGACCGGCTCTCGTCCGGTGGCACGATCGCCACCATCCTGCTGGCCCTGACCGTGCTGGTGCTGCTGAGCACGGTGGCCGAGGCATTCGGCGCCTATGTGCTGGAGCGGATGGCGGAATCGGTGGTCCTGGCCGCTCGCCGCAGCCTCATCGGCCGGCTGCTGCGGCTGCGGCTCTCGGCGGTGGAACGGGTGCAGCCGGGCGATCTGATGTCCCGGGTGACCTCCGACACCACGCTGCTGCGGGCCGTCAGCACCCAGGCGGTGGTCAACGCCGCGACCGGCATGCTGACGCTGATCGCGGCGGTCGTGGTGATGGCCTTCCTGGACGCCGTCCTGCTCGGCGTCGCCCTCGTCGTGGTCGCGGTCGTCGGGGCGGGCGCCGCCCTGGTGATGCCGAAGATCGGGCAGGCCGCCGAACGCTCCCAGGCCGCGGTCGGGGAGATGTCCACCGGTCTGGAGCGGGTCTTCGGCGCGTTCCGCACGGTGAAGGCGTCCGGCGCCGAGGATCGGGAGACCGCTCGCGTCGAGGCTTCGGCCCGGCGGGCGTGGCGCCACGGCGTGCGCGGCGCGAAGTGGGAGGCCCTGCTGGGAACGGCGGACAACCTCGCCGTCGAGCTGGCGTTCCTCGCGGTGCTCGCGGTCGGCGGGGCGCGGGTGGCGTCCGGGGACATCCCCGTCTCCACACTTATCGCGTTCCTGCTGTACCTCTTCTACCTGATGGAGCCGGTGTACAAGCTGGTCGAGGCCGCCTCCGAATACCAGGAGGGCGCGGCCGCGATCTCCCGGATCAAGGAGGTGGACCGCCTTGCGGCAGAGCGGCCGGCCACGCGGCAGCCGGTGCGGCCCGAGGCGACCGTAGCCGTACGGCGTCCGGCGTCGGTCCGCTTCGAGGATGTGTCCTTCCGCTACGGGCCCGGGCTGCCGTACATCCACCAGCAGGTGGACTTCGAGGTGCCGGGCGCCGGGATGACGGCCTTCGTCGGGCCTTCGGGTGCGGGTAAGTCGACGGTCTTCTCGCTCATCGAGCGGTTCCACGAGACGACCGGCGGCCGAATCCTGGTCGACGGCGAGGACGTACGCCAGTGGCCACTGCCCGAGTTGCGGTCCGTCATCGGGTACGTCGAGCAGGACGCCCCGGTGCTGGCCGGAACCCTGCGGGAGAACCTGGTCTTCACCGCGCCCGGCGCGACGGACGACGACATCCGCGCCGTCCTCGTCCGGACCAGGCTTGACGCCCTCGTCGAGCGTCTCCCGCACGGCCTGGACACCCTGGTCGGACACCGCGGCTCGAAGCTGTCCGGCGGCGAGCGCCAGCGCGTCGCGATCGCGCGCGCACTGCTGCGCAGACCCCGGCTGCTGCTGCTGGACGAGGCGACTTCGCAGCTCGACGCCGTCAACGAGCTGGCGCTGCGGGACGTCATCGCCGAGACGGCGCGCGAGACCACTGTCCTGGTGGTGGCGCACCGCCTGTCGACGGTGACGGACGCCGACCGCATCGTCGTCATGGACGCCGGCAAGGTCCGCGCGATCGGCACCCATGAGGAGCTGGTGGCCAAGGACGAGCTGTACGCACAGCTCGCCGCGGCCCAGCTCCTGACCCCTGCGGTACGCCCCCACGGGTGAGACGGGTGCCCCACCGGCTGCCCCCGCCGCGCGGCGGGGGCAGCCCGGCTGTGTGGCGGGGTGACGCCGGACAGCAGCCGGATACCGGAGCGCCGCATGACGCATGACGCATGAGGCTGAGGACAGCGCCTGCGTCACCAGGCGGCTCGCTCACCCGTTCAGTCCGCCGCCAGTCCGCCGCCTCACCTGGCCACCACCGGCTCATCGACGAGAACCGGTACGCCTTTCGCGCCGCAGGCCGCCACACGGCGCTGATCAGGCGGAGGTGACCCGCGCATCCGACGCATGAACCATGACGGCCAGGAGGCCACTTGAGAGTGGCCGCGAACCGGCTGCTGTGTGTGAACACCCTCGTGACATTTCCCGCGAGGACCAGCACCGGAGAGGCTCTGACGTGCCCCCGCTCCAGCCATCGGGCGACAAGCGGGCATCCGGCGGCCACCGGGCGACCACGGCAGTGATCACGATCAGCACGAACGTCATGTGGATTCGGTTCGGTCAACAGCACGTACGGAAGAGACACGTACGGAAGAAAGAGGGCCAAGCCCGGCCGCTCGGGGGCCTGTGTGAGCCGTTCGGCGGGCCATCGGCCCGGGTCCGCGTGGTTCGCGTGGCGCGGTGGCCGGCAGCGTGTCGTCGTGCGGGACCGGAGGGTCGAGCGCGTTCGCCGTCGACCCGTCCGGCGACGCGGGCGGCCTTCCGGATGGCCGGAGTCCAGGCTGCCGGCAGGGTTGCTGCCGCTGATCGGCGGGATGGGTGCCCAGGGCGGGCGTCCTGGGATGTAGGTGCAGGCCAGGACCACGAGGAGTGACAGCGCTTCAGGATTCCCCGTCGGGCGTCGGCCCGCACGGCCGACCGGAGTCGGCCGATCCTCCCGCAAGGGTGATGGGCTCAGCCCTTGCGGGCCGCGGGGGCTGCCGGAGCCGGGGCAGGCCATGTAGGCCGACCGCCCCGGCCTGGCCGCCTCATCGGACGTACTTCGCCGGCTTGGTGGCCGCGTTGAGCAGGTACTCCAGGGGACCGCGGCGGAAGAAGCGGGACCAGATCGCGGCGAAGACGATCGCCACCAGGATGTACGTGAGCACGGGCATCCAGGACTTCGTGGTGCCGGCGCCGGAAGCGGGCCACGCGGACTGTGCGAGGAAGTGGCCGACGTAGGCCGTCAGGGACATGGTGCCCACGGCGATGACCGGTTTCGCCAGGCGACGCAGGCGCGGCAGGCGGTCCATCAGCACCGTCGCGCCTACGATCACGAGGATCGCGAAGCCCACGCTGCCGATGATGTCGAACGTGGTGCCGGTGTGCGGCCCGGCACCCAGCAAATCCGAGGCCGACGACACGAGTTGCTCGCCGGACCCGCTGCCACTCGACCCCGCCCCGGAGCCACCGGACCACGAACCGGAACCACTGGACCACGAACCTGAGCCGCCGGACGACCCCCCGATCCCGCCGAACACCGCGTCCTTGCCCGCAAGCAGCAGGGACAGGCCGTACGCAGCCACGGTGAGGGCGGCGCCGAGCGCGGCAAGGCGCCGCTGGACGGCGGGGGCGGACAGGTCGAGGCGGGCCAGCGCCATGCCGGCGATCAGGAACGGCATCCACGTGATCGTCGGATAGAGGCCTGTGAGCAGCAGATCGACGACTCCCACGTCGTTGAGCTTCTCGAGCGGGTCGTAGGCGTTGATGCTCTGCAGGACGGACCCGCCCAGCCACATCTTCAGGACGAACGCCAGCTGCGGCGTGACGAGCGCGAGCCCCGCAGCGATGATCGCCAGAGTCCTGGCGGACAGCCGCAGCAGGGGCAGGGCGAGGAGGAAGTAGACGCCGTAGAAGCCGAGGATGATGACGTCCCCGTACTCGATCGCCAGCACGCTGCCGAGCGTCAGCAGGATCACGGCGCGGATCGCGATCCGCGCCTTCGCCTGGCGGCCGGCGAGGCCGGTCTTCGGCTCACGGCGGCCGGCGATCAGCATCAGTGAGAACCCGGCGAGGGTGGCGAACAGGACCGACGAGTGACCGTCGGCCAGGAACCGGACCCACGTACCGACGCCGCTCGTGTTCCCCAGCATCGGGCCGATGTGCACGATGTACATGCCGAACACCGCCAGCGCACGGGCCAGATCCACCCCGACCAGACGTCCCATCGAGGGATTGCTCAAGACCTTCCCGTCGGACCCGGGCGAGGTCGCGGGCCGTGGAGGCGAGTTCTCCTGCGGAGCCGAAGTCTCCTGCGGCGGCTGTATCTGTGTCATACGGACAACCTCGCCGTGCCGTCAGGAGGCGGACCATCCGGCAGACTTCGGTGACACCCCCGCCGACCGGCCGGGACCAACCCGCCGACCGGCGGACCAGCCCCCCGGCCGGTCAGCGGGCCTGGACGGCCCACCCGCCTACTTGATGACGGCGTTGGCCACCACGACGACAAGCCCGAGCAGCGCGTCCACCAGGCCGATCCTCAGGGCGGAGCCCCACGTGCGACCTGCGGCGCGGGCCGCGAGCACGCCCCAGGCGAACAGCAGCACCACGTTCACGGCGAAGACCACGTACTCGACGACCACGTCAGCTCGATCCTGACCAAGCTGCGGGTCACCAGCCGTGTCCAGGCCGCACTGCTCGCCGAGCGCGCCGGACTGCTCAGCGAGAAGAGCGACGACGCGGCACGGAACAACGGACGATGAGCACGGGCCGGGCACCGTGGCGGCGGGTACCGCCCTGGGCGGTCGACGCGGGCCTCGTCGCACTCGCCGTGCTCGACGCCTGGATCAACCTCTACGGCGAGGGAACCACCCCCCTCGTCTGGTCCTGCGTCGCCCTCGGCAGCGCAGCGCTGTTCCTGCGCAGACGCTTTCCGCTGGCCGTCTTCCTGCTGACACTGCCCATGACCCTGTTCATGGACGTGGCGGTCGCGCAGATCACCGCCCTGTACACACTGGCCGCGTCCACCCGCAACCGCCCGCTGCTGGCCGGCTGCGCCTGCTGAACGCGACGGCAGGCACCCTCGCCTGGTCCCTGTCCGAGGGATTCGCCGACGACCGGACCTGGACGCTCATTCAGTTCGTCTACACGCTGGCCACCGCCACCGCCCCCGTGCTGTTCGGCCAACTCGTCCAGGCCAGACACGACGTGGCCCTCCAGCTCGTCGAGGTCGAAGAGGCCCGGGAACACGAACGCGCCCTGCACGCTCAGACCGTCCTCGCCCGCGAACGCGCCCAGCTGGCCCGCGAGATGCACGACGTCGTCTCTCACCAGGTCAGCCTCATCGCCGTCCAGGCCGGAGCCCTCCAGGTCGCCGCCAAGGACCCCGACGCCCGCGAGGCCGCCCGCACCATCCGCACTCTGAGCGTCGACACCCTCGACGAACTCCGCCACATGGTCACCCTGCTCCGAGCCTCCGGCGGCAAGGAAACCGAACTCACCCCTCAGCCCACCCTCGCCGACCTCCAGCAGCTCATCGCCAACAGCGGCATCGAGACCACCCTGACTGGCGGGCTCCCGCCCGGCATCAGCACGACCGCCCAGCGCACCGTCTACCGCACGGTTCAGGAAGCCCTCACCAACGTGCGCAAGCACGCCCCCGGCGCCCGCGCCGAAGTACGCCTGTGGCACGACGCCCACCACTTCGGCGTCACCGTCACCAACACCGCCCCCACCCGCCCGTCGTACTCCTGAGGCGGCTGACCGGTGGACCTGGCTGATCCTCGCCGTCTACACGCAGCTGCGGCTGGCCCGGCCGCTGGCGGCCGACCTGCGCCGGCCGTGGGAGAAGCCGAGCCCGCCGAACAGGCTCACCCCGGCCCGCGTCCGCCGCGACTTTCGGCACCTGCGCCCGCAGGCAGCATGCCCCGCCAGAGCACCGAAATCCTCCCGCCCCGGCCCGGGGCGACCACCCGGCCGCAAGAACACACGGCCCACCCCGCGCTACGACGTGCACAGTGAGAAGTTGGCTTCGAAAGCATCTCGCTGTGACTGCCCAGCCCGCGCCGAAGTCCGCGCGGGGTTTGAGGGCGGGTGCTGTCCGTGGGCTGCGGCATGCTGCGTGCTTCCTCTCCGTTGGCCTCACGAGGGACGCTACCGCGCGCGGGTGGGACGGTATGACGAGAAGTCACGTCTCATCCCCATTGCCGTCTTCGTGGCCCGGAAACGGGGGTACCGGCCCTCAGAGTTGGCCTACCAGGCCGCGTACAGCCGTCGGCCCTCCGACCGGCGTTGCCCATGTCGAGGTGCACGAGGCCACTCAAGCGGCGCGACAGCTGCGGGAACTTACCTCGGCCCCTCGATCCCACTGCAGGTGGGTGCGGGAACGGTTCCGTCGAACGTCGGTCACCAGGCCGAGGAGCCCGGACGGTCGTGCGCGGCGGTGATCTGGTCGTCATGGTGTCGCTCTGGCTCTTGCGATCACACCGCCCCTGCGCTGCGGTTGTCCCCACGGCACAGCAGGCTGTGCAGCGCCTGCGCTGCCGGGGACAGGGGTGCCGCGCGGCGCAGGACGTACGAGTGGCGGCTCTGGGGTGGGTCGAAGGGAACGATGACGACTCCGCCGGCTCGCCCGAGTTCGGCGAGCGTGCGGGGAAGGACCGCGGCGCCGGCGCCGGCGAGGACGAGGTAGAGGGAGGATCCGCGCAACTCGGTCTCGACGGCGGGTGTGAACGCGGTGGCGCTGTCGACGCCCGCCCCGGCCAGCATGTCGACCACCATGTCGCGGACGCCGGTGACCACTTCGAGGTCGAGCAGGTCGGGCACGCGGACGACGCCGCCCGGTGGCGGGAGGCTGCCGGGCGGCAGGGCGAGCACCATGTCCTGCTCGGTGACGAGCTCGCCGGCGAGGTCGCGTTCAGTGGGGTCGAGACGGTCGGTCAGGCCGAGTTCGACGGCGCCGGAGCGGACCGCCTCACGGACTTCTTCGGGGCGCTCGGCCGAGGTGACGCGGATGCGGACCTGGGGATGGCGTGACCGGAACTGCCCGATCACCGCGGCGAGCGGGTCGAGCAGCACGCCGGGCAGCGCGACGAGGTCCAGCCGTCCCGCGACGAGCCCCGACACGGCTTTCACCACGGCCCGGCCGGTCTCCATCTCGCGGACGATCAGTCGCGCCTGCCCTGCGAACGCCTCGCCTGCGGGGGTCAGGCGGACACCTCGGGGCATGCGGTGGAACAGCTCCGCGCCGAGATCGGACTCGAGCAGCTTGATGGCGTGGGAGAGCGACGGCTGGGAGACGTGCAGTGCGGCGGCGGCCGCGGTGATGCTGCCCTGGTCGATGACCGCGAGGAAGTACTCGATCTGCCTGCGTTCCACAGCCCCTCCCAGCCTGATATAGAAATTTCCTATGCCCCTCCGAGGGTAATCGGTATTTGTCGTATGGCTCGTGCAGGAGTGCAATCGAGGTGCCCGGTCGATCGCCCTGTTGAGGAGCCGCACGCGATGAAGCAGATCACGTCGGGGACGGAGATCGTCCTGCTCGGTACGGCGGGAGGCCCCCGCCTTCGTACGAACCGAGCGGGCATCGCCTCGGCGGTGGTCGTCGGCGACGCGCTTTACCTCGTGGACTTCGGCTACGGTGCCTGCCGCCAGAGCAAGCTCGCCGGCCTGGACCTCGGCCAGTTGCGGGCGGGCTTCGTCACGCACCTGCACTCCGACCACATCGCCGACCTGGCCAACCTGTTGCTGTTCGGCTGGTACGAGAACCTGGAGGACGTCACCCGGCCCGTGCACCTGTACGGGCCCGGTTCCCGGGGCCGCGTGGCGGCGCCCTCGGCCGATCTCCGGGCGCAGGACGTGGTGTGTCCGGAGGACCCGATGCCCGGCTTCGCCGCGACCGTACGTCACCTGGCGCAGGCGTTCGCCACCGACATCAACGACCGGATGCGGGACAACGGCCGCAGCCATCCCGGCCGCCTTCTGGAGGCGTACGACATCGAGCTGCCGGCTTCCGTGCCGTTCGACCCGGATACCGCGGCCGCGCCGCCGATGGACCCCCTCCCCGTCTACCAGGACGACCGGGTCGAGGTGTCGGCAGTCCTGGTCCAGCACGCGCCGATGAGCCCCGCGTACGCGTTCCGTTTCGACACCGCCGGCGGGTCGGTGGTCTTCTCCGGCGACACCGGGGTCTGCGACAACGTCATCACGCTCGCGACCGGCGCCGACGTGCTGGTCCACGAGGTCATCGACGAGCAGTGGGTGCAGCGCACCCACGGCGCCGTGGACACACCCCGCGCGCGGGCGACCATCGCGCATCACACCTCGGCGCACACCCCCATCCCCGACGTCGGCCGCGTCGCCCAGAAGGCCGGCGTCGGCACGCTCGTTCTCAACCACCTCGTCCCCGCCCAGATCGACCGTCCCCGCTGGCACGAGGCCGGTGAGCACTTCACCGGCCGGCTGATCGTCGGCGAGGACCTGCAGAGGATCCCGCTCATCTCCTGAACCGCGTCCCCGGAGGCTCCGATGTCGCAGCCCACCCCTGCCCCGCTCACCCCCGCTCCGCCCTCCCCGACCCAGCTCCGCCGTGTGGCCGTCTCCGGGCTGCTCGGCACCGCCATGGAGTTCTACGACTTCCTGCTGTTCGGCACCCTGGCCGCGCTGGTGTTCAACAAGCTGTTCTTCCCCAGCCTGGACCCGGCGGTGGGCACCATCGCCGCCTTCGGCAGCTTCACCGCCGGCTACCTCGCCCGCCCCGTCGGCGGCCTGATCATCGGTCACTTCGGCGACCGCGTAGGCCGCAAGTCCATGCTCATGGCGACCATGACGACGATGGGCCTGGCCAGCTTCCTGATCGGGCTGCTTCCCACCTACGCCGCGATCGGGGTCTGGGCCCCCGTCCTGCTCGTCCTCCTGCGCACCGTCCAGGGCTTCGCCATCGGCGGCGAATGGGGCGGCGCGGTGCTGATGACCACCGAACACGCGGGCAGCCGCAGGCGCGGCTTCTGGAGCAGCTTCACCACCATGGGCGCCCCGCTCGGATCACTGCTGTCCACCCTGGCCGTCCTGGCGGTGTCCTGGCTCCCTGACGAGCAGTTCCTCGCCTGGGGCTGGCGCATCCCCTTCCTGTTCAGCATCGTGCTGCTCGCGGTGGGACTGTTCGTCCGCTCACGGGTGGCGGAGAGCCCGGCCTTCGCCGCGCAGAAGCGCACCAATCCCAAGCCTTCACGACTGCCCGTCCTGGAGGTCCTGCGGCATCCGCGCAACCTCGTCCTGACCACCGGCCTCGGACTCGGCCCTCTGGTCATCCAGGCCCTGTGGAGCACGTTCATCATCACCCTGGCCGTGAACGAAGGACACGACCGCTCCACCGTCCTGCTCGTGCTGGCCATAGGATCCGCGATCTCCTTGCCGATCCTGCCCGCGGTCGCCGCCCTGTCCGACCGGTACGGTCGCCGCCCGGTCATGTTCACCGGCGCCGTCGCCACCGTCGTACTCGCCTACCCGCTGTTCCAGACGATCCAGTCCGGGTCGACGGCCGGCATGCTCGCCGCCCTGCTGATCGGCCGCTGCGTGCTTCAGCCGGTGATGTACGCCCCCTGGCCCGCCGTCACCGCCGAGAGCTTCGGCACCGGCCACCGCTACACCGGCGCCTCCCTGGGCTACCAACTGTCCTCGCTGCTCGGCGGCGGTTTCTCCCCGCTCATCGCCACCAGCCTGCTCGCCTACGGCGACGGCGACACCCATTTCGTCGCCCTGTTCGTCGCCGCGTCCGCACTGGCCACGATCGTCTGCATCTGGCGCATAGCCGAAACCCGTGACGCCGACCTGTCACCCCAGGAACCGGCCACCAGCGCGACAGGCGGACGGCAGGAGGCCGAGAACCCGGTCAGCTGACCGCCCGCGCGCCCAGGCACCACACACCCGCCGGCCCACCCTCCGCGAAGGAGACCCCTGTGGCACCGAGAGCCGCCCGCTGCGCCAACCTTGTCGCGGTCACCCTCACGACGCTCCTCCTGGCCACCGCGTCGCCCGCCGCGCACTCGGCGACGAACGACACCACCCACGTCGAAGGCCGACTCCCCTCGGGCGCGACGTACATGATGGATGTCCCGGCCGACTGGAACGGCACCGTCCTCGTCTACAGCCACGGCTACGTCGACCCCGGCAGCAGCAACCCGGCCCGCGACGCGCCCGACGGCACGACCCAGTCCCTGCTGCTGGCACAGGGATACGCACTCATCGGCTCCTCCTACGCCACCACCGGCTTCGCCATCGCCGACGCGGTTCCCAGCCAGATGCAGACCCTCGACGCCTTCACCAGTCGCTTCGGCCCGGCCCGCCGCACCATCGCCTGGGGCGACTCCTTCGGCGGCCTGGTCACCACGGCGATCGCCGAGCGCCACGGGAACAGCATCGACGGATCGTTGTCGATGTGCGGCCTCGTCCAGGGTGGCGTCGCCAACTGGAACGACGCCCTCGACACGGTCTTCGCCCTCAAGACCCTGATCGCGCCCGACGCCGACATCCCGCTGACCGACCTGTCCTCCCCGCAGGCCGCCGCCGATGCCGCGGGCGCATTGACCGCCGCTGTCACCGAGGCGCAGTCGACCCCCGAAGGCCGGGCCCGGATCGCCCTCGCCGCCGCCCTGCACAACATCCCGGTCTGGAACTCAGCGAACCAGACCCGCCCCGCGCCCACCGACTGGGCCGCCCAGGAGGCCAACCAGTACTCGGCGATCCTGGGCTTCCTGCAGCGCACCTTCATACGTCGGCAGGACGCCGAGGCCCGAGCGGGCGGAAACCCCTCCTGGACCACCGGGGTGAACTTCGCCGCGCTGCTGGCGAAGTCCTCCGTGGCCAAGGGAGTGGGCGAGCTCTACAAGTCCGCCGGCCTGTCCCTGAAAGACGACCTCACCACCCTCAATCACGCCCCCACGATCAGTGAGAACCCCGCTGCCCTGGCCGAGACCAGCACCACCAGCGCCCTCACCGGCAAGCTGACCAAACCCCAGATGGACATCCACACCATCGGCGATCCGACTCTGCCGGTGCAGGTCGAGAACGCCTACCACCGCGCCGTGACCGCAGCCGGCTCCGGTGCCCTGCTGCGCCGGGCCTACGTCGACAACGCCGGCCACTGTTCCTTCAGCGCGGCCGAACGCCTCGGCGCCCTCAACACCCTGGAAGACCGCATCACCACCGGCCACTGGCCCGACACCGACGCCGCCGCCCTCAACAACCGCGCCGCGGCCGCCGACCCCACGACCCCGGCCCGCTACACCGCCTACCAGCCCGGCCCCTACCCGCGCCCCTACGATCTCGCTCACCCAGCCGACCGCCCCTGACCCCCGGGTTTACAACAGAGGCCGGGGTCTCCTGCCACCAGAAGGCCCCGGCCTCATAGGCTCAGGAAGCTGCCGAACAATAACTCCTAGATCTTGGTGAGGGTTACGGGGGCGTGAGGTCGTGCCCGGCGATCTCGGCGAGCTGTTGTGTCGTGGTCACGGTGAGGACGCCGACCGGGACCGTGTACCCGAGCGCGGTGAGCACGGGTGTGGCCTCTCGGAGGGTCGCGCCGATCCGGCTCTTGGCCAGGCCGGTTGCCTCGGCGAGTGGTGTCCGGGCCATGGACCAGCGCTTCGTGAGGAGGAAGACGACAAGCTGGTCGGCGACGGAGAGTCGTCTGCTGCCGGCGCCGGGGCCGCCGTCGGGGCGTTTGCCGGGCAGGAAGATCGGCGGATGCCCGGCACACCAGGCTTGGTAACGGGCGGCGAGATCGTCGAAGGCGGCGGGTTCGAGTCCGGTGAGGCTGGGGTGCCGCAGCTACATGGGGAGCTTGTCGCCGGTGGGAAAGCGTCCGAACTCTGCGCAGGGTGGGGACAATTCAGGAGCGAGTGGTTCGGGGCGCAGGGTGTAGTTCCACGTGCCGTGCCACTCGTGCGGCGTCATGGGCAGGCGTTCCATGACGGTGTCGGGGACGGTGACGCCGGTGGGGTAGGCGCCGGGGTCGAGCTCGGCATGGACGGACAGTCCGCTGCGTGTCGTGGTCGCTCCGATGGTGCTGCAGCTCCCGGCGCGACCAAGTCGGACGCGGGCGTACGCTTCGTCGTCCTTCCGGCCTTCCTGGGAAGGAGGTGAAACGCCACCTCGCCTGGTACGCAGAGAAGGGGCCTGATGGCCTCCTCTTCGTCGGTGAGGAGGGAGCTCCCTTCCGCCGGACATCCTTCGGCCGGAAGTGGCGGCGTGCCCGTACTGCCGTCGGCCTGCCGGACGGCTTCCGCTTCTACGATCTTCGTCACACTGGACACACGCTCTCGACGCGTTCCGGTGCGACGCTGAAGGACACCACGGTCCGGGCCGGCCAGTCCTCCGAGAAGGCGGCGCTGATCTATCAGCACTCCGACAACGAGCGGCAGCGCGAGGTGGCCGCCGGACTCGACGAGATGGTGAGCGCCGAGCGTGCGAAGCACCACAAGGACAACACCGCGCACCACAAGGAGGAGTCCACCGGAAGCTAACGGAGAGCTAATGGCGCGGTTGTGGTGCACCACCCGTGCACCGGTCTGGACAACAAAGAACCCCCGGGTCTCTGACCTGGGGGTTTCGCATGGAGCGGGTGACGAGAATCGAACTCGCGCTCTCAGCTTGGGAAGCTTGGGTGCTCCGGCTGGGGGTGTCCTGTTGACCTGCGGCGGAGCGCGTTGGCGCCCTGGCTGACCACCGCTTCGGTACCTGCTGTTCCCCGTGGTTCCCCGCACGACCTGGCACGCATCTGGCACGGCCGTTCTCGACAGGACTGTGGCTCGGTTTGAGCACTCGCGCTGAAGTGGTCCATGTATGCTCGGCGCGTCGTCAGTTGAGACTAGGGGCAGGAGTTTGGGGTTCGATTCCCCTTGCGCCCTTCCTCGTACTCGCTTCGGCCGCGTTGGCACTGAGGTTCGTTGCACTGGTCCTAGGAAGCACTACGTCAGGTAACGCAACTGCCCGCGCTACTCGAAGGGAGAACACCATGAGCAAAATGCGAAAGTCACGTGAGGCCGTTCTGATGGTGGCCGCGGCGGTCGCAGAAGGTTCCGCAGCTGGTCTGCTGCTTCCTGTCTGAGCTGACGACCGGAAGGGCCTTGATGCTGGTGGTAGGCATCAAGGCCCTTGCTGTGTCTGAGGTGACGCAGCTTGGGAAGCTGCGATCATTTGGGGTGGATAAGGCTGCTGAACTGGGCGTTCGCCTGGCACCAGGCCTCATCGCCCTTGGTCCCCTTCACCGTGGTGCCCCGCTGTTTCCCGCTCCATCTGGTGCGCTTGTGGTGCGTCGGTCGCGTCCTGACTCGCCGGCTCCACCGTACAGATGGGCGTGGAGAGGCTCCTTGGCCGCTTCAAGGCGCGGGCCGTAGTTGGGCATGAAGGTTTCTGGGCTACGAGCGACTGACCGGCGTCATGACGGGTCTCGCTGGGCTCGGAGGTGTGCCCTCACCATTTCTCGCTGATCTAGAAAGAACTGCGAGGGTTCCGGGAGCGGTTCCTCCCGCAGGAAGGCGGAGAGCACCGCGATGGCCTCCTTGCAGAGGGCGTCAATCCAAAGATTCGCCTCACTGTGGGTTTGGCCCAGAGCCTCGTGATATCCAATGAACCCCATGATGCCGAATACCCGGTCGCGCATCTCGTCGGCATCGGGCACCACGTAGAGGGCAGCGTCGAAGGTCACGCTCCACTCGACGAACACCTCGGTCCAGGCGTTCTCACTCTCCTCTTCATCGATCCGGTTTGCGGTAGCCTGGCGAAAGTGTATGAGCATGTCCAGCGCGGCTTGGCCCGCCGTGTACCGGCGCTCCTCCCGGCGTTCGGCCTTCGCAATCCTCGCCTGGTGCCGCTGCTGGAGCCATCCGCCCAGCAGCGCTCCTCCCGCCCCCACCACTGCGCCTCCGAAACCGATTAGCCCCACCCACGTCTCGGTCTGCACTGCCCTCCCTCTCGCTGCATCGGGGCGCCCTGACACACTTACCAGTGGCCGTCATCTGGGAAGATTCCGGGTTGCCGCATCGACCGCAAGAGCAAATGATCGACAGTCACGGCTTGAGTCTCTAACCGACCCTCTATAAGCAACTATCCTGTGCCCGTCAAATGAATATCCAAAATCAGAGAGCCCCTGTAGCATTTTTTTGACTTCTTGAGGATTCTTAAGCTGCTTCTCTGTGAATTCACCTCGCCCATGGGCAGATGCGTTCCTGAGTGTGATGAGATGCTGGAACGAGCTCCATTCGGACAGGCGCCTGAGATCGACACCGAGGGAATCTTTGGCAAACGCGAGCGCATTGGGCCATGTTGAATCAATGGTCGACTTATTCTTCTCGTACAACTTGGTGAGCATCGGACTGCCGGCTGCCTCCACATGCGCCGAAGCCATATCTCTTATGCGTCCGAAGGTAAAGTATTCGCATTCTGCGACCATTCGTGAAATATAAGACAAAGTTTGAGCGCTTTGCTCAGCTGTCAAACTGTCTGAGTTCGAAATGGCCACCCTGTTTCGCATATCCGCTTGATCGATTCTTCGTGACACGATCTCCCAATCGGCGCAAATCCGCATTATGGAGCGACATGCTTCTTCGGCCTCTACGGACATGTCTAGGGGATACAACGAGCACCCCATTCGGCCGCCAAAGCGTCAAGTTTTGATGTGGGTGTTAGGCGCTTCCGATCCGCCTCGCTAAGGCCCGTGATGCCAGAAAGGGAGGCTGCTACATACGGAGCCCCCAGTCCGCGCGTTGAATCGGCGACTGCAGCCCACTGCTCCTTGTTGAGCATCCTGTGGCGTGCTGCCGTCCAAAGTGCAATGCTGCGCGCAAACTCTGAGCGATCCACCAGCAATGCCATTATGAAAGCCTTCAAGGCTTCTGCTTCCTGGTTTGGATTAGAAAGTTCCAGGCTTGGTACTTGAAGGGTCCAGGCAAGCCATATCTTCTGCCATTTATTTGGTGCGGATTGAGTAAGTATTTCCAAAATGGTTCGTCGCACAGAATCGGGGTTCTTTGCTGCCACGGCGGCCATATATCGACAGGCTGCGGGTGTGAGTTGGGGTTCTTGTGTCAATGCTTCCGAAACGTACGGCAAGCCGGAATCATCTTGGAAGAACTCCAAGATGTCTATTGACTTGCGTATCAGTCGATGACGTTCCCGCAAACCGCTATGTTCAAGGACGGCGTCAGGTTCTTCGGAGGCTAGCTCAGAGAGTAGTTGCACGGCGGCACCGACATACACATCTTCATCATCTGGGATATAGATATCGCTACCTGTATCCGAGTATGGGTCCCATGCCGTAAGATCCTCCACTACAGAGGAGCGGGCCGCATTTTCCTGTTCCAGGGGCTCATTTATAAGCTCCGTGTATCGCCCTATCGGAAGTACGTGAGTTTTCCAGTCGTTGAGCGAAAGCCCTAGACTGCGTGACTCCTCATGCATGGCGTCGAGGGCTGAGACACAGTCGCTTCGAGTTTTCACGCCGATTCGAAAATCGTCAGCGTAACGCCACACCTGTAGGCCACGCCTGATGAGACTTCTGTGAAGATTCTCAGTCAGTAGCTCGGCTAGCAATTTGCTAGGCTCGCTCATCTGGGGAATTCCTACCCCCCGATCGAAAAGTGAGCGCCAGAATGAAGATAGAACCTGGGCTACCTCCTGGCGTCCACTACGGTTTACAATTTCGCGCGACAGCAACTCGTGATCTATAGAGGAAAAATAGTTGGCTATGTCTGCTTTGATGACGAAGTCAACTTCGTCGCTTACAATAGGGCCCTGTTCGAAATCGTCGAATGCTTCGCCGCTTCGCTCGTACTTGGGTAGGTCATCCTCAAGCAGGTTGACGAGCGCTCTGTAAAAAACTCGCTCCCCAATGGGCATGATATGGAGAGGTCGTCTACCGTGGCGCCACTTGCTGGCCGTGATTAGGTCCGCATACGGTTCAGATATCTCCGCTTGAGTTACTCCCTTGAGGTAATCTGCGTACTCCTGATCGGCGTCGCACGGGAAGGCTTCATCAATTAGCTGCGTTGGAGCGAGGTCCGGCTTCCAATCCTTTTCCTCTCCGAGAGCGCGCTCGAAGTCCAATTCCCGCATGAGCGGCTCTGAAGGCCTCAGCATCAAGTCCCCTGGGCGACATCGTCGTTGCTGGAGCTACGGTGCCGATCCGTACTCCCCGTTTGAACCCCATAGGTTATGCGTGTGCTTTGGTCAGTGCTAGCGGGTACTGGTGATCGCGCCACAAGGCTGCCAGGGCGGCGTAGCGGCTTTGGGGTGGCGCTGCTTTGGCGCGAGTGATCATGGCCCCGTAAGCTTGCGGCGCGTCGGGCAGTCTGTGGACCTGCCCGGTAAAGCACGACGTTGGGGCCATGATCTTCGAGGCTCGCGCCAAAGTGGCTCCGTAAAGCCGCGGAGCCGACCGCCCTAGCCACGACGTA
Source organism: Streptomyces sp. NPDC006365 (assembly GCF_042870755.1). Lineage (NCBI taxonomy): Bacteria > Bacillati > Actinomycetota > Actinomycetes > Kitasatosporales > Streptomycetaceae > Streptomyces > Streptomyces sp. NPDC006365. The sequence goes on from NZ_JBIAHS010000018.1 coordinate 28,145, forward strand.
GCTCTTGTACGGCAAGCAGCCGATTGCTGTGTGCGCGGCACGGGCGCCGGCCGGGCTGGAGCGGGGCGGAGACTGGAGCGCAGGCACGGCTGGGGGCCGTGCCGCGCGCGGGGAGCGGAGCGAGCCGCCTTGAACCCGTAGAGAAAGTTGTTACTCAGGCTTCGGCTGGGTCTTGTCCGGTCCCGGTAGATGCTTGACACTTCGGTCCCAGCTGATGGTTGACAGTGGCCGTGTTCGGCTTTTCTGTGCGCGTCGTTGCGGTGCGTGTGGGGAGGCCGGGATTGGCGCTGGTGGAGTTGTCGGTTGTCGAGCAGAGATACCGGGCTGTGCTTGCGGTGCTGGCGGGTGCGACGGTGACGGAGGTTGCCGCCCAGCTGGGGGTGTCGCGGCAGACGGTGAGCGGGTGGAAGTCCCGGTATGAGGCTTCGGGTCTGGCGGGGTTGGCGGACCGGTCGCGCAGGCCGGCCTCGTGTTCGCATCAGGCGTCTGCCGAGGTGGAGGCGGCCGTGTGTGAGCTGCGGCGCAAGCATCCCCGGTGGGGTCCGCGGCGGATCGCTCATGTGCTGGAGCGGTCCGGGACGGTGGCGCCGGTGCCGTCGCGGATGACGGTGTATCGGATCCTGGTGCGGCATGGGCTGGTGGAGCCGGGGGTTCGGCGTCGGAGGCGGTCGGATTACAAGCGCTGGCAGCGGGACCGTGCGATGCAGTTGTGGCAGATGGACATCGTCGGCGGGGTGATGCTGGTCAACCCGGTGACCGGGGAGTTGACCGAGGCGAAGGTCGTGACGGGGGTGGATGATCATTCCCGGTACTGCGTGATCGCGTCGGTGGTCGAGCGTGCGACCGGTCGGGCTGTCTGCTCGGCGTTCGCCCGGGCCTTGCAGAGGTTCGGGGTGCCGGAGGAAGTGGCCACCGACAACGGCAAACAGTTCACCGACCGGTTCGGCAAGGGCAGTGAGGTGCTGTTCGACCGGATCTGTAGGGAGAACGGGATCGCGCACCGGCTGACCCAGCCGGCGTCACCGACCACGACGGGCAAGGTCGAGCGGTTCCACCAGACGCTGCGGCGCGAACTCCTCGATGACTGCGGTCGTTTCGAGAGCATCGAGGCGGCTCAGGGGGCGCTGGATGCGTGGGTGGAGGAGTACAACTCCTCACGTCCGCACCAGGCTCTGGACATGCAGAGTCCGGCCGACTGGTTCGTACCGGTGCCCGAGGACGAACGGGATGTGCTGGGCTTGAAAGTGCCAGGAGTGCTCTCGCTCATCCCGCAGCAGCGAACGGCTCCTGTGGCGGCGCCTCCTGCCGCGGAGCCGGCTGAGCTGCGGCCCGCAGCGGTGGCGCCGGAGGCGTCTGACCTGCCGAATCAAGGGCCGGACAGCGTGGCGCCGGTCGAGCATGGCGGGCCGGTGGAGTTCGAGCGGGTGGTGCCTGCGAGTGGAAATCTGCAGGTCGCGGGTAAACAGTTCTGGCTCGGCCCGGCCCGGTCGACGGGGCGGGTCACACACCTGGAGGCTTGTCCACGCGAGTTCCGCTCCGGCAGCCCGGGTCCAGGCCCTCGCCGGCGGCGTCGACGCGTGCCCGCGGGGGTGAAGTGGCCCACGGCGAGCAGGCGGTCGTCGTACAGCCACCAGTCGTGGGTCACGGTAAGTCCGCCCCGGGGCCGTCGGGCGACTCGGCGGCGCAGGCCGCTTCCCGCAGCGCATCCAGCAGGCCGCGCAGGGCGGACTGTTCGAGGGAGGTCTCCCGTACGGCCGCCGAGATCACCCGGAACGGTTCAGGACCCCGGACCGGGCGTACGACGACGCCGGGGTGCTGGCTGCGCAGTCCCAGCCTCGGCATCAGGCCGACACCGAGACCGGCCGCGACGAAGCCCTGAGCGGTGGCGTAGTCCTCGCTCTGGATGACGAAGTCGGGGCTGAAGCCGGCCGCCGCACAGGAGTCGATCACCGGTTCCAGGCACGGCCCGGGCGGCTCGCTGCCGACCCACTGCTCGCCGGACAGCTCGTTCAGATCGAGGATCTCCTCGTCGGCGAGGGGGTGACCAAGGGGCAGTACGGCGGCGTACGGGTCGTCGAGAAGGTGAACGAGCCGGAAGCCGTCGCCGACGCGGTCAGGCGTCTGGACGACCACGGCCAGATCGGCCCGGCCCCGGGCCACCTCCTGGAACGGGTCCTCCGGGTCGGTGAGTTGAAGGTCGACACGGACGCCGGGATGCTCGGCGCGGAGACGAGCCAGGGCGGGGGCCACCAACGTGGACCCCGACGTGGCGAAGTAACGGACCGACAAGCGGCCGGTGCGTCCGGCGCGGAGGTCGGCGAGGGCGGTCTCCGCCTGGGCGACCGCCGAGCTGATCAGGGCCGCGTGCTCGGTGAGCAGCAGACCGGCGGCCGTGGGCCGCACACCGCGGCCGACCCGTTCGAGCAGCGCCGTACCGGCCTGTCTCTCCAGCACCGCGATCTGCTGACTGACGGCGGACGGCGTGTAGCCCAGGTGGGCCGCGGCGGCGGTGACTGTGCCGCTGGTGACCACCGCACGCAGGACCTGCAGTCGCCTCACGTCAAGCATGTAGCAGAGCTTAACAGAATAGGTAGAACCATTTGCTTGTCCTCAAAACTTGGCTGAGGCACCTTCAAAGGACCGGGTTCGAAGGACGGGTCCGAAGGACGGGTTCGAAGGACCGGAGACCGAACGAGCCGCTGGACCGAAAAGGAGGAAAGCAACGTGAGCAGCAGTACACGGAGTCTGGGGGGCGCAGTGCGGGTGGTCGTGCTCGCCCTGCTGTGGGGCTCGACGTTCCTCTGGATCGAGCTTGCACTGCGCGGGCTCTCCCCACTTCAGGTCACGTTCGTCCGCTGCGTCCTCGGCGCACTCGTCCTCACCGTCGCCTGCTACGCGTCGGGCCGACGCATGCCGCGGGGCATCGCCGTCTGGCGCCACATCGTCGTCGCGGCCTTCTTCTGCAACGCGCTCCCGTTCGCGCTGTTCAGCCTGGGCCAGCAGACCGTCGACTCGGGCCTCGCCGGAGTCCTCAACGCCACGACCCCGCTCTGGTCGATCGCCCTCGGTCTCACCCTCGGCTCGGAACGCGAGCTCCGCCCGGTCCGCCTCGCGGGCCTCCTGCTCGGTTTCGCCGGCGTGACTCTCATCTTCGCCCCCTGGCAGACGACCGGGGCCACCGGCTGGGGCGCCCTCGCCATCCTCGGTGCGGCCGCCAGCTACGCCGTCGCGTTCACATACATGGGCCGCACCCTGGTCGGCAAGGGCACACCCACTATCTCCCTCTCCGCCGCCCAGCTCGTCGCCGCGAGCGGACTGACCGCTTTCGCCATGCCGATCGGCGGCCTGGAGTCGGTCAACCCGGGACCGACGGTCGTGATCGCGGCCGTCGCCCTCAGTGTCCTGTGCACCGCGATCACGTTCCACCTCACCTACCGGATCATCAACGACGAGGGCGCCACCAACGCGGCCGTGGTCGGCTACCTGCTGCCGGTGGTCTCCGTTCTCCTTGGCGCGGTCATCCTGGGCGAGAACCTGAGCATCCGGGTGGGGCTGGGCATGGCCGTCGTCCTCGCGGGCGTCGCGATGACACGGCGGACGGGGACGACGGCCGCTGCTGCGGCCGACGGGGAGGCGGTGGAAGGCACGCCTGGGACCGCCGAGAAGCGGACGGCCGAGAAGCGGACGGCCGAGAAGCCGATGCCTGATAAGCCGACTGCCAAGGATGCGACCGCCGAAGACGCCGCCGCCGATGACGTGGCCGCCGACGTCCCGGCCGCCCGACGCACGGTCGCGGGGTGGTCAACAGCGGTGCGGTCCGACGACACAACCGCCGCAGCGGGCAGTCATCCGCGCTGGTCAGAGCCGTAAGGCCCATCCAAGCGCCGTCGCTTCCCAAGCTGAGAGCACGAGTTCGACTCTCGTCACCCACTCCCTGCGAAACCCCCAGGCCTGAGACCCGGGGGTTCTTTGTTGTCCAGCCCGGTGGCCCGGTCGTGCACCACAACCGCACCATCAGCCCTCGGCAGCTCCCTCGCTGGGGTGTTTCGCACGCTCGGCGCGGACCAGGTCGTCGAGTCGCCAGGATTTGGTGCCCGCCCAGGCTACGAACGCCATTCTCTACGGACGGTCGGATGAGACCTGGCTTGTGCGAGTCGAGTGGTACCGCGAGGAGACCTCGCTCCGGATCGAGGTGCACAATCCGGGGTTCCCGGCGAATGTGCGGATGCGGTGCCCAGAGGCCAACGACGCTCACGGGCGCGGGCTGCTCCTCGTCGATACCATCGCCGAGTCGTGGCACTCCGGGCCCAGCCGCTTCGGCGGGACGGTGGTCTCCTTCGTGGTGGCTGATGCCTGGCCGTCGAATGGAGGCTTCGGCCCCCTTCTACTGTGAGTGTGCAAGTTTCGCTAGTCTGGTTGACCAGTTGACTTGGCCAATCCCGACGGGCGGCATTCATGGCGTATGAAGTGGAGCCACCGAAGTACGTGCGCCTCGCGCAGACGATTCAGCGTCGCATCGAGGACGGCACGTACTCGCCCGGTACGCGGGTGCCCAGTGAGAACCAGCTGGTGCAGGCCTTCGGGATGTCCCGTCCGACCGTCGTGCGGGCGCTTGAGCTGCTGAAGCGGGATGGCTGGCTGGAGTCCCGGCAGGGGTTCGGCACGATCGTCCGGGGGCGTCCGGAAGTCGTTGAGCAGAAGGATCGTCGGGGCCGCGAGGCGCTGGAGCGCGACGAGTCGCAGACCTTGGGACGTCTGGTTGAGGTCGGTGAAGTCCCCGTTCCGGCGCGGGTCGCCTCGGCGCTTGGGCTGCCGAAGCGGGCCAAGGTGCTCATGCGCCGGTTCCTGGTCGAAGAGGACGGCGAAGCGGTCGAGTTGGTCTCGTCGTACTTCCCCGCCGGCCTGGCTGAGGGCACCGAGCTGGGGAGCTCCGAAGCCCTGAGCGGCAGTGTTCGTAAGCACTTGGAGGCGCGGAAGAAAGCCCGCTTCGACCATGTGACGGAACGGGTTTCAGCTCGACTGCCTGAGAGCGGTGAGGGTGAGCTACTGGGCTTGCCAGATGGCGTGCCTGTCCTGAGCGTCCTTGTCGTCGCGTGCGACGCTTCCGGGCAGGCGCTGCAAGTCTCTGACGTGCTGCTACCTGCCGATCGGCAGGAACTGGAAGACACCTACCGCCTGAACTGAGCCTGGAGCAGGGCGGGTTCTGCTCGGCAACGACTTGACAAGTCAACCTGGCATCCCTACCTTCGAACTTGCTAAGTCAACTTGTCAGGTGGCAGGTTGATCGACTCAGAAGGAGAAATCTCTGTGCGTGTGATCCGCATTGATGCCTCGACCGCCACGATCCTGCTCACCGAAGCGCCGTCGCCGAAGGTGCGGGACCGGCAGACCGGGGAGATCGCCAAGGACGCCGTGAGCGGTGAGGCACTGATGACGATCGGAGTCGTCTACATCGAGGAGGGGGAGTCGTCACTGATCAAGGTCACGGTTCCTGAGAGCGGTGTCTCCGAGGGGCTGACGCTCGGAGCTCCGGTCGCGCTGCCGGGGCTGGTGGCGCGGCCGTGGGAGAGCGTGTTCAACGGCCAGCAGCGGCACGGCATCGCCTACCGGGCCACTGCCATTGCTCCGGGTGCCTTCCCGGCCGCTGAGGCGGGCTGATCGCCGTTACGGACCTGGTGACGTGGGTCGAGCTGGGCGGGTCGCTCGCTGCGATAAGCGGCGCGGCCTACGCCCGGCATGCCCACCCGGCGGCGTACTGGTCCACGGTCGGGCTACCGGTCTCGGTGGCCCGGCTGTTGGCCTCGTACTCCTCGACCATGGACGCGTGCGGCCTGACGGTCGAGCCGTCCCGGTGGCGGGCACTGGCCGTCAAGGCGACCACTCGCCGTGAGGTCCGGCCGGTGCCCCCGCGTCGGGGCATGGTCCGGCCGACCACGACCGGTCTGCGGCTTCGGCTGCGGCTGGCTCCGGGGCAGGAACCTGCGGACGTGGCAGCCTCGGCCGAACGGCTGCGGCACGCCTGGGGCGTTCACGCTGTGTACGTGCGGGACATCAAGCCCGGAGTCGTTGAACTGCGGCTCGTCGGCTTCGACGTCCTGCGGAAAGTACGGATGCCTCGCCGGATCGACCGCCGGTTGCTCCGCGTGCCGGTGGCACTGCGAGAGGACGCGACCGCGTTCGTACGCGACTACCGCGCAGTACCGCATGAACTCGTGCTCGGCGCCACGCTCTCGGGCAAGTCCATGTACCTGCGGAACCTGCTCGCCGAGCTGGCCGCTCAGCCGGTGGTCCTGGTCGGCATCGACTGCAAGCGGGGCGTGGAGCTGGCGCCCTTCGCTGCACGGCTGTCGGCGCTCGCGACCGATCCGGAGCAGGCGGCCGAGCTGCTGCCTGTGCTCGTGAAGGAAATGGAGAACCGCTACGACCTGATCAAGGCCCGTCAGGGCATCGCCCCCGGCACCCCGGACGCGGGGATCACCTCGGACATCTGGGGCCTGCCCGAGAGCGAACGCCCCGCTCCCGTCGTGCTGTTCATCGACGAGGTGGCGGAACTCTTCCTCGTCGCCACGCGAAAGGAGGAGGAGCGGAGGGATGAGATGGTCACCCAGCTCATTCGGCTCGCTCAGCTCGGCCGGGCCGCCGGGATCTACCTGGAGGTCTGCGGGCAGCGCTTCGGCGCCGAGTTGGGGAAGGGCGCCACCATGCTCCGGGCCCAGTTGACCGGCCGGGTCTGCCACCGCGTGAATGACGAAGCCTCCGCCAAGATGGCGCTCGGCGACATCGCCCCGGAAGCCGTAGGCGCTGCCTGCGCCATCGCCGCCGAGCTGCCCGGTCTGGGCGTCGTCGGCGACACGTCCGGCGGCTGGTCCCGTATCCGAACCCCGTACCTGTCCCTCGTCGATGCTGCGGCCACCTGCCGCGAGACGGCACATCTCGCGCCTGACGTACCGGCGCTCACGCCCTTCCGGCCGTACGTCCCGCCCGTGCCCGTGAAGGAGTCCGGGCCCGTGGCCGCTCCTCGCCCCGTCACCGAGTAAGCGCACCCGCTCCATCGGCCGGCGCGGCCGTCCCGCGCCAAGTCCCTACCCCGCCATGCCTGAACACGGAGAGGAAAGCTCGTGACCGCCTCGATGTCCTTCTACGCGGACGCCGGTACCAACGTCCACCTCAGCCAGTACGACAGTCGACGAACCCCGATCCTCACTCTCAACGGAGAGGGCCACTCCCTGACCGTCTCGGCTTTCGACCGGGTTCCCATCGCCGACCACCTGGCCTTCGTCCGCGACCTGGCCGCCGCCTGCACCGACTACGTCAAGGCACTGGAGACCTACGCCGCCGCCCTGACCGGCGGCGACCAGGAGCCGGACGAGGAGCGGTGATGCGGCTGCCCGTCCGCGTTGACGCCGTACTCGTCCAAGCGGTGATCGCTGCCGCGCTGTCCTTCGCCCACCTGCACGACCTGGCCTACGCCGCCGGACAACAGGGATGGAAGGCGTGGGCCTACCCGGTCTCCGTCGACCTGCTGTTGGTGGCGGCCTGGCGGCGGCTCAGCTCCGGCGGGCCGAAAGCGGCCGGATGGTGCTGGTTCCTCGTCGCACTGACCGCATCGCTGGGCGCCAATGTCGCCACCGCCGGACTGCTTGACCTCGGCGATGTACCGGCCTGGCTGCGCATCCTCGTCGCCGGATGGCCCGCCGTCGCATTCCTCGGCGGAACCCTGCTGGCCCACGGTGCTCCGACACCGACAGAGGTTCCAGCGGCGGAACCAGAGCCCGCCGTGAACGCTGCGGCACCCGAACTGCCCACCGCGAAGCCGGAATCGGCTCCGCCCTCTCCAACTCCCGTCCCGCCCGCGCTCGTCGCCCACGCCCGCAAGGTCGCCGACGAACACCACGCCCGGACCGGAACCGCCATCGACACCACGACGCTTCGCGCCCGGCTCGGCGTCCCGATGCCGCTCGCAGAAGCCATCGCCGCCCAACTCACCTGACTCGTAGGAGACAACCCGTTGCGTCCGTCCACGCTCCGCACGCTCAAGCGCGCCGCCGAGCTGACCCGACAGAACCGCCTCACCGAAGCCGTGCTGATCGCCGAGCCGGTCATCCTCGCCGCCGACACCTACGAGGGCAACGAGATCTTGCGCTGGCTGGCCGACCACGCCACCGACTTCACCGGCGAACCCCACGACCACCACAACGACCAGGAGGAGACCCCCTGATGCCCACCAATCCTCGCTTCCGCAGGGTCGTCCGCATCGGCCCTGTCCAGGTCGCCACCTACTACGACGGCCGGGGCCGCGAGAAGCACACCGCCGCTTGTACGGCCCCGCGGTGCGGCTTCTCGACGGACTACGGCAGCCGCGCCGCCGCCGAACTGGCCGCCCGCACCCACCGCTGCCGCGTCCGCTGAGGAGATCCCGTGACCGTATCGCTGCCGCTCGTCTTCGTCCTGGGCGTCGTCGCCTGGGCCGCGATCAAGTTCCTCGGTGTCCGCCTCTGGGTCGCCGTTGTGATCGCGCTGTTCGGCTTCTGGCTCTCGCACACCTTCCTCGCCCCCGCCATCGAGTCCGGCACCCGCTCCGGTGTCGACGTCGTCAACGGCAACCACGACTGACAAGGAGTCCCGCCGTGTTCCGTCCCAAGCTGCCCGACGCCCCGCCTACGCCGACGACCATCACCACTGCTCAGCAGAACCATGCCCCGGCTGCTCCTGCTGGCCGTCCGGTCGCCCCGTACGTGGGCGTCGGAGTCGGTGCGGTCGCCGCCGTGGTCGTCGTCGGCGTCGTACTCACCGCGCTCCTGGCGGCCGTCGCCGTCACGGCCATCTCCGTGGCCATAGCGGCTGTCGTACTGCGCTCGCTCATCAGCAACACGAACCACCGCCGACCGGCCGCCGGGGCGGCACAACGCCGCCAAGCATCCCGCCGCCCCGGAGCCGTCCCTCCCAACCGCCGAAACAGCCGAAAGGAATTCCCATCATCACCCGGCAGACTCCGCCCCCGCTGGCGGAACTCTCCATGCTGGCCTCCCTCGGCACCATGCCCGAGCTGGCCCGCCAACTCTCCGGCCTGGGCGGCTGCACCCGCCCTGTACGCCTCGACGGCCACCGCACGGAGTACGAGGTCAACATGGCAACCGGCGAGATCGGCCGCGTACTGCACCAGCTGGACTCGGCCACCCTCCCGGCCGGGCACCTCCTCGTCCGCTGCAACAACCGCCGCGCCACCCGCTGTGCGTCCTGCGCCGAGACGTACCGCCGAGACACCTACCACCTGATCACCGCCGGACTACGCGGGGGCAAAGGCACTTCTGAACAAGTCGGCGCCCAACCACGCGTGTTCGCCACCTTCACCGCCCCCGGCTTCGGCCCGGTCCACAACCGCCCCTCCGGCGGGCGCGGCTGCCGCTGCGGCGTCCACCACGACCAGGAGGATGCGGCTCTCGGCACGCCTCTTGACCCCGACACGTACGACTACGAAGCCGCCGTGCTCTGGAACGCACACGCCGGGACCCTGTGGCGCCGCTTCTCCATCTACCTGCGCCGTGAGGTCGCCAAGCGCGCCGGACTCACCCAACGCGCATTCCGCGAGTATGCGCGCGTCTCCTTCGCCAAGGTCGCGGAGTACCAGAAGCGCGGAGCCGTCCACTTCCACGCGGTCATCCGCCTCGACGGCCCGGAAGGTGGTGACACTCCGCCTCCGGCCTGGGCCACGGCCGAGCTGCTGACCGACGCCATCCGCGCCGCCACGACCGCAGCACGCGTCAACGGACCGGAGGTCGACGGCCGGGCGCACACCTTCACCTTCGGCCGACAGCTCGACGTACGCCCAATCCGGTCCGCCGACTTCGACGACGGCCAGGAGCTGACCGAGCGAGCCGTAGCGGCGTACATCGCCAAGTACGCCACGAAAGGCGCTGAGACGGCGACCGGCACCCTGGACCGGCCGCTCAAGTTCCTCGCCGAGCTGGCACAAGCCCGGATCACCCACCACGCCCGCCGCATGATCCGCACAGCCTGGGACCTCGGCGCACGCCCCGAGCTGGCAGACCTCCGGCCCCGCGCCTGGGCCCACATGCTCGGCTTCCGCGGCCACTTCTCCACCAAGTCCCGCCGCTACTCCACCACCCTCGGCGCCCTCCGCGACGCCCGCGCCGAATGGCGCCGCGCCCAAGCAACCCCGGACACCCCGACCGCCCCGCAGGACGGCGAAACCACGCTCGTCCTCGCCCACTGGGTGTTCGCAGGTACTGGCCTCAGCAGCGGCGAATCCTGGCTCGCCGCCTCCCTCGAACCCGCCCCCGGAACGGAAGGAGAGCCCACCTGTGGCTGACCGTTACCTGTCCGTCGTCCAGGTCGCCGAGATGCTCGGCACCACGGATCGGTTCCCCCGGCGGCTGATCGAGGAGCGGCGCATCCGATACGTGAAGGTCGGCCGACACGTCCGCATCCCGGAAAGCGCGGTCGAAGAGTTCATTGCGTCCCACACGGTGAGGCCGTTGCGGCGAATCCGTTCCCGACGTGGGAGGGCCGCCTGATGGCCAACAGCAAAGGCAAGCGGCGCCGCTTCGGGGCGATCAGACGGCTTCCGTCCGGCCGGTACCAGGCGCGCTATCCGGGGCCTGACGGCGTGATGCGCCCGGCTCCCGTCACCTTCGAGACGACGGCGGACGCTGACGACTGGCTTGCTGAAAAGCAGACAGAGGTCCGCCGTGGAGAGTGGCGTGCCCCGGATGCCGGGGCTGTGAGCTTTCGGGCCTACGCCGACAAGTGGGTGGAGGAACGGGAGCTCGCTGCACTGACCCAGGACCTGTACCGCTACCTCCTCGACAAGCATCTGACAGCTTTCGCCGACTTGGACTTGGACGAGATCGCCGCCCCACGCGTCCGCGAGTGGCGGGCCGAACGGCTACGGATCACGGGCGCCAAGACAATCACGGCCAAGGCGTACCGGCTGCTCAAAGCCATCATGGAGACGGCCGTGGACGACGAGCTGATCACGCGAAATCCGTGCCGGATCAAGGGCGCCGGTAAAGAGAAAGCGGCTGAGCGGCGCATCGCCACCGTCGCCCAGGTCGACGCGCTCGCCAACGCCATAGGGATGCGGTGGCGGCTCATGGTCTACCTCGGCGCGTACGGTCCGATGCGGCCGGAAGAGCTGGCCGGCCTCCGCCGTCGGGACATCGACCTCGACAACCTGCGCGTCCGCGTCCGCCTCGCCGAGCCGGAGCGGATGAACGGGCGGCGCGTTCTGGGCGACACCAAGTCTGAGGCAGGAACTCGGACTGTGATTCTTCCCGCGTTCCTCCGCCGGGAGCTCCGCTGGCACCTGGAGAGCTATGCCGAGCCCGGCCCCGATGGGCTGCTCTTCGTCGGTGAGAAGGGCGCTCCCTTCCGGCGCAGCACGTTCGGGCGGAGGTGGCGCAAGGCGCGTGAGATCGTCGGCATGCCTGAGGGCTTCCGGTTCTACGATCTCCGGCACACCGGACACACTCTGTCCACGCGTTCCGGCGCGACTCTCAAAGACACGATGGTCCGCGCCGGGCAGTCCTCCGAGAAGGCGGCGCTGATCTATCAGCACTCCGACGAGGAGCGACAGCAGGAAGTTGCTGCCGGGCTCGACGCGACCGTACGCAAGGCACGCCAGGAAGCTGCGGCCGTGCCAGAAGAACAAGCGGCCGAGCCGGACGATCAGCGTTCTGGCACGAATCTGGCACGCGGCGAGTGATCACAGCGGACAGCAAAACGGCCCAGGTCTCTGACCTGGGCCTCAATCATGGAGCGGGTGACGAGAATCGAACTCGCGCTCTCAGCTTGGGAAGCTGATGTTCTACCATTAAACTACACCCGCGTAAGACGTCGGCTGAGCGGCGTCGGAAACGCGGGTTCACTGTACCTCATGCCAGGCCCCAGGCGTCGAAGCCGTGGGGCCTGTGGTGGTTTTCGAGGGGTGGACTGGGCTGCGGGGGGCGGGAGTTGGGGCGTACGGTGGAGGGGTGGGAGAGGGGTTGGGCGGGATCGGAGTGCCGCCTGGAGGGCCGTTCCGTTCGTCCCGTAATGTGGCGTTTCACGTCAGTCAGACGCGGCTCTTGGGGAAGGGACTCTGAGGACTTGATGGAACGCAGCACCGTCGTCCGTTGTGCCGAAGGGCACGTGTTCAGCACCGCCCAGCTTCCGATGCAGCAGGCGGATCGGCTCGGCCCCGGCCGGCTGATCCGCTGTCCGCGCTGTGCGCGGCTTCGGAACGTCGTACCCGTGGCCATGGAGAAGCGGTAACGGAGATGCGGTAACGGAGACGCGGACCGGCCAACCAGCGGACGGCAAGCGGTAAGCGGCCACCACGGTCAGACGGCTACGGGCAGACCGCGGCCACACCTCGCAGGGGCCCGTCGTAGTCCCCGGACAGTCCTCGGATGTGCTCGGACAGTCCGTGGATTGTGGCGGGCCCCCACGCTCTGCGTATCCTCAGGGCGTGCTTCTCTCTGACAAGGACATCCGGGCCGAGATCGACTCCGGGCGGGTCCGGATCGCTCCGTACGACGATTCCATGGTGCAGCCGTCGAGCGTCGACGTGCGGCTCGATCGCTACTTCCGGGTGTTCGAGAATCACCGTTACCCGCATATCGACCCCTCCATCGAGCAGGCCGACCTCACCCGACTCGTCGAGCCGGACGGGGACGAGCCGTTCATCCTGCACCCCGGGGAGTTCGTGCTGGCGAGTACGTACGAGGTGATCTCGCTTCCCGATGATCTTGCGTCGAGGCTCGAGGGGAAGAGCTCTCTGGGGCGGCTCGGGCTGGTCACGCATTCCACCGCCGGGTTTATCGACCCTGGATTCTCCGGACATGTCACGCTCGAGCTTTCCAATCTCGCCACGCTTCCCATCAAGCTGTGGCCGGGTATGAAGATCGGCCAACTGTGCATGTTCCGGCTCAGTTCGCCCGCTGAATTCCCTTATGGCTCCGAGCGGTACGGGTCCCGTTACCAGGGGCAGCGCGGACCCACCGCCTCGCGGTCCTTCCTCAACTTCCATCGGACCCAGGTGTGAGGGCGGCAGGGCCGGCATGAGCGACGTACGCGAGAATCTCAGCTACGAGCAGTTCGGCGGGGCGGTACGGGAGTTGGCGCAAGCCATCGCCGATGACGGGTACGAGCCCGATCTCGTCCTCTCCATAGCCCGTGGGGGTGTTTTCGTCGCGGGCGGCCTTGCTTATGCGCTCGATTGCAAGAATCTTCATCTGGTGAATATCGAGTTTTATACCGGAGTCGGCACAACTCTCGACATGCCCGTTATGCTCGCGCCCGTTCCGAATGTCGTCGATTTCACCAATAAGAAAGTGCTCATCGCCGATGACGTTGCCGACACCGGCAAGACGCTGAAGCTCGTGTACGACTTCTGCCTGGAGCATGTCGCCGAGGTGCGGTCCGCCGTGATCTACGAGAAGTCACAGTCGCTGGTGAAGTGCGAGTACGTGTGGAAGCGGACCGATGAGTGGATCAACTTTCCTTGGAGCGTCCAGGAGCCCGTCGTGAAGAGGGACTATTCGGCGATCTCCGTACGCTCCCACCACTCGTAGACCGGCAGCTTTCCCTTCGCCGTGTCCTGGCGTCGTGACGTCGGGCGGAAGTGTTCGTAGCCGCCGCGGTGCGGGATCTTCAGGTCCTCGCCCGCCGGGGCCGTATCGGGGACGATCCTCTCGGGCAGGTCGTCGGGGCCGCCCTCGAGGGCTGCCAGGGCCGCTGCCTCTGATTTGTCCGACGTGTTGCTCGTGCTGCTGTCGCCTGTCTTCGTGGCCATGTTTTTCCAGAGCTCCTGTGGTTCAACGCCTTCAGTCGCCCCGCGGCAGGCAGACCACCGGGATCCGCTGGACGAGGTTGTTGCCGAAGCCGCCGCGGTTCCAGGGCTGGTCGAGGGGTTGGGTGTGGCCCGCGGCGTCGGTCGCGCGGGCGGTGAGTACGTGGGTGCCGGGGGCGGCCGTCCATGTCGTACGCCAGCTCCGCCATGCCCATGAGCTCCTCTTGGGACCGTGGTCGTCCAGACCGGTCTCGAGGGCGGCCTCCGTCCAGGTCTCGCCGTCGTCCGTGCTCACCTCGACCTTTGTCACCGGGGCGTGGCCCGACCAGGCGCGGCCCTCCAACTGCACGGGGCCGGGGCGTACGACGCGGGTGCGGGACATGAAGTCGGGGAAGCCCGGCGGGATCATCAGCGCGCGCGGGGCGATACGGGTGACCGGTTCGCCGGGGTCGTCCGGGTTGTCGGCCGAGCGACGGTAACGGTAGGCCACCGCCTGCTGGAATCCCGTGAAGGGCGTGCTGGTCAGGGCGATGTCGCGGAGCCATTTCACATGGGCCATGCCGTACCAGCCGGGCACCACGAGGCGTACGGGGTGGCCGTGCTGGGGTGGCAGTGGGGCGCCGTTCATCTCGTACGCCACCAGGACCTCGGGGTCGTCGGCGGTGGCGTCGGCGAGGGGGAGGCTGCGCTGGTAGTCCTGCTCCACGCCGCGTTCCACGCCATGGTCGGCGCCGGTGAACACGGCCTCGACGGCGTCCGGCTCGACCTGGGCCTCGGCAAGCAGCGTACGCAGCGGGACCCCCTTCCAGTCGGCGGTGCCGACCGCCTCGACCAGCCAGGGCTGGCTCACGGGCCGGGGGGTGAGCCGGGCCCGGCCGTTGCCCGCGCACTCCATCGTCACCCGGTGTGTGACGGCCGGGAACGAGCGCAGGGTCGTCATGTCCAGTGACAGCTGTGTACGTACGTGGCCCCGCACGGTGAGCGTCCAGTCGTCGGCGCCGGCGGCGTCGACGGTGGGGATGTCGTAGTGGACGAGTACGTAGTGCAGTCCGGGCGGTGTGACCTCGTACCGCAGGGCCTCCAGTGGCAGCCCGTGATTGCGGGCCGCGAGCGCGAGTTCCTCCGCGCTGATGCCCTCGGCGGGCTCGGCCACGCGCGACGGTGCGCTGACGGCCCGCAGCGCGCTGATGTGCGCGTCGGCGGCGTGCGCGTCACCTGCGTGCTCGACGCTTGCGTGGGCGTCACCGAGAGGCCCGTCGTGCGGCACGATGTGCTCGGCTTGCCCATCCCGCTTGGCCCGTACGTCGCGTGCGTCGCGTCCGTCCATGAGTCCATCGTGCGCTCGCGAGCCGTGCCACGCGAGACCAACCGGCCCAGGAAATGCTGCGGCGCAGCACATGTGACATGTGCTGCGCCGGTCGTACCGCCTGAGTGCTCGGCCAGGCTCAGAACGTCCCCAGCTTGATGATCGACAGCAGGGCGATCAGCTGGATCGCCGAGGCGCCCAGGGCCTTCGGCCACGGAAGGTCATGGGACTTCTTGACCATCAGCGTGAACAGGGCGGCGGCTCCCAGCCAGGTCACCCAGCCCAGGATCTGGACGAACGGCGCGTCGCCACCCATGAAGAGGGCCACGACCAGGCGGGGGGTGTCCGTGAGCGACATGATCAGCATGGAGAGGCCGACCGTGGGCTGCCAGGCGCCGTCGCCGCCGAGCTGGCGCGCGAGGGTGTGGGTGACCACGCCCAGGATGAAGGCGCTGAGCACGATCGCGACCGCCGTGGTCAGGACGATGGGGACGGCGTTGGAGAGCGTCGCGTTGATCGCGTCCTCGCGTGCGCCGTCGAAGCCGAAGACCGCCAGCAGGCCGTACAGGAACGTCACGATCAGGGCCGGGCCCCACATCGTGTAGTCGCGCATCTGCAGGAACGTCTGGTTCGGGCGCATGATGACGCCGCTCAGCAGTTCCTTCCAGTGCAGCCGCGGCCCCACCGGGGGTGCCGGCGTCTGGCCGGCGCGGTAGGTGCCGCCCTGGTTGTACGGGTCCTCGCCGATCCCGAACGCCTGGGTGTGGCCCGGGTTGTTCGCCGCGTACGGGTCCGGGCCCTGGGCGTGATGACCGTGGTCACCGAAGTACTCCGGCTCGCCGTGGCCGTTCGCCTGGGGCCACTGCTGTCCGCCGTTGCCGTACTGGTGAGCCTGCGGCGCAGGGGGGTAGCCGTACGACGGGCGGCCCGGAGGCGCCTGCTGTCCGTACGGTTGCTGCCGCCCTTGCTGTTGCGGGCTTGCTTGGGTGCGGTTGTCCCGGCCGCGTCCGATCCTGAATCCAGCCACGTAATCGAACGTACCTGGTCTCACAGAGCCGTGCGCCGGGCCCGGGAGAACGGACCCGGCTTTGACGCTGAGCTGTGACATCCCCTAAGGGGTTGTCCAGCCGGTTTTCAGTGGCTGCTCAGGGTCGGCTCAGGTTTTTGCGGTACGCGCGTACGGGTAGCGCGTTGCCGTTGCCGTACGTCATGCGTCGCGAGTCGTGCGTCGTGCCCGCGTCACGACCAGAACTCGTTGCTCCTCTCGATGTCCTCGATACATTCGTCGAGGTCGGTGATCTTGTCTCCGACGATCCGGAAGACGATGCCTCCGTTCTCGTCGAGCTGCTTGTCACCCCGCTCGGCCGTGAAGCGGTGCAGGGTGACCGCGTGGCCCCGGCCGTCGACGAGGACATGGCGCAGTTCGACACGCATGGTGCCGTTCGTCTCCTCGTTGAGCCTGCGGTACATGTCGATGATCGCGTCCTGGCCCTTGAAGTCGCCCGCCAGCGGGTGGGTGCCCGGGGTGTGGTGCGTGGCGTCCCCGGACATCAGCCCGCGCAGGGTGTCCATGTCACCGCGCTGGAAGGCCTCGTAGCCCTTGCGTACCAGTGCTGCGTGCGGGTGTTCAGCCATGGTGCTCGCCACCTTCCGTGGCTCCGTGGATATACGGCTTACGTAGGCAATTGTTCGCCTCTGCCGCCAGGTGAGCCACTGGGAGCGAGTAGCCCCCGTGTATCAGCCCTCGCACGTCCTGCGGTGCGGAATGTTCGGTTCGCCCGCTTGCGGTGGGCCGCGACGTCCCACACCGTGATCGACTGTCGTGTGACGGAGTCGCTCATTGCTTCGGCCCGCGAGTACCCGAAGGTGTGGCCGTCGGCGCTGAGCGCCACCCCCAGTACAAGGCCTGCGAGGAGTACGCCGGCGACAACCGCCGCCTCAACCCCAACTGTCTGTCCAACGTGGCCAAGTACGTGAACGGCGAGGCTCTCGCCCGCCCGGTCGTCTGGGTGAACGTCGGCTTCCACCACGTAGCCCGCGACGAGGACCAGACCCCGATGCCGGTGCACTGGCAGGGCTTCCAGATCGTCCCGCGCGACGAGACGGACATGAGCCCGCTGACTCCGGACCACTTGCACGGGCCGGACTACAACGGCCGCAACTGACGGAGTTGCGGGCCGAGTTACTGACCGAGCTCGCACCAGACGTATTTGCCGCCGTTCCCTCCGGGGTTGACCTGGAACCAGCCCCAGTCGTCGGCGTACGCGTCCACGATGCGCAGCCCGTGTCCCGACGTACTCGGGTCGGGCGTGGTCGCCGGCGGCTTCGGGTCCGTGTCCCATGCGCCGAGCCGGAACGAGGGCCCGGACTGCCTGACCTTGAGGGCAGCCGGGCCCTCGGTATGCCGGATGGCGTTGCCGAGCAGCTCGGAGGCGAGGAGTTGGGCGGGTTCGATGAGGGCGGGGAGGTGGTGGGCGGCGAGGATGTCGCGGAGGGTACGGCGGCAGATGCGGACGGCTCGTGGGTCGTTGGGGACGTAGAGGGTGTATTCCCAGGACTTGGGCATACGGGTCTCCCAGGGCGGGGGTGATCGAGGGGATGGGCGCGGCGGTGCCGGGCGGTGGCTCTGTCGCGCCCGCCATGGCGTGGCGGTGCGGTGCGCTTCCGGGGCCCCGGCGGTTCCGCAGCGTGTGCGGCGCGTCACTGACGGTATGGGGTTAAGTTGATCCCCGTCAAGCTGGACCGGGATACTGGGGTTCTCAACTCCCGGGAGGGAACGGGCACATGCCAGCACGGAGCATCATCACGGCACGTCAGGAACGGCTCGGTGCTGAGCTGCGCAAGCTGCGGGAACGGGCGGGGCTCACCGGCCGGGAGGCTGCGCGGGCGTTGGGCATCGCCGAGAGCAAGCTTTCCGCCACCGAAGCGGCCCGTGTCGGGGTGAGCGCCGAGCGCGTACGGCATTGGGCCAGCCAGTACGCGTGTGACGACGCCGCCCACGTCGACGCGCTCGCCGCCATGGCAACCGAGCGGGTGCGGGGTTGGTGGGAGGAGTACCGGGGGCGTGTGCCGTCCGGTTACCTGGATCTGGCCGAACTGGAATACCACGCAACGCACTTGAGTAACTTCGAGTGCGTACACATTCCCGGCCTGCTCCAGTCGGAGGAGCAGGTTCGGGCGATCTTCGGTGCGTCGGTGCCGAAGTTGTCCGAGGAGGAGCTGGCACTGCGCGTGGAGTTCAGGCTGCGCCGCCAGCAGGCCCTGGAGGGGATGCAATATCTGGCGCTGATCCATGAAGCCGCGCTGCGGATCAGGGTTGCTGACCGCAAGGTGGCACGGGAACAGCTGCTACAGATCCTGGAGCGGTCCGAGCTTCCCCAAGTGGCCGTGCGCGTCGTGCCGTTCGACGTGGATGGCTTCGCCGGAGTCGTCGATGCGATGGCGTACGCGCGAGGTTCGGTGCCGCAGTTGGACACCGTCGTGGTGGACAACCAGCACGGCACTGCTTTCCTGGATGCAGAGGCGCAGCTGGCCCGCTATCGCGAGGTACTCCGCAAGCTGGAAGGAGCTGCGCTGGGGGCCGTAGAGTCCCGGGAGTTGATCCACCGACTCGTAAAAGACTCGTGAGAGGTAAGGACATGGGACACGAGATCGCATGGCAGAAGTCGTCGTTCTCCAGCGGTGGTGACGCGGCGAACTGTGTCGAAGTCGGTCGGCAGAAGTCGACGTTCTCCGGCGGCGATGACGACGCCCACTGCGTCGAACTCGCCGCCCACCAGCCCCTCCTCCTCCGCGAAAACGACGAGCCCGGCACCGTAATAGCAACCAGTGGTACCGGCCTCGCCGCCCTCATACGTCACCTACGGGCTGGCTGAGCGGCTGCGCCGCCAGCGCGCTGTCAGGTCCATCGAAGGAACCGTACTCACCACGGTGATGAGCACCCCCATCACCAGCAGGTCCTCACTGCTGCCGCGGCTCAGGTCCAGCGCCCGCCCGGTCCGGGACGTGGCGCCGACACTCGCCTTGCGGCCTCGCGTCCCGGACGCGGTTCAGCGGGTCAGCGCGAAGCCGGCGAGTAGGACGGCGACCACGCTGACGGCGAGGAAGACCTGGTGCCGGCGCGGGATCTTGATGTGGTTCGTGGGCTCACCCCTGCGCCACCGCTCGAGCACCTCTTTGAACAGTTTCCGCTGGGGGAGCAGGCCGAGTGTCAGGCCGATGTGGGCAGACGAGTACATGACGAGCGCCCCGTTCAGGTCGATGTCCTTCAAGCGGCAGACGACGATCAGGACCGCGCCGCCGACGACCATGATCACCGGGTAGGCGATACGGAACTTCCGCAGGGGGATCCATCTGCCCAAGAGGAAGCTGGACAGGGCGGTGGACGCCGCGGCCAACAGCCACAGCCACCCGATGGGTACGGACGCGAGCATGGGAGGTGTCCTTCTGTGCCAGGGCGGGGGACCGGTCCCGGGGGCCGGCCCCCGGGACCGGTCCCCCGCTGGTCGGATCAGCGGTCGGCTGTCATCCGGTGATTATCCGAAAAGGGAAGTCAGCGTACCGGTGATGGGCGAGATGATGTCGCTGCCGAGCTGCGTGGCCCGCTTGGCGATGGGCGACACCACGCCGTCCAGTGTGGCCCCGATCCACTTGGACTGGCCGAACGTGAGCAGCCCCAGGCTGGTTCCGACGAGGGAACCCGCGAACTCGGCGCTGTCGAAGCCGTGCTCGATGCCCGTGAACAGCGTGCTGAGTGCGGCCGACCCCACGGAGACCCAGCCGAGGACCCCTGCCGCGCCGGCGACGAACGGTGCGAACGGGCCCGTCCACGGCGCGGCGAAGGCAAGCCCCGCGGCGAGGAATCCGGAGCCGATGCTGATCCAGTTGAACGCGTCGGCGTAGAACTGGGCGTCGTTCCACCACTCGTCCTTGTCGCCCTCGCTGCCACCCGAGTTGGTCTTGTCGTGTGTCGGGCTGTCGGCCGGGTTCCTCGCCTCGTCCTTGGCCTTCTGCGCCGCCTCGGCGGCCTTGCGCGCGGCCTCCGCCGCCTCCGCCCTGCGCTTCTCCGTGACGATACGGCGGGCGTCGGTGGCCGCCGCCGCTGCCGCCTTCGCGTCCTGGCCCGCGGCAATGGCGGACTGGCGCGCGCTGTTCGCAGAGGCCTGGGCGCTGTACGAGGAGCGCACGGCGCTGCGGGCCGAGTCGATGGCCCGGTTCGCCGAGTAGTTGGCCGCACGACCCGCCTTGCGGGCCGTCTCCGCCGCGGACTTCGCCCGGTTCGCGGACTCCTGGGCGGCCTGGGCGGACCTGTCCGCGTCGTCGGCGTTCTGCCTGGCCTGCGCGGCGTACGTGTCGGCCTGCTTCGACGAGGCGAGCGCCCTGTCCGCCCATTCCTTGGCCTGGTCCGCCGCGTTGCGCGCCTCCGCGGCCGCCTTCGACGCGAGTTGCGCGTTCTCCTGCGCCTTGTAGGCGATCTTCGCGGCCGCGGCGATCGCGCCCCGGATCGCGGCGATGTGCGTGGCCGAGTCGTGGTCGAGCTGAGCCGCCTTGTACTGCGCGAGGGCGATGAAGTTCCGGCGCATCCACGTCGGGCCCTCCAGGGCGACCTCCGCGTAGGCCTTGGTGTAGATGCCCCCGGAGTTGAGCAGCGCAGCGGTGGCGACCCCGTCGTCGTCCCGTACCGCCTCGGCGTAGGTGCGGTCGAAGAAGTCCCGCAGCGCCTGAGGAGTGTTCGCGTCGAGCGCCGCGTTGGCCGCGGCCGTGACGGCCGGCCCGGGACTGGTGGAGAGGACGCCGGCGATGCTGACGCGGTTGTCCTCGGCCACGGCCTTGATCAGCCCGTCGGTCAGGAAGGCCTTCACGGCGTCGGCGGCTTCGCTCGTCAGCGCCGCGTGGACGGCGTTTCCGACGTTGGCGGAGCCAACCTCCGCGATGTGAAGGGCCGTCTCCCGGTCGTCCTGGTCCTCGGCGAGGGCCCGGTCGGCGTCGATCCAGGCGTGGACGTCCGCATCCGTACCGGCCAGTGCGAACTGGGCGGCCTCCCGCGCCCAGGCTCCCTTCGCGGCCGCCATGCCCATGGCTGCCTTGCGGCCCAGCGTGGCGGCCAGCGCGAGATCACCGTCCGCCAGCGCCTTCTCGGCGCTCGCGATCTGGTCCTTGAGGGCCTGTGCGGTCTGCTGGTCCTGCGTGCGCAGGTTTGCCTGTGCGGCCCGCTCCTCCGCTTCCATCTGGGCGAGCAGCCTGGCCTCCGCCAGGCCGTCCTGCTTGTCCTCCTCCAGGCGCGCCGATTCAGCCGCCCGGGCCGCCTGTTCCACTGCCTGGGCGTCCTCGACGGCCTTGGTGGCGGTGTTGGCGGCATTGATCGCCTCGGCCGCGTGCGCGGTGGACTTGTTGGCGTAGTCGATGGCCTGACCCGCATATTTGACCGCTTCCTCGGCCGCGTCGGCGGCCTTGTCGGCGTGTGCCGCCGCGGAGTTGGCGGCATCGCGTGCGGTGCGCGCGGCGGACGCGGCCTGGTTGGCCAGGGCCTGTGCGGTGGAGGCGGCGTTGGTGGCGCGGGTCGCGGCGTTGTTCGCGATCGCTGCCTGGCGCTTGGCCTCCGCGGCCTCGGACTGGGCGACGCCCGCAGCAGTGGCCGCCTGCGCCGAGGCGTTGGCGGCGGCGGCCGCGTTGCGGGCGGCGGACGCGGCGGCGGAACCCGCACCGGCCGCCTGCGAGGCCGCGGTGGCCGCGTAGTCGGCGGCCTTGGCCGCCGTACGGGCACGCACGGCGCCGTTGCGCGCCGCGATGGCGGCGTTCTTCGCCGCGTCGGCCTTGGAGGCGTCCTTGGAGGCGGCGATCGCCGCGTTGTACGCGCGAGCTGCGGCGCTGCCCGCGGTGGCGGCGGCCTGCGCGGCGGCGGTCGCGGCGAACGAGGCGCGACGCGAGGCCGCGACCGCGGACTGGGAGGCGCTGATGGCGTTGCGGGCGGCCTTCGCGGCACCCTGAGCGGCGCTCGCGGCCTTGCGGGCCGCCGCACCGGACTTCGCCACGTCGTCCTTGGCCGCCTCGGCCTCCGCCGCGGCCTTCTCGGCCGCCTCCTTCGCCTTCTCCGCGGCGGCCTTGGCCCGTTCGGAGGCCTCGACGGCGAGGTCGGTCTCCGCCTGGGCGCGCTTGCCCTCGCGCTCCACCACGGCGACCAGTTCCTCGATCGTCGCGGCCTCCTGGTCGCGGGCGCGCGCGATGTGCTGCCCGGTGTCCAGGAACCACTCCACCTCTTGACGACCGCCGCTGAGCGCGCGGTCCGCGTACTTCTGTACCTCCGGGCCGGCGGACATCAGCATGGTGGCGGTCTCTACCCGCTGGTCCTCCTCGCGGGCGGCGAACCGGCCCCGGGACAGGAAGGCCGCGAGGGCCTGCTCGGTGCCGGCGTCCAGGGCCGCGGACGCCTCGCGCTTGACCCCCTTGCCGCCGGTGGCCGAGACCGTGGACGTGGCCACCTGCAGGTCTTCCAGCAGGGCGGATCTGAAGCCGCCGTCGAGGAAGGCGGCCACCGTGCTGTCCCCGCCGCCCAGGGCCGCGGACGCCTCACGCCGCAGCCCCACACCGGATCTCGCGAGATAGGTGGCGACCGCGACGCGATTGTCCTCCGCCGTCACCTTCGGGAGCGTCGTGGTGAGGAACGTCTGTATGTCCGCGTCCGTGCCGTACAGCGCGTCCGCCGCGGCGGCCTTGGTCGCCTTACCGCCCGTCAGCCACGCCTTGACCACCTTCGCCCGCTCCGTGCCCGGCAGCTCGAACGGTTTGGGCGGTTCATCCGTCACCGCTGTCGCGGCGCGGGCCGGCGGGGCCAGCGCCCCGGGTGTGGCGGCGGCGGCCGTGACGGCGGCGAGGGTGCCGAGCAGGCGTCGCCGGCTCCAGAACGCTGTCTCCATAGGGATGTCGTCCTCCAGGTAAGTGCCGTGCGGCACTCGACGGAAATCATTCGTGACGCGACATCCTAGCCATTCATATTTCTTAGGGGTCGTCAATTGTTGCTGGACAAAGGCAGGTTAACCGGACACCTGGAGAGCCCTTTCAGTAGCCCCTGTCAAGGTGATGCCTGACTTGCTCTCAAATCCCCTCGGAACCCCACCGAGTGGAAATTCTCGTGCCACGAGAAACTGCGCCAACGAATCACCACAAGTTTTTCACAAGTGTTAACGCAACCTTCCGGGAAGGTGACGGGGTTCACACTTGTTGTCGAACTTGCGTCCATTTTCGGGTAGTTGACGAAGTGGACAGGTCGTGAAGAGGCGGATTGCATGGAGAAGCCCAGCGGCTCGCACAAAGACACGTGCAAGCCGCCTCTCCTTTGTGCGTTATGGCGCAGTGGAAATCCTCGTCAGACGGTTTCGTTGCCGTGGGTCTCTTCTGGCCTGACGTGCCATCGGAGCGCCGTCCCCACCTTTATGAACTGTTCCGCCCGGGGGACGGAACCGACGACTCTTGGAGCACGATGAAGGCCCGTACCGAATCTTCGGAATTCACGGAAAACAAGCAGCGGAAGAGATTCCTCGTGCGCACTCTCGCCGCCGCGACGGCGGCCGGTGCCCTGGCGTGGGCGGCCCTGTCGGGCGCGCTCACCGGCGCCGCCACCTCTCCCCAGGACCGTGCCGCGTCGACGGTCGCCGACGGCGCGCCCGGCTACGCGGTCGAGGACTTCAACTACCCCAACGCGGACAAGATCCTGGCCGAGCAGAACATCGTCCTCAAGCGCGGTGACGGGCACATCACGCTGGTGGACTGCGCCAGCGGCACGGGCTTCATCGAGGTCCTGGCACGGCGGAGCTCCGGCAAGGTGTGCTTCAAGGTCGTGGGCAACTCCGGCTGGCTGACCCTGGAGATCCCCTCGGTCTACTCCATGAAGGGCAACGACTACACGACCCAGGTCGACATGACCGTGGGTGTGGAGGAGAAGTCCTTCGACCTGGACAAGAACACCTGGACCGCCGTCGGCGAGAGCGCGGACGAACAGGGCCGCGAGCACATGCTCGTGGAAATCCGCTCCGCCAAGTAGCCGTCACACAGCAGGAACAGAGGACACGACCTTCATGCACTCCACCAGACGCCTTCGCCTCGCCGCGCTCGGCGCGGCCCTGGCGGCCGGCTCGCTCGCGCTGTCCGCGACGCCCGCCGCCGCCGTGACCGGCCCCGAGGTCGCCTCCGGTGACACCACGTACGCCTACACCGCGCAGCTCATCATCGGCGGCCACGACCGCGGCTGCTCCGGCGTCCTGGTCGACCGAGAGTGGCTGCTCACCGCCGCCAGCTGTTTCGCCGACAACCCCGCCGCCAGTCTCGCGGTGCCCGCCGGCAAGCCGGCGCTGAAGACGACCGCGACCATCGGCCGCTCCGACCTGACCGGCACCGACGGTGCCGTACGCGAGGTCGTGGAGCTCGTCCCGCGTAACGACCGCGATGTGGTCCTGGCACGCCTGAACCGGCCGGTCACCAATGTCGCCCCCGTCGCCCTGACCACCACCGCGCCCGCCGCGGGCGAGGAGCTGAGGTTCGCCGGGTACGGGCGCACCAAGACCGAGTGGGCGCCGCTCAAGCTGCACACCGGCGCGTTCTCGGTGGACGCTTCCGCCGCCACCACGGCCACGGTCACCGGCAAGGACGGCGCGGCCGCCTGCATGGGTGACACCGGCGGCCCTGTGGTCCGAGTGGCGGGCGGCACGCACCAGCTGGTCGCCCTGAACAGCCAGTCGTACCAGGGAGGTTGCTTCGGGATCGACGCGACCGTGACCGACACCGGCGGCATCGCCGCCCGCGTCGACGACCTGGCCTCCTGGGTGAACTCCAAGGTCGGCGCGAACCGCATCACCGACTTCAACTGCGACGCCGTCGAGGACATCGCCATCGCCGACCCCAAGGCGACCGTCGGCGCTGCCGCCGACGCGGGTGTGGTCCGCATCGTGTACGGCGGCGGCAAGGGCACCGCCGAGATCAACCAGGACCTCGACTGGGTGCCGGGCGGCTCCGAGGCGAGCGACTGGTTCGGTGAGGCCATCGACACCGTCGACTACAACGAGGACGGGTGCACCGACCTGGTCGTCGGCACCCCCGCCGAGGACGTCGGCAGCGTCACGGACGCCGGTTTCGCCGACATCCTGTACGGCGCGGTGGGCGGCCTCGGCACGGGTGCGAAGAAGGCCACCCACTTCGAGCAGGGCGCCGGCAACGGTTCCCTGGCCGTCTCGTCCCCCGAGGCGGGCGACCGCATGGGCCACGCCGTCGCCGCCGGTACCAGCGCGGCCGGTGAGCCGTTCGCGGTGATCGGCGCGCCCGGCGAGGGCCTCAGCGGCGCCGCCAAGGCGGGCATGGCCGTGTACCTGTACGGCTCCACCAACATCGTCACCCACCAGGACGCCACGGATGTGCCGGGCGCCGTGGAGGCGAACGACGGCTTCGGCAGCACCGTCGCGGCCGACGCCAACCACATCGCCGTCGGCGCTCCCGGTGAGGCCATCGGAGCCAACGCGGACGCCGGCAACCTGGCGGTCTTCAGCCACACGCTGAACTCCGAGGGCCGCCCCACCCCGCGCTTCGGTCTCGACCAGGACCTGGACACGGTTTCCGGCGGTGCCGAGGCCGGTGACGAGTTCGGGAAGTCCCTGGCCCTGGCTCCGTACCGCCCGTCGGGCGCGGCGACCGCCAACGAGTCGATCCTCGCGGTCGGTTCGCCCGGTGAGGACTTGACCGTCGACGGCGCCAACAAGGTCGACACGGGCAACGTCCTCACCTTCCGCGTCACTGCCTCGGGCACGTACAGCCAGCTCAACGGACTCTCTTCGGGCAGCGCCACCGACGACGTGTCCGGCACCTCCGAGGCAGGCGATCGCTTCGGCTCGACCGTGACCGCCGTGAACACCGCGCCGCGCGCGGTGAGCACCACGGCGACGATGAAGCTGGCCGTCGGAGTGCCGAACGAGGCCATCGGCACGACGGCGAACGCGGGTGCGGTCCAGACCTTCTCGCTCCTGGGCGCGCCCGGTGCCAACGACAGATGGCTGGAGCCGGGCGACGGCGACGGGATCCCCGGCACCCCGGGTGCCAACCAGTTCCTCGGGCGCAGCATCCACTTCACCGGAACCCACCTGTACGTCGGCATGCCCTACGGCCCGAGCTCCGGCGCCGTTCACGCCCTGCCGATGTCCAACGTGACCGCGGGTGGCGCGGTCGCCGCGGTCACCTCCTACCGGCCCGGCCAGGGCGGCCTCCCGTCGGTCGGCGCCCGCTTCGGCTACGCGGCGCGGTAACCCACGTGTCCTCCGGGGGCCGGCGAGAGCCGGCCCCCGGAGGACTGGAGTCCGTAGGTGTCCATGAACGGCGCGAACAGGGCCCTGTCCTGAGCGGTACATGAGAAAGGCGCCTGACCGGGAGGATTCCCGTCAGGCGCCTTTTCGGTCACTCGAGGCCCAGCTCCTCCTCCGCGACGTGCTGTGAGGCCTCGGTGTCCAGGCCGTCCGGGGAGCCAGGGAAGACCCAGAAACCCGTCGTACGGCGCGTGGCGGAACCGTCCTCGGACCGTCGGTTGCCGGAGGCGGCGACCACGTCGAGGCGGCCGTCGCCGTTTACGTCGAGCAGGGGCGGCTTGGAGATCAGGCGGTGACGGATGTACTGCTTGTCGCCCTCTCCGGGGTCGCGGTTCTCTCCGTCCACACCCGTGGACTCCAGGTCGACCGCCTGGGGTTCGGTGGCTGGGGTGACGTGGGCGAGGTCCGGGATCAGGAAGACGAGCCCGTGGGCGCTGTTGATCGCGGGCGCACTCAGTACGAGGTCGGGCCGTCCGTCGCCCGTGACGTCACCGACCGCTCGGCCCTCGGTTCCGCCGCAGCAGCCGGAGTTGAGGCCGGGGAGGACGGCCAGGGTGACCGGCGACGCGGAACTCGCCTTTCCCGGCGTGGAGTTGACGCTGACCGTGATCTTCTGGTCGTGGGCGGCAAAGCTCGCCTTGTACAGCTCGTCGTCGCCGTCCCCGTCCACATCCCCGGGATGCCCCGCGAACTCCTCGCCCTGCTCGGACTCCTGCGCCAGAACGGGGCCACGCGCCGTACCGCGGAAGTGGTGCACCCCTCGGACGCTCAGGTCGCCGTCGCCCTCGCTGTCGGG
The DNA here is from genome assembly GCF_042870755.1 of Streptomyces sp. NPDC006365. Classification (NCBI taxonomy): domain Bacteria; kingdom Bacillati; phylum Actinomycetota; class Actinomycetes; order Kitasatosporales; family Streptomycetaceae; genus Streptomyces; species Streptomyces sp. NPDC006365. Next base: position 55,378 of record NZ_JBIAHS010000018.1, read on the forward strand.
GTCCGTCCACTCGAACCACACGGTCAGCTCGGCGCGGCCGTCGCCGTCGTAGTCCTCGGAGGTGGACTGGTAGGGCGCGCTGTCGGCGGGGACGGGGCCGGTGAGTTCGGCCTGGCGGGCCGGTTTGCCCGTACGGCGGTCGAAGGGGCCGTGGAAGACGACCCCTGCGGACCGGTCGGGGCGGCCGAGGCGGAAGACGTCACCGCTGCCGTCCCCGTCGAAGTCGGCGACACTACCGAAGTCGTCACCCGCTGGACCGAGTTCGCGCAGCGCATCGCCGCCGATGGCGAGTTGGCGTATCCCGGTGATTCCGCGCGCCCCGCCCCACAGCGCGTACTGCTTGCCGTCGTTCACCGTGACCAGCAGATCGGTGAACCCGTCTCCGTCCAGGTCGGCGCGGTGCAGCCGGGGCATGTTGTCGGCGTCACGGCCCGGGTGACCGCCGCCCACGGCGAGGGAGGTACGGGTGCGGGGGTCGGGGCCGTCCGCCGAGCCGTAGACGACGTAGACGGCGCCGGTGCGGGCGAGGGCCACGTCGTCGTATCCGTCGCCGTTGAGGTCGCCTTCGCGGGGGCGGTTCTGCGACTGCCCGGCGGCGGGGTGGTCGGGACCCTGGGCGAGGGCGCCGAGCGTGAAGCCGGTGGAGGTGGCGTTCGGGGGCGTGGGGGCGGAGGGCGTCCCCGGCCCCGTACCCCTGCTTCCGCCGTCCCCGGAGCCCTCGCCAGCCGTGTCGCATCCGGTGACGACGGCGCCCAGCAGGACGGCGCAGGTGACCAGAGCCGCACCCCTTGTCGCTCTCATTCAACGACAACACCCCATGCCCCCGGTTTGAACCAGGGACATGGGGTGCTTCGTTATCCAGCCGTACCCGTTGCCGTCGGGCCGCCGTTACTTGACCGGCTGCGGCTCCGGCTCGCTCTCCGACTCGGTCCCGCCCGCCGGCGGCTCGTCGTCGACCGGCGTCCTGACGGAGTCGAGGAGCAGCTGGGCCACGTCCACGACCTGGATGGACTCCTTCGCCTTGCCGTCGTTCTTCTTGCCGTTGACCGAGTCGGTCAGCATGACGAGGCAGAACGGGCAGGCCGTGGAGACGATGTCGGGGTTCAGCGACAGGGCCTCATCGACACGCTCGTCGTTGATGCGCTTGCCGATCCGCTCCTCCATCCACATCCGCGCGCCACCGGCGCCACAGCAGAAGCCGCGCTCCTTGTGGCGGTGCATCTCCTCGTTCCGCAGGCCCGGGACGTTGGCGATGATCTCGCGCGGGGGCGTGTAGATCTTGTTGTGGCGGCCCAGGTAGCACGGGTCGTGGTAGGTGATGATGCCCTCGACCGGGGTGACCGGGACCAGCTTGCCCTCGTCCACCAGGTGCTGGAGCAGCTGGGTGTGGTGGATGACCTCGTAGTCGCCGCCGATCTGCGGGTACTCGTTGCCGATCGTGTTGAGGCAGTGCGGGCAGGTGGCGACGATCTTCTTCGCCGACTTCGGCTTCTTCGACTCGGGCGTGACGTTGCCCTCGTCGTCCATCTCCTCGCCGAACGCCATGTTCAGGGCCATGACGTTCTCCATGCCGAGCTCCTGGAACAGCGGCTCGTTGCCCAGACGCCGCGCGGAGTCACCGGTGCACTTCTCGTCGCCGCCCATGATCGCGAACTTCACGCCCGCCATGTGCAGCAGCTCGGCGAAGGCCTTGGTGGTCTTCTTGGCCCGGTCCTCCAAGGCGCCGGCGCAGCCGACCCAGTACAGGTACTCGACCTCGGAGAGGTCCTCGATGTCCTTGCCGACGACCGGCACCTCGAAGTCGACTTCCTTCAGCCACTCCAGGCGCTGCTTCTTGGCCAGGCCCCAGGGGTTGCCCTTCTTCTCCAGGTTCTTGAGCATCGTGCCCGCCTCGCTCGGGAACGCGCTCTCGATCATCACCTGGTAGCGGCGCATGTCGACGATGTGGTCGACGTGCTCGATGTCGACGGGGCACTGCTCGACACAGGCGCCGCAGGTGGTGCAGGACCACAGGACGTCCGGGTCGATGACGCCGTTCTCCTCAAGGGTGCCGATCAGCGGCCGCTCGGCCTCGGCGAGCGCGGCGGCGGGTACGTCCTTCAGCTGCTCCTCGCTCGCCTTCTCCTCGCCCTCCATGGTCTTGCCGCCGCCGGCCAGCAGGTAGGGGGCCTTGGCATGCGCGTGGTCCCGCAGCGACATGATCAGCAGCTTCGGAGACAGCGGCTTGCCGGTGTTCCAGGCCGGGCACTGCGACTGACAACGCCCGCACTCCGTACACGTCGAGAAGTCCAGCAGACCCTTCCAGGAGAACTGCTCGACCTGGCTGACACCGAAGACGTCGTCCTCGCCGGGGTCGGTGAAGTCGATGGGCTTGCCGCCGCTGGTCATCGGCTGCAGCGCGCCGAGGGCCGTCGAGCCGTCGGCGTTGCGCTTGAACCAGATGTTGGGGAAGGCGAGGAAGCGGTGCCAGGCGACACCCATGTTGGTGTTCACCGAGACGGTGATCATCCAGATCAGCGACACACTGACCTTGATCATCGCGGTGAGGTAGATCAGGTTCTGGAGCGTTCCGACGCTCAGCCCCTCGAAGGCGAGCACCAGCGGGTACGAGGCGAAGTACGCGGCCTCGTAGTGCTCCACGTGGTGGATCGCGCCCTCCAGGCCACGCAGCGTGTAGATCGCCAGGCCGATGGTGAGGATGACGTACTCGACGAAGTACGCCTGCCAGGCCTTGGAGCCCGCGAACCGGGACTTGCGGCCGGCCCGGGAGGGCAGGCTGAGCAGCCGGATGACGATGAGTACGGCGATGCCGATGACGGTCATCACGCCGATGAACTCGATGTACATCTCGAACGGCAGGAAGCCGCCGATGACCGGGAGGGTCCAGTCGGCCTCGAAGAGCTGCCCGTACGCCTGCGCGAGGGTGGGCGGGAGGGTCAGGAAGCCGACCGCGACGAACCAGTGGGCGAAGCCGACGATGCCCCAGCGGTTCATGCGTGTGTGGCCGAGGAACTCCTTGACCAGCGTCACGCTGCGGTCCCAGGGGTTGTCGGTCCGACTGCCGGCGGGAACGGGCTGGCCGAGCTTGAAGTGCCGGACGAACTGGCCGACGGCACGCGCGAGCAGAGCAACGCCGATCACGGTCAGGACCAGCGACACGACGATCGCGGCGAGTTGCATTTGGGGGCTCCTCGGGCCTGCGAGGGGATTCGTCGAGGAGGTCCGCGAAGGTCGTCCTCGAGATTACTAAGCGGTAACTTACGTACTTCTCAGAGTACCCGCATCCTGTGCCGCACTGTAGCCAGCGGCGCGGTGATCTGTGCTACTGAGGGTTGCCTGAGTGGCGTGCGCCCTGTCAGAGGAGCGGCTCCAGGACGAGACGGCGTCCGGGGTGGGAGCGGTCGTAGTCGCGTTCCTCCAGATGGGCGCCGCGCAGACACATGGCCGTTCCGGTGCCGATCACGGCGACCAGGACGAGCGTGGCGACACCGCTGCCCCAGAGCTCCGTGAGCGCCAGGAAGGAGTAGCACAGGGCCGCCGGAGGCAGGCCGATCCGGCCGACGGCGCGGACGCTGTACATGCCGCCGTCGCCGAGAGACAGGAGATGGTCCAACGAATTGAGGGCCTCCTGCATGCCGTAGGAGCTAGTCAGCCCGCTGCGTTGTCACGAAGACCAGCCATCCCGCACCCAGTGCGGCCGGCGCCGCCCAGGCCTGCCACTCCGGGCCCCACGGGCGGGCGCCTGTCGCGGCTCCCGCGGCCCGCCAGGCGGCAAGCGCACAGACCGCGAAGAGCAACAGCACGGTCGAGCGGTAGTACAGACTGCGGTCGAAGTCGTAGGTGCTGCCCCGTGGCCCGGGCTCTCGGGCACGGCCCGGCCCCAGGCCGGCGGATACGCCGTGCCGCCCTGGAGGAGCGCGACGACGACGCGGGCCCGGAGCCACTCGGGCCCCTGAACGTAAGGTTCATATAAAAGTTGAGCCTCCCCCACTCATGCCTTTTGACCCAGCGCTCAGCGTCGTGCACACTTGAGTCCGTTCCACTCAAGTCAGCTGGAGGAATCACAATGGCACGTGCGGTCGGCATCGACCTGGGCACGACTAACTCCGTCGTCAGCGTTCTGGAGGGCGGTGAGCCCACCGTCATCACCAACGCCGAGGGCGCCAGGACCACGCCGTCCGTCGTCGCCTTCGCCAAGAACGGCGAGGTGCTCGTCGGCGAGGTCGCCAAGCGCCAGGCGGTCACCAACGTAGACCGGACCATCCGCTCCGTGAAGCGGCACATGGGCACGGACTGGAAGATCGAGCTCGACAACAAGCCGTTCAACCCGCAGCAGATCTCCGCCTTCATCCTGCAGAAGCTGAAGCGGGACGCGGAGTCGTACCTGGGTGAGAAGGTCACGGACGCGGTCATCACCGTCCCGGCGTACTTCAACGACTCGGAGCGCCAGGCCACCAAGGAGGCCGGCGAGATCGCGGGCCTGAACGTCCTGCGGATCGTCAACGAGCCGACGGCCGCCGCCCTGGCGTACGGCCTCGACAAGGACGACCAGACGATCCTCGTCTTCGACCTCGGTGGCGGCACCTTCGACGTCTCGCTGCTCGAGATCGGCGACGGCGTCGTCGAGGTGAAGGCCACCAACGGTGACAACCACCTCGGTGGTGACGACTGGGACCAGCGCGTCGTCGACTACCTGGTGAAGCAGTTCGCCAGTGGCCACGGCGTGGACCTGGGCAAGGACAAGATGGCCCTCCAGCGCCTGCGTGAGGCCGCGGAGAAGGCCAAGATCGAGCTGTCGTCCTCCACGGAGACCTCGATCAACCTGCCCTACATCACCGCGTCCGCCGAAGGCCCGCTGCACCTGGACGAGAAGCTCACCCGCGCCCAGTTCCAGCAGCTGACGGCCGACCTCCTGGAGCGCTGCAAGACGCCGTTCCACAACGTCATCAAGGACGCCGGCATTCAGCTGAGCGAGATCGACCACGTCGTTCTCGTCGGTGGCTCCACCCGTATGCCCGCCGTCGCCGAGCTGGTCAAGGACCTGACCGCCGGCAAGGACGCCAACAAGGGCGTCAACCCGGACGAGGTCGTCGCCATCGGCGCCGCGCTGCAGGCCGGTGTCCTCAAGGGTGAGGTCAAGGACGTACTGCTCCTCGACGTGACCCCGCTGTCCCTCGGTATCGAGACCAAGGGCGGCATCATGACGAAGCTCATCGAGCGGAACACGACGATCCCGACCAAGCGGTCCGAGATCTTCACCACCGCCGAGGACAACCAGCCGTCCGTGCAGATCCAGGTCTACCAGGGCGAGCGCGAGATCGCGGCGTACAACAAGAAGCTCGGGATGTTCGAGCTGACCGGTCTGCCGCCGGCGCCCCGCGGTGTCCCGCAGATCGAGGTCGCCTTCGACATCGACGCCAACGGCATCATGCACGTGACCGCGAAGGACCTGGGCACGGGCAAGGAGCAGAAGATGACCGTCACCGGCGGCTCCTCGCTGCCGAAGGACGAGGTCGACCGCATGCGCCAGGAGGCCGAGAAGTACGCGGAGGAGGACCACGCCCGCCGTGAGGCCGCCGAGAGCCGTAACCAGGGCGAGCAGCTCGTCTACCAGACGGAGAAGTTCCTCAAGGACAATGAGGACAAGGTCCCCGGCGAGGTCAAGACCGAGGTCGAGACCGCTGTCGAGGAGCTGAAGACCGCGCTCAAGGGCGAGGACACCGCCGAGATCCGTACGGCCACCGAGAAGGTCGCCGCGGTCTCGCAGAAGGTGGGCCAGGCGATGTACGCCGACGCTCAGGGCGGCGCGCAGGCCGCGGACGGCCCGGGCGGTCCTGAGGGTGCCGCCGACGGCGGCGCGCAGGCCAAGGCCGACGACGATGTCGTTGACGCCGAGATCGTCGACGAGGACCGGAAGGACGGTGCCGCGTGACGGAGGAGACCCCGGGCTTCGACGAGCAGCAGCCGCAGCAGGCTCAGCCTCAGCAGCAGCCCGACGTCCCTTCCGGCGCCACACCTGATGACGCGGAGCCGAAGGCCGCCCCTCAGGAGGGGGCGGCCCCGGCCGGGGACGCGGCAGCAGCCCAGCAGGCAGCACAGCAGACGGCGGCCCTGACGGCGCAGCTGGACCAGGTGCGTACGGCGCTCGGTGAGCGCACGGCGGACCTCCAGCGGCTCCAGGCCGAGTACCAGAACTACCGCCGCCGGGTCGAGCGGGACCGGATCCAGGTCAAGGAGATCGCCATCGCGAACCTCCTGACCGAGCTCCTGCCCGTACTCGACGACATCGGCCGCGCGCGGGATCACGGCGAACTGGTCGGCGGCTTCAAGTCGGTGGCCGAGTCGCTGGAGACCGTCGCGGCGAAGCTGGGCCTCCAGCAGTTCGGCAAGGAGGGCGAGCCCTTCGACCCGACGATCCACGAGGCCCTGATGCACAGTTACGCGCCGGACGTCACGGAGACGACGTGCGTGGCGATTCTGCAGCCTGGGTATCGCTTCGGCGAGCGCACCATCCGCCCCGCGCGGGTGGCGGTGGCCGAGCCGCAGCCGGGCGCGCAGACCGTCAAGGCCGACGAGGCGGATTCGTCGCAGTCGCCGGCCGACGACAAGGAGAACGGTGGCCCGGACGAGGGCTGACTTCGGCGACGTACGGGGCGTATGGCGCGTACGAATGAACGTACGGACCGTATGGCGCGTGAGAAGGAAGGAGGGACGTCGAGGATGAGCACGAAGGACTTCATCGAGAAGGACTACTACAAGGTCCTCGGCGTCCCCAAGGACGCCACCGAGGCCGAGATCAAGAAGGCGTACCGCAAGCTCGCCCGCGAGTACCACCCGGACGCCAACAAGGGGAACGCCAAGGCGGAGGAGCGCTTCAAGGAGATCTCCGAGGCGAACGACGTCCTCGGCGATCCCAAGAAGCGCAAGGAGTACGACGAGGCGCGCACCCTCTTCGGCAACGGCGGCTTCAGGCCGGGCCCCGGCGCGGGCGCCGGCGGCACGTTCAACTTCGACCTGGGCGACCTCTTCGGAGGCGGACCCGGCCAGGGCGGGGCGGGCGGTGCCGGCGGCGGTGCCGGCGGCGGATTCGGCGGCGGCCTCGGTGACGTCTTCGGGGGCCTGTTCAACCGGGGCGGCGCGGGCACCGGCACACGTACGCAGCCCAGGCGCGGCCAGGACATCGAGTCCGAGGTCACGCTGAGCTTCACGGAGGCGGTGGACGGCGCGACGGTTCCGCTGCGGATGTCCTCGCAGTCGCCCTGCAAGGCCTGTTCGGGCACCGGCGACGCGAACGGCACGCCGCGCGTGTGCCCGACGTGCGTCGGCACGGGGCAGGTGGCGCGCGGTTCGGGCGGCGGTTTCTCGCTCACCGATCCGTGCCCCGACTGCAAGGGCCGCGGTCTGATGGCGGAAACCCCCTGCGAGATCTGCAAGGGCAGCGGCCGGGCCAAGTCGTCGCGCACGATGCAGGTCCGGATCCCCGCGGGCGTCAGCGACGGCCAGCGGATCCGGCTGCGCGGCAAGGGCGCGCCGGGTGAACGGGGCGGTCCGGCGGGCGACTTGTACGTCATCGTGCATGTGGGCACCCACCCGGTCTTCGGCCGCAAGGGCGACAATCTCACGGTGACGGTGCCGGTGACGTTCGCCGAGGCGGCGCTGGGCGGGGAGGTCCGGGTGCCGACTCTGGGCGGGCCGCCGGTCACCCTGAAACTGCCGCCGGGCACGCCCAACGGGCGGACGATGCGCGCCCGGGGCAAGGGCGCGGTCCGCAAGGACGGCACCCGCGGGGACCTGCTGGTCACCGTCGAGGTCGCGGTTCCCAAGGATGTGTCGGGCAAGGCGCGTGACGCGCTCGAGGCGTACCGCGAGGCGACCGCGGGCGAGGACCCGCGGGCGGAGCTGTTCCAGGCGGCGAAGGGAGCATGAGGACACCATGGATGGCCGTCGACGCAATCCGTACGAGCTGACCGAGGAAACTCCGGTGTACGTCATCTCGGTGGCGGCCCAGCTCTCCGGTCTGCACCCCCAGACCCTGCGCCAGTACGACCGCCTCGGCCTGGTCTCCCCCGACCGCACAGCCGGACGGGGCCGGCGCTACTCGGCCCGCGACATCGAACTGCTGCGCACGGTCCAGCAGTTGTCGCAGGACGAGGGCATCAACCTGGCCGGCATCAAACGCATCATCGAACTGGAGAACCAGGTCGCCGCCCTCCAGTCCCGCGTAGCGGAACTGCAAGCGGCCCTGGACGGCGCCGCCGCAGCGATGCAGCAACGCGAGGCCGCGGTGCACGCCTCGTACCGCCGCGACCTGGTCCCGTACCAGGACGTCCAGCAGACGAGCGCACTGGTGGTGTGGCGCCCGAAGCGCCAGCAGTCGGACTAGGGACAGCGCAACAGCGTGCAGGGGCCCGGAGGTTGATCGTCGATCCTCCGGGCCCCTGCATGTCGTACGACACCGAAGTCGCCGATCGGGATGTGTGCGTACGTCGGCGGTCAGCGCCCCGCCGCCTGCCAAAGCGTCACTGCCAGGGCGATGCATGACGTGAGGGCCGCCAGGGACGGCAGGGGCCATCGGGCGCGTTCCAGTGACTCGAGGCGGGTTTCGTGTTCGTCGAGGGTCTTGTCCGTCTGGTCGGCGCGCTGGAGCAGGAGGGCCAGGTCGCCACGGGTGGTGGCGAAGCCGACGTCTACCGAGCGGCGCAGGCGTTCCAGCTCCAGTGCGACTTCGTCGGCCTCAGTCGTCGTCATGGTCGGCCTCCGTCCCGGCGTCCTCGCGCAGCAGCCGGTCCGTACGAAACGTTCTGCGCGTGGCATCGGTCATCGTGGCGCTCCTCTCTTCGGCCTTCCCCGCTCTTCTTCGCCCCGAGTGTGGGAACATGTGTTCGATAACAGGGAGCGAGCGAATAGACTTGCATGGTGCGAGCGCGTACGCAAGTGACTACCCTCCGTGGAGGTGGGCGCGATGGTGACGCTCCAGGCCGTACGTCAACTGCCGCTGATCTGGCGGTCGTTGCCGAATCTCCACGGTTACGCGCGAGCGCGCACACACCTTGGCGCGAGGGCGATCGGTACGTTGTCCGCGCGACGAGGGGAGAGCGGACATATGCGTTCCAGCTCACAGGCCGATGCCCATTCAGATCGCAGATACCGGGCCGAGGGGCTCGACGAGTTCGCCGGCTGGATCGAGGAACTGCTGCGCGGCCGTGGCTACGACATCGACAGCCCGCGTGGGGGCGGTCGTTCGAAGCTCGCCGACGATGCCGGAGTGCATCGGGCCGCCGTGAGCCGGCTGTTGCAGCGTCAGTCCATGCCCGACCTTGAGACGATGCGGCGTATCGCGGCCGTACTGGGCGTGCCGCTGCGCGAGATGCTCATCCGGTCGGGGCGGCTGACGGAGGACGACCTGCCGGTCATCGCGGGCGGCGGGTACCCCGCGGCCGGGGACGGCCATACGGCGCTGAGTCCCGAGGAGGCGGCTCGCAGGATGGGTGTCCCGCCCGAACTGCGGGAGCTGTTCGCCAAGGTGGCGAGGCAGTTCCTGCCTGAGGGCGATTGACGCGAGGGGGCAGCGCGAGGGAGTCGAGGGAGTGCGGCACATGGGGAATCCGGGCGGCGGCCGGGGTGACGAGGCGGAACGCGTCTCCAGGCTGATGGGCGAACTGCTCATCGGACTCGGCGAGAAGGTCCGGGCGGCCGGACCGGAGGGCGTCCGCGTGCTCACCGAGGAGGAGCTGCAACGGCAGCAGCTGAACTGGTTCCGCGCCGGCTGGCACGAGCACGCCCGAGCGACCGAACCGCCGTCCTCCGACGCCCGCACCGCCACCCATCCCGAGTCCGCCCCCAACGCGCGTACCGACGACGGCGTCCGCCGCCGGCACCCCGACGGCGAACACTTCCCGCTCCCCCCGCCCCGCCTCCTCCGCTTCCCTGAACACCCACCGGACGACGGGGACTGACTCAGGACGCGCCGGCTCGCTCGTAGCGCAGGAGCACGAGGCCGTTGCCGAAGGTGTGGGTCGCGGCGAGACGGAGGCGGGTGGTGGCGTCCGATTCCGGGAAGAGGGGACGTCCGCGGCCCAGGATGACCGGAACGACGTAGAGCAGGTACTCGTCGATCAGGTCGTGGCGGCGGAACTCCGCCGCGAGTTCCGCACCGCCGATTCCGAGGTCGCCGCCGGGCTGCTCCTTGAGGGCCCTGACTTCCTCGGGCACGACTTCCCGTACGACGGTCGTGTTCCAGTCGGCTGGACCCGGCTCCAGGGTGCGGGAGTACACGATCTTCGGCATGTCCCGATAGATGGCCGCGAACTCGCGCACGGGCTCCGTGGCCGAGGGGTCCTCGTCGGCGGTCGGCCAGTAGCCGACCATCAGCTCGTGCATGACCCGCCCGTGCAGGAAGCCGCCCATCGGCTTGATGCGCTCGTTGAAGTGGCGGTGCACCTCGTCGTCGACCAGATGCCAGTCGAGTTCGCCGTTCGGACCCGCGAAGTAACCGTCGAGGGACACGGACATACTCAGCGTGATCTTGCGCATCGGGGCTCCCGGGCTCGCGGTGGGTGAACTGCCGATGGACAGGCGATCACGTATGCTCCATCCTCGCCCGCCGGTCCTCCAGATCTTCACCTCTGTGTCTTCACGACAACCACGCAGAGTGCTGTTGTGATCTCGTTAGACAGAATTCCTTGACGCATTTGATACGCCCGCGTTGGCTTTTTGTCACCTGGGTCGCAAAACTGCGCTCTCGTTCGGAAGGCACCAGAAGTGAACAGCCGTATGCGTCGTATCGCCATATCCCTGGCCGTGTCCACCATGACTCTCTCGCTCGCCTCATGTGGTGTGCTCGAAGACAGCACGGAGGGCGGATCGGCGAAGCCGACCAGGGGCGACGACATCACGGTGGGTCTGCTGCTGCCGGAGAAGGCGAACCAGCGCTACGAGAAGTTCGACCACCCCATCATCAAGAAGAAGGTCGACGAGCTGACCAACGGCAAGGGCGAGGTCGTATACGCCAACGCCGACCAGGACGCCGGCGAGCAGAGGAACCAGCTCCAGCGGATGGTCGACGACAAGGTCGACGTGGTGCTCCTGGACGCGGTGGACGCCAAGGACATCGCGGACGGCGTGCAGAAGGCGAAGGACGCGGACATCCCCGTCATCGCATACGACCGGCTGGCCGAGGGCCCCATCGACGCGTACGTCTCCTTCGACAACCAGCAGGTCGGGGAGGTGCAGGGCCGTGCGCTGGCCGAGGTCCTGGACGGCGGCAGGTCCGAGAAGATCGTCATGATGAACGGTGCGGTCACCGACCCGAACGCGGCCCAGTTCAAGAAGTCCGCCCTCGCCGAACTCAGCGACAAGGTGACCATCGCCAAGCAGTACGACACCAAGGACTGGAAGCCGTCGAACGCGCGGGCCAACATGATGGCCGCGATCTCCTCCATCGGCGCCGCGAACATCGACGGGGTGTACTCCGCCAACGACGGCATGGCGGGTGGCATCGTCTCCGCTCTGAAGGCGGCCGGCGTGACCGACCTGCCGCCGATCACCGGCCAGGACGCGGAACTCGAGGCGGTGCAGCGCATCGTCTCCGGCGAGCAGTACATGAGCGTCTACAAGCCCTACCCCGAAGAGGCCGAGACCGCCGCCGAGCTGGCCGTGGCCGTGGCCCGCGGCTGGGGCATCGAGTTCGACGCACTCACCCGCGACAAGGTGGACAGCCCGACGAAGGAGAACATCCCGGCCCACCTCGTCCTCGTCTCCCCCCTGACGAAGGACAACATCGAGGACACGGTCATCAACGACGGCATCTACAAGGTCTCGGACATCTGCACGTCCAAGTACGAGACGGCATGCGAGGAACTCGGCCTGAAGAAATAGGTAGGGGTCCGGCTTCCGGGCAGGAGGAGGCAGGGGCGGGAGCCGGATGGTCCCGCCCTCACCGGGACGGCATCGCAACCGTCCCCACGTCACGCATTCAGTGGACGTGACGTCCGGCCGGAGGCCTCGTCTATTTCGTCGTGGGCCTTGGTCAGGAGTTTCATGGCCAGTTCGTTCAGGGCCCTGGCTCCTGCCACTTCTTCGCCCACCCTTGGCTGGTTGGAGTCGGTGGGGTGGCGTTTGGCGTAGCCGTGGGCTCGTACCTCGCTTCCATCACGGAGTCGTACGAGGGCGGCGGCGCGGGTGCGGTGGTCGTCCTCCTCGAATTCCAGCTCCACGTGCCATCCGACAGCCGAGTGGGTCATCGCGATCACCTCCGGAGACGGCCGGCTATGGCTACCACCAACAGGATCCGCCCGCCTGCCCCACTTACGCCACCCGCGTGAACTCCACGGTCACCTCGGGAGGCCCTCCGGCCACCCCCCGGTACACCCCCTTGTGCGGGGTGACGTCGTCGTAGTCGCGGCCCCGGCCCACGACCACGTGGGACTCGTCGACGCGGACGCGGTTGGTGGGGTCGTAGCCGGTCCAGTCGCCCGCCCAGTACTCGACCCAGGCGTGGCTCTGGCCTTCGACGGGGCGGTGGAGCTCCGCGTCGCGGTCGGGGTGGAGGTAGCCGGAGACATAGCGGGTGGGCAGGCCGAGGGCACGCAGCAGGCCCGCCGTGAGGTGGGCGATGTCCTGGCAGACGCCGGCGCCCTGTTCCCAGGCCTCGGCGGCGGCGGTGTTCACGCCGGTGGAGCCGGGGATGTACCTGACGTGGTCGGCGACCATGGACGACACCGCCACCGCCGTCTCGTGCGGGTCGAGGCCGGCCGCGGCCGTGCGGGCCCGCTCGACGAGTGCGTCGGGCATGGTCGTACGGGATGTCGGTGCCGCGTACTCCAACAGGCGGGAGTTCGCGACCCGTTCGGCCACCTCCGCCCAGGTCGGGGCCGAGGGGAGCCCGCCCGGCGGGGCCGTCTCGACCAGGCTCACCGCCGTGATCATCAGGTCCGCGTGCGGTTCCATCAGGTCGAAGCCGGTGACCTGGGTGCCCCAGTAGTCCCAGTACGACCAGGTCGGGGTGGAGGGGTTCACCAGGACGCGGGCGTCCAGCGTGGTCTGGCTCGGGAGCGTCAGCGGCGTCATGCGGACCTCGTTGTGGGAGGAGACCGCGGCCTGGGCGTACGACACCTTCGTGGTGTGCCGGATACGGAGCCGTCTCGTCATGGCGTGCTCACGCTCCTTCCTGGGCCCACTCGACGGGCCCCTGGTACGGGAAGAACTTCTCCGCGACCGCCTCGGCGGAGGCCATGCAGGATGTCTGCAACTCCCCGAGCAGGGACGGGAGTACGTCTTCGAGAGCTGTTGAGTCCTGGTACTCCAGAAGCGTGCGCATCCGGCCTATCGGGCGGCGTGCCGGATCCTGGCGCGGGCGGCCGAGCGCCGCCAGGCACTCCTCCGCCGTGGTCAGCGCGTGCAGTACCGAACGCGGGAACTCCCGGTCCATGATGAGGAATTCGGCCACGCGGGCCGTGTCCCCGAAGCCGCCGTACACGCGGGCGTACGCCTCGTCCGCCCCGCTCGCGCTCAGCAGCGTCGGCCAGTCCGGCGCGTGGGGGGCGTCCAGTACCCGTACGGACAGCAGCCGTACGGTCATGTCCACCCGCTCCAGACTCCGGCCGAGGACCACGAAGCGCCAGCTGTCGTCGCGGCTCATCGTCGAGTCGGCCAGGCCGAAGAAGAGCGCGGCCCGGCGGCGTACGAGTTCGAGATAGGCGTACGGGCCGGTGCGGCGGGCCGCCATGCGCTGGTCGGCGAGGGCGTGCCAGGTGGAGTTGAGGCACTCCCACATCTCGGAGGAGACCGCCTCGCGGGCGCTGCGGGCATTGAGGCGGGCGGCCCCCAGCGCTCCCTCGATGGAGCAGGTCGAGCGGGCGTCGAAGGCCAGCTGGTCCAGTACCTGCTGCATGTCCACGCGTGTGTCGCCCGCGTCGACGCCGAGGATCGCGTACAGCGAGCGGCAGGCCACGTCCTCGTCCCTCCAGGGGTCCTCCAGCAGCCGGTGCAGATACGCGTCGAGGATGCGGCCCGTGGCGTCCGCCCGCTCGACGTACCGGCCCGTCCAGGTCAGCGCTTCGGCGATGCGGGAGAGGATCACGTCGTTCACGGCCGTACCTCCTCGATCAGTGTTCGCTCCGTCCGGGGGTGTCCGGTGCGTGGTCGTCACTGCTGTTGCGCCCCTTCCTGCGGGACGAGGCGTTCCCCGTCGGGGCCGAGCTGGCGCGGGGCGACGTCCGGTACGGTGCCGGGCTCCTCCGGGAGCCGCCCGCCCGCCGGACCCTCCGCGAGCACCCAGGTGTCCTTGGAGCCGCCGCCCTGACTGGAGTTGACGATGAGGTTGCCCTCCTGGAGGGCAACGCGGGTGAGCCCGCCCGGCAGCACCCACACCTCGCTGCCGTCGTTCACGGCGAAAGGCCGCAGATCGATGTGGCGCGGCGCCATCCGGTCGCCCGCAAGCGTGGGGGACGTGGACAGGGCGACGGGACGCTGGGCGATCCAGCCGCGCGGATCGGCGATGACCTCTTTGCGTACGCGATCCAGTGTGGCCTTGTCCGCGTGCGGACCGATGACGATGCCCTGCCCGCCCGCTCCGTCGACCGGCTTCACGACCAGCTGGTCGAGCTGGTCGAGGACCGCCTCCAACTGCTCCGGTTCCTCGGGGCGAAACGATTCGACATTGGGGATGACGGGTTCCTCGGCGAGGTAGTACCGAATGAGATCCGGTACGTACGTATAGAGCAGCTTGTCGTCCGCGATGCCGTTGCCGACGGCGTTCGCGAGTGTGACATTCCCCGCCTGGGCGGCGCTCATGATGCCCGGGCAGCCGATCACCGAGTCGGGGCGGAAGTGGAGCGGGTCGAGGAAGTCGTCGTCGAGCCGCCGGTATACGACATGGACCGGCATCTCGCCGCGCGTCGTCCGCATCCAGACGCGGTTCCCGCGGCACACGAGATCGTGGCCCTCGACGAGTTGCACGCCCATCAGCCGGGCCAGCAGGGCGTGTTCGAAGTAGGCGGCGTTGTTCGGGCCGGGGGTGAGGACGACGACACGCGGGTCGCCGACGCCGTCGGGCGCGGCCGCGCGCAGCGCCGCGAGCAGGCGCTGCCCGTAGCCGTCGACCGGGCACACATGCTGCTCGGCGAAGAGGGAGGGGAAGATCCGGGTCATCGCGCGCCGGTTCTCGATGACGTACGAGACCCCGGACGGGACCCGTACGTTGTCCTCCAGGACCCGGAAGTCGCCCGCCTCGTCGCGTACGAGATCGATGCCGGCGACATGGATGCGTACACCGCCCGGCGGTTCCACACCGTGCGCGGCCCGGTGGAAGTGCCCGGAGTTGAGAAGCAGCCGCCAGGGCACCACCCCGTCCTCGAAGGCCCGGCACGGCCCGTACGCGTCGGCGAGGTAGGCCTCCAGGGCCCTGACCCGTTGTGCGACCCCGCGCTGGATCAGGTCCCATTCGAGAGCGTCGAGGACCCGGGGCACGAGGTCCAGCGGCCAGGGTCTTTCCTCGCCCGCGAAGGCGTAGGTCACGCCGCGGTCCGTGAACGCGCGTGCCATCTGGTCGGCCCTGAACCGGAGTTCGGCCGGTTCCATCGGTTGAAGCGCTGCCAGCACCGGCTCGTAGGCGGTCCTGACTTCACCCGGCCGCTCAAACATCTCGTCCCACGCGTCGGCCAACGCGTATGCGTCAAATATGTCCGCCATGGCCTGACGGTAGGTGCGGCAGGTAACGGGGTGATCACTCGGGGATTTCGGGGAGCTCACGGGGTGATCTAGAGGTGAGGTGCCAACTGCGCCGATGGCGTGCGCAACCAATGATAAACACGCCTATAATAAATTCCCTGCTTATGGACCCCGCCGACAGGACGCGGCAGACCCGGAGGCCCCGTGATTCCCAAGCCCGAGAAACCTGAGACCATGTTCGACCGTGACTTCGAGTGGGCCGAGCTCGTGCGCTACGCGGGTTACCAGGGGCCCGAGGCCACATTGGGCGTGGTGTCCGGTCGGCGGCGGCAGGGCAAGACCTTTCTGCTGGACGGGGTGTGCCGGGCGAACGGCGGGTTCTTCTTCGCGGCCAGTGAGGCCACCGAGGCCGAATCGCTACGGCAGTTCGGCGCGGCGATGGCCCGGTTCCAGGGGCGGCGGACGCCGTACCGGTTCGCGCACTGGGACGAGGCCGTCGAGGCGATGATGCGGCTCGCGACGCCGGACACCGGACCACTGACCGTCGTACTCGACGAGTTCCCGTTCTTGGTCAAGGCCTCGCCCGAGCTGCCGTCACTGCTCCAGCGAGCCCTCGGGCCGCAGGGGCGCCGGGAGGGCGGTCCCGTCCGGCTGCTGCTGTGCGGATCGGCGCTGTCCTTCATGGGGAACCTGCTCTCCGGTACGGCGCCGCTGCGCGGCCGGGCGAGCCTGGAACTGGTCGTGCCGACACTCGACTACCGGTCCGCCGCCCGGTTCTGGGGCATCGAGGACGCCCGCCTGGCTCTCGTGCTCAACTCCGTGGTGGGCGGCACTCCCGCCTACGGCCGTGAGTTCGTGCTCGGCGACACGCCCGCCGACCTCGACGACTTCGGCCCCTGGATACTGCGCAACGTCCTCAATCCTGGCCGCCCCCTCTTCCGCGAGGCACGCTTCCTCCTCGCCGAGGAGCCGGACCTGCGTGACACCGCGCTCTACCACGGCGTCCTCGCTGCCATCGCCCAGGGCAACCACACCCGGGGCGGCATCGCGAGCTTCCTGGAGCGCAAGTCCACCGACCTCGGCCACGCGCTGACCGTCCTCGAGGACACCGGCATGATCACGCGCGATCCGGACGCCTTCCACGGCAGACGTTCCGCTTACAGGATCGCCGAGCCCATCCTCACCTTCTACTACGCAGTCATGCGCCCGGATTGGAGCGACCTGGAACGGCCGGGACAGGCACCGGCCGTCTGGGAGCGGTCGCAGTCCACCTTCCGCAGCAAGGTCGTCGGCCCGCACTTCGAGCAGATCTGCCGAACGTGGGCCCGTTGGTACGCCGCCGCCGACACTCTGGGCGGGCAGCGAACCCGCGTCGAGTCCGGCACGGTCGCGGACCCTGAGGCCAGGACCAGCCAGGAGGTCGACCTGGCGGTCTTCGGACGTACGGACGACGGCCGCGAGGTCCTGCTGGCCATCGGCGAGGCCAAGTGGAACGAGACCATGGGCACAGGCCACCTCGACCGACTTCGCCGCATCCGCGGGCTGTTGCGCAAGCGCTCGGGTACGGACGTCGCCGGTACGCGGCTGCTGTGCTTCAGCGGGGCGGGGTTCAGCGACGGCCTTCGAGCCACTGCTGGATCGGATCCGTCCGTCCAGTTGATTGACCTCGAGCGGTTGTACCGGGGGGAGTGAGTCGGGGCCGCGGGCGGATCACGGGCCCGCCGAATGGATGCGTGCATGCCGCCACCACCGGAACCGCGGTTGCTCGCGTAGGGCTTTCAGGACGCGGTGGTCGCCGAACATCTCGGCATCAAGTAGCGCTTCGCCGGAGGTTGTCGAGGAGAGCGGCGAAGCCCTGGGCGGCGGTGGTGAGAACGTTGCGGGGGTCGTCGCTCTCGCGGAGGTGGATCGTTCCGTCAGGGGCTACGGCGACATTGATGCAGTTCCCCTCGGCTCCGCCGCTGAACGACGACTTCTGCCAGGTGAGTTGGGGCATTCTCGGCTTTCCTCAGTAGGTGTAGAGCACGTGCTGGATCAGGGACAGCGAGTCCTTGTCGGCGTGCGTCTCGGGCTTCGCCCGCGCGTCGATCGGGGCGAGTGCATGTTCGGTCAGAGCATCGAACAGCGCGCCGTATTCAGCAAGGTGTTTGCTGTCGCCCAGGTGCAGCGACGCAATGGGGTGTTCCAGGACGACCGTGCTCAAGCGATCGACCGCGGGCCTCGCGTAGAGGAAGTTCCCCGTGTACGCGGCGTACACGTCGGCCTCGAACGGGTAGACCTGGATGGTCACGTGGGGAAGGTGCGCCAGCTCGATGAGGTGCAGCAGCTGCGCACGCATGACGGCGGCGCCGCCGAAGCGCATCCGCAGCGCGCTTTCGTGGATGACGGCGTGCACGGTGGGCGGATCGTCATCGGTCAGGATGTGCTGCCGCTCCTGGCGAAAGGCAACTGCGTCGTCGATGGTCCCGTGGGCTGGCTTGGCGCTGGCAAGGATGGCGCGGGTGTAGTCCTCGGTCTGGAACAGCCCTGGAATCAGCAGCGACTCATGCGCGCGTAGCACGGTGGAGCCGGCCTCCAGTTCCGCAAGGTCAAGGGCGGCGGGGCCGATGCGGTTCTTGTACGCGGTCCACCAGCCCTTGCCTGTCGCCTCTGACAGGGCCACCAGTGCATCGATGTACGTCTCATCTGTGCATCCATAGGTGCGGCACAGCTCGCGGAGTCGCGCCGTGAGGATCGTCGTCTTCGCGGTCTCGATCTGGCTCAGCTGGGCGCGGCCCATGCCGATCTGCTCGGCGGCCTTACCGGCGCTCAACCCTGCCTGTTCGCGCAGTTGCTTGAGCTCGGCTCCGAGTCGTCGCTGGCGCTCGCTGATGGTGGTGCGCAGTCCCACGGGCTACTCCTCGTCCGCTCTCGACTACTTCCCCGCCCTCAAGGTCATCGTCGGAAAGGGTGACCGCATCCGGACCGTCCTCATCACCGACCTGCTGCCCGAAAGCTACGTCTGGGCCGACCACCAGCTCAACGCCGAGAAAACCGCGCCACTCAGCACGGGCTGACGACGCCAGCCGACGACAGGGCGAACGTTGCCTGATGCGGCACAACCGCTGATCAGTTGGCCCATCAGTCAAGATCGGCGAACCGCCATTCAAGGAAGTCGGTTTCTTCGCTCGGGGGGAGGTAGCGCCCCAGCACGCCGCCGAACTCCAGCGCTTCAGCTGTGTGATGCATGAGCGAGGTGATCGACTCCCACATCGGGTGTGACGTGATGTCAGGCGATCCGCCTTCCCTGTCGTGCTCATGGACCGCTGGTTCTGCTGTACCGCTGGCGTCCAAGTAGAGCACCGTCCCCGCACCATCTGCAGCGAATGGGACGTAATGAGGGCGATAGGGGTAATACTTGCTCTGTGCCGAAGTGTCTGCCTTCAACTCCCAACTCTCCACTATGCCTCTGGCGTTGAGGACCTTGAAGCAAGGCGGGAGCAGAAACCTGCCGCTGCCGTTGTGGCAGAGCAGTAGCTCCGTGATCTCCTTCGGAAGCTGCAGGTCGAGGCGTTGCTCGATCAGTGTGATGTCATGCTGGGCGGCTGGCGGGGGAAGTTGCTCCATTACGCCTTGGCCGCGGACCCAATTCTCGATGCGCCACCACGAGTGACTGATGGGGTGAAGCGCCATTGTGATCCCCTCCTGATTGCCCGGGCCATGCTGGGGTGGAGTGGTGCCCCACGATATGTGACGCAGGGCACCTCTCCGGTTCAGTTCGGCAAGTCGGCGAGCTTGAACTGTTTGCTGGCGCGTGTGCCAGCGCCGGGTACCAACCGGAACGAGACGAAGCGCGGCTTGTAGATGCTCGGGTCGCGGAAGTGTGCACCCGCATCGGACCAGCGATTGTCGAACGAGTTGACGTTGTACGACAGCGTCCATCGATCGCCGGACTGCAGAATGGGATGGGCGTGTGCGTTGTAGGCGAAGATGTCTGGATCCCCGTAGTTGCCGAACAGGCCTACTTCAGGCATCCGGTAGACCTCGTCGTGACCGACCCACGAGCCGAAGGTGCCGAAGGGGTCACAGCCTGACCAGATGCGGACCTTGCCGCTGAACGCCTCGGTGCTGTCTTGGCTGATAACGACGAACTGGCCATTCCACGGGGTAACGCTGTACTCGTTGGCTATCCCGTTGAGGTAGGTGGTGCCCCCCTTCTCATTCTTCATCCAGTTGTTGCTTCCGGTTGGCGAGAGGTTCAAGTACTGCCACTCATCGACCTTGGTCAGGTCGTCACCGGGCACCCGCGCGATGTGCATCTTCTTGTTCGTCGGGTCATTGCTGACGCCGTAAATGTAGGTGTGGCCGTCTCCGCTGCGTGATGCCGGCAGCAGGGCTGAACCCCAGGACACCCCGGTCTCTGAAGGAAGGGGGTCGATCCAGATTGGCTTGGTGAGATCATTCAAGTCGAAGGTGGCGACCACGTTGCGGACCCATTCGAACGGCAATTCAGTTCCGTCGTTGGTGCCTCGGTACTCCTGGAACATGATCTGGAGATAGTCGACGCCACCGATGTTGGAGACCATACGCCGAGCCAGTACCAGCGATTGTCGATCGCTGGCGGCATAAGCGCCTTCGGGTTGGACTTGCTGCCTCCGTGGACGGTGGTAAGCGTATCCCCGCTCCGTATCACGAAGGAGCTGTTGATAAATTTCGCGCTGGTCGGCCGCGTCCCGTCGGCGTTCAGTGGCCCGAGGAAGGTATCGGAGAACAGATACAGTTGACGCCCGTCGGGTAGCCTGAACGAGTAGGTTGAATCGCCGCCGGTCCAACCGTCAGGCGTGTTCTTCGCGTAGTTGAGCAGCAGTCCCTCAGGTGGCGCCTTGGTCTCGACTTCCTTGACCTCCGGGAGGTCATTGTTCGGGCACTGGCGGTAGCTGACCTTCGTAGCGACGCCGCTCGGCTCCCGCGGTCCTTTGTATTCGCTGCCGTCAGGGTTCACCACCTTGACGTAGAAAGGATCTTGGTTGCGCAGGATCCGCTGATCTTCATAGAAGTCCCCGAGGTCGGTTCCCGCATTTCTGTTGTGGGTGCCGTTGATGGGTTTTACTGCGAAATGCGTGTAGCCTTCACCACCCTTTCTTGCACCTTGGTTGGTGGAGGCTTGCGGGTATTCGTCGCACTGCCGTTCTCCTCTCGTGTACTCTTCGCCGAAGAAGAGTCTGCATTGGCTCTGTGATTTTGTCCTGTTCGGGCTGATGTTTTCGGCGGCTGTTCGGGTCAGAGTTTCTATCCCGTTCACCGATCCGGGAATCTTCTTGGTGGACTCGCTCACCGGGAAGGTCTTGTCAGAGTTATTTTGGGCGGTCCAGATGAGGTCCGCTGATTCTTGCGTCCGGCTATCGGCCGTCAGGTCGAACACTTCTTCCACGACATGGAATACGCAGCCGTAGTTGTAACGCATGTAGGATGCGGAGTCGCATCGGAAATAGTCACCTGCGACTATTTCTGTCTTCCGGTTCCCCTTGAGCTCGAAGCCGAACGCATACTCTGCTATATTGTCGATGCCTATACCGCCGTCGGGTGAAATGAAGTTGATGTAGGCAGTGCTGTTGAACTGCCATTCTGCGAGCGTGCGATGTGCACTGCCGAGCACCTCACAGGTCGGCGTCTCGGGGTCGAGGTCGCTGCATGAGCCGGTGAGATGCAGAATATCTGTCATCCTCGGCACGCCCTTGATGACTTCTGGCTGATCCAGCCTGACCGTCGCCACGATGTTGCGTTCCTCGGGATTGTTTCCTTGGCCTCCTTCTGCGAGAACTGTCATGCGGAACTTCATCCAGCCAAGTTCATCACAGCCGTTCTCGTCGCATTCCTCGGAGATGTGTACGACATGGGTGATCTTGCACCATGTCATGTGGTCGAGGGCCGCACCTGCGTCCGTGTCAACCGGAGCGGACTCACAGGTTGACGGTGTTGCCTGAATGGCTGCCCTTTGGTTCTCTCCTTTGGCGCGGAGTTTGGCGACAAAGTCGGTACGCTCTCTCGCCTGCTGTCTGGTCTCCTTCGACAGCTCTCCCAGTTGGTCTTCCCCGTGCTGGTCAGGCTTGGTGGCGTCTGGACCGTGCTGGGACGGCGCCTTACCGCTGATTCTTTCGCGGCTGTCTTTGTCGTTTGGTGTCTTTCCTGTGATCCGGTCGCTCTGCGTGTCCTCGGCGCCTGGGGTGGCGGTTTCAGGCAGCTGCTGCCCGAGGCTTACTGTTGGCAGCAGGAGCAGCGTGCAGAACGCTAACGCTACCGCTGCCCATAGTGACTTGGTTCTTCTCACTCGGCTCTCCGTTCATCGCTAATTGAGGCTTATTTCTCCTGGATCTGGACGTACGGCGCCGCAACCTGCTATCTATCTCGCGTTCACCCGCGGTGTTCGTTCGAGGTCATTTGCAGGCGTAGCTGGACGCATTGCGACGTGAGGTTCTGATTAGGTAAGCAGGCTCGTTGGGCTTGCGAACGTCTCAACTTCGCTCGCGTGCGTCCCGGGATAAACTCCGGGGGAATCAGTCGAAGAGCTGCATGACGCTAGGGGCTCTTTGCTCCGCGCATGGAAAAGGGCACGTGCGGCATCCCTCCGAGGGTGGATCTCCCAGGGCAGATGCGCATATGCCCTCGGCTTACATGTTTGCCGGGTGGCAATCTGTGAGGGCGCGACTTCCAGGCGCCCCGCGAAGGCGCAGGACCTCTCGCTGGAGCACCGACTGTGTATTCGCTGAGAGAGGCCTCACTCAACCTCTCTCTATGAGGGCGTATCGCCTGATCAGCGACCGCCAGGTCCCGTAACTGTGCCGGTTGACTCCAATACCGCCACAACAGCCGCCTTGTACCGGCCGTTCACGTCGAGTTTGTCGGTTATCCGCGGAATGTGGGCCTTTACTGTACGCTCCGTTATGCCAAGCATCGTGGCGATGCTTCTATTACTTGCCCCGCCGCCAAGAAGTGAAATGACCTCTCTCTCACGCGGCGTCAATGCCTCAACGCGACTCTTGCTGAGCCGATCTATCAGGTCTATGACTCGGAATGGCGCGAACTCCGGTATCGGAGCATCCTTGTTTGCCATGTGCTCTTGTGTCGGCATCCTCGTGTAGCCCCCCCGGGTTGGCGCGACAGTCACGGCTTGCGACTAACCGCTACGATGCGGAATTTGCGTACCCACCAAAGTTCTTGAGGTGCAGTCCTGAGGCGGGACATTGCCTTCCAGGGGCGCTTCGCAACGGGCTTGGTCGAAGTCCCGTGATGGCCAAGGATCGTGCCACCACGTATGGGTGTACCAGCCTCATGTTGTTGCAGCGGGCCGTGCCTGAGGGGTGAACAAATAGTCATCAAGTGTGTCTATTGAGGGCACGGATGCGGGCAAGCAGTGTTGCGGAGGCGGTGTGAGCCGCGCATAGTTGCGCTCCGAAGAGGCTGGAACCGGGGGTTGGGGAGATGACCGGGCACGGGAGGCAGGCGCATCCGCACGGTGCTGACCGTCTGTGCGATGCGGGGGACCGGGTGTACTCCCGGGCCGTGCGGCGTGGCCGGGTGTCCCGTGAGGATGCCGAGACCGTGCCCTGTCTGGTCGAGCTGGCGCTGTTGCACCCCGACCCCGACGACATGCGGTATCTAGTGCCGACGTCGCCGCAGGAGGTCATGACGCGGTTGCTGCGGGAGATGCACGAGGACGTCGTTGCGGCGCAGTCGCGTGTGGGTGCGACCGTGTCCGCCTTCGAGTGGTACGCCTCCTTGGGCGGCGACGCGCGGTCGCCTGCCGAGGGAGTGGCGATCCGGGTGCTGGACGGACTGCCCCGGATCCGTGCCGCCATGGATACCGCAACCGAGGCGTGCACGTCCGAGGTGCTGGCCGTCCAGCCCGGTGGCATCCGCCGTGAGGACGAGCTCTCCGAAGGGTTGCACCGGGCGCTCGCGCTCCGCCGGAGGGGCGTACGGATGCGCGACCTGTACACGCACGTCGCCCGGCATGGTCAGGGACTGCTCAACTACATGGAGCTGATGGGCGACGCGGCCGAGGCCCGTACCCTCGACGAGGTCCCTGAGCGGCTCATCGTCTTCGACCGGACGGTCGCCCTGATCCCCGCAAGCCCCGACCGCACGATCGCGCTGGAGCTGCGGCACCCGGCGCTGGTCGACTACCTGGTCACCGTCTTCGAACGGCTCTGGCGCCTCGCGATCCCCCTCACCGCGCCCCTCCCGGACACCGGAATTGAGGGCATCACCCACCGCGAACGCTCCATCGCGGCGCTGCTGGCAGAGGGCCACCAGGACGCGGTGGTCGCGGAGCGACTGGGCATCAGTGTTCGTACCTGCCGGGCCCACATCGCCCGTCTCGCGGAGACCCTGGGCGCCGCCAGCCGCACGCAGCTCGGCGTCCGCATCGCCCAGGTGGGCCTCGACGGCCCGCCGCGCTCCCCGGACCTTCAGCCCCTCATCGCACCCGGCCCCGCTACTCCAGAATCCCCGACTGGCCGATGAGGTAGCCGAGTTGGGCGCGGCTTTCGCTGCCCAGGGTTTCGGCGAGTTTGGCGATGTGGACGCGGGCGGTGCGGACGTTCATGCCGAGGCGTTCGGCGATCACGGTGTCTGTGTGGCCTTCGATGAGGAGGCTTGCGATGGCACGTTGGCGAGGGGTGATGCCATCGAGTGACGGGCGCTGGACGGCTTCGGGGTACATGGGGGTGGCCAGTCGCCAGAGGCGGTCGAAGGTGGTGACGAAGTACTCGACGAGCGCGGGGTGGCCGACTTCCAGGGCGAGGGTGCCGTCCTTGTTTGCGGGGATGAAGGCGACCGCGCGGTCGACGACGATGAGGCGGTCGGTGACCTCGTCGAGCGTACGGGCCTCTGCGTCACCCCGCAGCTCTTCGTAGCGGGCGAGGACGAAGGGCAGGTAGCGCGTCGTGTGCTGGTAAAGGGTGCGTATGCGGCCTCCGCGGTCGAGCAGGGCCTGGTCACGATCCATGACGTCGGCTCGAGGCACCTCATGCGGATCGCCGTAATTGGCGCGGGGCTGGATGGCGAGGAGTTCCTCGTTCGCGTCGGCCATGGTCTCGGCGATGGCTCGATTGATCCGCTGTCTGCCGTTGAGGATGCTGATCGTCGGGGCCACTGACGTATGACGACCGTCGATCCGCATGAGCGGCTCGAACACCGTGGTCAGCCGGGCCTCGCGCCGCCGTTCATCCGCGATGCGTTCCTCGGAGATCCGCAGCAACCGGTGCAAGGCAACAACTGGGGCGACGGGTTCCAACCAGTTCGGATCCCCGACTGCCGGGTGCAGCAGTCCGAAGTCGACGAGACAGGAGACTTCGCCGGCGTCCGCGCTGCGTACGCGCCCTTCGCGAAGGGCTTGCGCGTACACCTTCGCGCCTGCCTCGCACAGTTCCTCTGCCCCATGATTCAGGTGCCCGGTCGTCACTCCGCGGCCTCCTCCTGCTTCAGGATCCCCGACTCGGCGATGAGGAAACCGAGTTGGGCCCGGCTGCCGCTGCCCAGAGCCGTGGCGAGCTTGGCTATGTGGGCTCGGCAGGTGCGTACGTTCATGCCGAGGCGCCTGGCTATTGCCTCGTCGACGTAGCCCTCGACGAGCAGCTTCGCTATGGAGTGCTGGATGTCGGTGATGCCGTCGGGGGCGGTTTCGTAGGGGGCGTTGGCATCCAGGGGGACTGAACGGGCCCACATGAATTCGAAGACCTTGATCAGGTAGCGGACGAGTCCGGGATGACGGAGTTCGAGGGCGACCTGCCCGTCGTCGCGCGTGGGGATGAAGGCGACGGTCTCGTCGCAGATGATGAGTCGCTCGACGAGTTCGTCGATGGTGCGGTACTCCACCTTGCCGCTGGAGAACTGGGCCACGTAGGCCAGTGTCTCGGGGCTGTGGCGGGCCGTGTGCTGGTAGAGCGTCCGGATGCGGCAACCCCGTTCGATCAACGGCCTGTCGCGCTCCAGCGCTTGAGTGAGGGTGTGCTCGAGACGGCGGCGGCTCGGCTGGACCGTGAGCATCTCGGACTGGCACTGGGCCGTGGCCAGATCGAGTGCCGCATTGATCCGCTCTATGCCCTCCAGCACCGTGATCGAGTGAGTGGTCGACGTCGCCTGGGCGCTGAGGGCCATGAACGGCTCGAAAGCGTCGGCGAGCTCGATCGACAGCTGCCTTCGCTTGCTGATCTCGCGCTCTATGGGGTGCAGCCGCTGAGCCAGGGCGATCGACGGGGGCACCGGGCGCAGCCAGTTCGCATCGTCGGGGTCGGGGTGAAGCAGGGTGAACTCCATCAGACAGGGAGCGGACTCCACGTCCGCGCGGGCGATGCGTCCCGTACGCAGAGCGTTCCCATAGAGACGGCGACCCTCCTCGCACAGCTCAGTCACCGCATGAGGATGTGTCTGCTTAGTCTCGCTTGTCCCCAAATCTCCACCCCCCAGGGTCCTGAACGTGCAGGAACATGATGCATCCATTCGGTGGCCATGACGTGCCTGAATGCGCCATCGTCGTAATCGACGGGGGAGAGGTGACCTTCAAATGAGGACGAAGCCGACTATGCATAAGAGAATGCTTCGCTCGGCGCTTGCCGCCGCCTTCTCCGCCGTTGTGGCCTTCGGGGTGCTGAGTGGCCTCGACGGTACGAAGGTTGATGCTAGAGCAGGCGACAGTTCCTGGAGCGTGAATGCCGCGCCTGCCGCCGATCCCGGCGACAGTAGCTGGGTCAGTCCGGCGCGTGCCGCCGATCCCGGCGACAGTAGCTGGGGCAGTCCGGCGTCCACCGGCGGCGACGATGACAGCTCCTGGTCCGGACACGACAGCTCGTGGGCCGCCGAGTCATGACCACCCCACCCGACGACCGCTCCTTCCGCAGAGAAATGGCCACCGCCTACCGCTCCGGCTGGCACTTCATCGACCTGGTCACCGCCATCCCCCACAGTGGTGACTCACTGATGGTGACCGTCTTCGGAGAGCCGGTCGTCGTCACCCGGGACGAGGACGACGACGTGCGGGCGTACCGGTGTCTACGGCGCCCGCGAGGAGCGCCGCAGCCCGTGCGGTGCGCCATCCGGTACGGAATGATCTTTGTGAACCTCGACCAGCGCGACCACCGGCTGGTCGAGCCGGAAGCCCCGGACGTACGAACCATCTCAGCCACCCCCCGCAGCGCCTGACGCGATTCCCCCGTCGTAGTAAATCGCTCAGGTGCTTCCCCCCGCAGCGGCGTCACCGTGACCTGAACACGGTGACGCCGCTGTCGTTTGCGCGGAATCTCCTGGTATGGGCCTGTTCTGGGCGCTGTGAAGCGCGGCTGGTTTCCGTCGCTTTCCCGTCGCCGCGCGTACCGGCCTTCTTGACAGGCCTCCCGTACCGCCTTGAGTGGAATAGACTCAACTTTGTGTACGTTGCTGAAGTCAGCGTTGAGTGACGACTGAACGACGACTGAACGACGGCTGACGACGGCTGACGCAAGGAGGAGACAGCGGACGTGGACGCCGAGCTGACCAACAGGAGCCGGGACGCGATCAACACGGCCAGCAATCGGGCCGTGTCCGAGGGGCACCCGGATCTCACCCCCGCGCACCTGCTGCTCGCACTGCTCGAGGGGCAGGAGAACGAGAACATCACCGACCTGCTGGCCGCGACAGAGGCGGACCAGGCGGCCGTACGGACCGGCGCCGAGCGCGTACTGAGCGCGCTCCCCAGCGTGACCGGCTCGACCGTCGCGCCGCCGCAGCCCAACCGCGAGCTGCTCGCCGTCATCGCCGATGCCACGGAGCGGGCCAAGGAACTGGGCGACGAGTACCTCTCCACGGAGCACCTGCTCATCGGCATCGCCGCGAAGGGCGGCCAGACGGGGGACGTACTCTCCCAGCAGGGCGCCAGTGCGAAGAAGCTGCTGGAGGCCTTCCAGAAAGCGAGGGGAGGGCGCCGCGTGACCACACCGGATCCAGAGGGCCAGTACAAGGCACTCGAGAAGTTCGGCACCGACTTCACGGCCGCCGCACGTGAGGGGAAGCTCGACCCGGTCATCGGGCGGGACCAGGAGATCCGGCGCGTCGTGCAGGTGCTGTCCCGGCGTACGAAGAACAACCCCGTCCTCATCGGCGAGCCCGGCGTCGGCAAGACCGCGGTCGTCGAAGGGCTGGCCCAGCGCATCGTCAAGGGCGATGTGCCCGAGTCCCTGAAGGACAAGCGGCTCGTCGCGCTGGATCTGGGCGCGATGGTGGCGGGCGCCAAGTACCGCGGTGAGTTCGAGGAGCGGCTGAAGACCGTGCTCGCGGAGATCAAGGAGTCCGACGGGCAGATCATCACGTTCATCGACGAGCTGCACACCGTCGTGGGCGCGGGCGCCGGCGGAGACTCCGCCATGGACGCGGGCAACATGCTCAAGCCCATGCTCGCGCGCGGTGAGCTGCGCATGGTCGGTGCCACGACCCTCGACGAGTACCGCGAGCGCATCGAGAAGGACGCGGCGCTGGAGCGGCGCTTCCAGCAGGTGCTGGTCGCCGAGCCGACCGTCGAGGACTCGATCGCGATTCTGCGCGGGCTCAAGGGGCGGTACGAGGCCCATCACAAGGTGGTGATCGCGGACAGCGCGCTGGTCGCCGCCGCCACGCTCTCCGACCGGTACATCACCTCCCGCTTCCTGCCCGACAAGGCGATCGACCTCGTCGACGAGGCAGCCTCCCGGCTTCGTATGGAGATCGACTCGTCTCCCGTCGAGATCGACGAACTCCAGCGCACCGTCGACCGGTTGCGGATGGAGGAGCTCGCCCTCAGCAAGGAGACCGACCCCGCCTCCCGTGAGCGCCTGGAGAAGCTGCGCCGCGATCTCGCCGACAAGGAGGAGGAGCTGCGCGGCCTCACCGCCCGCTGGGAGAAGGAGAAGCAGTCCCTCAACCGGGTCGGTGAACTGAAGGAGAAGCTCGACGAACTGCGCGGGCAGGCCGAACGCGCCCAGCGCGACGGCGACTTCGACACCGCCTCCAAGCTGCTGTACGGCGAGATCCCCGCCGTGGAAAGGGACTTGGAGGCCGCCTCCGAGGAAGAGGAGGAGGCGTCGAAGTCGGGGTCCAAGTCCGACACGATGGTGAAGGAGGAGGTCGGCGCGGACGACATCGCGGACGTCGTCGCCGCCTGGACCGGTATCCCCTCCGGGCGGCTCCTGGAGGGCGAGACGCAGAAACTGCTGCGCATGGAGGAGGAGTTGGGACGCCGCCTGATCGGCCAGACCGAGGCCGTACGGGCCGTCTCGGATGCCGTACGCCGCACGCGTGCGGGTATCTCGGACCCCGACCGTCCCACCGGATCCTTCCTCTTCCTCGGACCGACGGGTGTCGGCAAGACCGAACTGGCCAAGGCGCTCGCGGACTTCCTCTTCGACGACGAGCGGGCGATGGTCCGTATCGACATGTCGGAGTACAGCGAGAAGCACAGCGTGGCGCGGCTGGTCGGCGCCCCGCCCGGCTATGTCGGCTACGAGGAGGGCGGCCAGCTGACGGAGGCGGTCCGCCGCCGCCCGTACAGCGTGGTGCTGCTGGACGAGGTCGAGAAGGCGCACGCGGAGGTCTTCGACATCCTGCTCCAGGTGCTGGACGACGGACGCCTCACGGACGGACAGGGCCGAACGGTCGACTTCCGCAACGCGATCCTGATCCTCACCTCGAACCTGGGCAGCCAGTTCCTGGTCGATCCGACCATCACCGAGGCGGAGAAGAAGGAGCAGGTCCTTGAGGTGGTCCGCGCCTCCTTCAAGCCGGAGTTCCTGAACCGCCTCGACGACCTGGTCGTCTTCTCGGCCCTGACGAAGCCCGAACTGGAACGCATCGCCAGGCTCCAGATCGACCGACTCACCAAGCGCCTCGCCGAACGCCGCCTCACCCTCGAGGTCACCGACGAGGCCCTGACCTGGCTGGCGGACGAGGGCATGGACCCGGCCTACGGCGCCCGCCCCCTCCGCCGCCTCGTCCAGACCGCGATCGGCGACCGCCTCGCCAAGGAGATCCTCGCAGGCGAGGTGAAGGACGGCGACACGGTACGGGTGGACTCCTTCGGCGACGGGTTGATCGTGGGGCCGGCTACGGGCAAGACGCTGTAATTCCAGCTGTGATTTCGGCTGTGATTTCTGCTGTGATTCCGGCTGTGGTTTCGGCGGTGGTTCCGAGGGCCAGGGGGCGCGCGCACGCATCTCCCCCTGGCCATCGCGCCGCTCATTCGGCCACATTCGCAAGCCCTTCCCCTGGGGCGGTTGCCGGTCACGGGGCAAGAGAGAGAGGGTGGGCTGTGTACGTCTGGTCTCAGCTATGGCCGGACGAGCCAGACGAGCACAGGAGTGTCCAAGTATGTCCATCGACCCGTCCTCGATTCCGAACTTCGGGGGCCAGCCCGAGCCAGAGCCGCAGAGCGGCGGACCGGCGGGCCCCGTCGTCCCGGATCAGGACCTCGTGAAGCAGCTCCTGGACCAGATGGAGCTGAAGTACGTCGTCGACGACGAGGGTGACCTCGCTGCGCCGTGGGAGCAGTTCCGTACGTACTTCATGTTCCGTGGCGAGGGGGACCAGCAGGTCTTCTCGGTTCGGACGTTCTACGACCGGCCGCACAAGATCGACGAGAAGCCCCAGCTCCTCGAGTCGATCGACGACTGGAACCGGCGCACGCTGTGGCCCAAGGTCTACAGCCACACGCACGACGACGGCACCGTCCGCCTCATCGGCGAGGCGCAGATGCTGATCGGTACCGGTGTCAGCCTGGAGCACTTCGTGTCCTCGACGGTCAGCTGGGTGCGGGCCGCCATCGAGTTCGACAAGTGGCTTGTCGAGCAGCTCGGCCTCGAGCAGGAGGTCAACGACGCCGAGAAGCCCGAGGACGACGAGGAGTAACCTCCGCGTTTTGCCCGGGGGCTCGGCCCCGTATGCGTACGAGAGCCCGGTCAGGGGCGCGACCAGCAAGTTCGCGCGCCCTGACCGGGCTTTTCGCTGCCGCCTTGACGGGGGCGCGGTACAGCACCGGACTTCGGCAAAGCCGCAGCTCACGCTACTGCCGCAGCTTGAGCAGTCGTTCCGAGGCCGCCTGCAGCACCTCCGTGCGCTTGCAGAACGCGAAGCGCACGGCTCGCGCTCGCCCTGCCCGCCGCGTGACCTGAGTATCCCGGCCGCAGCGACTGAGTATGTTGCCCGGTATCCCCGGATCCCGGGCGGCTGGTGCACTGCCGTCATGACCACGGACACCACACGCCCGCGCCCTCTCCGGAACGTCACCGCCACGGTCACCGCCACCGGTTCGGCCCTCTCGGTGGCGCTGGTCCCGCTGGTGGTCGGGGCCTTGGTGGCGCGGACGGTCGGAGGCGACCCGATGGCGTCGGTCAACGCCCTGATCGCGGGCGGCGGGCAGCGGGCCAGGCTGTCCCGGAGCCAGTTGCGCAGCTGCCGCGGCCGGGCGCTCGCGGCGGCGCGGGTCGCGTGGGGTCGGTCGGCCCGGTGGTCGAGCAGGAGGACCGGCGGGGAAACCTCCATCGGGTCATGAGCACCGGCCCGCCAGGTGTCAGGGGGCCTGTTCGCCAGGGTGGCAGTGAACCCGAGCCGTCGGCGAACCAACCAGGACGGGAGCAGCCACAGCTCCCCCTGAATCCAGTCGCCCCACCTGGTCGTCCAACTCCGCGTCAACAGTCGTGCCCGTCCATCCATCGCGCCACTGGGTGCGCGGCGGCTCGGAGCAACCGTGTTCGTATGGCCGGTACCCTTTCGGGTACGCCTGTCGGCTGTTATGCGGCCAGCGTCTTGAGTCGGGAGGCCGCCTCTTCCAGCACCGTCGTCCGCTTGCAGAAGGCGAATCGCACGAAGGGTGCGCCCTGCTCACGGTGGTCGTAGAAGACGGCGTTGGGGATGGCCACCACCCCGCAGCGCTCCGGCAGTGCGCGGCAGAAGGCGAAGCCGTCGCTTTCGCCGAGGGTCCGGATGTCGGTGGTGATGAAGTACGTGCCGGCCGGGCGGAAGACCTTGAAGCCCGCCTGCTCCAGGCCGCCCGCGAGCAGGTCCCGTTTGGCCAGCATGTCCGCGTGGAAGTCCGCGAAGTACGCGTCGGGCAGGCGCAGGGCCTCGGCCACGGCGTATTGGAAGGGCCCGGAGGCGACATACGTCAGGAACTGCTTGGCCGAGCGCACGGCTGTGACCAGCGCGGGTGATGCCGTCACCCAGGCGACTCCTCGTTCGTACACTCATTCACATGTCGCGCAACAGGCCCACCAGGGGCAACTCCAGCACCGCCGGTGAGCCGGCCGCCATCTACTGCCGTATATCCCAGGCGGACGACGACGATCAGACGGGCGTCGATCGCCAGGAGCGGATCTGCCGCGAGATCGCCGAAAGGCGCGGCTTCGTCATCGATCCCGCCCACATCTTCGTGGACAACAGCCGCTCTGCTTGGAGTCGCAAACGCAAGCGGCCAGGTTGGGACCGCCTGCTGGAGGATGCCCGGAACCGTACCTTCCGGCACATCATCGCCTACCACCCTGACCGGCTCATGCGGCAGCCCCGGGACCTGGAGGAGCTGCTCCAGGTCTCCGACGACCACGCCATCACCCTCCATGGCGAGGCGAACCGGCGGGACCTCTCCGACCCCGACGACCGCTTCATCCTCCGCATCGAGGTCGCGCACGCCTGCCGCTCCTCGGACGACACCTCACGGCGGTTGAAGTCCGCGATGCAGGACCGGGCACGGGAGGGCAGGCCGCAGGGTGGAGTGAGGCGCTTCGGTTACACCAAGGACGGGATGAAGATCGTCGAGGAAGAGGCCGAGATCGTCCGGGAGGTGTTCGACCGCTACCTGAAGGGCGAAGGCGCGGCGCCCATCGCGAAGGACCTGCACAGGCGGGGCATCCGCACGGCCGGCGGCAAGGCATGGAACAGCGGCACCGTCCGTGCGCTGCTCGACTCACGGCACGTCGCCGGAATCCGCATGCATCAGGGCGAGGAGGCCGGCCCCGGCGCCTGGCCCGCGATCATCGACGCGGGCGTGTGGGCGGAGGTGCGGACGCGGCGCGAGTACCGGTCGGCGGTGTACCGGGAGGCGCTCAGCAAGCCCGCACAGCGCTATTACCTGCTGCGCGGCCTGGTGATGTGCGGGCGGTGCGGGACGCTGATGTCGGGTACGGCGAAGGGCACCGGCCCGGTCTACCAGTGCAACCGCCGGGGCCGGAACGACGAGAAGAAGTGCACCCGGTCGATCATGGCCCAGACGCTGGAGGACTTCGTCGCCGACGCCGCAGTTGAGCTGCTCGGCAAGCTACGGGTGGACGGCCGACTCGCCAGCAGCAACCTCTCCGAGAGCGTGACCGAGGAGTTGGAGGACGACCAGCGGCTGCTCGGCGAACTGAACCAGATGTGGACCGCGAAGGAGATCTCCACGGCGGAGTACCGCAAGATGCGCAAGGAGATCACCGATCGCATCGCGAAGGCGCAGCGCAAGGTCGTCGTCCGGCCGATGGTGCTTCTCGACGGGCTGACGGGCGCGGGCGCGCGGGCCGCCTGGGACGCCGAGGACATGACGGATGAGCGGCGCAACGCGGTGCTGCGGTTCCTGTTCTCCGGGGTGGTCATCGACGAGCCGAAGAAGTTCGGCCGGTTCATGGACTGGGACCGGATCAGCATCGAGCAGAACCCGCTGTAGCGGGGCGAGGCCGGTGGAATTCGCCCTGCCGACCGAGGCGATGAAGGACGCAACATAGCCGACGATCGCCGGTTAGCCTAACCGGCGATTCTCCGGAGCATGGACCTCCCCAGCCAACCCGCCGGCCCTCACCACACACCGGCGGGTCGCCGACCGAACGCCGCCCTGAGGACGTCCATGCCCCAACGCCAGACCGAACCCGCCGTCATCCAGCCCGTCATCGCCCCCGAAGGAGCCCGCGCCGTCCGTCAGAAGGTGGACTCGGCGAGGGACGCCGCTCTCCAGCGCGTATGCGCGGGGTTCACGACGACGATCAGCCCACGGAGCGCCACGCGGCTCGCGGACCTGCTCTCTAACTCGACCTACGTCCAGGCAGCCTGACCGGAGCCGGACGAACGGTCCTGCCTCGTCGCGGGTCCGAGGACGGCCGGCACTGACTCGCAGGGCGGCCCTGCAGCCGCTAGCAACCGGCATCAGCGCACCGGCTGGCAGCTTCGGATACGCCGCCAAGGACGCGTTCGCCGTGAGCTGTGTGGTTTCTCGGCCGAACGCTGGATCTTCGCGCGCGGGTGTGGCTGTCTTGGTGTTCCGCCTGGAGCGCTGGCCCGCGCGGACAGGAACCCCAGCGCGCGCGCTCTGGGCCAAGGAATCAACGGTGGCCGGGTCTCATCCCCCCGGTGCCCTCGCGGCCCTCACCGACACGTCGGCACCGGGGACGGTGCCCCACCCCCACCCCCACCCTGTGCACCGCCCGAAGAGGGCCCGTCGCACCCGCCTGCCCTGATGAAGGAGCCGCCACCCGATGAGCTACGACGCCCGCGAATGGGTGTGGGACCACAGCAACAGCAAGGGCACCGCCCGCATGGTCCTCGCCCTGATCGCCGACCGGTGCCGCGATCGCCGCTGCATCGCGTACGCGTCCGTGCCCACCCTCATGAAGCGCTCGAACGCCTCCCGTACGGCCGTGCGCGACGCCCTCACGAAGCTGATCGCCAGCGGGGAGCTGACGCAGCTCGCGGGCCGCAAGGGGCCGCGCGGAGAGACGTACTACCACCTCCCGATCGCCGCCTCCTTCCTCGCCGACCAAGCAGACGAGGGGGACCGGAATTCGGCCCCTCCGGGGGCACGGATTCCGACCCCCAGAACGGTAGTGAACCGAAGGTGAACGGTAAGAGCAGCAGCTCTGCCTCCCTCATCACCGCCGCCCAGTGGGAGATCGACGACGCCACCTGGGCCTGGCTGCGGCGCGACGGGCACCTCGCCCGACTCGGCGAGCACGGCCTGCGGGCGGCCGACGAGAAATGGCGCACCTACCGGGCGACGTGGGCGCCCCGCCCAGCCGCCGCGTGGGGCGCCGACTGGCGCACATGGATCGCCCGGGAACGCACTCCCACCCCGGAACGGCCGAACCTGCGCGCCCTGCCCGGCGGTGCCGCCCCACTCGCAGGCGGCATGACCCGCGCCGAAGCACACACCGCCGCCCTCCTCGCCGCCCTCGACGAACCGACAGGAATGGAGTAACTCACCCCCTTGGAACGCCGCGAAGTCGCCGCCGTCCTCGCCTACATCGGCCGCCTGGACCCCCGCACGATCCGTACCGACCCAGGCGAGGCCCGCGACCAGCTCGCCCAGTGGCACGAACTGCTCCACGATGTCCCCTTCGCCACGGACCACGGCTGGGATGTGCGCGGGGCGATTCGGGCGCACGTCCTCGACTCGCCCTACCCGATCCTGCCCGTGGATGTCGCCCGCGCGTGGCGCACGTACCGCCGTGACCGTCTCGACCGGCACACCGACCCCGCGCCGGCCGCCGACCCCGACGACCCGACCGCATGGCGGGCCGAACTGCTCGGCACCCGGCAGGCCGTGGCCACCGGAACGGCTGCGCCCTCGACGCACCGACAGCTCACCAACGGTGGCCCGCACCCCGACGTGGAGGCCCGTCTGCGCGCCATCGGATCGTGCGTCCCACCGACAGTCCGCGCCGCGCTCGCTCCCTACCGTCCGGCCCGTGCCGCACGCGAGGCCGCCGTCGCCGCAGGGCTCCCGGACGCCCTTGGCGTCCGGTGCCCGTGGTGCCATGCCCGCGAGGGCGAACCCTGCCGCAGTCGACGCGTGGGCCTTGACGGCCGCGCGCGAGGCAATGCGCCCCGCACCACGCCCCACCCGACGCGCCTCGACCTCGCCGCCGCGAAAATCACCCGACAGGGAGCTGCGTGACCTACGCCTTCGAACCCTCGTCCCTGCTCGCGATTGGCGCGCCGTTCCTCGTCGTCGCCTTGCTCGCTGGATGGCTGCTGCGCCGACGCGCCCAGAAGCCCGGTGTCGGGCAGCGACGTGGTACCGCCGCCATCCCGGTTGCCGCTGTCGCCGCAATCGGCTGCACCGCCTATAGCGCGGACACCAGCTGGCGCTTCGCCGCCGACTACCTCGACATGGGCAGCACCGTCGAGCGCGCCTTCATGTTCGCCACCGCTGAACTGGCCTTGTTCGCAATGGCCTTGATGGCGCGCCAGAACCTGAAGGGTCCCAGGCAGGCGCCGGGGCCGCCTGGCGTCCTGGTATGGGTGATCACCGGAGGACAGATCATCCCCGCCTACGCCGAGTCCGGTCCCGTCGGCGGCACGGTCCGCGCCCTGATCGGCCCGGTCATGGCCGCAGTCCTCTGGCACCTGGCCATGGGAATCGAGCTACGCAACCACACCCCCGAGGCCGCCTCACGCAGCCTGCTCGCGATCCTCGGCCGGCAGGCACGCGAGCGACTCCTGGCGCGCCTGGGCATCCACGACCAGGACGCCGATGCCGCACGACTCATCCGCGAGCGCGCCCTGAGCCGGGCCGTCACGTTGATCCTCCGCATCGAAGCGATGCCCGAGACGAAGCGCTGGAGAGGGCCGACGTCGACGGTGATCTTCGCCAGGACGAGCTGCTGCTGCGGAAGCTCGGGACCCGACAGCAGGCCACCCGGTTGGCCTCGCTCCCGCTGCCCGAACGGTGGGAGACGCCCGGAGACCGAGTCAGTCAGTCCCGCACTGCCGCGGCGAAGCGGGCAAGGCCCGAGTGCCCGGAGGCCGTACCGAATCCGGGCGACGAAGGCGTACACCGGTCGGACCGCCCGGAATCCATCGTCCGCCCTCAATCCGCTACTGATCCAGGTGCGGAGGTGAGTACGGGCAGAGACACGGTTGCCGAGCCTGGCGAGAAGCCGGAGCCGAAACGCCCGGGTCGCAAGCCCGACCTGCCGCGGCATGTCCTCATCGCGTACGCGGAGCGCATCTACCGCGAGACGGGTCGCCTCTCGCGTGACTCCCTCAAGGCAGCCGTCCGTGCCGACGGCCATCAGGTCGGCACCGACCTTGCCCAGAGCGTCGTCAACGCGGTCAAGGCCGAGCACCAGGCGCCCGCCCGTACAGGCCACCCCCACTGAACGCTCCCCCCGCACCTCTGACCACCCATCGCTGAAAGGCCCACCTGCCATGCCCCGTTCGACCGTGTCCGCCTGGACCTGCCACGACGACGCCTGCCCGATCTGCACCGCTCCGGAACGCGACGAGATGAGCATGCTGCGTTGCGCCATCCTCACCCTGCTCGACCAGGGCCGTTGGATGGCCGGCGACGACATCCCCCTGCCCGACATC
Source organism: Streptomyces sp. NPDC006365 (assembly GCF_042870755.1). Classification (NCBI taxonomy): domain Bacteria; kingdom Bacillati; phylum Actinomycetota; class Actinomycetes; order Kitasatosporales; family Streptomycetaceae; genus Streptomyces; species Streptomyces sp. NPDC006365. Next base: position 92,356 of record NZ_JBIAHS010000018.1, read on the forward strand.
CTGTCCGCCGGCGGTGACTACCTGAGCCGGCTCAGGGGCGGAGTCGGCGACGGGATCCCGGTGCCCTCCACCGAGCACTGGGCCTGGCTTGAGGCCGAGCTGCGCCTGGTTGTCGCCCGCGCCGCCGGACTGGATGCCGTCAGCACCCTCGACCCTCGCATCGACGACGCCCTGACGACCGCCGCTCGCCTCCCGAAGCGGCACCTGGTGGATCTGCTCGACCTCGCCGCCGAGCAGTTCGCCGAGCTCAACACGCAACCGCGTGCCGTCTGAACCCACCACCCCCGCAACCCCGACACAAGGACACCTCTTCGTGCGCGACCAGTACGCCGAACTCCCCATCCCCCAGAAGCAGATGGTCACCACTCCCGTCACACGCGCAGCAAGCAATAGCGATGGACCGTCCATAGGCCGGTCCATCGCGAACACCTCCGCCCCGGGGGTGGCGGAGGAGCAGCTCCGGCACGAGGGCGTGCCAGAGCAGGAGTGGGTGAGCGCCGGCGAACAGCCGACCGGTCTCGTCACTGGGGCCAAGCAGCACACGCCGCACCGCCGCGCGAACCTCGACGCGCAGCGCTCCGAGCACGTAACCGCCCGCTTTGCGCCGCATGAGAAGCACGACATCCAGTCGGCGGCGAAAGCCGAGCACGTGACCATGGCGCGATACATCGCCGACGCCACCATGGCCCGCGTCCGCGGTGAGATCACCGTCGCGGCCCCTCGCACTGTCTACGACGATGCGGTCGACGAGCTCGCCACCCAGCGGGCGCAGATCGCCCGGATCGGCAACAACGTCAACCAGATCGCCCGCCGCCTCAACTCTGGCGGCGATCCACACCCTGTGGACGCCGCGATCCTTCAGCGGGCCGAGCGCCTGCTCGCCACCGCCCACGACACGGTCCGGGCGATCGACGACGCGGCCTTCCGGGCAGCCGGGCAGAAGGCGGGCGGCCTAAGTTGATCGCGAACATCGTCAAGCCGGGCAGCAACACCTACGGCGTCCTGGCTTACCTCTTCGACAAGGGCCGCGCCAACGAACACACCGACCAGCACATCGTCGCATCCTGGGATGACTTCGTTCCTGACCCCGGCCCGTATGACAGTCCCGGGCACAAGCAGCGGCTCGGCCAGCTCACCAAGGCCCTGGATCTGCGGGTCGAGCAGGCCGGCGACAAGGCACCCGAGGGGCACGTGTGGCACTGCTCGGTGCGCGCCGCGCCCGAGGACCGCCTCCTGACCGATGCCGAGTGGGCGACGATCGCCAAGCGCATGGTCCATGCGACCGGCATCGCACCGGAGGGCGATCCGGACGGCTGCCGGTGGGTGGCCGTGCGCCATGCGGACGACCACATCCACATCGTCGCCACCAAAGTCCGCGGCGATCTGCGCCCGCCGCGGAACTGGAACGACTACCACCGCGCCATGACCGAACTCGCCAGGATCGAGAAGGACTTCGGCCTCACCCAGGTTCCGCGCGGCCCCGAAGCCGCCACCGGCACTCCGGCGGCGAAGCGCCCCACCCGCGCCGAGCAGGAGAAGGCCAAACGGCTGGGCCACCACAAGACGGCTCGCGAGCAGCTTCGGCACACCGTGCGCACCGCGCTCTCCCACGCGAAGGACCTGGACGAGTTCTTCAACCTGCTCGCCGACGCCGGCCTTCAAGTCGAAACACGCACTCTGCCCTCCGGCGACCTCGGCGGCTACAAGGTCGCCCTGCCTGACGACGGCACACCCATCTGGTACTCCGGCTCCAGCCTCGCCACCGACCTGTCCCTCCCGCAGATCCAGCAGCGTCTGGCCGCCGCCGAAGCGCACACCGCCACGGCAGCCTCACCAGCCGGCCACTACCGCCGCAGCCCTTGGCACCAGGCCACCGCCGCCGCAGAACGCATCCCCCACCACCTCGATCACGCCACCGACAGCGCCGCCCAAGCCCACCTGACCGCCTTCAGCGAAGTCCTCTACGCCTTGCCCGCCCACGCCCCCGTCCATCTCAAGGCCGAACTCCACCGCGCCGCCGTCGCCTTCGAGCACGCGGCCCACACCCGTGCCCGCGCCGACCACCAGCACGCCCGCGCCCTGCGCGGTGCTCTGAAGGCCATGCGCTACCAGCCCGCGGACCACACCGGCCTGGCCATGCTCCTGGACGTCGCCATCCTCGTCGTCCTCGCAGCCCAGCGCCGCAGCGCGCTGCACCACCACGACCGGCAGGTGGCAGCAGCCCGGCAAACGCTCATCCATCTCCAGGCCGCCTACGACCAGATCGCCCCCACCAGCCTCGCCGTACTCGCCGGGCGTCGGCCTTCCGACGGCACCGTCCATCGGTACGCCCGGACCCTGCACGAGGTCCTGCCTTCCCACTCCGGACAGATCCTCACCGAGGCTGCCTGGCCCGCACTCACAGCCGCCCTCGCCGCCGCCGAAGCCGCCGGCCACAACCCCGCAGCCGTCCTCCGACAGGCAGCCCAGCAACGCTCCTTGAGCGACGCCAAATCGGCATCCGAAGTTCTCGTCTGGCGCATCCAACGCCTCGGCGACCGGCACGCCCCCGGCCCAGGTGCACGAGCCGCACAATCCCGTAGCCCTCACATCCCCCACGTCCTGTCCACAGCGCGGGCCACCGCCGCGACACCCCCCACATCCGCGCCACCGCCATCCCGCACTCACCGGCCGCGGTGAGCACCAGCCCCCTCACGCAGCGGCCGCGCACGCCTCGCACCCGCTACCGAGAACCACCGAAGTCACGATGACGACCGATCAACGACAACAGCCCTGTCCCCGGCCTTACGACGCCGCAGAACATCTGCGGCGCGCCACCGGCACCCCACCCGACAAGGAGCACATCATCCAGACCCACCCCACCGCCGACATGTTCCCTAAGCTCAGCGCCGACGAGCTGCACGACCTGGCCGAGTCCATCAAGACCGAGGGCCAGCACGAGGCCATCGTCCTGAGCGCCGACGGCGTCCTCCTCGACGGACGTAACCGTCTGGCCGCCTGCGAGATCGCCGGCGTCGAGCCGCGCTTCACCACCTATACCGGCAGCGACCCCAAGGGGCTGATACTCGCCCACAACCTGCGCCGCCGGCACATCAGCAAGGGCCAGCAGGCGATGATCGTCGCGATGGCCCGTTCCTTTTCGGAACACTCCCTGCGCCACCAGGCCAAGGTCCACAGCATCAGCCTGACCCGCCTCTCCAACGCGGCCACGGTCCTCAAGCACAACCCCCACCTCGCCGAGCAGGTCCGCAGCGGCAAGCTCAGCCTCGATGCCGCCTACAGCACGGTCCGCGAACACCAGGCCCGCTCTGCCGAGATCGAGGCCCAGCACGGCCGCCTGCGCGAGCACGCCCCCGACTTCGCCGAACAGGTCAGCGAGGGGCTCCGCACCCTCGACGACGCCATAGCCGCACTCGACCAGCGGCAGCACGAAGAACAGCTCCGGCAGTCCGTGCAGCACACGGACGCTCTCCGCCTCTCCGACGGCGATCCCACCCCGCCCCTGGCCCAGCTCGTCGAGCGGGGAGACATTACCTGGGAGCAGGCCCACGAGCGCGCCGAAGAGTTCCTCGTCCACCGGCGGAACGCTGTCCAGCAAGCGCAGCAGGCTCTCCAGGTGGTCGCCGAGAACTGGGCTACGGTCCAAGACCTCGCTGCCCGACCCGACACCCCCTACAGGCGGGACATCCTTGACGGCCTCACGCCCGAAGTCCGCTCCCTCGTGCAGAACCTGACCGCCCTGGCCTGACACGGCGGCGCCCCTGGCGGCCGGCCTTGTTGGCTCCGGCCTCCAGGGGCGAAGGCGGTGAAGCCCGCCCAGGTCACGGGGCTCACCACCGTGGGGAAACGACAGGCAACTCCGCGACCAGGGCAGGGATCTGACGCTATGAGAACCGGCCTTGACCCTGGGACCTGCGGCTCCGTCCGTGCCTGCCGATCCCGCCTCATCACCCCGTGAGCCTGACCGCTGTGACCTTGGCGACCGCCTTGCGCACATGGGCATCAACAAGGCCGGGGCTACCGGAGACCACGACGACCACCGTCCCGGTGCGGACGGCCGTCTGCTTGACGATGCTGCTGCGCCCGCCGACGGTGAAGGTCAGCAGCTGGCTCCACTGCTCGTCGCCCAGCTGGCGGGCGACGAGCGCCTTCTGAGTCGTGACCGTGACGGGGGTACCGCCGGCGAGGACCTGGTAGGTGGGGCAGGAGGTCATCGCCTCGAAGATCCGGCCTACCTCTCGGGAGAGCTTGTCCTCAGTGTCGCTGTACAACTCCTCGGCTACCTCGGAACCGGGGCCGCCTGCATAGGTGAAGGACGCCTTCGCGTTGCGCGGGAAATCGAGGCTGCCACCGGCCGCTGCATCGCCAGCGAGTTCCCCCAGCGTGGGACAGTCGATCACGGTCACGTCGTCGTGCCCCGCAGTGCGCTGTGGCATGCGGGTGTAGCCCTCGCCGAGGTCGCTCTCGTCCAGGAGCCGCTTGGCCAGTGCGGTCGAGGACAGGGGAGTGGGCGCCGGGGCACTCTGGCCGTCCGGGTGCACCGGGATGGTCGTGGACGACCTCGGGCCGGAGGAGGTGGCGCTGCCATGGGAACAGCCCGCCAGGGCCAGGACGGCGAGGGCGCTGAAGCTGAGGACGGTCGTGGTGTGAACGCGCATAGAAAACCCCTTTGTGGCCTGCGAAACGGACGGTCTGACCAGGCCGGCCCTCCAGGCGCCGGCAGTACGAAGGGGAGTGGGGGTTTCGGTAGGTCAATGGCCGAGGTGGCGCAGGCCCTCTTCGAGAGTGGGGTGGAACCGGTCGACGGGACCGGAGTGGCGGTTGAACCAGGCCGCATCCAGGCCGGGCTCCTTTGTCTCGTGGCCCGCCCGACAGCGCAGCCACACCGAGTCGTCGCGCATGCAGAAGACGATCCAGTCCCGGTACGCACCGCACCCGGGACACGTACGGACCTCGCCGTCGACGACGAGCGGCTGCAGCCAGCGCATCATCATCCCGGCCACCTCATGGCGCGACGGCACCCGCAACTCCGGCGGCAGGAAATGAGGCACCACCGTTTCCTCCGCGGCAGGGGCCTGTGTGATCGGCTCGGGGCAGTCGGGCCACGGCCGTGCGGACTGCAGCCGCAGGAGCAACTCGTGGCCCGCACGCTGGGCTTCACGGAACGCGCGGTCCTCGCGAGTGCGTCGAAAGAACAAGACTCTCTCCTTCTCTGTCATAGGGCAGGCGCGGGGGACGCTCCTCATACGTCTGGCCGGCTGCAACTCGGGGGGATTCGGTGACGGGCCGCACAACAGCAGCTCCTCTGCGGCAGGTGTTGTCAGCTGCGGCGGACGATAGTGAGCCGCCTCTCCGCGATCTTGGGCACAGTGTGGCGAGGCACCGGCACCGGGGAGGCGAGCGAGGAGGCGAACGCGGCGACCAGGTCATGGGGGACGCTGGCGCTGAAGCTGGCGCACCACAGATACGGCGCACCGGGCACGGGCTCCGCCCACGCCTGCCAACCCACCAAATCCGGCCGCGGGTCGGCGTCCTGGATGAGCGGCGGCAGCATCTCCTGAGAGACGCAGGAGGAGAACCCTGGGTCCGTGGCAGTGGTGTGGGGCCGGTCCACGTCGCGGATCCAGCCCCGGACACTGAGCGCGTCGAGGACCGTTTCGGGCTCCTTGAAGGCGACGTCGGGCGCCTCACGGGCGTCGAGCGCCATGAGGAGATCGGCGAGCGCCTCGTAGGAGACGCCGGTGGTGAAGTACGCGTTCCACTCCGGCATCGCGGAGGCGGCATGCGCGCGGGCGCTCAGCTGCCAGGCGACGGGCAGACCGCCCAGCTCGAACGGGTAGGCCGCGAGGATCCACTCGGCGCCACGCAGCCCGTCCGGGCTTACGTACAGAAGGGTGTGACGGGAGGCGGGCCACATGCGCCAGCCGAGGTCGGACAGGATGTCGCCGATCCGTTCGGCGAGCACACCGTCGTCGCCGGCCAGATGACGCGGGGTGACCCAGTACACCGGGTCCGGCAAGTCCGGTCGGGAGCGGTCGCTGGAGTGGTGCGGGAGCAGGGGCGCCTCCATGAGCTCGTGGGGTAGAACACTGGCCGTCCAGGATCATCGGCATCACTTCCCTGACCAGGTCTTCCGGCAAGGTGTTGGAGGGTGACATGGCTGTGCGGCTGTTCGCCAGTCGTTTCGGGATCTTTCCTGTCTGCCTGTGGCGAACTAGTGGAAAGATGGACAGGATTGCCCAAAGAGGCGGGCCGCGCCCATCGCAGCTCCGGCGTGTGATCGCCAGCGGCATACGTCGCGGTGGCCCACGACGGACGGCCACCGATGGCACGCAGCGCGGTCCACATCCCGCACTTGATCGACTAGCCTGGGAGTCCTAGCCCTGCCGTTGTCGTAGCCGACAGCGCGCCTTGCGGAAGCTGGTGCACCCCCATGGCGCAGACGCGCCCTTGACCAAGGTCTACGAGGACTGTTCCGTTAGGGAAGCTGGGGCGTTCTACTCGGGGGTTGCCTTCGTGACCAGGTCGGTTGGCAGTGCGTGGTGTCTCATCAGCGGCACCAGGGGGGAATCGGCCGTTCCCTCGGCTGCTGGGGCCTCCGCATGAGACTCCGGCGCGGACTCGCGATCGCCGTCGTCGCCGGAGGCGGCGCTGTGACCACGATGCTGGTCGGGCTCGTCACGAACGCCGTGTCCGATGAGTCGCGGTGGCCCGGTTGGCTGGGGTGGTTACAGGAGCACGCCTGGTTCTCGTTCGTCGTGTTGGGCGTGGCGATGGCGGGGCTGACGGCCCTGCTCGCCGGGCTCTCCGAGACTCGGCCTCCCACCCCAACGGGGCGACCGGAGGATGGAGTGGGGCCACCCGGGGCCGCCCAGGTGCTGCGTTCGTTGCCGCGCGACACCGCCGCGTTCACCGACCGTGCCGCGGAGCTGGAGCGGCTGGTGGGCTCGGTGCGGGCCTCACAGGAGCGTGGCGAGGGGCTGCCCGTTCACGTGATCGACGGCATGCCAGGCGTCGGGAAGACCACCTTCGCCGTGCACGCCGGCCACCTGCTCTCCGAGCGGTTCCCCGACGGACAGCTCTTCGTGAACCTCAACGGGCACACGCCGGGGCGTACCCCGGTGCAGGCCGGCGAGGCGCTCGCCTCGCTTCTCGCGGCCGCCGGCGTGCCGACACAGCAGATTCCCGTCGGTGACGACGTCGGAGCGGTTACGGAGGCCCGGGCCGCCATGTGGCGGAGCAGGCTCGCGGGCAAGAAGGCGCTGCTGATTCTCGACAACGCGGCCAGCTACCGACAGTTGGAGCCACTGCTCCCCGGTGGGAGCGGGTGTCTGGTGTTGGTGACCAGTCGCAAGCGGCTGGTGGCGAACGAGGAGGTGGTCATGTCGGTGGACGCGCTGCCGCCGGATCACGCGGTCGACCTCTTCGTGCGGCTCAGTGGGCGGCCGGCCGACGCTCTCGGCCGGGATGTGGTGGACGAGTTGGTGCGGCTGTGCGGGTGTCTGCCGCTGGGGGTGTCGCTGCTCGCGGCACGGTTGCGGCACCATCCGTCTTGGAGCGCCGAGGACCTGCGCGGGCGGCTGGTGGCGGCGCGGGACCGGCTGGGAGAGTTGCGTGCCGGGGAACGTGCCGTCACCGCGACGTTCGATCTCTCCTATCGGGATCTCGCGCCGGAGCGGCAGCACTTCTTCCGACAGCTCGGGGTCTTCCCCGGCACCGATCTCGACTCGCACGTCGGTGCGGCGCTTGGTGAGGTCTCGGTCGTGGTGGCCCGTCGGCACCTTGAGGCGCTCTACGACGACCACCTGATCGATGAGCACCCGGGGAGTCGGTACCGGCTGCATGATCTCCTGCGCGACTACGCTCGCGGTCTCGCTGCCGAGGGAGACAGCATGGACCACGTACAGGCCGTCCAGCGTGTGTGCACCTACTACCTGGCCGCTCTCGCCGTCGCGAACGGGCACATCGGGCGCAGCGGAGCCGCGGTGCCGCCGGCGCCGGACGACACCTCGCGGGTGGAGACCCCGGTCCTTGAGTCGCGGGCGGATGCCCTGAGCTGGCTGGAGACCGAGCGGGCCAACATCCTGGCCTGCGTCCGTCGGGCGAACGGCCTCGCCCTGTACGACCTCGTGGTCCGACTCGCTGCGGCCATGGCGCCCTTCCTGCGCCAGGCCGGCCCCTGGGACCAGGCCGTCGCGCTCCATCGGACCGCTGCCGAGGCCGCCCGCCATACCGGCGACCAGCGGGCGCGGGGTGATGCCCTCGCCGAGCTGGGTGTCGTACGCCGTTTCATGGCTGCCTACCCACAGGCGATCGAGGCCCTCAACGACGCGGTGACGGCGTACGAAGCGGTCGACGACCGGCGTGGCAAGGCCGAGGCACTGAACCAGCTCGGCATTGTCTGGTACCTGACCGCGGACAACGAGGACGCGGCCCGCGCCCAGACCGAGGCCCTCGCCCTCTACCGAGAGCTGGGGTACCGGCTCGGGCAGGCGAACGCGCTCGCGGACCTCGGCATGACACACCGGCAGTTGAGCCGGTTCGACGCGGCTGTGGAGGCACAGAGCGAGGCCCTGGCGATCTACCGGGAACTCGGTGACCGGTACGGAGAGGCGAACTCCCTGCGGGACCTGGGCGTCGTGCGCTGCCTCATGGGCGCGTACGACCTGGCCGCGCGGCATCACCAGGAAGCGTTCGACATCTACCTGGAGCTGGACGACCGTGTTCACCAGGCTTACGCGCTGAACGAGTTGGGCGTCGTCCGACGGCTGACCGGAGACATCGAGGCAGCGCGGACGGCACACAGCCAGGCCCTGACGCACTTCACTGAGCTCGGTGAACGGTTCGGCCGCGCGAACAGCGTCCGTCACCTTGGCGTCGTGGAGCGTGTGACCGGGGATGCGGCAGAGGCGATCCGGCTTCTGGAGGAGGCCCTGGGGGCCTATCGCGAGCTCGGCAGCCGCGGGGGTGAGGCCGCCTCGCTGAGCGAGCTGGGCGTGGCGCGCGGGATCGTCGGTGAGCGCGACGGTGCGATCGACGCGTTCCAGCGCGGTTTGGAGATCCTGCGGGGCCTGGGTGACCGGTGCGGCGAGGCGGAGGCACTGAACCACTGGGGGATGCTGCTGTTCACCTCCGATGAACCGACAGCCGCCCGTCGGCACTTTGGTCAGGCGCTCACGCTCGCGCGGGACATCCGCTGCCCGCTGGAGGAGGCGCGGGCGCTGGAGGGTATCGGCCGCTGCGACTGGACGGTTGACGGGCCTGGTCACGGCGTGGGCTCGCTGCGAGCCGCCGTGACTCTCTACCGGCGGTTGGGAGTGAGCGCGTCCGTGGACGACATCGAACGGTTACTGGTGTAGCGGTCCGGCTGACGCCGACCAAGTGGCCGAAATTCCTGTGCCAGGTGGGTGGTTGAGGATGCTACGTTTCCGGCTGATCTGTCGCTTCAACCCCGTCGCACCGTGCCACCTCCGGCACGTACCTCACGAGGAGCGTTGAATGCCGTCACCCACGTCCGTCACCGAGCCACGCACCATCACGCCCGCCGGCCCGGCGTCCAGGGAGCCGACGGCGGCCGGCACTGCCGTCCTGGATCGCGTGGCCGTCCGTGTCCGGCAACGGCTGGAGGCAGAGGAGGGCGCGACGGCCCGGGTCGGCGACGGTGCCCACGCGGCCTCGCTCATCTGGCCCTGGCCGCTGTGAGCACGTCCGCTCGATGACAGAACCCGAAGGCCCCGTTCCTTTCCGGACGTTCATCCTCAAGGTCGCCAACCGCTGCAATATCGACTGCGACTACTGCTTCGTCTTCAACTCCAAGGACCAGGCGGCGCGGCGCCTGCCCGCCCGAATGGACCTCGCTGTGGTGTGGGCTGCGGCCCGGCGGATAGGTGAGCACGCCTCCGCACACCGCCTTCGGACCATCCACGTCGTACTGCACGGTGGAGAGCCGCTTCTCGTTGGCGCCGGGCACATGGCCGGTCTGCTGGAGGCCGTCCGTGCCGCCGCGCCGGCGGGGACCCGGGTCCTCTTCGAGCTCCAGACCAACGGGACTCTTCTTTCCGGTGCGTGGCTGGACCTCTTCGAACAGTACGAGGTCGCGGTGGGCGTCAGCCTCGACGGACCGCCGCGTGCGAATGACCGGCACCGGCTGACGCACGCCGGGCGGTCGAGCGCCGCCTCCGCCGTGCGCGGCATCGAACTCCTGCGGTCGCGGCCACACCTGTTCGCGGGGCTGCTCGCCGTCGTGGACCTGGCCAACGACCCCGTGGAGGTCCACGACTACCTGGCGGCGTTCGAACCGCCCGTGATCGACTTCGGCCTGCCGCACGCGACCCACGACGACCCGCCGCACCGCGCCGACCCGAGCGTGCCCGAGTACGGGCTGTGGATGAGCAAGGTGTACGACGCCTGGCTCGCCCGGCCCGAGTATCGGCACAGCGTCCGGATGCTGGAGGACATCGTGGCCCTCAGCTCTGGCGTGCGCGGCTCGGTGGAGACACTCGGCCTGGCCCCGCCGACGAGCGTCGTGATCGAGTCCGACGGCTCCATCGAGGCCGTGGACACCCTGCGGTCGGTCGAGGAGGGCGCCTCCTGGCTCGGGCTCGACGTCCTCCGCCACTCCTTCGACGAAGCGCTGTCGCACCCGAAGCTGCTGCACCGGCAGCACGGCAAAGAGGCGCTCGCCGAGCAGTGCCGCGCCTGCCCACTCGTGGACGTGTGCGGCGGTGGCTACCTCCCAAACCGCTTCAGCGAAGCCCAGGGCTACCGGAACCCATCTGTCTACTGCGCGGACCTGGAGTACCTCATCCAGCACGTCCAGGGCTCCCTGCGGCAGCACGGCTGGAACCCCTACGCGCCCGCGTCGCCGCCGTAGACGCGTGTGCCGTACCGCCAGGAGGGGATCACGCGTTGGAACGAACGAGTGCAGCAGCGACCGAAGCAATCGAGGAAGGACAGGAGGCGCCGATGACCGTGACGATCCGTCCCGCGGAGAAGCGGGACGTCCCGGCCGTGGCCGAGTTGATCGAGGAGATCGAGCGGTTCTACGGGGCGACCGACACAGATATCCAGCCGATCGAGGAGCGCCGCCTCCAGGTGGAAGAAGCCCTCTTCGGCGTGCCACCGCTGGCTTCCGCCCTGCTCGTCGAGGACGAGACCGGGGACATCGTGGGCCTCGCCGCCTATTCCCTCCTCTGGCCGGCCGCCGGCTCCTCGCACTCCCTCTTCCTTAAGGAGCTTTACGTCCGTGGCACGCTCCGACGGCAGGGCGTCGGTGCCCGCCTCATGGACGAACTCCGTGCCATCGCCGCGGCGCGCCCCGGGTGTAGCCGCGTGGAATGGATGACCGACAGCGACAACCCGGGGGCACGGGCCTTCTACAAGTCACTCGGGTTCGCGGAGTTCGACGGGAAGATCGTCTACCGAGTCGACACCGGAGCGGCCTCAGAATGAGAGGTTTCCCCCTTGAAGAGCGCCGGTCACTGCGGCTGGTGTGAGCCGGGGCGTCATCGGGATCCCCGGTGGCGGGCGTGGCCCTGCAGTTGCCTCTTCAGACGGGTGTGTCTACGGTCGCTCAGTTTTCTCACCCATTTCCCGAGCTCTTCTTCGGTAAGCGGCCTCGCGTCAAAATTGCAGGCAAGTTTCTCTAGGCGTGATTTTTCTGCCTCATCATTCAGTGCGCGTACCATGGATGCACAGGTTTCCACTCCCTCCTGAACAAGGAGGTTCATCCACGGTATGGCCTGGGTTCTATCGGGGCAAGCATCGATGATCTGACACACCTCGCGCATCCATTGAACAGTGCTAGGGGGCACACGGAGGGACTCCGCGAGGGTCTTGCTATTAGCTTCCCCTTCACTGCGAGCCAAGAGCTCTTCGGTGAAACGCACACCATCCTTCTCGAGTTGTTTAAGATGGGACTCAAAAGCTGAAATGTCGGAGAGGCGCTGTTTATCGATCAAAGCCATGAGGTCTGCGGGTCGGGCCTTGAGTAGCGGTTGCAAGGACGGATCGTGGGGAGCTTCCCTCCGAAGAGCGTCGTCACCGAGTGCCATCTCCAGTTCGGCCAGGGCTGTCACGTAGCTACCGGACTCGGCGCCGACTTCGGCGCATGCCTGGGCGTACCACTCCGATGGCTTCGCGTCCACCCGAGCGAGTTTTGGTGGCTCGCCTCGGGCGGCAGCGCGGAATATTTCAACCATGGGACGCATTTCTACTGCAAAGGATTCCCTACGTTCACGAGGTGTTTTCAGCGTCCCGGTTCCCCGCTGCCGCAGAACCGCGTCACCTGTTAGCTCGTCGATACTGTCTAGCAAGTCATTGCATTCCGCGTAGGCCCACCTTTTCTGGTCATCAATATTTGTGTTGCCGGTTCGAGCTGCAGCGGGACGGGCCAGGTGGCGTGTTCCCCTGCGTCGCCGGTCTGCAGTTTGGCCAGACAAGGTAAGTACGTAGTTGAGGCGCGCATTGATGAGTGTCAACATAGCCCGCAGGCGTAGCGCAATGTAACCTTCATCGCTTGCCAATTCCGGCTTCGACAGGTGCGCGCAGAAATGCTCGAGACGGTCCACGTAGTCTTTCTCGTTCTTGGCCGTACCCACCGTTGTCCCGGAGCGGTAATAGAAGTATCCGAGGCGGGCCGCGTTGTTGTTGCGATCCTTTTCGATGGCTGTTGCGAAGAGCTGCTCCCTCATGTGGTCGCTGTAAGGCCCAGTGCCAGCGAGTACTTGGCAGGCGAGACTGCGCCACCTACTCGTCCCGCACAGGCCCTCTTCGAGGACGGTGTGGCGCTCGCTGAGCCGAATCAGGAGGAAGGCCGCAGCTGCGGTAAGTAGCTCAGGGCGTGTCGGGGAGCCCCCGCCTGTCTGAGCCGACCTGCCGTCTCCCAGGGCCAAGTTGGCCTTGGTCATGAGAGCGGAGTCCGTGGGCCTGCCATTCCGGCTGAGTTCGACGGTGACCGTATTGTCGTCGACGATCACCACTTGGGCATGCCAAGGGTTGACCGACGTAAGAGCCTGCAGCACGCTCAGCAGTGCGGCAACAATTTTGCCCTCTGTGGCTGGAAGTGCAGAGATCGCCTCGCTCGGCAACTGCAACACGTCAGCGCCCTCAGGCGCGTTGAGCCCGCGGGGCTTGTGTCTTCCCATGGTCTCGAGCAGGGCTGCCACATAGGCGACACCTGGGGGGTACTTGCTGCCATCCGGGCCGACCACCTTCAGTCGCACTCGCAGCCGTTTACCCAGCCCGACGTACCCGAAGTAGTACAACCCGAGAACTGTTCCTACGGCGAGAGCCGGGTATCCGGAACGACCGTCGTGTGGCAGGAAGATGGTCAACACGGTGACGCCCGCTGCCAGAGCGAGACAACCCGCCGAAATGAGCAACAGCAGTTGGCGAGTGCTCAGCGTTCGACGTTTACGGCGGCCGCCATCCAGGTCGTCGTCGGGACGAGGCTGGGCGGCATCCTGCGACTGAGGTCGCCCGTCAACGTGAGCCGGCGCCAAAAGGCGCGTGCACTCAGGAACCTTCTTCCAAGGAGGACGGAGACACACGAGCTCAAACGCCAAAGCAGTAACGATGGCGGCTCCGCAGACGGACAGGGTGGATATGACCACCCAGGTGGGCACGGTACCGCGTCCACGCGCGAAGCCGCTCCACGCGGCTGTCGCCAGCGCCAGCAGACCAAACCCGCCCCAGGCTCTCCAAGCCCAGCCCAGGTCATCCATTGCAGTTCTGGCGTTGCGCCTCACCAAGAGTGCGACGAGCCGTGCACAGATGAGGAGACCTATACCGATCAAGAGCACGGTGCGAGCAACATCCCAGAATGCTGTTGATCCGAGGACAGCATCTTCAGCAGCCATCTGGTCCACTTCCTTGACGGCATGGCTTGCTCAGCAATTGCTCCTCAGTTACAGGCTGCTACAACCTCGTGTGGCGCGCCACTTGGCGACGACGTGCCCGGCGGTGCCGTCGTCCTCGCCTCCGGCGGAGCCCCGGCGCCGACGGCCTCGGAGGCGAGTGCTTTTCCGGTGACCGCCACCGCAGTCAATCCGGGGCGGTGGGCCATGCGGCGGTGCACCGACGGTGGGCGCGGCCGCACCTGCCAATGGCCACGCCCGCCTGCGTCAGGATCAGTAGGCGATGACGAGCCGCGCGGAGGGCCGGTCGATCACGGCTCCGTCGGCGAGGTCGCTGTCCGGTGTGTCTGCGGGGTAGGCCGTGACGACGGGTTCGGCGGTCCGGGCCGGGCTCCAGGCGCGGATCTGCGCGCAGATCCGCTCGGCGAGATCGGCGCCGGCCGGGCCATAGCCGACGGCTCCCAGCCGGAACCGGGGTTCTGTCTCGGGGTCTTCGGCGGTCCGCTCCAGAGTGAGGTACGCGATGGAGTCCCTCTCGACGAGGGCGGGGCTCAGGGCGGGTGAGGCGGGGCGGTGGAGGCCGGCCTCCACCGCTGCGGGCTTCGCAGTGATGCGGCAGGTCGCTCGCTCGGTGGCGCTCAGCCGCAGCCAGACGCCGTCGAACGACTCGACGGGCCCGACCGTCACACCGGTCCAGACGACCGACTTCGGTCGGGTGAGCGCGTCGCGAAGAAGTTCCGGGGCGATGGACTGGTCCTCGTCCCAGTAGAGCCTGACGAGCCGGTCGTCGTCGATGTAGCCGTCCCGCTCTCCGTCCTGGCCGATCACCGGGAGGAAGCCGCACATCTTGACGGAGTCGGACCGCATCCGCCCCTCCTCGCGTTGGAAGGCCACGGCCCTGGAGAGCCCGCGCCACCGCAGTGGAACCACGAGGCGTCCGCCGACGGCGAGCTGGTCCCACCAGGCGCCGGGGAGGTCCCACATGCCGACCGTGGCGATCATTCGGTCGTACGGGCTGAACTCCGGGGCGCCGAGGGCGCCGTCCCTCGTTACGACGCGAACGTCTTCGTATCCGTTGGCGTCCAGCGTCCGGCGGGTGTAGGCGGTCACGTCGGGGTCGATGTCGCATGTGGTGACCTGTCCGGACTTCCCGGTGAGGTGCTTGAGCAGGGCGGCGTTGTAGCCGGTGCCGGCCCCGATCTCGAAGACGTTGTCGCCTTCGCGGACGGCGAGCTGGACCAGCATGAAGTGCACGACGTCGGGCTGGGAGGCGCAGCTCAGCGGGAGTGCGTCCTCGTCGGGGTTCTCCTTGATCGTCACGCTCTTGTTGGCGTACGCCTCCTCGATGGGTGCGTCGGGGAGGAAGGCGTGGCGGGGTACGGTCCGCATGGCGGTTTCGACGTGTGCGTCGCGGAGGCCGGAGAGGTTCTCTTTGAGGATGGCGTCGACCAGGCGGTTGCGCAGGTCCTCGGGGGAGGCGCCAGTGGTGGTGTTCATCGCGTCCTTTCGGAAGGTGCCCGGCTGTGCGTACGGCAGGGGCAGATCGTTCTCATTTGTTCTGGTGTGCGGATGCGGTTCGCGGCGTCACCCTGTCAGGAGCAGGCAGCGGTCCCAGGGGGCGGTGATCGCCGTGTTGACGGGGTCGGCGAGACGGACCAGGTGGATACCTGCCGTGCCGTCCATCAGGCCGGCGCCGTCCGGCAGTCCGTGGTGGTCCAGGTGCTTGTTGAGCCGGACGTTCAGGTGGCGTAGATGCGACGCGAGTTCGTGGTCAAGGGCGTCCGCGGAGGCACGGGAGACGGTCTGTATGAGCCCCGCCCAGCCGTGGCAAAGGGATGCGTCGGTGAGCTGGGCGAGCTGCTGGTCGTCGGCCAGACATCCGGCCAGGGCCTGCTCAGCTTGCCGTTGCCGGTCACGGTCGCCGAGGGCGATGCCGGCGAGTTGCTGGGCGCGGGCGATGCCGGGGGTGCCGTAGCACCAGGACGGGCGTCTCGGTCCTGGGCGCTGGAGCTCGCCGCGTCGGTGTTCGGCTCGGGTGATCAGGTCCGGCCACCAGGCGCGCGAGTCGGCGCCGTTGCGCCACCGGTCGAGCCAGTCGCAGATCTGGGTGATGGCTTGCGTCTGTCCGGGCACCGTGTGGCCGTGTCGCAGGGCCGTGGCCAGCAGCGCCAACGGTCCGGTGATGCCGTGGGCGAGGCCGAAGTTGCCGTGTCCGCCGGGCCAACGCGGCGTCGGTCGCAGATCGGGGCTGTCTCCCGTCCACCAGCCGGGCAGACGTTGCGCTTCGATGGTGATCGGTTCCGTCAGCCGCACCAGGTAGGCAAGGACGCCCTGAAGCTCCGTCTTGTTGCCGCGGTGCAGGTGGTATACGCCCAGCCCGGTCAGTCCGCTGATGAGGTCGTACTCGCCCAGGGTGGGCAACGCGCCGCGATCGATGCGGGCATGTGCACGCTTGAGTCGTTGGCCTGTGACGTCGGCGAGGTGTGTGTCCAGGGTCGCCAGGGCGCGCGTGGCGGTGTTCGTGTGCGTGAAGCTGAGGACGTACGCGACGGCCGGAGCGCCCTCGTACAGACCGGATGCCTCGGGGGCGGCCTGGATCGGGCCCTTGAGCATGGCGGTGGCCCACGGCCGGAGCGCGTCCCGGTCCTCTACGCCGGTGTGGGCCCTGACGGCGTGCAGCAGCGCGACCCCCGCCGCGCCGGAGTACAGCGACTGCCCCCAGCCGGGCCCGGTGGGTGTGGGCGGCGCGTCGTAGTTCATCAGCGGCTCTCCCCCGGCCAGGCGGCCCATGCGACGGCGGACTGACGGGCAAGGCGGCGGCAGATCCTCTCGTCCTCCCGGTCCAGGCCACGCAGGCGGTTGTGGTGCATGTGCAGCAAGGATTCCAGGACGGAGTCGAGGTCCATGCTCTCGGCGAGGCCCTCGCGATACAGCGCCAAGGCCACGGCGCGACCGTGCCACGCTTGGGCGAGCTCTTCGCCCCAGCCCCGGGCATGAGGCGTAGTGCGGCGAACGAGTTCGATGGCCTGGTCGCTGACGCCTCGCTCGACGCGAGCTGGAGGCGCGGGGCGGTTCGCCAGCCACTGCATGCCCTCGTCGGGGCCGAGCAAGCCGCAGGCGATGTCCACCATGCCGGCCGCGGCCAGCGCGCGTCCGTCGATGCCGTCGGCTCCCATGTTCTGCAGGGTGGCGAGAGCATAAGCCGAGTCGGCCGTGAACACCGCCTCGGCACTGCGCAGGGCGGCGCCGGGGCCGTAGCGGCCGATCTCCGGGGTGTACGTGTCGAACACGAGCCTGCTGCTGAGCCCCTCGCGGCGCAGCCCGGCGGCCCATCCGGCGACGAGCTCGGTGCAGGCGGTGTACTGCCCGGGGCTGCGGGTGCGGATGCGCAAGCGGAGGTGGTCGAGGTCGTGCGGGGTGCGGTAGCGGACGAACCACCATTCGGGCGTACCTGGGAGCTGGGTCACGAGCCTCGCGAGGTGGGTGCCGATCAGCTCATCGAGCTGTTCGGGGTGGCTGTAGATCTTGGCGTTCAGCCAGGGTGCCTGTACCGCCCCCGGTACGGGTCCGAGGGTGCTGTTGGTGAGCACGGGGAGGAAGCCGGAGAGCGGGTCGGATATCGGCGGGCGGGTGCTGGTCATCGGCAGGGCGATCTCATGGACGTGGCCGCCGATCCAGCCGTAGGTCTCCTCGGCCGGCGCCTCCGTCAGCACGGCGTGGCCTTCCCGGTCCAGGTGGGCGCGTAGGACGGTGGCGTGTGCGGGCACGTCGAGTTGGAGCCGACGTGTCCGGTCGTCCTCCCGCAGCTCGACGGCACCGTGGCAGTGCCACCGCTTCCGCCACCGGCCGAGGGCGTCGGTCCACTCCCGCATGTCCGCGCCGCGGCTTGGAAGGTCGTCGGCGGTCACGTCCCAGCGACTGGGAGAGAGGATCACGCGCCCGTAGCGGACGCGCGGCAGGAACGGCAGCCGTGCGCCGTTCGGCCCCCAGTCGAAGCTGGTCCAGGCAGGGCCGAAGGAGCGGGTCAGGTGCGCCAGGAACCTGGCCAGGGGCGGGGGTTGCTTGTCCAGGGCCATGGCGTGGAAGACCTGCGGGTCCACCAGACGACGGCGGGAGATGCTGACCAGGTACAGCCGGGTGTGCGTGGCCGTGACCGCGAGGTCGTCGACGTCGATGAACGTCGGCGCGGTGTCATCCGGGCTGCGGTGCTCGCTCAACGGGATCACGTGTGGAAGATAAGCGGGGATGCGAGCGACGTTCTCTGTGTACGGGTACAGCGGCGGAAAGGAGAGCTGCGCGGTCAGCGCGTTCTCGACGCCCGTGGGAACTTGGCAGTAGACCTCGTCGAGTCCCGTGCCGGTGGCGACCGGAGTGAACCGGGAGGTGAGCGTTCCCGCGGCGCGTGCCGGTGTCACAGTGAGCGTGAAGTCCCCGTCCTCCAGGGCGGACAGGCTGTCGGCGTGCAGGCGCGCGCACATCTCCACGTGGGGTGGTGCCTCCTGTCCGGTCGGCGCATCGCCGGCCAGGCGGTCGATCAGGTCGTCGGTGAGGGCGATCTCCCTGCTGCCGTCAGCCAGTGACTGCCAGGCCAGGGCCAGCAGCCGCTCGTCACGCTCGGAGACTGTCGGGGGCGGTGCGGTCATGCGGCTGCCGGGGTACTCGGCTGGATAGCCGAGCCCGGACGCCGGGTCGACGACCTCCTTCACCGGCACGAGCGTGCCGGTGCCATACCGCTCCCAGAACGCGACCTGGTACTCCTTCCACACGCCCTGGCCCGCCGGTCGGCGCGTGAGCCGCAGTAGGGCGTCGGCAGCCCTCTCCATCTCCTGCGCGACGCTCTCGGGAATCCGTACCTCGGCGTCCAGCCGCAGGTCTACGGCCAAGGGGCTTCGGCCCGCGTCGGAGAGCCCACGCAGTCGACCCGTGAGTTCCTCCCGAGCCAGCCCTTGCGCGCTCGCCGGGCGCCGGTTGTGCTCGTGTACGGCGCGTTGCACTGCTTCCAGCTCGTGCAGAACCTGCGCGACCTGCGGCACCGTGCCTGCGTCCGCGCCGTGCAGCCGGTCAATCAGGTGGGACAGCGGATCGGTGTTGGTCATCGGCGCGCGCAAACTGGTGATCAGGAATTTCTCGCGCACCAGCGCGCCGAGCAGCGTGCGGATGTTCTGCGGCTCGGTTCGAGGGAAGGAGGCGGCCAACTGTTCGGCAAGGGCGGCGAAGTGGACCGGCCGACGTGCCAGGTCCTCGATCACGCGTACCGCGCTGGTGCGCCGAACGGTGGCGCCCATCGGTCCGCCGTGCGGGACGTGAAGGCGTCCGCCGCGGCGCGCCGCCAGGTTGTTCAGGACGACATCCAGGCGCTCCAGCAGGGCCGGGCACGCCTCCAAGCTGACGATGACGTCGTCCAGCCACTCGGTATCCACCCGCGCCACGGCCCGGTGGGCGTCGCCCCACCTCACGTGCGGGGTCGAGCCCACGCTGGCCGCGGTGACTCCCGCGAAGAGACCGAACGGGGTCGGTCGTCCGCTGGCGCGCAACAAGTAGCGGACGGTGGCCATGGCGGCGCGCCGGACCTGCTTGGAGCGTGTCGGCTGCCCAGCGCAGATCGCGTCGACCCGAGAGGCGAGATCGCCGCTTGCCTGCCGTACGGCGTCGGCGAACCGCGCATCGGCCCACACCTGCTTCAGCCACTTGCCGCACGCCTCCGTGTCGGACGAATCAGGCCACCATGTCGGCAGACCCGTCAGCGGCATCGCGGCGGCCCGCAGCAGCGCCGCGCCCGTGTGCTGGTAGAGCTTTCCGTCGCTTCCCATCTCCATGCCTCCGCCGTCAGTGCTGTGAACGAGCGGGGTCGGGGGCGGCTGCGCCCCCGACCCCGTGCACGAGCCGCCGTCAGACGGCGCTGGCGCAGGACGAGGCACAGGACGGCGCACACCCGTCGCCGGTGCCGCACGCCTTGGGGAGCAGGTCGGCGCCGATCTCCGTGACGATGGTCAGGTCGACGTCGAACGGATCGGCGGACGCTCCGGGGGCGGCCGTCGCAGCGGACGCCCCGGTGGTGGCCGTTGTGATCGGGGCGAGCATGGTTGCGGTCATCGCACTTCCTCTTCTGTCGGAAGGATCCGAACGGTTCGTCGTGCCGCCCGGCCTGCGTATGGATAGCCGCAGGGCCGGGTTTCTGCGTTCGCACCTTGGGTGCGGCCCCTCTCCGGTTGACCGGATTCCGTGGGGGACATGGATTCGGAGCATCCGGAGAGGGGGGTCGAGGACACGGGCCGCTACCGGAACTGGCCCGCGTAGAGCGTGGTCAACGTTGTGCCGGTCACCAGGACGGGCAGGAACAGAACCTGGAAGGTGCCGAAGCCGAACCGACCGACGTACGTCGCCGGATGCCGCAGCACCCATCCGACCTGGTCGAGCAGCCGCACGAGCGGCCGTTGCCGCATCCGGGCCATCACGCCGCCGACATCCGTGCGCCCGCGGAGCCGACGGCATCGACGACCGCCCACGGCGTCGTGATCAGCGCCCCGGTCCGGCCCTCCCAGGCAGCGAGGTTCGTCCTGTCCTCTTCCAGATGACCCAGCATCACGAGCAGGGGGGTGACGATCCCGGCCGCCCTCCCCTGCTCGACCGCGGCCAGAGCGTTGTGCCAGCCCTCACACAGGGCGCGGCTTTCGAACGGTGCCGCCCGGTCGACGTACGTCTCGACCGCCTCCCAGCCGGCATCGGCAACGTACCGCCGTGCGCTGGCCACGCTGTGGTCGGCGGCCTCACCGAGTGACGCGGGCAGACAGGCGTACAACACCAGGCGCGTGCCCGGGGGCACCTCGTGTGGTGCGGTCTGCCTCGCACTGGCGCTCATTCCGCGTTACCTCCAGCCAGGTGAGCCGAGACGCCAAGGGTCCGGCGCCTCGACGAAGAGCCTCGTCGGGGGCAGTCGGCGGCGGTACGCCGTCAGCACGCCGTTCGTCCGCCGTCCGGCGGCGCGCGAGGAGGCGGAGCCGCGGCGTACCGCCGCGGCTCAGGCGTAGCGAGGCTGATCGGTCCAGTGCCAAGCGGAAACGAGAAGCGGCGATGGACGCGGTGGACGAAGAACGCCTCTGCAGGCGGACGCCAGTACGGCGTCATTGGGTGAAGCTGGCCGATTGCGCCGAGCCTTCGGGTCTCGCGCGCAGACACGTACGTGAGCTCCTCGAGGGCCATGCCGCGCCGGAGCGGGTCGACGACGCCGTTCTGATCGCCTCGGAGATCGTGGGCAACGCGCTCAGGCACACGGCCGGCGGACCGGACTGCATGTGTGTGGAGGTCTACCGGAACGTGGCGGTACTGCGGGTCCATGACGCGGGACGGGATGTCTCCAGGGTCCGGGCACGCTCCGTGGAGGAGTCGGTGGAGGAGTTGACGGGCAGTGGTCTCGGACTGCTGCTCGTCGGGAAGTTGGCCTCCACGTGGTCCGTCCGGCCGACCGCGATCGGCAAGGAAGTGGTCGTGGTTCTCGCCTTGGGCGCCAGCGGGCTACCCGAGCGTGACGTTCCTCCACACATCCCAGCGGTACGTTCGCCCCTCACGGCGGAGCTCCACCAACTGGGCGGCGGGCACGGAGAGTTCGACGGCGGGAAGAGCGCGGAGGCTTGAGACCGCCTCCACGACGGGGGCGGCCGGGCGCCGACGGTTGTTGTACGCGAGGCTCAGGTGCGGCCGGAAGGCGGACGTCGGCTTCTTCGGGGCCAGACCTACGCTGCTCCCTGCCTTGGCCAGCGCGTGGTGCAGCCGGAGCAGCGGTTCCCAGGGGCCGAGGGACAGGCGAACGGCGCCTCGGGATCCGGCCAGCGGCATGGCACGTACGGAGAACGCAGAGGGCAGCAGCGCCTCGACGTCCCGCGCCAAGCTGTCCAGCTGGCCGGGGGTGACGACGTCCGGCGTTCCCACTCGGGCGAGGGTGATGTGCAGTCCGTCCGCCGGAACCGGGTCGAGGCCGAGGGGCGCCAGCGCCTCCTGGCAGTGCCCGGCGAGAGCCGCGAGCCGCTGATCATTCGGGAAGGTCAACATCCAGTAGTACGCCCGGCTGCCGTCCGACCAGCCAGGACGTGCCCAGTGGTCGGTCATCTCGTCGAGTGCGCTGAACGCCGCCCAGTCGTGGGCTGCGGTGACCGCCGGATCATTGGTGTCGGCGGGAGGCTCGGCGGGGAACGCGGCGGGATCGGCGCTGAGCAGGGGCACCCGGCGTACTCCTTCGGCTTCACACTGCCCCGGAGTACGACGACACCGACGGCGCCTACGACGCGGATGACGCCATGGCCAGGGCCGCTGGCTGCGAGCTCCAGGTCCGGAACTCGTCGCCATAATCGCGTACCGCCGGCTGTTCACGCCACGGCCCGGCCTGCTCGTGCAGGTCGCGGGAGCGTTGGTAGACGGAGCTGATCGGGGTGTCTCCGCACAGCTGCAGGGCCTCACGGCCCAGCGCCATCGCGTGGTCGACGTCGGGCGTGCGCTGCTGCAGCAGCGCGGTGGCGACGTCGAGGCGTACGAGCGAACGGCTCCAGGAGGAGGTCGAGTGCTCCACCAGATCGTCGATGTGCTCCGCGTCGCGCAGTACCTGGGCCGTGTTGCGCAGGGCCACGTGTGACGTGACGGCGTTGGCCAGCGTCCGTGCCCGTCCGTACGGCTCGAAGGAGATGCAGGAGGTCAGGCTGACGGGCACCTCGTGGAGGTCGGAGAGGCGGAGGGCCTGTCCGATGGCCCGCTCGACGGCACGCCGGTCGCCGGTCTTGCCGAGAGCCCGGGCCCGGCCGTTGGCGAGCAGTCGGATGGATTGGGCGTGGCGTGGGGCGCGCTCAACGGCCGCGGCGGCGCAGGCGTCCGCCTCGTCGTACCGGCCGGCGTAGTAGAGACCGAAGGAGAGGGTGCCGCACGCCCAGAGCTCTGTGTCCAGGTCGCCGATCTCACGGCTGAGATCCCGCGCCTCGGTGCAGTATGCCTCCGAGAGCGCGAAGTCGCCCGTGTTCACCGCCATGTAGCCGAGCAGGCCGGAGGCGCGGGCGGCGAGGCGGAAGAGCTCCCGGCGGGCGCGCGGGGGCTGGCGGCCGTCGAGGAGGGTGTGGGCGAGCTGCCGCACCTGGCGGGCCTGGGGGCGGAGGATGTACGGCCCGTCCTGTTCATACCGGCTGGCGATGCCCCTCAGCGACGAGTCAAGGAAGGCGAGCGTCGCGTCGTCGGCGTTGCTGGCCGTGAGCTGCCGGGTCCGGGTGACGATGTCCAGTGGGTTCTCGTCGTCCTCGCGTGGCGGAGGCGCACTCGTCGCCTGCTGGCCCGTGCTCGACTCCTCGTCGCGGTCGTTCGCGGAGTCGCCGTCGTACGCCCTGGAGAACAGCTCGGACACGGGTCTGCCCATCATGTGCTCCAGAACTCGGCAGGCGTCAGGACGGGGCAGAGTCAGCAACTCCCCGCCGTACCAGCGGTCGAACTGGCGTGGAGAGACCTGGAGGGACGCCAGGCGGGGGTCTCGGTCGAGCTCTGCCAGCCGGGCGGCGGCCCGCTCGTACTGGGCGGCGAAAGCCTCGTGCGTCGTCAGGTGCCGTTGCTGGAGCAGCTGCCGAAGCAGCGTTGTCCGTGGCATGGCCCACCCTCCTGGTGCGGCGTGCAGGACCGACGCGAAGGCGCGTGCCGGTGGCGAGGTCGTGGCCCGCTCGCCCATCGGTCGGCTGCGGCGCATGCCCGTACGAACGCGCGCCGTGACTGCTGACAGCATGCCGACGCAACCACCAACTAGGCAATATGTCTGGTGAAGTTGACCCGTATGGGTTGTAGAGGTGTCGCCGGTACGGAGAGACTTCCGGCATGGCCTTGAAGAGAAGCCTGGTCCCGCAGTCGGTGTACCGGCGACAGCTCGCGGCACGGTTGAAGGAACTGCGTGACGCGACCGGGCTCACCCTCACCGAGGTCGCCGACCAACTGGAGGTCAACCAGGGGTCGCTGAGCCGGATCGAGAACGGCGAACGCGGCACGACGCCGGTCCTCGTCCGGGCACTGCTGGACCTGTACGGCGTCAAGGACGAGGACCGGCGCGCCGACGTGCTCGACCTCGTGCGGGCGGACAAGGAACAGCAGAAGCCCTGGTGGCGGAAGTACTCGACGGTGCTCACCCCGACGCGCTACGACGGGTACCTCGCGCTGGAGGCCGGCGCGACGCACCTCGCCAGCTACCAGCCGATGCTCGTGCCGGGGCTGCTCCAGACCGAGGACTACGCGCGTGCCGTGATCTCCCAGATGAGGAAGGACCTGTCTCCGCCGCAGGTCGAGTCCCTGGTCAGGGTCCGCATGGAGCGGCAGAACAGCCGCCTGGGTGGTGAGGCCCCGGCCAGACTCTGGGCGATTCTCGACGAAGCCGTGCTGCGCAGGACGGTCGGCTCCGTCGAGGTGATGCGCGACCAGATGCGGAAGCTGGCGGAGGCGAGCGAGCAGCCCAACATCACCGTGCAGTTGCTGCCGTTCTCGCTCGGAGCGCATCCCGGGCTGTACGGTCCGTTCGTCGTCCTGACCTTCCCGGCCCCCACGCCGGACTTGGTGTGGCTGGAGAACCCCAAGAACTCCGTGTATCTCGAGTCCTCAGAGGATGTGGAGAACTACACGGACATCTTCGACCAGTTGAGGAACACCGCCCTCGACCCGTTGGAGACCCGCACCCGCATCGCACGCATCAGCAAGGAGCTCGAAGAGTGAGCACGCCCCGCATGGCCGCCCCGCACGATGTCACGACAACTCCGTACGACGCCGATCTCGCGCACGCGCGGTGGCGGAAGAGCTCGTACAGCGGGGGCGCGAACGACTGCGTGGAAGTCGCGGAACTGGGCGAACACGCAGCAGTGCGCGACTCTAAGGACATCGAGCGTCGTCCGTTGCTGTTCTCGAAGGCGGCGATGCGCGCGCTGGTCAGCGGGATCGCCCGCGGGCCGTTCAGTGAGCGTTGGGGCTAAGAAGAGAGCTGGGGCGTGAGGAGAGAGCCCTGATAGTCGTCGCGGTGGGCGCAGGAGTCTCCGGTCTCACGACGGGCGTGGCGCTGCGCGAGGGTCGGCTCCGTGAGTCCGCCCGGCCTTCAAGCGATCCGATGCAGCGCGGCGATGCGCTGTGGCTACGCCGCCACCAGCCGGTTCCCTGCCGGGGCGGCGGTAGGTGGAGGGGAGGCGATCCCAACGACCTCGACCTGGACACCCCATGCTTCGAGCGTCCTGGCCGTCTGCGCCAGAGGTGCTGCACATCTCGCACCTCAATGCGAGAGCATCGGATCTGTGAGACGACATGGCCTTCAGGCAGCAGTTGCCGACGGCGCAGGGCCATCAGCCGCGTCAGACCTTGAGATTGGCGCACCCCGCGCTGTCAGTACCTCCGTCTACTGTCGTGATGAAGCATCGGGGGAGCGACTCTAGGGAGAGGGCCAACTGTGGGCGGGAAGCTGCAGGTGGGGCAGGTGTATCGCTATGCGAGCGGCAAAGATCCGAAACCGGCGTTACTCGACGGCTTGCCCAACTTCCACCACGTGACCAGCTCGTTGGGTCACAAGCGCGCCTTGCTGGAGGCCGGCATCAACGGGATAGCCAAGGTGGCGGCCCCCGACGGCGTCCGACGCCCGGCGATCCTCATCCGGTCTAGTCCGTGGAAGGCCGGCACCGAGCAGACGCCTTGGCACGACGTCTTCGAGATGGATAACGGCCACGTCCGTTACTTCGGCGACCACAAAGCCGGTCTGAGCGTCCCGCCTGGCACCACCACCGGCAACGCCGCACTACTCGACGCCTTCACGGACCACCAGGGCCATACTCCCGACGACCGGGCCGCCGCCACCCCTCTACTGCTGTTCCGCGCCGTTCCCCGGAACGGCAAGCCGAAGGGGCATGTGGCGTTCTGCGGACTCGGCGTCATTGAACGGACCGAGCGGTTGGTGCAATGGGGAGGCCGCGAGCACACGCCGTTCGTGAACTACGTCTACGACATAGCCATCATCGACCTGACTGCCGAGGACGACACGGTCGACTGGGGATGGATCGAAGCCCGCAGGGACAAGGAAGTGTCCCGCGTTCAAACCCTCGACCTCGCACCACGGGCATGGCGTGAGTGGGTCAAGCACGGTTCGTCGGCCCTGCCCGGCCTCCGTCGCAGGGTCGCCAGAGCACGGGTCACCAAAGTGCGTGATCAGCGCCCGAAGCCCGGTGGTAGTGAGGCGGCGGACCTGGAAACGGTCTACAAGTACTTCGACGGCCGCAAACACGACTTCGAGGCGTTGGCCGCCGCGGTGGCGGCCCGCGTGCTGCGCGGAGCCGGGCACAGATATGTCGACGGCTGGCTTACGCGTCGGTCGGGCGACGGCGGAGCCGATTTCGTCGGACGTCTCGACCTCGGCGGCGGAAGCGGCCTGGCGGGCACGAGTCTCGTCGTGCTGGGACAGGCGAAGTGCGTCAAACCCGACACCCTCATCACCGCGGAGCAGATCGCCCGAGTAGTCGCCCGGCTCCGACGCGGGTGGATCGGTGTCTACGTCACCACCGGCGCCTACTCCGAGTCGGCACAGACCGAGATGGTGGAGGACCAGTACCCCATCATCCTCATCAACGGCATGAGTCTGGTCGCGGAACTGCGGAGCATGGCCAGGGACGACCACGGCGGCGACCTGACGGCGTGCATCGAGCATGTCCTCGACGGTCGGGAGACCGCGATCACCAACCGACGCCCCGAGGAGATCCTGCTGCAGTAACCATTCACCGACCCACCCGCGGTGACGGTGAACCTGCAGCGACGCCCCCTTCCACGGCATCGCCCGAGGCAACGAGGGTTTACGCTCCGACCACCACGGACAGCGATTCCCGGAAGACGCCTTCCAACTCCTCGTCGAGTACTTCCGCCGGCAGTGAGTCGAAGGAGATGAAGGCGTTGAGCCTGAGCACCCGCATGAGGAAATCCCGGAGTACTCGCCTCTCCGCATTGGGCGGGATGTCGAGCGTCTGCCAGACCCTGACGATCGCCCGCACCAGATGAGGGCTTCCGCCGATCGAGGTGCGTCGGGCGTAGATCTGGTCGAAGTCCGACTCGTTGAGGACGGACAGCGAGGCGTAGAGATCCTCTCTTCCGCCGTCCTCGTCGTACAGAAGGTGCGCTCGCCACCACAGCCGACCGAAGACGTGGCGTGTGACGTCGGTTCCCAGCACCCGGTCACGGTGCAGGTCGGCGAACCGCCATGCGGACACGTCCGGCAGAACGACGAGGGAGAGGAAGGCCCAGAGATCACCCGCAACCGCTTCCGCCGGAACGATGCCCGAGTCCCGGTGGAGGATCGTCGCCACCTCTATGTCGAAACCCGCCGCCTGCTTCCTGCCGGGCTTGATGGGATAGCCGCGTTCGATGGCGCATGCGAGTACCGCCTCGCGTAGAGAGCCGAGTCTCTGCTCGGGAAGACGAGCACCACCGGTGGCCGCGTAGTACCTGGCCGGATGGGAGAGAGCTGAACGATCACGGAGGTAGTCGACCGAACGTTGCAGGTACTCCTCCCGAAGGCCGGTCGCGGCTGCGGGAAGAAGACGCGGATAGAGGTGGACCATCACGTCTCCTTGGCAAAGAGACCGACGGCGTGCTGAATCTTCGCAGAGAAGAGCGCCGGATCCGTGCGACGTGTCATGCGTAGGGAGGTAAGGGATGTACCTGGGAGGAAGGTGCGCAGAAGGCCGAGCAGCGTGTGACCGAGTGTGTCCGGCTCGAACCGAGACGTATCCGTCAGCTCCTCGTCCGCAACGGCCCGCTCGATCATCAAACGGACGACGTCCTGTCTGACGGCGGACTGGATGAGCCGTTCCGCGTACGACGCCTTATCCGCGCGGCGAAGCGCGTTGAGCACGATCGGCGTGCCGCTGTTCACGAGCAGCACGACGGCTCCCATCGTCGCCGCCTCCAGGTTCGGACCGATGTCGAGGTACCACGGGGCTTTCTCCGGGTAGCCGGCACTCTTGAAGTCGACCACCGCCATGGGAAACTGCGACGCGTCGCCCTGCAGCCGCACCCCGGCCCGGTGATGCCAGAGCACGGATCCAGCACGCCGAGGGCCTATCGGATCCGGGTTGTCCAGAGCCTTCGCGAGGATCAGTTGGGTGTCGACGGACAGCAGGCCACCGCTGTCACGGCCGATCACGGTGAACGAAAGCTGTGCCGAGCGAGTGCCTCCACCGTGCAGTGTGATCCGGTCGGCCAGCCGTCGAAGGCCGCTGCCCGTAGCGCTCCAGATCACGGAGAGGGCGAGCTCGGCCTCGTGCGGAAGTCCGGCCGAAGCCCTGACCGCGTCGAGGTCGACACCGACCACCGTCTCGAGGGACAGGTCTCTCTGAAAATCCCAATCAGGTATGAAGGCGGGCAACGGCACGGCTTCCCCGTCCTCGGACTTGAGGGACCACTCGGCCATCGTCACCGATCCGACGGCCGCTCTGCGATAGGGGTAGGCGCGACGGTTCACCGGCCCTCACCCCCCGCCTCCGCCACGACCGTCAACTCGGTCATGGTGTCGGGGGCCGGCCTGATGATCAGAGACCAGACCGTGCCGTCACCGCCGACGGCATGCAATGAGGCGCCGGGCGTTATGGGCCCGTTCCCCGCACGCCATCCCAATACCGTGGGAATCGAAGCCCCGATGGGCGGCTCCGTCTCGACACCACGACCGTCGCCCAACGCGACCACGGGACGACCGTGTACGACGCAGGAACCCGTGTCGGGCAACGTGAATCGCTGGACGAGGACGGCTGCACCGTCGACGACGTCGTGTTCCGGGGTCCCGTCGTACACGACGCGCCGGCGACCGGAGGGACCGCTCGATCCTCCTCTGGCGCCGGCGGCCCCGCCGGCTCCGGCCGTCCCCGCGGAGCCCCGTCCGGTACCCGCGATGCCTCCGGGGGACGTCGTACCAGTGGCGAAAACGGCTTCCGCGCCTTCCCCCGCCGTACCCGCCATGAGCCCTGCCATGAGTCGACTCATCCCTGCGAGCGAGACGCCCTCGCCCGCCTCGTTCGACACGGGGGCGGGCCCGGAAGCCTCCTTCATGGCGTCGTTGATTCTGCGGAGGGCCTGCTTGGCCAGGCGATGGTCGTCCCCGCTGAGCTTGTCCACCAACCAGGCGTCATGCGACGCGGGCTCCGCTGCCGCGAAGACCCGGTCCATGCCTGCGTCGGCGCGGAAGACCGCCGCATAGCCCCCGCTCTCTTCGAAGAAGGAAGGTCCCTCGAGGTACTTCACCACCAGATCGACCGGTCTCATGAGACACGTGTGGTGAAGCCGCTCCCCGATGCCCACCTCCTGCGCCACCCGAGGGGGACTCCCTTGGGGGGAGATGAACTTCCGCATGCCGAGTCGGCCGAGGACACGCCCCAAAGACTTGTGCTCGACGAGGCTATTCATGTCGTCGTAGGCCCAGACGAACGGGCGCAGGTGGGGTACTTCCGACGGCCTGGGAACGGGAACGTTCCGGCCCTCGTGACTTGCGGAGAAGCGCATGGGCGCGTCGCCCCCCTCCGGGAGCATCTTCGGCCAAAGGTTCCAGACCATTGCGTCGACGATCCACCGCATGGCCTCGGCGTCGTCGCGGTCGCCGAAGACGGGGTCGAGGATCGCAACGGAGGTCCCCGTCTCGCCGTCGGGAAGGGAGTCCAGGCCGAGGCTTCCGGCCACCTCGTCTGCCTCCGCCCCGACCAGCGGCTCGACATAACCGTGCCGGACCCTTCCCCAGAAGTGGCGGCCGGTGAACGTCTTCGTACCGCCGTCGCCTTCCACGGTGTAGCTCTCGTGCACCGCCCACCCGATGAGACGGGTCTCCAACCGGTCGCCCACCCGACAGCGGGTGTGCACGACCACCGTGTGCGATGCGGAGAGGAGGTGGAATACCGCCTTTCCGAAGCCGTAGGTACCACCACGACCGGCGTCCTTGCTCGAGCTGCCGGTCTTGCGGACGAATGATGCGAAGTCGGATTTCCCGGGGACCGCTACGTCGGCACGGGTTGGTCCGCCCAAACCCCTCGTGCCCGTGTCGGTCACGGTCAGGACGCGTAGGGCGGGGCGTGCCAGCGAGGCCCTGAGATTGAGGTGTCGAAGCTGAGGTGCGCCTACGGCGAAGAGGTCACGCCAGACCGGCGCCTCACTGGGCCCGAGGGTACGCAGTGCCACCCCGTAGTCCACAGGGCCGTCCCCTGTCCGCGCGTCCCAGCTGTTCTGGGCCGACTCCCTCACGAGGAGCGTCAGCGGGTCGAGCTCGGTGCCGTCGAGATTCTTCAGAGCGCCCTCGGCCGTCCCTCCGCCGCCGGGGGCGTAGGGCTCGGACAACCAACGTGGGGATTCCATGGTTATGACGTCCGCCCCACTTCGTTCAAAAACGCGCCCACGGTCGCATCGTCCAGCATCGGCGAGTGGACGCCCGCCAGATCGACGGTGTAGCGGACGTCCAATAGACCGTCGGGTACCGGTTCCTTCAATGACGCCGTCGTGAATCGGGGGAAGACCTCGTCGACCTCGTACCAACGTTCTTCGACGGGTGACACACGCAGCGCCCCTTCGTCGTCCGTCTGTGCGTGCCGGTAACCGACATGTGCCAGTCGGAGCCACAGCTCCGATTCATCGACACACAGCCGTGCGGCCTCTGCAGCGAGCTCGCCGACGGTGCGCCCTCGCGGTGTCCGTTCGAACCGGCGCCAGGCCAGCACCAGGCGGCCGCCCTGCGGCGCTTCTAACTGGTCGAGCCCATGGACGTCGAACGTCCTGCGTTCGGACGTCGTGTAGGTGCTCTTCACCTCGACGGCGTGGAGGCCGTCGGAGAAGTCGTGGCGTCCGCCTTCGGGACCGGCCCAGAACCGCACGGCGCCCGGATCCTTATCGAGCAGGCGAAGCAGAACCAACAACTCACCGGCGAGGCCGATCTCCTGTGCCTCGGTGAACGTCCGGGGCACACCGCTGAAGAGCTGCCGCCATCGGTTCACAACCGCCAACGTCGTGCGATAGGGGTGCCGTCCGTCCGCCTCAAGGGCCACGAGGACATCGGCGCACAGGCCCGTGAAGACGTCGTCGAGGTCCCTCCGGGTGCAGACGATGTCCGCGAAACGGCCGTAGGTCTCGTCGTCCTCCAACGCCCGCTCGGTGACACGCAGCGTTCCGCCGATCCGCCCGGTGGGGATCCTTCGACGCCCCTGAAGGGGGATCAACAGGTGGCGCAACGAGTTGCCGTCGGTGGCCGCCGAGACCGGCCCATGCTCGGTGACGACGGGAAGCGGGGAGGTCCTGAGGGCGGCCCCGCGACCAAGCGGGGCCAGGCCCAACTCGGCCCAGTGTCGATCGAGCACTCGCCGCAGATCGGCGCCGCCGCTCAACTGTCGTCCTCCTCGAAGAGCAACGAGAGGTCCTCCTCCTCGTCGTCCTGTACGCGGGAAAGGTCGGCGCTGTAGTACTCCACCTCGCTGTCCTCTCCCCGAGGCATCGGAAAGACCAAGCCGACACCTATGACGTGGTCGACGGCGTCGAGCGGGGCACGACTCTCGCGATTCGTCGGTGACGGCGAGAGTGCGTCGATCGGGTAAAGCGTCAACAGCGCGGTGTCCGGTGCCTGCTCGCGCCTGGCGTTTTTGAGAGCCGCCTCGTTGATTTCCGTCAACGCGCTGAGGTCGAGGTCGACGCCGGCGTCGCGACGGCTCATCAGTGTCTTGATGTCGGCGGCATCGCTCCCGCTCTCCCCGAGCTTCGCTCGGATGACGCGGTCGACGGCGATCCCGGGGGCGAACTCGTGCCGCTTGTCCGGATCGCCGCCGAGCGGGTTTCCGATGATCGCTACGTTCCAGCGCTTGAGCGCACCACCGCCACCGGATCGCACCCTGCGCTCGACGTAACTGCGCAACAGGCCCGCGTCGCATTCCAACGACTTGTCGTGGAAGTGGTACTCGTCGAGGAAGTCCAGGACGATGTCGTAGGGCACACCTCGGAGAACGTGGCGGCCCTGTGGTCCCCTGTCCTCGTGTCGGGCTCCCGCCAGACGCAGGGAACGGTCGACGAGATCGTGGGCGGCCCGTCGATTGGTTTTCAACCACTCGGCGTCCTGCGTACGGAAGTAACGGGTCTGCACCCGCTGGCCTCCGTACGCTGCGCTCGCCTTCACCGCGTCCCGCATCTTGCCGGTCGCGGTGATGCGGAGTGACGGGTGAGTGCGCATGCGGACGGCGAAGGTCGTCGGCGTCTTGTCCTCAATCATGTACACGTCGACGTCGCGGCGCATCTCCGACTCGACGGTGGCGATGTGCCGGAACCAGTCGCGCATCGCGTCCGTCATCCAGATGCGTGGCAGGTCGGCGTACCCGTCGCGGAATCCGAACCAACGGCCCATCTGGAGCAAGGAGTCGTACGTAGAGGCGTTCCGTACGAAGTAGCTAACGGCGAGGCCCTCGAGAGTCAGGCCGCGGGACAGGGTGTTGCCCCCCACCGCGATGGCGACGACCGGTCCGGTCTCGTAATCCAACCGCTTCACACTCTTCGAGTTGTCCAGGACGATGCGACAGTCGTCTACGACACCGGCCAACCTGGGCAGAAGGGTGTCAAAGGGTACGGGTGTCTCTCCGAAGTCGGGCTCGTTTCCGGGGACCCGAGCGAGTTCGGTCTCCCACAGTTGCCGCAGCTCGTCGAGGAGTTCCTTGTCGGCTGCCTCGAGGTTCGCCGCCGTGTCGGTACGAAACCTCTCCAGAGGCCACTCGAAGCTCTCGTGGACCTGGGTGCTGACGCTGGTGTGGATGAGCATCGTCGAGTGGGGCACACCTGTCCCGCGTACCCTTCGTGCGGCGGTGACGAGCCAGAAGTACAGCACCGCCGTCCTCAGGGCACCGCTAATTTCGGGTACGAAGTCTTCGATCTCGTCCCGCGCCGGGCGAACGAGGGGCACCTCCTCCTCGGGCACCGTGCGGATCATGTCGTAGCCGTCCGGTACGTCCTGCGGGTCCTCGCCGTCCAAAGCTTCCCGCCCGAAGAGGACCTCGGTTCCGAAGTGCCCCTTCGGCTTCGGCAGGTTGACGACGAAGTCCTCGGGATAGAGGTCCTTGGCGGCAGGATCGATCAACAGATTGGCGAAGGGCGTGGCGGTGTAGCCGACGTACCCGCCACGAGGGAACAGATCGATGATCTCCCGGATGAGGGGGTTGGTACTCCGCGAGGCGACGCTGGCCTGATCCGCCTCGTCGTCGATGATCAAGGTCGGGCAGTTGCTCAGGTAGTCGGGCGCCTTCTCAAGCCACGCTTTGAGCTTTCGCAACCGAGGCACGTTCTTCTTGATCACGCAGAGCACATGCTGCTGGCTTCTGTCGCCGAAGAAAGCAGCCGGGTTACCGGCAGGCGGTTCGAAATCGCCGAGCCGCCCGGTGAGCGGGTGCCACTGGTCTATCACCGGTTCCACGAGCTGCCGCTCCAGACGCATCTGGGTCTGCAGCCGTAGGCCGTTGTGGATGCCTGCGAGGACGATGAAGAACTTGTATCCGGCGTCGGCCGCCTTCGCGATCAGCGCCGTGAAGTTACTCGTCTTCCCCGACTGCACGTAGCCGACCACGAGGCCCCTGGTAGAGAAGGAGCTCTCCAGCGGATGGTCGAGCATGGAGACTACCTTTGTGGAGGCGGAGTCGAGATCCCCCAGGCCGTCCTCATTCCAACGCTGCCTCGCCAGCAGGTTCCTGAGAGCCGGCCAGCACCTGTCGCCCTCCTGCGGGCCGAGGTACCAGGTTTCACGGTTGTTCCGGACGACGGAACCCGGTTCCCGCTTCTCGCGGATGGCGATGGTTTCCCGCTGGTGACGCTCCGCTATTCGCTTGGCGAGCTCGTCGGACATGCCGAAGAGCTTGATCGTCGCCAACGCCTGCTCAGGCGTGTGGGTCTTGATTAGGCGCTTGAACGCCTCGTACTGATCCTCGAACTCGTGCAAGTCCCACCCCTCGGATCCACGGCGTTCCGCGATCGGGGGATGGCCTACGGTCCGGCCGCCGTGCGAAGGGGTCGGTGCCGCGCCCCTGTCGGCCGCGGACGTCAGGTCGGCCGGGCCGCAACCGCGCCTCACCCCCAGGTGTAGAACAGCGGTTGCAACCCCTACCTCAGTGTCCAGTGAAACAACTCTATATCCGGTCACGCCGACGGTCAGGACCGGCTGCGAGATGTTTCCCGTACGAGAGTTACCGAAGGTGCTTCCCACAACCGGTCAAGCGGCTGCCGCCAGCTTGCGCCGAGGCTTCTTCACACGGGGGGCCCTCACCGTACTCCCCGACTCCGGTTCCCTCTGGGCGAGTAGCAGCGGGGCAAGGTGCTCGGCGATGGCGTGCCCCAGCCCGACGGGCACGGCATTGCCGATCTGTCGTGCGATATCACTCCTGCTTCCACACCACCGGAAAGTTTCCGGGAAGCCCTGCAGTCTGGCCGCCTCCAGATGAGTGATAGGGCGATGTAGCCACGGGTGCAGGTAGCGACCTTTCTCCGGTTTGAAGAATTCCGTTCGGATGGTGACCGACGGCTTGTCGCGGTGAAGTCGCCCCATGACGTCCGCAGAACCGCTCGTGTGCTTCTTCCAGCAGGGTGAAAGCAGCTCGAAGGGGATGTTGAACCGGTTCCCGCCTTCGGGAATGGATCGGTAGCGTGCCATAGAAATGGGCTTTATGCCGTTTCGACGCAAATGCAGTTCGTCCATAGAGAAGGAACCGGCGATCTCACGTCCGTTCACGGTCACCTGCAGGGAGGGGAGCTCGGAAGAGAGCTTACGAAGTACGAGGTCGGAGATCGTCTGCCATACGGTGCGCTCGGGAACGGACGACGGAGCCGGGATAAGCGCGGCCTGCAGCTCCATGTCCGTCAGGTCTTTGATCAGACGGCTCGAGCCCACATCGGCCCGCAGATCCTTACGGATACCGACGGCAATCGTGCGGAAGCGCCGCTGCGGCACACCGTAATCTGCGGCGTTGAGGAGATCGTCGTAGATGAGGTAATCGGAGAGGACACCCCCATCGCGGGTTTCCTCGAGTAGAAGTCCGAACTCCGGAGACTTCCTGAAGGCGTCGACGTTCTCCATGACGAACGCCATCGGCCGGACGGTCGAGACGACTTTCAGGTAATGGCGCCAAAGCTGGTTGCGCACATCGTTCGGATCCTGATTGCCAAGCCTCGAGAAACCCTGGCAAGGCGGCCCACCCAACACGATGTCGGCCTTCGGGAGCACTCCGGTTCCGTCGACCCACTCGGCGATGTCCCCCTGGTGGATGTGTGCCCCGAACTTCTCGGCGAAGTTCACCGCGTAGGTCGCCGCCGCCGCTCGATCAAGCTCGACGGCCGCCACGGGGCGGTACACCGTACAGCCGCCGTGCCTAGCGTCCACGAAACCCTGGGTCAGCCCGCCGCAGCCCGCGAAAAGGTCGATCGTCCTAAGCGGGGGGAGACCGGTATCGCCGCCAGCCTCTTCCGTGGAGGCGCCGACTTCGGGTTGTGGTTGGCTCATTGGCGCACTGTAGCCGGCTGGCCGGCCCGAGGGCAATCTTGTGACTCTACAGCTCAGCAACGTTTCGCGCCGGCCCCCGATCAGGTCCATTCGAACGACTCCATCCGGTCACAAGCCCTTTAGGCTCGAGGAGTGGACCTTGGACACCATCCGAGCGGATCATCCGGCGGCCCCGGTAGCCGACGGCGTGCTTCTCCCGAGCTTCCGCCCCCACGCGCTTGGCGCCCCAGGGACGGAATGACGAGGACCGACCGCGCACGTGAGCAGGACCGGGCCGCCGGAGGCCGCACGAAGCGGCTCGTAAGCGGCGAGGACGGCACTAAGGTGCCCGCCACCGTCGTGCTCACCGCGTCCCGAAGGACGGGGCGCGTCGTCGCCAGGCTCGAGTGGACGACCGCGGGACGTAGGCGCCGACATCCCCTCGGCGAGGTCGACCATCGCACCCGGAGTACGAACCTCCGCGCTGCATGGCGTCTAGCCGACGAGGCCGGGCTCCTCGTGGAGGAGGACGCCGGGGACTCCTGGGCCTCATCGAAGAGTACCCGGACTTCTATGCGTTCCAATCGGGGACGCGACACCAAGCCCGAGCTAAGGCTCCGCTCGTTGCTACATCGGGAAGGGCGGCGTTTCAGGGTGAATGCCAGGCCGGTGGCCACGCTGCGCCGGACCGCGGACGTGGTCTTCACCAAGGCCAAAGTCGCGGTGTTCGTGGATGGCTGTTTCTGGCACGGCTGCACCACTCACAGGAATATCCCGGCAACGAACAGGGACTTCTGGGCCCCGAAGATCGAGGGCAACAAGAGCCGTGACAGGGAGACGGACAGACTTCTGGTGGAACACGGCTGGTTCGTGGTCCGAGTTTGGGAACACACACCGATCGACGATGCGGTGGCACTCGTGCGACTCGGATTGGCCGAGGCGGAGGCCCACCGTGCCCCCCGTGTGTTCAGAGCGGACGCCCGTTGAGTAGGTCCTCCAGGGCGTCCGCCTCCCTTCGCAGCACGATCCGCCCGTCTCCTTCGCTGTAGGCGAGAAGTCGGGCGCCGGGGGCCAGGCCGGCCTCGACGAGGATCCCCATGGGGAGTTCTACGGAGCCGTCCTCACGCACCACGACCTCGGCTGGTTCTCGGATCATTCCGTCAGGATCGCACGCGGCTCCGGCTCCTGTCGTTCGCCTGGAACACGGTCCGGGCCGAACCGAGCCTGCGGCGAGGGCGGGCCGTCAAACGGAGCGGATCTCGTGTCGCCCTGTCCGGGTTCGCAACCCTGTCTGCGTTCCACGTAGCCGAGCGGCCTTGAACCTCACGTCACCCTGACTGCCTGACCTCCTGCAGAACATCGTCCAGCAGTCCCCTCACATCGCTTCCGCCCAGAACTAGCTGTCGATCCAGAAGTCGGTTGCCGGTCTCGCAGGAGGTTTCGCTCACCAGGGAGCAACCGTGGCAGGCCGAGAGGTTCAACTGCGAGGCTCCTTGCCGGTCGCTCTCGATGCAGACCGGGTCGTTGGAACAGAAGTCCGCGTCGTCCAGGGCGGCCACCAGGAGCGGGACCAACTTCTTTGGATCCCCGAGCCTGACGAGGCCGCCGAGGGTCCCCTGAGCGTCCCCCGCCGCGGTATAGATCAGGATTCCGGCGGTCTTGTCCGTACGGTCGGAGTTCGCGTAGATCCGCTCCTGCAGCGCGGCGGACGCATAGCCGCTTGCGAACGCCAGCCGCCGGATGAGCAGGTGCGCCAGAGTGTGCAGGGCGATGTACCTGGGTTCCGGCAAGTCGAGGCGGCCCGCCCAGGGAGAGTCGGCCCTGCGCTCCTTGAGGATGCCGGCGCGCGCCTGCACCTCCGGCTGTGCCTCCCATGCGGCGAGCTTCCGCTCGTCGAACCGCAGGAAGATCCCCTCTCCGAACAGCTCGATCGCCGGGTAAGTGGGCCAACGCCGTTGGTCCGGCCCCAGATCGGCGCTGATCATCGCCGCTTCCGCATCGTGACGCCGGAATCCTCGCAGAGCACGGACCTCACGGACCCTGCGCACCTGCCCGATACCGCTGATCTTGCCGAGCAGGCTCTGCGGTCCTGCGACACCTTCGAGGCTTCGCCCGTCGACGACGAAGTCGCTTCCCGAGCCGTCGCGCCCACCGTCCAGTTTCTTGAGGAAAGCCGCCCACTCACCGTCCTTGAGGTCGAGCAGCATCTCGTCCGGCGCGGTCTCCTCCCCCGCCGCCACGGCGAGGACGGTTTCCGGCGTCACTCCGAGATCGTCGGCGATCCACTGCGCCACTTGCTCCGACAAGGGTCCGCCGTTGTCCGTCACCACCTTCTCGAAGAACACGTGTCCGCGGATCTTGTCGGCCGCTTCCGCAGACTGTGGACGTTCTTCCGGTATGTCGAGAGCCGAGATCCTCTCGGCGATGTAGTTGCCCGTGGCACCGCGCTGCACGGCCACCAACTCGTACGGGCAGGGCTTCTTCCCGGAGTCCTCCGGCTCCCAGGGCTGCCGCCCCCTGCAACGGATCCCGTCCCGGTGTAGAGCCCCCTTCGTCACGAGTTCCGCAAGCCTGCGCTCGTTCCCGCATCCGTAGCACTTCACCACCAGTGCCGCGAGACCTTCGCCACGGGTGGCCAGCTTGTGGAACCTGAGCGACTTGTAATCACGGCAGAAACGGACCGCTTCGTTCAGACTCGCCGCGCGTCCACGATGCGCCCACTTGAACCAGTTGACGTCCTGGGCGTGGCTGCCCTTCTGACAGACGGCGATGTACCGCATCGGCACGAGCGCGCCGCCGCACTCGCAGGTGTTGCTCCACTTGCCCTTTTTCTTCCCCGTCAGCTTCGAGAGCTTGTCGCAGCGCTCGCAGAACCGCCAAGCAGGAAAGCGCCAGTACGGCAGCGAGGGAGTGTCCTTGCCGGCGCGGCCCGCATGTTCCGGCGGTTGCCTCAAAACGCCGGCACCGAGGCGTGCCATCAGACGTTCACAGCTGATCTCATGGGCAAATCTCTTGTCCCACCAGGACGTGTCCGGCGCCATGAGCGACTCGCCTCGGACATCGACGATCGCTCCCACACCGAACGGCGAGATCGTCTCGGAGAGCCGCAGGTCATGCCTGATCTTCTCCACGGTGCACCTCCTCCTGCGGCTCCTGGACCTCGACCGCCACGTTGGGCTCCACGGACCTCATCGAGTCTCCGACGAGCCACCCTTCACCGGGCTGACCGAACCTCTTCAAAAGAGCTGCTTGATCGTTCTTCGTGCGCTGGTAGTACAGGGGCTCGTCCGCCTCGCGTGCCTGCGCCGCCCGTCGGTCCCAATCCCTTAGAAGGCTCCACACCGCAGAGCGCGTCTCCGCCGCTTCGAGACCATCGGCGCGGGTCACATAACCGAGGAACCGGTCGACGAGTCGATCGAGGGCTTCGCGGATCCTGTCGTCTTTGAGGTCGAGCCGACCCGCCGCGTCGTTCGGGGCGAGTGCGGTGAACGACTGCCTCAGCAGCGCCACGAGTGCGCCGGCGAGCGACCGGTCACGGGAGGCCAACGACCACGGCGTGACGCTCGTGGGCTCCACGCTCCGATAAAGAGCCTCGTGATAGCCGCGGAAGGTCTCGAAATGCGACCGGTCACGGGCCCTGCTCGACCGGAACAGGGTGACGACGACGCCCTTCGTGTCTCCACGCCCGACACGGCTGGTGGCCTGGATGTACTCGGCCGTGGTCTTCGGCTGCCCCACCATGAGCATCAGCGCGAGCCTCGGAATGTCGATGCCCACGGAGAGCATGTTCGACGAGAGAACCACGTCAACGGCATCCGCCGACTCGTCGGCCTTGACCCGGAGCGCACGCAGATCGTTCGGCAGCTCCTCGGCTCCGCGGCGGCTCGTCAGTTCCAGGACCTTCCCCACGGGCCGCAGCGGAAAGCCGAGCCTCTCGGCGCGGGGCTCCAGGCGGCCGTTGACGTCGTCGACGACCAGCGTTCCGGTTCGTCCGAGCTCACGAAGACTGTTGTGGTACATGACCAGCGTCCAGTACGCGTCCCGTGGCGCGGCGGACGGAGCGCGGGCGGCAAGCGCCTCCGGCATCTCCACCATGGGAGTGACGGCAGCGATGACGGCCGACGGCTGCGAGACCGACTGTGGCATCAGGCCGACGTAGAGACGTCCTTCTCCGCTCTCCACGGGGCGGGAGAAGAATGTCCGGTCGTCGTCGAGTCCCGACGGTGGGTACAGGGCGACTTCACGCCCGTACAGACCTTCCACCTGCTCCTCGGACGCGCGGATGGTGGCCGTCGAAGCCACGATCTTGGGGCTGGATCCCGACCGACTCAACAGGAGCTGGATCACCGCATCGAAAACGGCGACGGTGGTCCCGAGCGGTCCCGAAAGCAGGTGCAGCTCGTCCTGAATGATCATGGACGGTTGCTTGAAGGTGGTCCCGAGACCGAGCAGCCTGCCGGCTTCCGGCCTGAACTGCAGACGCGCGAACTTGTCGACGGTGGCCAGCAGGATCGTGGGCGGTTCCTCGTACAGCACCTCGTCGACGACCGCGAGCGGAAGCTCACCGGCGAACTCGCACGATTCGTCGACGCAATGGAGTACGACGTCCGGGCCCACCAGGCGCATGCCGTAGTCCTGCGGTTTGTCGCTCCTGAGCTTCGGCACCATCGGCGTCAAACACCACGGGCAGCTCTCGACCTGGAACTCGTTCGCCTCTTCCGGACGTGCGGCCTTCTGAAGACGCTTGAGCGCGTCACGCGCCTCGCCACGCGTACCGGGGGTGACTTCGTTGCCCACCCACAGACCGATCGAGAACGGCGCCATCCCCCTCGCCCGATCGTCCGTGGCCCGCAGCCTCTCCATCGCACAGACCAATGCCGCGGCCCGCTGGAATTGCTGAGCGGTCAGGAGCCGCAAGGTGTAGCGGGTGATGACGGCGGTTCCCCCTCCGGCCACACCATGGGCGAGCCGTCGACGGAAGATTTCGATCGCGGCGAGACCCAGGTATGCCTCGGTCTTACCGCCACCGGTCGGGAACCAGATGAGGTCGACGAGATCTCGGTCCTCGTGCTTCTCGTCGACAGTAGAAGCCAACGATACGAGTAGGAAGCCGAGTTGGAACGGTCGCCACTGCGGCTCCGGAGCCTGATCTGCCAGCTTTTCTCGGTTGATTGCCCCCTGTTGCAGCTGAAGGCGCATGGCGGCCATGCCGAGTGAGAAAGCCGTTCGAAGGTGTTGCCGCTCCGGTGCCCGGAGGAGGGCGACGCCTTTCCTCATTCTGCCGACCGCCTCCTGCGAACGTCCGGCGATTCGTACGGCCACTGTCCTGTCGTCGCCGAACGCTTCCGCCCGTTCCATCTGCAGGGATGCCCAGCCGGCGAACGCCTCGACGAAGGCGTCCAGCGATCGAAGGACCGCTTCGGGGTCTTCGTCGATCCGCTGGAGGTGCCTCAACTCCAAGGCGCGGGCCTCCGCCGTCCCCTCGTCGAACCCCGTGGTCTCGACGGCGGGTACCACGAAGGCCGGTACGGGATCGAGGTAAACCCTGGAGCAACGATCCGCCGTGAACTCCCAGCCCGCGGCCATTCCGTGCCCGACCGCGTAGACCTTTCGGTTGCGGTATCGCAGACGCAGCTCGGCAGCTTCCGGGTCGGCGTCGAACGAACGCGTCGTGTCGTACTCCCGAATTTCCGCACCGGCGGAAGGAGTGACGGCTAGGCGGACCTGGAACAGCATCCCAGGGATGTCGAGTCGGTCATCACCCGTGGACTCGGTCAGGACCCGTACGTGGACGGTGACCAACGAGTGCCCCTGGAAGTCGCGCCAACGCGACCCGATCTCGACCAAAACACCGCACACGGACAGGCGCTTAACCTTCTTCTCCTGGCGGAGCTCGATGCCGCCGGCGGAGAACGGGGTACGTCGCCATCTGGGCGGCCCGTCCCCGTCGACGACGGCGTACGTGCCGCACGAGAAGTCGACCTCGACGGAGTCGCCGTCGGTGACGAAGGAGATCGCGACGGACGAGGGCCTCCAGTCCTCGGCCAGGGGGACCCCGGCACCGTTCTCCTCGACTTCTCCATCGGGTACGTCGGCCGAGACGTCTTCATCCGTGTCCCCGTCGCCGCGAGGCCCGCGAGCCTCGACCTCGACCGGGAACAGCATGCCGACGGCGTACTGCCGGTGAGGCAGGTTCGCCGTGGTCTCCTCGTCTCCCGCCTCGGGCCCCACGTAGGAGGCTCGGAGGTGTTGCAGGGCCTCCTTCTGGGCCACCGTGAGGTTCACTTGCCGACCTGCTTTCGAAGAAGATCCTGGAGCCGCTTCTTGTCCTCTTTGGACGCGACCACGTGGAGCGTGACCCGTGCCCTCGTGACTGCCACGTAGAACGCGGCCAGTCCCCGATCGTCGTATTCCCGGGGCAGACCGCAGACGATGACGTGCTCAGCTTCCAGCCCTTTAGCGAACCGCGGGTTCGTCACGAGAAACCCGGCCTCGCTCCTTCGCGGCTCGGCGTCCTTGGAGACATTGATGATCCAGATGTCCTGGCGGCGGGCACCGTTCGTGATGAGGTCCCGGGCCACGACTTCGGCCGCGGCGACGTCGGCCGTCCCGTCGGACCACCGCCATTCCACTCGGTCGCCGTGGACGATGCCCGGGTCCCCGACGTCGGCGCCGAGGTACTCCTGCACGACGTGGACGATCGCCCGGGTGTTGCGAACATTCCGGTCCAGGTCGTACTGGAGCGCCTCCTGCTTGACCAGCTCGCAGACGTCCGGGTCGAATTCCCCGTCGACGCGCGCCTGATTGTTGGGGTCGAGGAACATCCTCCACCGACCGCCTTCGCGACCTCCGCGGATCACGGCGTCCAGTGCGTCCATGCCCTCGGCGTTCATGAGGTCCTGTGCCTCGTCGACGAAGACGACGTCGTACTGCTTGTCACCGGACAGGTCTGCGAACGGAAGAAGATCGATGTCTCTGCCCTCGATCCGCGGGCCGAAGAAGTCGACGAGGGCGGGCGAGTGAAAGGTGATGAGGACCGACTTCCCCTCGCCCGCCTCCTGCTTCGCGCCTTCCGCCAGCACCAAAGACTTCCCGGTGCCCGCACCTCCGAAGACGAGCATCCGCGGGTTCCGGGAGAGCGCGGCGAGGACCCGTGCCTGGCCCTCGGTCGCCCGGTTCTGCTCCTCAATGACGGCGCCTCGCTGTGCATCGATGACGGGCATCCGCGTGAACTCGCCGAAAAGGCGAGCCCGCAGCGTCTCGGGCCGAGCAATCCTGATCCCGAAAGGTGCTGTCCTGGCCTCGCCGGCGACCTTCTCGAAGGCTTCCGTCATCGCTGCGATGCTCATCTGGTCCTTGGCCCACCAGTGGCTTCCCTTCCACTCGACCGCAGCGGGAGGGGCGTCGATGTCGGGGGTGAGGGCGACGGCCTCGGTCGCGAACCAACCGACCCCTTCCTCCTGAAGGATGTCGCGCAACGCGTACATCGCCGACTGCGCCTGGTCCATCGGCGACTCGCGCAACTTCTTCCAGTCGCCGTGGCGGTCGATGGAGTACCAGACGCCGTCGTACTTCCTGACGCCCCCGCCCTTGACCTCGATGATGATGACGACGCCGTCCCAGAGCACGACGAAGTCCGCTTCCCCCTGCTGCTTGGTCGCGTGACTCCGCAGCTTCACGGAGTGGAAGGCGACCGCGTCGTGGGGGCCGTCGATCGCCCGCAGCAGTCGGGCCACCCGCCGTTCGGCGGTGCTGGTGGTCGTGGTCTCGACGTCGGCGAGGTCCGGTACGAGGATCATGCTCCCTGCTTCCGCCAGAGGTCTTCGTAGTCGCGGTATCCGAGGAAGCCGTTGACCGCCCCGAAGTTGTCTTCGACGTCCACGATGAGACACTCCGGCTTGCCGCCGTTCGCGGGGCCGCGAAGACCGCGGCCGGCCATCTGGATGTACGCGCTGGGACTGAACGTCGGCCTCGCGATGTACAGGGCCCGGACACCCGGTGCGTCGAAGCCCTGGATCAACAGATCGCAGTTAGCCAGAACCCGGATCTCTTCCCTCTTGAACTTCTCGATGACGTCACGGCGCGCCTGCCGTCCGG
Organism: Streptomyces sp. NPDC006365; assembly: GCF_042870755.1. Classification (NCBI taxonomy): domain Bacteria; kingdom Bacillati; phylum Actinomycetota; class Actinomycetes; order Kitasatosporales; family Streptomycetaceae; genus Streptomyces; species Streptomyces sp. NPDC006365. The sequence goes on from NZ_JBIAHS010000018.1 coordinate 135,796, forward strand.
TCTGACCGCTAACCGCCTCTGCCGTGACCTTCCGGTATCGAAGCGTCGCGGCCAGGACCTGGGCAGACAGGACGTTCGGCGTGAACACCAGGATCGGCCATTTCGGGTCCTGTAGCAGAATGTGCTCCACGAGAATCCGCATGCGGGCCTGGTCCCGACCGATGCGGTCGAGAACCTTGGGCTCGAGCTTGCGCCACGCCTGCACATGCTCGAGTTCATCCGGCTTCAGTGCGACATCCACGCCCGGCAATACCTCGTGTCGGACCCGGGCGAGGACTCCCCTCTTCGATAGCTCTTCGTAGGCGTTACCGCCGAAGGCCCTCATGATGTGGTGATCGAAGCGGGCCGCCAGATCCTCCGTCGGCTTGGTGACGACGTCGCTCTTCCCCTTGAACGGGGTCGCCGAGACGCCCACCAGGGGCCGTTCCCAGCCACGACCGTCGACTCCAAGCCACCTGAGGATCTTCGTGTACATCTTCGACCCACCCGCCCGGTGCGCCTCGTCGATGAACACCGCGGACGCGCGACTGAGCCACTCGTACTCGGGGGTGCCGGCCACCCGGTCGAGCTTGGCGTCGGTGGCCACGATCACGCTGAACTCGGTGTCGGGTTCGTGGACCACGTTGGAGTTCCAGAGCCTGCCGATAGCCAACGGACGCTCGTCGCCGAGCCAACGCCAGACGGTGTCGAACGTCTGCACCGCCTGCTCGCAGAGCTCCTCCGACTGCGCGATCCAGAGCACGGTTCCATTCATGTCGCCGTCGACGAAGAGTCGCAATACGGTTTCGGTGGCGACGCGGGTCTTCCCGGCTCCCGTCGGAAGCTCCACCATGCCCTTGCGTGCGCGACCGTCCGCTTCCCGGGACGTCAGAACCTCCTTCAGTTCCCGGCTGATCTCCTTCTGGAAGTCGTGCAGAGGGTTGAGCTTCACGGCACCGGGTACGACGAACTCCTCGTCCTGGTGCCGACTGCGACGCCCGGCGTACTGCGTGCCGAACCCCATCTTCCGGAGCCAGGCGACGGTCGACGCTCCCCCCGCCCACGTCGTGGGAACGTCCGTGTACCCCTCGGCGCTGAACTGATCTTTAAGAAATCTGATCGAGTCGCTGCCGTAGACGGTTAGGAAGAGCTTCGCGACGGACGTGGAGTCGTTCACCAGGCCCTGACTCTCGAGGGCCTGCCAGAGCCCTTTCGGCAGGGTCTCCTTCAACGTGTCGTCACCGAAGAAGATCTCAAGACGCTCCGCATCACCGGATGCGGCTCGGGCGGCTTGCCTCTGTGTCTCCAGACGTTGGTCGTCACGTGCTCGGAGGATGTCGCTCAGCTCGGCGTTCGACAGGCGCAAGTCGAACGCGCCGTTGAGGATCTGCAGAACGCGTTCTTCGTCGAGGTCCGCACGGACCACGAGGGTCAGCCCCTCGAGATGCCACTCGAGCGTTTGGTCCTCGACGCCGTCCTCGGTGGTCACGCGCTTCGTGATCTGGACGGCCTTCGCCACGGTCGCGTTCACGACCTTGTCCTCGACGAAAGTCGCACGCAGCCCGGTGTACAAGTCGATGACGCGCTCCTCGCCCTGCCGGCCGTCGACCAGCAGCGAGAAGGAGAAGCTGTCCTCGAACTTGCGGCAGCCGACTGCTTCGACGAGCAGCTCCGCTTCGTCCGGGTCCGCCCTGAGGTACGGCTTTTGCCTGACGCTGAGGAACGCACGTTCTTCCTCCGTCGTGGCCAAGTACACCGCGTCGGGCCGCCTCGCCTCGATGACGCGTCCCACCCTGGCGGGGATGTGTGCCGGACGCCCCTCCGGGAACGCGACCCTGGCGGCGGTGAGGACGAACCCCGTCAACGCCCCGTTCTTGATCGGCGTGGTGACCTCCGCCTGGAGCGCTTCGCGCATGACTTCCGCCGGGGCCTCGTCCAATTCCTTCGGCAGCGCCAGAGCGTCTTCGACGTGGCGCGGTCCGCGGAAGAGAGGCAGCAGGGCCTCGTACTCGACGAGCGATGCCGAGACAACACGGCCCGGAGCTCTGTAGCCGCGGGTCGACTTCAGCAGCCCGGCTCGGTTCACCGCCCATCGAACGGGGGAGGCGACTCGGTGGGTGAGCTCGGTGTCGACGTCCGTGCAGAGCCAGTGGCCCGCCTCGTCAAGCCTGAGCAGACGCTCCGTCCAATGCTCGCGGATGCCCTCGGGCGCCTCCGCCTCCTTCAGCATGAGGAGCGCCGAAAACGGACCCGGACCGTCGCCCCTGTCGAACTCGACCTGCTCGACGGGACGCTCTCCGGGCCCCAGCCTCCGGTTCAGCTCGTCCAGCACGTACTGGCAGTAGTCCTCGAAATGAATCTCGTCCTCGACCGAATACGAAGCCACCGGTTCGGTGATGACGCCTGCTGCATGGGCGAGTTGGGGAACGCACTTCGTCCGGTCCAACACCCGATCAGGGGCGCCGTCACCGAGGCCGTCGATGTCCAGCACATACTCGGGCAATGCCCAGCCGCCGTCGCGTGTCGGGACCTTGAGAACACCCGCCTTGTTGGCCGCCACGACCTTCTGCGCCTGCGCCATGGGCACGTCGGTGGCTGCATCCCAGAACTTCGGGAGCTCGTCGTCCTCCGACTCCGGCGACAGCTTGGCCATCCTGGCCTCGAACATCGCGAGCGGATCCAGGTCCCGGAATCCCCTGTCACTGAGCTTCTTCTCGATGCCGGGAATGGCGAGGAAATCCGGATCGACGAAGCACGATCCTTCGACGTCGATGTCCTCCACGCGATGGAGGAAGACCTGGCCGCGATCCTTGATGGACTTCATGCCGTCGGTCGTGGGTATGACCTTCGCGGAGCCGATGCCGTCGACCCTGGGATTCCGCAGCACGAAGTCGAGCGCCTTCGCGGCAGAGGCCGCGTCGGTCCCCTCCGCCCACTCACGCAGCCACGACAGAACGCCCCTCTTGCGTATCCTCTCCAGTGCCTTCGCCTCGTCCCTGGGCCGTGAGTCGGTGAAAGCGGAGGAGACGCTGCACACGTAGAGCGTTCGCAAGCGGGTCATACGCTGATTGCTGGCATAGCAACGCCAGTGCGGCACGTCACCGCCCGTGTGCGGCGACTTGATCCACTCTTCGTGGTCGCGCTCCGAGGCGTCGCTGACGCCGAAGTCGAGAGGACGGAGCTCCGGCGGCGTGCGCATTGCACCGGCCGCGTCGGGGATCAGAGCCCTCTCGCATCCGAGCTGCGGGACATGGGCACAGAGGATCTCGTCGCCGAACGAGTGGGTCTCACGACCACGTGCCGGCATGTAGTCCAGGTGCGCCGCAGGATCGTCGACGGACGAGACCTTCGGCAACATGTCGAGGAACATCCCGGAGAGAGTCACGAGGATCTCTCGGTTGTAGGTGTTCTCGAGCAGCGTGGTGCGATCGTCGTTGACGCTCCAGGGGGCATTGAAGAGGGCGGACGTCGACGTCCTGTCCTGGAGCGGGAAGTACGACCAGAACTCGCCCGTCCTCAGCTGGGCGAAGCGCGCCGGCATGGCGACCGTGACCTTCATCCGGTCACGCGACACCGCTTCACCGACCTCGATCCGAGCCTCGGGGCTGGGTGCATGCATCCGATTCTCGACGTACCACTCGTCGTGGTCGCCGTCGGGACGCTCGATCCGGAACCTGCCGTCGCCGAGGTCACGCGACACATGGCTCGTCACGAAGTCCGCGTCGGCTCCGACGACCCGGAGCCGGACCTCGCGCACCGAATTGACGAAGAGCAGGAACTCGGAGCGAAACTCCTCGATCTCCTTCTTGAGGCTCTCCAGCCTCGACGCGTGCGGCAGCCTGACGATCGTCACCGCCCACTCCGCCAGCTCCGCCAGGATGGGGTCCTCGTCGAACTCGGCCTCGGCATCGATCCGAGTCAGGGTCCTCAGGACCGGGAGCCTCCTGGACGTAGGAGCGATCGCCGCGATCTCAGCCTTCGCCCTGGGGGAGTTGAACTCGAAGGCGATCGATCGACTGAACACCTGCGGAGCGTCGGTGACCGCGAGCACCGACTTGAAGCCGAGCCCGAACCGCCCGATCTCGTCGCCTCTCTTGCCGCTGAGGTGCGCATGGGCGAGCGCGGTGAGACCGCTGCGCGAGAACGGACGGCCGGCGTTCGCGCAGTACAAGGTCTGGCGGTCGAGGTCGAGGACGATCTCGACCCGTCCGGCTCCCTCCTCGTGCTCGGCGGCTCCCGACATCGCATCGGCTGCGTTCTGCACCAACTCCAGGAGCGTGCGGTTCGAGTAACCGCCGACCCGGATGGATTCCTCCTGGTTGGCGTGCTCCGCGATCAGGTTCGAATTCGCACGATACGAATTGATCGCCCGCTCGAAGAGGGCGTCGACCTCGCGAACCAATCCCGCGTCGGGGACCCACTCGGCCCGCTTCGTAGTCACGACTGCACCGCCTTGGCTGCCGACACGGCAATGCTCCCTTGCCAAACCTGCACCTACGTGCCCCCTGAGCATCGAACGCCCACGTGCCTCGACAGCGCGTCACGTCGCACACCATCGACCTGCCACGGACTTTAGACCGAGCCACCGACACATCAACTACATATCACCAGATCGGTCCTTCGAGGCAGGAGGTAGGAACCCACGACGAAGGCTGGCATTCCGTTCGACATAAGTGGATCGAGGAATGGCATCGAAGGTCACACTCGGCCGGTGAAGATCGGCCGTACCGATGACCGGGCGAGTCGTGGCGCTGCGACGGGTAGGGGCAGCCTGCCGTGCGGCCCGGGCAGGGAGAGCCGTGCGAGCAGCACAGGGCTTGTGGAGCCATCTGGGAGCCAACTCGCTCCCCGAGCTCCTTCGAGGCCACGCGACACCACGCCAGCCCAACCCTTGACCAGCGAAAATGCCAACCCCCCTGGCGAGATCAGCCACCGACTGCTTGGGAACGAAGAGGGCGTGAGTTCAGGACGCCAGGTGTCGCAGCCGACTGGCAGCATCGTCGAGAACGTCGTCTCTCTTGCAGAAGGTGAAGCGCACCTGGCTGCGGCCGGCGTCGGGGTCGTCGTAGAAGACGGAGTTGGGGATGGCGACGACGCCGCAGCGTTCGGGGAGAGTGCGGCAGAAGGCGTAGGCGTCCTTCTCACCGAAGGGCGTGATGTCGGTGGTGATGAAGTACGTGCCCTGGGGCTGGTAGACCTCGAACCCTGCCGCGCGCAGGCCGTCGCCGAGCAGGTCGCGCTTGCGGCGGAGGTCGGCGCGGAAGCCGACGAAGTACGCGTCCGGCAGGCGCAGCGCTTCGGCGATCGCGTACTGGAAGGGGCCCGCGCTGACGTAGGTCAGGTACTGCTTGGCCGTCCGGACGGCGGAGACGATCGGGCCGTCAGCCATGACCCAGCCAACCTTCCAACCGGTGAAGGAGAAGGTCTTGCCGGCGGAGGAGATGGAGACGGTGCGCTCACGCATGCCCGGCAGGGCCGCGATGGGGCGGTGTGCGCCTTCGTAGACCAAGTGTTCGTACACCTCGTCGGTGACCACGAGCAGGTCGTGTTCGACGGCGAGTGCGGCGATGGTTCTCTGCTCTTCGGCGGTGAGGACCATTCCGGTCGGGTTGTGGGGGGTGTTGAGGAGAAGGAGGCGGGTCCGCGGGGTGATCTTGGACCGCAGCTCGTCCAGCTCCGGGCGGAAGGACGGGGCGCGCAGGGTGAGCGGTACACGCTTCGCCCCGGCCATGGCGATGCAGGCGGCGTAGGAGTCGTAGAAGGGCTCGAAGGCGATGACCTCGTCGCCCGGCTCCAGGAGCGCCAGCATGGTGGCGGCGATGGCCTCGGTGGCACCGGCGGTGACCAGGACCTCGGTGTCGGGATCGAAGGAGAGGTCGTAGAAGCGCCGTTGGTGGTCGGAGATCGCGGCGCGTAGTTCCGGGACGCCTGGGCCGGGCGGGTACTGGTTACCTTTCCCCTCCCGCAGGGCGCGGACGGCGGCTTCGCGGATCTCCTCGGGTCCGTCGGTGTCGGGGAAGCCCTGGCCGAGGTTGATGGCACCGGTGCGGACGGCGAGCGCGGACATCTCGGCGAAGATGGTCGTGCCCATTCCGCTCAGCCTGCTGTTCAACAGGGGCCTGCTACTCATCGTTTCCACCGTCCTGGCTGCTCGTGCGGTACGGGCAGCCATAGTGGAGCACGTGGTCATGCTTGTCACACCAGGCTGGCCGAGCCAGCTCTCAGTAGTGCGGGATCGGGATCATCCCGACTTGGGAGCTCCTCCAAGAGCGCACTGGCCCTCGCCGAGATGTCGCGCAGGAGAGCGTCCTTCAGGTCGTACAGCGTGCTGCTCTCTGCGGTCAGCTTCCTCGCCATGGCGTGAAGTGGACCAGCCACCTCATGAAAGCGGGCGCGTGTGCTCGCGTCAGGCCATGCGACACTCAGGCGCGAGAAGGCGCGTGCGGAGATCTCCCGGGCGTTCTGGCCTTGCGCGACTCCTGCGAGGGCGCTGCTTCGGCTTCTCAGTTCGTGCAGTAGCCACCAGCCGTCCGCGGTGTCCAGGGGGCTCACTGCGAGGACGCCTCTGGTGGGGGACGCGGGGCGCTGCGTCATCGCGATATGCGCGCCATCCGGACGAGTGGCCAGCATGAGCGTGCCCGGAGCCCACACGTCTGAGGCGTCCGCAGGGCAGGTCAAGCGGCTGCTCTCGAGGTAGGGCACCGAGAGGTCGAAGAGATCGGTCGGGGTGATCCCGTCGATGCCGGGACTGTCGGCCCGGGGGAGGAGGGAGCGTGCGGAACCTTTGCCCGTCCTCGCCCTGGTGAGCGCGCCGAGTTGTCGCGTTTCCCACATCGCTCCTTCGGAGGACCATTCGGCGTGGATGGCGTCGGCCAACTCCAGTGTCTTGAGCGCTGTTTCCCGGTTGAGGTCGATCTTCTCCTCCACGAGACTGATCGCTCTGTCGAACTTCGTGATCACCTCCGTTGGAGGGAGCGCGAAGGGCATGCGACGGAGTGAGTCGAGGCTCAGCGTCGGCTCGACGTGTGCCGTCACCTCCTCGTCGATCCACGTCTTGGCCGTGGGTGTCTGAAGCCAGACACGAAGCCACCGCACGATGTGCGTATCCGCGCGAATGATGCCGACCGATCTGGTCGCGGTCCATCCCGCGTGCTGGGCGGTGACGAGTGCGGCATCGCCCGTTCGGCGGACGAGGACGACTGCCAGGTCACCCTCCTGAAGGGTCGCCCGGCTGGGGCGCACGTCCGGTCGGCCGGCGTTGTCGATCCGAGTCGAACAGATTCGTCCGTCTCTGACATGGGTCGAGCTCACGACGCCCCGCTGTTCGGAGGTGTCGTCATCAAGGACACCGAAGGTGGTGAAGATGGCCTGACTCCCAAACTCGGCAATGGAGGTCTTCTGCCACCCTTCGGGGCCGGTGCTGTCGACCGCGGCTTCCATCAGATCTCCTCCAGGGCGTCCAGCAGCTGAGGCTCGAGCGCGTGGACCTGGTCGAGCTTCTCGATCAGCTCGCGCTTCAACTCGTCGACCCGGCTACGTGTGGAGCTTTCGTGCCCGGGCGGCTCCGCTGCGTACGTAGTCGGCATGAGGTCGTAGCGGCGATCGGTGATCTCGTCGGTCGAGCAGCTTCGGGACCAGTCGGGTTCATCACGGTGGAGCACGTCTGCTGAGTCGTCCTTCGCGATACCCCTCCATCTCGCCAGGGTCGTCAGGATCCGGTCTGCGTGCCGGTCTCCCAACCGCCGCGCCCTCGATCCCGGAACGTTTTCGAAAGCCCGCCGCGCGTTGATGAACAGCACTTGTCCGCGCCGGTCAGTGGATCCCCAATCGGAGCGCGCGCTCTTGTCCCGGTTCAGCACCCACAGGCAGGCGGTTGTATCGGTGTGACCGAATACGCGGGGTGGCAGCGCGATCACGCACTCGACGAGGTCGTCCCGTACCAGTCGCTCCCTGAGTTTTCGGGCGGCGGGCTGAGGGCTCTTGGCAGCGATGTCGGCCATCAGGAAAGCTGCCCGACCCTGCGGAGCGAGCGCATGCGCGATGTGCAGAATCCAGGCAAAGTTGGCGGACCCTTTGGGCGGTGGCTCATCCGGCCATCGGGGATCGACGGAGGCCCGGCCCTGCGGCCCCTCACCAGAGGGCCGATCTTTCCGGTCCTCTGCTGCCCAGGCGGGCTGATTGAAGGGAAGGTTGGCCAAGACAATGTCGTACGTCTCTGTCTCCGGCTCGGCGAGGCTGTCTCCGGGTGGGAAGATGAGCGCCTCGATGCCTCGTACGGCGAGATTCATGCGGGCGACCTGTGAGGTGTGGGCGTGCTGCTCCTTCCCCAGCAGCGACATGGTCGGATGTAGCCCGACGCGCTCGCGAACGTAGCGGTGACTCTCGACCAGCAGACCCGCCGAACCGCAGACGGGGTCGAGCACCTTGTGCCCGTCCTGAGGAACCGCGACGCCGACCATGAGACGGGCGATGTCGTGAGGTGTGAAGTAGTGGCTTCCACGTGCCTGGGCATCCGAGAGCTTCCGCAGACACTGGTCGAGCAGGCCCCCAACCTGTCGTACGGCGCCGATCGCCTGGATGAGCTTCCGCAGGGGCATGTCGATGTTGGGGGGCAGAGAAGGCATGGCATCTCCCATTCCTGTCTCATAGCCCTCGAAGTCGGTAGGGAGCCAGTGGGCAATGCACTGGCTCACGGCGGGTCTGATTGGCACTTCCGCCCTGGTGGTCTGGTGCAGCAGCCATGGCCAGGTAGGAGCATCAGAGAAGCGGGAATCGACGTGTGCCATCCGGCTCAAGTAAAGGAGTCCGAGAACGAGCCGAGCGGCGTCCTGGGTGTTCAGCAGACGGGAGAGGCCGGCGGTTAGTTGATCGACCTCCGCCGACGCGTCCCACGTAGCGCCCGCCGCGTGGCGGGCACCTGGGCGAGGAACTCTTCCGTTCTTCACGGGCCCACCACACCAAGAGAAGCCATGACCCCGAGGGCCAGCGTCAGAGCGGCGGCGAAGGCTACTACTCCCGTCTTGAAGGCCACCGTGGGCCTGCCGCCTTCGACGACGGCCACAAGGCTGCCGGCGAGGGCGGCCACCAGGGCCGTGAGGACCGCGATGATCACGTACAACGACCTTTGCTCCACTGGCTTCCTTCCTGAGATCAAAGGGATCTGTAGGAGCGCGACGTGAGTCACGCGATCCCCTGCGTCAGGTAGGACAGTAGAAGACACGGCCCACGCGCCACGGGGAGCACGGCGTTTGGGATTTCGTTAGGAACTCGCGGGTGTTTGACGGTCAGTTAGGCAGAGCACAGGATTTGGGGTTCAAGGGGAGAGCCTGCTTGCCCAGCGTGCTCGGGTCCTGCGGTCTGACTGAAATAGGCAGGTGAAAGAGGCTTGACCCAGCCGACCTTCCACCCGGTGAAGGAGAAGCTCTTCCCGGCCGATCCGATGGTGACCGTGCGGTCGCGCATGCCCGGCAGTGTCGCGAGCGGGATGTGTTCGGCCTCGTCGAAGACCAGGTGCTCGTAGACCTCGTCGGTGACCACGAGGAGGTCGCGTTCGACGGCGAGTGCCGCGATCGCGGTCAGTTCCTCGCGGGTGAGGACCGTACCCGTGGGGTTGTGCGGGGTGTTGATCAACAGGAGACGGGTGCGGTCGGTGACCGCGTCGCGCAACTCGTCCAGGTCCAGCCGAAAGCCGCGTGCATCGGCGGCTCCGCCGCGGGCCTCGTGCGGGCGCAGTGTCACGGGAACGCGGGTGCCGCCCGCCATCGCGATACAGGCCGCGTACGAGTCGTAGTACGGCTCGAGCGCGATCACCTCGTCGCCGGGCTCCAGCAGGGCGAGCAGCGCGGCCGCGATCGCCTCCGTCGCGCCCGCCGTGACGAGGACCTCGGTGTCGGGGTCGTACGTGAGCCCGTACCGCCGCTCCTGATGCGCGGCGATCGCCGTGCGCAGCTCCGGGATGCCGGGGCCCGGCGGGTACTGGTTGCCGTGGCCGTCGCGCAGCGCCCGTACGGCCGCCTCGCGGACCTCTTCGGGGCCGTCGGTGTCGGGAAAACCCTGGCCGAGGTTGATGGAGCCGGTGCTCACGGCCAGGGCCGACATCTCGGCGAAGATCGTCGTCCCGAACTCGGCGAGACGGCGGTTGAGGAGCGGGCGCGCGGTGGAGGTCATGGCGGCCATCCTGCGCGCAACCTCTGGATTAGCTCAACTCTGCTTTGAGCTCCGACGGCCGGGGGCATCCCCCTTTCACGCAAGAAGGAAGCCGGAAAGAAGCAAGCGGGGACAGCAAGGAAGCAGACGGAAAAACAAGCGAGAAGCAACGCCCACGGGGGTCGCTTCGGGGGAACGAAAGGAGGGTGACGCCATGAACATCGGCATCATCCTGGCGGTAATCGCAGCAGTGGTCGTCATCGGTGTTGTGATCGCCGCGAAGAGCGACAGCAGGAGGTCGCGCTCGCGCAGCCACTCCAGGAGCGGCGGCGGCTTGTGGACCTCCGGCGGGGGCGGCTACGGGGGCAGTTCGTGCAGCGGTGGCTCGTCCTGCGGAGGCGGGTCGTCCTGCGGGGGCGGCGGGGGAGGATGCGGCGGCGGAGGCAGCTGACACGGGGCAGCTGGTCCGCGGGGGAACCGCATCCGGGCCGTCCGGCACCATGAGGCGTTCGCCGAAATGTGACAACTCTCCGCGAGAGTTTCACATTTCGGCGGACGCCTCGCTGTAGGGATATCCGCGGGGCATCTGCCGCCGGGTGCTTGGCAGTTGGGGCGCTCGCGGCGCACTCGGGAGCCGGGGGCGCACTACCCATTTGAACTGGTGAGCTGGGGAGCCCTCGGATGGATGGAAACCGCACGGACATGGGTAAAACTGCTTTGGCAGAAGCGCTTTTCATGATTCCCTGCTAATCCGACGCAGCCCCCGACACATCCTTCTGAGCAGGCAGACCGGGCGATTTCCCGGCGCCGGCCCGGGGTGCGACGGACCCACTCACCCTTTGCGTGCCAGCGGAGCCGACCCATGCTCACGAACCTCAACACCGCCTATACCGACACGCGTGCGGCCGATCTCGCCTGGGCCCTGGGGCGCGAGCCGCTCCCCGCGCTCGCGACCCTCGACCTCGAACTGTCCGGCGCGAAGCTCCAGTTGAGATTGCTCGGCGCGTCCCACCAGGTCCTCCTGGAAGAGCGAAGCGGCACTTGCTCGGAGACCGTCGCCTGCATCCCCGGCAGCAGCACACCCCTGCCGCTGGGCGTAGCCAAGCGCGTGGGCGAGTGGGAATACGAGTTCGCGGCCCGAGTCGAAACGTTGTCACAGGGCTCCTTCGCAGGCCGCGCCCAGGAACTCCTGGCCCTGGTCTCCGACCACCCCCACGGTCTGGCGGGAGTCTTCCCCGGCAACCCCCACGCCTTCACAGCTCTACTGGCCCAACACCACGAGGGCGCAGTCCACTGGCGAACCTGGCACGCATATCCCCAGGACGGTCAACTGGTGGCGACGCGCACAAGAGTTGGGGTACGGGTGGCGGCTCCGGCATAAGTATGCGCACTCCCGACAAGTTCCACACTTGTGAGTGACCCAGCCCGCCGGAGGCGTGACGTACTGTGACCGGGGTGATCGACCCGCACGCCCCGGCCCCGCCCGGCGCGCCGCCCCTGGACGGCGGTCCGGGCGAACGGCCACGGCTGCCCGTCAGGGCAGCCACAGGCCGGTTCCTGGTCCTGGCGGGCGTCTTCGTCTGCGCGGCCTGCGGACTCGTATACGAACTGGAACTCGTCGCCCTCGCCTCGTACTTGATCGGCGACTCCGTCACCCAGGCCTCCGTCGTGCTGTCCGTGATGGTCTTCGCGATGGGCCTCGGCTCACTCATGGCCAAACGCCTGCGCTCCCACGCCGCGGCCGGTTTCGGCGCGATCGAGGCGCTGCTCGCGCTCATCGGCGGATGCAGCGCCATGGCCCTGTACGCCGCCTTCGCCTGGACCGGCCACTGGGGTGGGTTGTGGGAGGGCGGCTCCCGCCATCTGCTCGTCGTCTTCTCGCTGGTGATCGGACTCCTCATCGGCGCCGAAGTGCCCCTGCTGATGGAGCTGATCCAGCGGATCAGGCGGCAGGACGCGGGCGGCGCGGTCGCGGACCTGTTCGCCGCGGACTACGTGGGCGCGCTGGTCGGAGGACTCGCCTTCCCCTTCCTTCTCCTGCCTCTCCTGGGCCAGTTGACGGGCGCACTGATCACCGGAACCGTCAACGCGATCGCGGGCGGAGCCCTCGTACTCGGCCTGTTCCGGCAGGACCTGACCCGCCGCGGGCGCCGGCTGCTCGTCGTCGCCAACCTCGTCGTCCTGGGGCTGCTCGCCTCCGCCGCCGTCCACGTCGACGACTTCGAACGGGCCGCGCGGCAGGCGGTGTACGGCCACGGCGTACGGGTGTCGCTGCAGACGGACGTACAGGAGATCGTCCTCACCGGCGGCTCCGACGGGCGTCCGCTCAGCCTGTTCCTCGACGGGTGGCTGCGGGTCAGCGGTCGTGACGAGCGGCGCTATCACGAGGCGTTGGTGCACCCGGTGATGCACGACGGCCCGCACGCGCGCGTGCTCGTCCTCGGCGGCGGGGACGGGCTCGCCGTACGCGAAGTACTGCGCCACACGGGCGTACGGCAGGTCGATGTGGCCGAACTCGACGCGGGCATTGTGCACTTGGCGCGCACCGACCCGGCGCTGTCCGCGCTGAACAAGGACGCGTTCGGGGATCCGCGGGTGCGCGTCGTCAACACCGACGCGTTCGTGAGGCTGCGCGAGACCCGGGACACGTACGACGTCGTGATCTCGGATCTGCCGGATCCTGGGATCACGGCCAGTACGAAGCTGTACTCACAGGAGTTCTACGGGCTCGCGCGGCGGGTGCTCGCCGAGCGCGGACGGCTCGTCGTGCACGCGGGACCTGTCGAGTCCCGCCCACGCGTGTTCTGGACGGTCGACGCGACACTGCGGGCTGCGGGGCTGCGGACCGTGCCGTACCGGGTGGGCGGTCGCGACTCCGGCTTCGCGGCGGGGCCCGACCGTGCGAGGGGCCCTGCGGGGGCGCCGCGCGACTGGGGCTTCGTCCTCGCGTCCCGTACGACACCGGTGCTGTCCCTGCCCGGGGCGGCGCGGGCGGCGGAACGCACCCGGCTGTCGGGCCTGCCCGCGTCGACGCTGGTGCATCCGCGGTACGCCCGCTGAACCGAATGCGCTGATACGTGGGTGCGGAACGGGCCACGCTGGGTAGGCTCGGCCGACATGGAGCATGAGGTGTTCGTTCCGGTTCCCGTCGAACGTCTCCGGGAGGCGCTCGCCGATCCCGCGCGGGTGGCCCGGGCGGTGCCCGGGCTCCAGCAGGACGCGGGGACGGAGCCCGTCTCCGGGCGCCTGAAGGTACGCGTCGGCAGTCACAGCATCACCTATCGCGGGACGCTCCGGGTCGCCGGACAGGACGACGGTTCGTACGCCGTCGAAGGCGACGCCACCGAGGCCCGCGGGAGCGGCTCGGTGAAACTCGCGCTCACGCTGTCGCTCCGCTCGGCCGAGGGGGGCTCGGTGCTTGCCTTCGGGGGGACGGCTTCGGGGGACGGGCGGGTTACGGAGTTGCCTTCGGATGCGGTGGCGTCGGCGGGGGCGCGGTTGCTGAGCCGCTTCGCGGAGAACCTGGCGCAGGCGTCCGGGAGTTCAGCGGGTGCTGCTACTGGTGATGCTGAGCCGTCTGGTGGCGCTGAGGCTTCTGCAGACGCCGCGGCAAGTGGTGGTGCCGAGGCTTCTGCTGAGCCGGAGGCTCCTGGTGAGACGGAGGGGGCGTCCGCGTCTGGCACGCCGGACGCGGACGCCGAGCCGGCCGCCGGCTCCGACTCACCGATCGCTCCGCCCGACGGGGCCCAGGATGACGAGGCAGCGGCTGCCGAGGAACCCTCCGTCTTCGAGACAGACGTTCCGCCGCCCTCGCTCGCCCCGTTCGCCGAGGACGACTTCGAGGGTGGGTTCGAGGAGGAGGACGGGGAGCCTCCGGCCGAGGCCGCGCATGCACGACGGACGATGATCGGGCGGAGCGCGGAGGAGGTCGATCACGCGCCCCCGCGTGGGCGGTACGCGCCGGTGCCGGCGCCTGAGGCGGTGTCCGGCAGCGCGGCGCTGCGCTGGGCCGCGCCGGCTGCCGCGCTTGTGGTGGCCTCGGCCATCGTGCTGGGCCGCCGAGTGCTGCGCAGGCGGCGCTGATCACCGGGTGTGGCCGTTGGGTACCTCGTCACCCGGTGGGGTGTGGGCGTTCCCGGGGGCCGCGCCCCCAGCCGCCCCCTTGACAGGTCGGTTTCGGCCGCGGGTGCGATGTGGCTGGTCGCGCCCGCGCGGCGGAGCCACAAATCGATACGGCCCCGCGCCCCTGCGGGCTGCGCTCCCGGGACCTCCCCGCCCCCTCCGCTGATCCTCCTGCCAGTAAGGTCATGCCGTGCATAACGAAGACATCACGCTGACCGCGGGTGACGCGGAGGTGACCGTGCGGCCGGGGAACGGCGGGCGGGTCGGTGGGCTGCGGGTCGGCGGGCTTGAACTGCTGCGCCAGGGCGGGAAGTTCGGGAGCTTTCCGATGGTGCCCTGGTGTGGACGCCTGAGGGACGGGCGGTTCCTCAACGGGGCCACCGTGCATCAACTGCCTCTCAACTCCCCGCCGCACGCCATCCACGGGACCACCCGCGACGCGGCCTGGCGGACGGCTCGTACGAGCGCGGACGAGGCCGTCATCACGTACGACCTCGTCGAACCCTGGCCTTACGCGGGACGCGTCACGCAGGTCTTCTCGCTGGGCGAGGACGCGCTGACGCTGACCATGTCCGTGGAGACGTACGACGACTCCTTTCCGGCGCAGATCGGGTGGCATCCGTGGTTCAACCGGAACCTGCGCGGTGACGACGTACGTGTCGACTTCTCGGCCGCCTGGCAGGAGGAGCGTGGTGACGACCATCTGCCCACGGGGCGGCGGCTCGACCCGAAGCCGGGGCCGTGGGACGACTGCTTCGGGATGCCGGGTGGCGTCGACGTGACCCTGACCTGGCCGGGGCAGCTGGAGCTGAAGGTGGCCAGCCGCGAGGAGTGGGTCGTCGTGTACGACGAGCAGGAGGCGGCCGTGTGCGTGGAGCCGCAGACCGGTCCGCCCAACGGGCTCAACACCCTGCCCCGCCTGGTCACGCCGATCGAGCCCCTGGAAGCCACGACCACGTGGTCCTGGCGGCGGCTCTGAGCCAGGGCATCCGGACCCGGTGGCGGGCGGCTCTAAGCTGGCGGGCATGACGGACGTACGCGGCGCACTGCTGCAGCAGATCAAGGACAAGGCCGTGGTGCACGGCAGGGTGACCCTCTCCTCGGGTCTGGAGGCCGACTACTACGTCGACCTGCGACGCGTCACCCTCGACGGGGAGGCCGCCCCGCTGGTGGGTCAGGTGCTGCTCGACCTCACCGACGGCCTCGAGTTCGACGCCGTGGGCGGGCTGACCATGGGTGCCGACCCGGTCGCGGCCGCGATGCTGCACGCCGCCGCCGCGCGCGGCAGGCGGCTGGACGCCTACGTCGTACGGAAGGCGGCCAAGGCGCACGGTCTTCAGCGGCGGGTGGAAGGGCCGGACATCAAGGGCCGGCGGGTGCTGGTCGTCGAGGACACCTCCACCACCGGCGGCTCCCCGCTGACCGCCGTCGAGGCGGTGCGGGAGGCCGGGGCCGAGGTGGTCGCCGTCGCGACGATCGTCGACCGGGCCACGGGCGCCGCCGAGAAGATCCAGGAGGGCGCCGGGGTGCCGTATCTCTTCGCGTACTCGAAGGACGAACTGGGCCTGGACTGAACTGAGAGGTGTCCACGGGGAGTTGTCCACAGGTTCCCGAGGCCCGCGTCAGGAGTTGTCCACATGCTGGGGCGGCGTGGCTGGATCGTCCGGCCAAGTCTGGAAAGATGGGGACGACGATGACGTCGCCCCCTAGGTCAGGGCCGTAAAGCAGAACTCCACCCGCACATACAAGGAGCGGATAATGCCCATCGCAACCCCCGAGGTCTATAACGAGATGCTCGACCGGGCGAAGGCAGGCAAGTTCGCCTACCCGGCCATCAACGTGACCTCGTCGCAGACCCTGCACGCTGCGCTGCGCGGCTTCGCGGAGGCCGAGAGCGACGGCATCATCCAGATGTCCACGGGTGGTGCGGAGTTCCTGGGCGGCCAGCACAGCAAGGACATGGTCACCGGCGCGGTCGCGCTGGCCGAGTTCGCGCACATCGTCGCCAAGAAGTACGACATCACGGTCGCCCTGCACACGGACCACTGCCCGAAGGACAAGCTCGACGGGTACGTACGCCCGCTGCTGGCCGTCTCCGAGGAGCGCGTGGCACGCGGCGAGAACCCGCTGTTCCAGTCCCACATGTGGGACGGCTCGGCCGAGACCCTCGCCGACAACCTCACGATCGGCCAGGAGCTCCTGGAGCGCGCCCGCGCCGCCAAGATCATCCTCGAGGTGGAGATCACCCCGACGGGCGGCGAGGAGGACGGCGTCTCGCACGAGATCAACGACTCCCTGTACACGACGGTCGACGACGCGATCCGTACGGCCGAGGCCCTGGGCCTGGGCGAGAAGGGCCGTTACCTGCTGGCCGCGTCGTTCGGCAACGTGCACGGCGTGTACAAGCCGGGCAATGTCGTGCTGCGTCCCGAGCTCCTGAAGGAGCTGAACGAGGGCGTCGGCGCCAAGTACGGCAAGGCCTCCCCGTTCGACTTCGTCTTCCACGGCGGTTCCGGCTCCACGGAGCAGGAGATCGCGACCGCGCTGGAGAACGGCGTGGTCAAGATGAACATCGACACGGACACGCAGTACGCCTTCACGCGCCCCGTCGCCGACCACATGTTCAGGAACTACGACGGCGTCCTGAAGGTCGACGGCGAGGTCGGCTCCAAGAAGCTGTACGACCCGCGGACGTGGGGCAAGGCCGCCGAGGCGTCGATGGCGGCGCGTGTGCTGGAGGCCTGCAACAACCTCCGGTCGACCGGCACGAAGATCAAGTAAGGCGCACGGAGATCAAGTAGGGCGCGCGTCGGCCAAGTAGGCGCCCTTCTCGGACGGTCCGGCACCCTGTGGGGCGCCGGGCCGTTCCGTATGCTCCGGGGTATGACTGCCCTTGAGCAGGAGAACCAGGAGAACCAGCAGGGTCCGGGCGTCAGGATCGGCACCCCCACGGGGCGATGGATCCTGCTGACCACGGTGCTCGGTTCGAGCATGGCCTTGCTGGACTCGACGGTGGTGAACGTCGCGCTGCCGCGCATCGGCCGTGACCTGGACGCCGATCTCGCCGCCCTCCAGTGGACCGTCAACGCGTACATGGTGACCCTCGCGGGTCTGATCCTCCTGGGCGGCGCCCTGGGCGACCGCTTCGGGCGGCGGAAGGTCTTCGTCGTCGGCGTGATCTGGTTCGCGGCGGCGTCCCTGCTCTGCGGCATCGCACCGAACGCCCCCGTGCTCATCGCGGCCCGCGCCCTCCAGGGCATCGGCGGCGCGCTGCTCACCCCCGGCTCGCTCGCCCTCATCCAGGCCTCCTTCCATCCCGACGACCGGGGAAAGGCCGTCGGCCTGTGGTCGGGGTTCGGCGGTATCGGCGCCGCGATCGGCCCCTTCGTCGGCGGCTGGCTGGTGGACGGCCCCGGCTGGCGCTGGGTGTTCCTGCTCAACGTCCCGCTCGCCCTGCTGTGCGCGCCGATCGCCCTGCGCCACGTACCGGAGTCGAAGGACGGGCGGGAGCACGGCCGCGGCTTCGACGTACTCGGTGCTGCCCTCGGCGCGCTCGCCCTCGCCCTGGTGACGTACGCCCTGATCGAGGCCCGGAGCGGCACGCTGGTCGTCACCGTGACGGCCGGCGTCGGTGTGGTTGCGGGCATCGCCTTCGTGTACGTCGAGCGGCGACGGGCCGATCCGATGATGCCGCTCGACATCTTCGCGTCCCGCCAGTTCACGGCGGTCAATGTGGTGACCCTGTGCGTGTACGCGGCCTTCAGCGGCTTCTTCTTCCTTGCCGCGCTCCAGCTCCAGGTCGTCTCCGGCTACTCGGCGTTGGAGGCTGGTACGGCCCTGCTCCCCACCACCGCCCTCATGCTGCTGCTCTCGGCCCGCTCCGGCGACCTGGCCCGGCGCATCGGCCCCCGCATCCCCCTCACCGTCGGCCCGCTGCTGTGCGCGGCCGGAATGCTGCTGATGCTGCGGGTGGGCATGGACGCGTCGTACGTTCTGGACGTCCTGCCCGCACTCCTCGTGCTGGGCCTGGGCATGGTCACCCTGGTCGCACCGCTCACCGCCACCGTGCTCGCCTCCGTGGACAACTCGCGGGCGGGTCTGGCCAGCGGCATCAACAACGCGGCGGCCCGCGCGGCCGGCCTCGTCGCGGTCGCCGCGCTACCGCTGCTCGCGGGGATGGGATCGGAGGCCTACCGCTCGGCGAGCGCCTTCGACGACGCCTTCACACGGGCGATGCCACTGTGCGCCGGGATCCTCGTGGTGGGCGCGGTCGTCGCGTTCACGACCGTGCGGCGGCCGACGCCGCACTGCCGACGGCCCGAGTGCCGGACGCACGGGAGCGTGACGGCTCCGCCGCTGGAGGGGGAGCGGGGTTCCGGCACGTTCGGCTCCGCTGCATGAGGACGGCGCCAACCGCGCCCTTTCAGGGGCGCGGGGCTGAGTAAATTTGCGGCTCCGCCGCGATGGGGGTCCCCCGCTCGAGCGGAGCCGAGAGTGGGGGAGCGACCAGCCACAAACGACCCGCGGCCGAGGTACGCCCCCCCCAAGGGGTTCGGGGGCGCAACCCTCAGCGACGTCCGCACCGACGCCGGGTGACCAGGCAGGCAAAGGGCACCTTCAAGCGACTGTTACCGCCTGAGCGCGGCGTACGCCTCAGTGCTGCTGTCCTGCAGGAACTGCCAGCACCTCTCCGCCTCGTCCTTCTCGTTGATCTCGCCTGCCGCGCGGGCCAGCGCGGCCAGGCACCGCAGGAAACCGCGATTGGCGCGGTGGTCCCAGGGGATGGGGCCGTGGCCCTTCCAGCCGGAGCGGCGGAGTTGGTCGAGGCCGCGGTGGTAGCCGGTGCGTGCGTACGCGTACGACTCGACCACGCGTCCCGCCTCGAAGGCGTCATCGGCGAGCATGGCCCAGGCCAGTGAGAACGTGGGGTGCTTCGCCGCGACTTCGGCGGGCGCCAGGGACTCCTCGCCCAGCATGCGGTACGCGTCTTCGTTCTCCGGCAGGTGCGTCGGTTCAGGGCCGCCGAGCAGGTTCTTGTGAGTCGTCATGCATGCAGTCTGCCACTTTGCGGGCAGGCGTTCGGGCAGCGTTCTCTGCGGCGGCCGACGATCGCACGGGGGCGGCGACCGGGGCCTTCTTCGGTGGTTTTGTGGGCCAAGGGTGGGGCCGTTTCCGGGAGGCGAGATCCTCGGTCCAGCCGACCGCCAGGATCGCCGCCGCGATCAGCGGCCAGACCAGCAGGAACAGGAACCAGTCCGAGCCCAGCGGCAGATACTGCTCCAGGAACGGCACCTGCCACATGCGGTCGGTCAGCGCCACGGCGAGGATCAGCGCCACCTCGTGCCACAGGTAGATCGTGACGGCACGGGCGTTGAAGAGCCGGACCAGTCCGTCGAGCCACGGCCATCGGGGCAGCGAGCGCGGCCGGAACCGCATCAGGAGGAGGACGAAGCCCAGCGACCACAGGGCCTGGCCGAGCGGGATCGAGCCCAGGTCGTAACCCTCGTCCGTGGGGTGCGTGAACGTGAACCAGCCGCCGGCCGCCAGCAGCAGGGCCGAGGCCGCGCACACGCTGCGGGCGCGCAGCGCGTCCAGCGAACCGTCCTGGTGGGCGAAGCCGAGCAGCCAGCAGGCGCGGGTGCGTGCCGCGTACTCCTCGGCCGCCCGGCGCACCCGGTCCGACACATACACCCCCTCGGCAGGCGCGGCAGCCCCCGCCCAGCCCAGGCGGCGCAGGGCCATCCACCCCTTGGACGGCAGCTTCTCACCCCGCCCGTCGACACCGGCGGCCAGCACATCCAGCGATGCCTCGTCCCACCGGGAAGCCACCAGAGACCAGGTCAGCTCCTGGCACAAGGAGGCCAGGAAGGACACCCGCTCCAACAGCAGCCGCTGACCCACCTGTTCACCGCTGCCCTCGACCACACCACGAAAGGCGCTACACGTGGCCGTCGCCACCAACCGGCCCACACCCACCACCCCCATGGCCCCGAACCAGGCACATCCCCGCCTCCGATCGACCTAACGACCGACCCCCGCACAAAGACACGCACCCGGCGACAACACCCGATTCGCGCAGAAAAACGCAGCAAAACCGCCAACAGTTGAAGACCCTGCGCACCTACCGGTGTGACCAGGTCGCCCTTGCGGACCCGCGACGCGACCCGGAAGATGCGAGGTGGGGACCGGGGCCACCGTGTCGAAAACGGCAGGGGCGGACCGCTACCCGGAGTACACAACAGGAGACAGCGATGTCCCACGAGGCTGAAGAGCCCGAGACCCCGCATCTCGACTTCCAGGGCACGACCCCGTACGAGGACTACGTACAGGCGGATGTGCTCACCCACCTCCAGCACACCCTCTCCGACGATCCCGGAGAGATGGTCTTCCTGGTCACGACCCAGGTGATGGAGCTGTGGTTCACGGTCATCGTCCACGAGTGGGAGACCGCGACAAAGGCGCTGCGCGAGGACGACGTGCCGGTCGCGGTGGCGGCGCTGAAGCGGTCCGTACGGGAGCTGGAGGCGCTGAACGCCTCCTGGAAGCCCCTGGGCCAGCTGACCCCGGCCCAGTTCAACTCGTACCGCAACGCCCTCGGGGAAGGCTCTGGCTTCCAGTCCGCGATGTACCGGCGGATGGAGTTCCTGCTCGGCGAGAAGTCCTCGTCCATGCTCGTACCGCACCGGGGTGCGCCTCGCGTACACGCCGAGCTGGAGAAGGCGCTGCATGAACCGAGCCTGTACGACGAGGTGCTGAGGCTCCTGGCCCGGCGCGGGTACGCGATTCCCGCCGCCGTGCTCGAGCGCGACGTCTCGCTCAGGTACGAGCCGTCGACCGAGGTCGAGCAGGTGTGGGCGTCCCTGTACGCGGGCGACGACACCTCCGACCTGGCCCGCCTCGGCGAGGCGTTGACCGACGTCGCCGAGCTGGTGTGGCGATGGCGCAACGATCACCTGGTCGCGACGCGGCGCGCGATGGGCGCGAAGGCCGGGACCGGGGGTTCGGCGGGTGTGGCCTGGCTGGAGAAGCGGGCGCGGAAGAACGTGTTCCCCGAGCTGTGGACGGCGCGGTCCTATGTCTGAACTGACTGAACGGTTTGAACGGTCTGAACTGAGCATCAGGGCCGCGGAGTCGGACGCGGCGGACGAACTGGCCAAGCTGCGTTCGCAGTTCGTGCTGGACGACGTCGTGTACCTGGACGGGAACTCGCTCGGCGCGCTGCCGGCGGCCGTGCCCGGCCGGGTCGAGGACGTCGTACGGCGGCAGTGGGGTGAGCTGCGGATCCGCTCCTGGGACGAGAGCGGCTGGTGGACGGCCCCCGAACGGATCGGCGACCGGATCGCTCCGCTGGTGGGCGCGGCGGCCGGGCAGATCGTGGTGGGCGACTCGACAAGCGTCAACGTCTTCAAGGCGGTTGTCGGGGCGGTGCGGCTGGCCGGAGAAGGCCGGGACGAGATCCTGGTGGATGCCACGACCTTCCCCACGGACGGTTACATCGCCCAGTCGGCGGCGCGTATGACCGGCTGTACGGTGCGTGCGGTGACCCCCCGCGACGTACCGTCGGCACTCGGCCCGCGTACCGCGGCGGTGCTTCTGAACCACGTCGACTACCGCACGGGCCGCCTGCACGACCTCCCGTCCCTGACATCGGCGATCCACGAGGCGGGAGCGGTCGCCGTCTGGGACCTGTGCCACAGCGCGGGCGCCCTGCCGGTGGGGCTCGACGAGCACGGAGTGGATCTGGCGGTCGGCTGCACGTACAAGTACCTGAACGGCGGCCCCGGTTCACCGGCCTTCTTGTACGTACGCCGCGACCTCCAGGACCGCTTCGACTCCCCACTCCCCGGCTGGAACTCCCACGTGGACCCCTTCGGCATGCGGTCGGAGTACGAACCGGCGGGAGGCGCACCGCGAGGCCGCGTCGGCACCCCGGACATCCTCTCCATGCTGGCCCTGGAGGCGGCCCTGGAGGTGTGGGAAGAGGTGTCGATCGAGAAGGTCCGCACCAAGTCCCTCGCGCTCACGGATTTCTTCCTGGACTGCGTCGCGGCGTACGTCCCCGAGGGCCGCGTGCAGTCCGTGACTCCGTCGGCCCATGCGGACCGGGGGAGCCAGGTCGCGCTGCGCTGCGATGACGCGCGCGAGGTGATGCGCCGCCTGATCGCACAGGGCGTGGTCGGCGACTTCCGCGAACCGGACATCCTGCGCTTCGGCTTCACGCCGTTGTACGTGGGGTTCGGGGATGTGGAGAGGGCGGCGCGGGTGTTGGCGGGGCTGGTGGGCTGAGTCGTACTGCCTGCGCCTGCAGGGACGGCGGGGCCGCATCCGTGTGGCTCCGCCGTCGGCCTGTGGCTGCGCGCACAGCCATGTCCGAAGTTGATGGTCCTCAGGCGTTGCTGATGCCCGCACGCTGCGTGGGCCGGTTACGGAACCAGCGGTACGCGGCGCCGAGCACGAATGCCTGGGCGACAGCTCCGACAGCGACTCCGACGAAGGACAGCGCGCCAGGAAGGGCCAGGAACAGGAAGGAGGTCGGAGCGGTGACGACGAACAGCCAGACCGCCGCGAGACTGGCGTCCGCGTGCTCGACGAACAGTGCGTCCACCCCGACCCAGACACCGACGGCGGCCACGACGGCCAGATAGCCGAGGGCGGCAGGGTTCGCCAGGTTGTGGCGAAGGGTCTGGGCCAGGGAAAGCGAAGAGGCAGCCATTTCCGAACTCCTTCGAGACGACACGGTGTTGCTTGGCTTGTTGAGGTCAACCATGTCGTTCGGGAGCGGCTGCCACCTGAGTAGCCGTACCTACGTTGTCTCCGCGATCGGACGTGTTTCGTGTGGTCGTTGCCACTCGCGCCCGCTACCCGTGTCCCGGTTGAGCCGCACGGCGATGGAGTCGACCGCGTTGTGCGCCTGGGCGCACACGTCGCCCATGTCGACGCCGACGAGACGCCCGGCCCACTTGCGGACGCGGCCCGGCTGACCCAGACCGAGGCCGTGGACGTCCGCCGTCGCCCACCCGGCTCACCAACCCAGCTGCGCGATCTCCTCCGCCACCACCGCACACGCGTCCGCGGCCGGATCGATCAGCGGGAAGTGCCCCACGTCCTCGAGGAGGGTAAGCCCCACCACCTCCCCGGCCTTCGCCGCCGCGTCCGCGTACGACTCGGCGACAGCCTGAGGCACGACGACATCGGTCCGGCCCTGCACCAAGGTCGTGGCAATTCCGGTCGGCAGCAGAAGAGCGGGATCGGCGTACGGCTGCCGCTCCGCGAACTGCCCCTCCCCACCCAGGAGCTGAAGAGCCGCGCCGGCGCATACGTCCAGCTTCTCGGCGACGGCGAAGTCCGCGATCGGTGCGAGCGCGACGACGCCCCGCAGCGGCGCCGGCCGCTCCGTTCGCCAGGGTGCGTCTGCCGGCAGCAGATGCCGGGCGGCGGCCCACAGGGCGAGCTGCCCGCCCGCCGAGTGCCCGGTGATCACCGTACGGCGCGCATCGGCCTGCGGCAGGGCCTCCCGTACGAGACCGGGGAGCGCGTCGAGCGCGGCGGCGACGTCGTCGAAGGTGTCCGGCCAACGACCCGCGACGGAACCGTCAGCGTCCTCTCCCGACCCGCCACCGCCACGCCGGTACTCGACATTGGCCACGGCGAAACCGCGTCGGGCCAGGAAGTCCGCGAACGGGGTGATGTGCCGACGGTCGTACGCGGCCCGCCAGGCTCCCCCGTGCAGAACGACGACGAACGGGGCCGACTCCTCGCCCCCGTGCGGCGCATAGAAGTCGATCACCTGGTCGGGATGGTCACCGTATGCGGCGGTGATGTCGGGATCGACAGGCGGATGCGAGAAAGCCGACTGCTCCTCGGCCGCGGCACGGGCAGCGACGGCGTCCGGTTCCGCGGCTGGGCGTGCTGCGTCGTCCTCCGGCATGCTCCAACCTCTCAGCGCTGTTCGACCGTTGGCCGGGACGGTACCAGCCCCGTGACGTGGGCCGACACGGGGCTGTCGCGCTGTTGCGGGCGGCAGCGAACGGTGACCGGCCAGTCCATGTACGAGCACAGCAGCCATCCCGGTCACATTGCCTTGCTCCGATCCAGCCGCCCGGTGATACCCGTAATACCTGAGAGCTACGTCCCAGGTGAGCTCCCTGGCGGGACGCCGACCACGAGGCCGCGTCCGTAACTTCCTTTCCCGTAAGGCCCGATGAGCGGGTCGACGAGCTGGGAGTGGGGGCACGGGCGTCATGGGGGTGCGGGGGAGGCTGAGGCTGCCGGAGCCTGGAGCGAGGCCGGATTCGGCGGCGGGGGCGGAGGAGGAGGCGACTGGGTCGGCTCGTTCGGCTGGTCCGGATGCTGGTTCTGCCAGGGCGGGTTGGCCGGGGCGGCTCGGGCGGCGCGCCCGGCTGTCGCGCGGTCTGCTCGCCGCGCTGGTCACCGCCGCCGTCGTCGTTCCCATATCGGCCGCTGCCGCACACCCGGAGATCCCGGCCCCCGCACCGGCCCGCCTCACGGCGGTGCCCCCGGCCAACCTGGATGAGGCGTACGCCGCGAACCGGGCGAACGCCGCCGAGGCGGCGCGTATGGCCGCCGACCATGGCGACCACGGCCGCGCGGCAGCGGTTCGCTCCATGGCGGACCCCGATCGGCACTTCCTCTCCTTCGACGCCCGCGGCTCCGGCCGAGCCGTCGAGATCTTCGGCGACCTGGCGAAAGCCGAGCGCGTGGCCGTACTCGTACCCGGCTCCGACACGAACCTGGACACGTACGAACGCTTCCGCGCAGGTGCAGACGCCCTGCACAAACGGCTCGGCATACGTGGCGCGGTCGTCGCCTGGCTCGGCTATGAGACGCCCGGAACCATGAGCCCCGAGGTCCTCACCACGGGGCGGGCGACGGACGCGGCGCCTGAACTGAGAGATTTCATACGGGAGTTGGAGGCCTTGAACCCGCGGGCCCAGGTCTCCCTCCTGTGCCACTCGTACGGAACCGTCGTGTGTGCAGAGGCGGCCGAGAGCGCCTTCCGGGCCGCCGGTTCCGTACGGTCCGTCGGGTCCGTCGGGTCTGCCGAGTCCGCCAGTTCGTCAGGAGCCGCCGGTGCCGCGCGTGCCGCGCGTGCCGCAAGCGGCGAGAGCGGCGAGAGCGGCGAGGGCGGCGAGGGCGGCGAAGGCGACCTCGACGTCTCCGACATCGCGCTCTTCGGCAGCCCCGGAACCGGCGCCGACTCCGTCGCCGGGCTGCACACGGACGCCCGCGTCTGGGCGGGCCGAGGCGCCGGCGACTGGATCGCGGACATCCCGCACGCCAAGGCCGACCTCTTCGGCACCACCGTCGGTTTCGGTACCGACCCCGTGTCGCCGGACTTCGGCGCGCGCGTCTTCGCGGCGGGCGAAGGCGGCCACAGCGACTACCTCAAGCCGGGCTCGGTGTCCCTGGACAACCTCGCCCGGATCGTCCTCGGCGAGACTTCGGAGGTGACCCGTGCGTGAGCTGAAGTTGAGGGGGAGGGTGGGGGAGGGGGAGGGCCCCCCGAAGGGTTCCACGCGGAACG
This sequence comes from Streptomyces sp. NPDC006365, assembly GCF_042870755.1. Classification (NCBI taxonomy): domain Bacteria; kingdom Bacillati; phylum Actinomycetota; class Actinomycetes; order Kitasatosporales; family Streptomycetaceae; genus Streptomyces; species Streptomyces sp. NPDC006365. The sequence continues at coordinate 161,588 of NZ_JBIAHS010000018.1, forward strand.
CTGCCCAGCCCGGCAGCTCGCCGAGCACCAGCCCACACCCGCTCCTCCAGGAAGGCCTCCGCCACCTCCGCCGAGCCACCCACCAGATCGACGCCGCCACCCCGCCCCACCGCGACCGCTCCCTCGACGCCCTGCGCGCCTTCGCGATATTGGGCATAGTGCTGGGCCACTGGCTGGTCACGGCGCTGGTCGCGGACGGCGGCGCGCTCCGTACGTCGAGCCCACTGGCGTACATGCCATGGCTGGCCCCGGTCTCCTGGGTCTTCCAGACGCTCGCGGTGTTCTTCCTGGTGGGCGGGCATGTGGCGTGCAGGAGTTACGAGTCCGCGCGGGCTCGTGGCACGACATACGGGAAGTGGCTGCGTACGCGGCTGTCGCGCCTCTTCGGGCCGGTGGCCGCCGTGCCGGCCCTGTGGACGGTGGCCGCGGTCTGTCTGCTCCTGACGGGGACGGGCATGTCGACGGTGCATGCGTTGCTGAAGCTCGTCCTGTCGCCCTTGTGGTTCCTGCTGGTCTTCGCGGTGCTGACGGCGCTGACCCCGCTGGTGGCGCGGGTCAACCCGCTGTGGCCGCTGGCCGTCGTCCTCCATGTGGACCTCATACGCTTCGGGTTCGGCGGTCCGGCCTGCCTGGGCTGGATCAATGTGGCGGCGGGCTGGCTCGTCCCGTACACGCTGGGCGCGGCCTGGATGCGGGGTGAGCTGACCCGGCGTTCCGGGTGGGTGCTGCTGATCGGCGGTGCGGCGACGACCGCGGTGCTCATCGCGTGGGCCGGTTACCCGGCGTCGATGGTCGGCGTCCCCGGCTCCGCGGTCTCCAACCTCAACCCGCCGACCCTGGCGGCCGTCACCTTCGGTCTGGCCCAGTGCGGTCTGGCGTTGCTGCTCCGGGAGTCGTTGCGCCGGGCGATGCGGCGGCCCGCGGCGTGGGCGGCGGTGGCGTTCGTCAACCTCTCCGCGATGACGATCTTCCTGTGGCACCAGACGGCGCTGATGTCGGTCACCGCGACGGGCCTGTTCGCGGGCCGTCTCCCGGGACTGCACACGAGCCCCGACAATCTCGCGTGGGTCCTGGCCCGCCTCGCCTGGCTCCCGGTCTTCGCCCTCGCCCTCATGGTGTGCTGGGCCGCCTTTCGCTCCTACGAACAGGGACACCGCCGCCGCGGTGGGCGCCTGTCACGCGTGGTTCACATACACCGTGGCAGGGCGGGGTCCAAGGGGGTTCGCCGTGTTTAGGGTTGTCCCGATGAGCGCGGTGGAGAAGCGGCTGGCCCGGGGACTGCGGGTGCTGCGCGAGGATCTGTGGACCGGGAAGGCGGATCCGTTGCCGCCCTCGGTGTGGTTGCGCCGGCTGCCGCATGGGCTCGTGGTTCTGGTCGCGATCGGCACGACCCTCGCCAACACGGACCAGTTCGGTGACGGCTACAACCTGGGTACGGAGTACGCCCTGGTGTGCGCGCTGGCCCAGGGTGCCGCGGTGGCGATGGCGCTGCGGTGGCCGGTCCCGGCGTGGCAGCTGTCGATGGTGGCCACGGTCGTGGTGGCCATGGGGGCCCGTACCCAACTGCTCGCCGATCACACTGCCTTCGACAGCCCCTGGCCGTGGGGCCCGCCCGGTCTGGTCGCGCACGCCATGGTGCTGTTCCTGCTCGCGCTGCGGGTACCCACCCGCGTCGCCGCCCAGGTCCTGGTCGTGACCGCGCTGGTCACGTGGGTGGTGCAGGGCCTCATTGGTGCAGCGAACTACTCCTCGACGGGCACGCTGGCCGTGGCCGTGTTCGGCGGAGTCGTCCTCCTCGGCAGCGCCCAGCGCGGTCGCCGTGAAGCCCGCACCCAGCTCGTCGAGCAGGCCGGTATCACCGCCGAGGAGCGCGCCCGCCGTACGGTCCTGGAGGAGCGCAACCGCATAGCCCGCGAGCTGCACGACGTGGTCGCCCACCACATGTCGGTCATCTCCATCCAGGCGCAAGTCGCCCCTCACCTGGTCGAGAACCCTTCCGACGAGCTCAAGGAGAACCTCGACGGCATCCGGCAGAACGCACTGGAGGCGCTCACCGAACTGCGCCGCGTCCTTGGCGTACTGCGCTCGGAGAACCCCGAGGACCCGTACGGCCTCGGCGCTCCCGGTACCGGAGCGGCCCCTGACGCCCCGCAGCCCACCCTCGACCGCCTCGACGTGCTCGTCGAGAACACGCGTGCCGCAGGTCTGAAGGTGAACACCGAGATCAGCGGCGAGGCGCTTCCGTTGCCACCGGGTGTGGAGCTGTCCGCGTACCGGATCATCCAGGAGGGGCTGAGCAACGCGCTGCGGCACGCGCCCGGTTCGGAGGTGCGTGTGGAACTCACGCACTCCCCGCGCGGTCTGCAGATCCGGGTCGTCAACTCCGCGCCCCGGCGCCCCGCTCCGCCGTCCCCGGGCGCGGGACACGGTCTTCTCGGTATGCGGGAGCGCGCGGCGATGCTCGGTGGCACCCTCATGGCGACGGAGACGCCCTGCGGCGGCTTCACGGTGGCGGCCTTCCTGCCCCGCGCCGGAACCGCCATCCTCGACGCCTCCGCTCACGACGACCCCACGCCCGACCACCTCACCTCCGACAACTCCACAGACTCCCCAGGAGAACGACCATGACGAGCGGCACCATCCGCGTACTCATCGCCGACGACCAGCAGATGGTCCGGCAGGGCTTCTCGGTGCTGCTCAACACCCAGCCCGACATCGATGTGATCGGCCAGGCGGTCGACGGCCTGGACGCGGTCGCCCAGGTCGCCGAACTCGCCCCGGACGTCGTCCTGATGGACATCCGCATGCCAGAACTCGGCGGCATCGAGGCCACCCGCCGCATCGTCGGCAAGAATCCGCAGATCAAGGTGCTGGTGCTGACCACGTTCGATCTCGACGAGTACGTGTATGACGCGCTGCGCGCGGGTGCCTCCGGGTTTCTGCTGAAGGACGCGTCCGCGGACAAGCTGGCGGAGGCGATCAGGGTGGTCGCCGCGGGGGACGCGCTGCTCGCGCCCGGGATCACGAGACGCCTGATCGCCCGGTTCTCCCAGCTCGACGGGGCTCCCCGCGCCCCGCTCAAGGAGCGCGTCGGTGAGCTGACGGAGCGCGAGACGGAGGTCCTCGCCCTGATCGCGCAGGGTCTGTCGAACGCCGAGATCGCCGAGCGGCTGGTGGTCGCCGAGCAGACGGTGAAGACCCATGTGGGCCGGATCCTGGTGAAGTTGGGGCTGCGGGACCGGACGCAGGCGGCGGTGTTCGCGTACGAGTCGGGTCTGGTACGGCCCTCCGGGTACTGATCGTGGAGGTCAGGGAGCTACCCGTAGTACCTGAGGCGGATGCCGAAGAACCCATCTCACTGGTGACGACCGCGACCCTGGTGCCCACTTACCGTTTTGTACGTGACCGAGACGACCCAGACGCACTCGACGCCCTCGCAGGGCGGAGACAAGCCGCACAGTCCTGAGTACCGGCTGGCCGTGGACGCCCTGCGCGGGCTGCGGCAGGACCTGTTCCAGGACGCGTTCGCCTATCGCCCGCTGCCGCGCATGAGCGTGGACGGCCGGATCGCCCGGCGGCTGCCCGGGCGCCTGCGGGAGTACGCGGGGTGGGCCCCGCACGCCGGGGTGGCGTTCGCCGGCGTCCTGGCGTGGCTCGTCGCGGACACCAAGAACGACGCAGGGGATTTCGGGGGACTGCTCACCGGCCTCCTCTCGCTGACCGCGGTCCTGCTGACCCTCGTCAGGCCGGCCGGCGCCTTCTGGGTCTCCTGCGCGGTGACACCGATCACCGCGGCGCTCGGCAGCACCTGGGGCGAGTGGCCGTGGCTGCCCGGCGCTTTCGCGACTCACCTGGTGGTCCTCACGGTCGTGGCGATCCGCACGCGGCCCCGCACCGCCTTGTGGATGTGGGCTCTGACCGGGGTCTACGGGATCTTCGCCGTGGGTCTCTTCGGGGGTGGCTACGGCGGCAGCAACACTCCGGCGATGCTGGTGACCTCAGGCATGATCCTCCTGGTCGTGGCCGTCCGCCAGATACGCAACGCGGCCGAGCGGGAGGTCACCGCCCAGCAGACCGTCACAGCGCACGAACGTTCCAAGCGCACTCTCCTCGAAGAGCGCACCACCATCGCCCGCGAGTTGCACGACGTGGTCGCCCATCACATGTCGGTGGTCGCGATCCAGGCGGAGGCCGCGCCGTACCGGGTGGAGAACCCGCCGCCGGAGCTGGAGCACGCGTTCGCGGTGATACGGGAGAACGCGGTGATCGCACTCTCCGAACTGCGCCGGGTTCTCGGCGTCGTACGTGCGGAGGACTACGAGGCTCCCGACGCCCCGCAGCCGACCCTCGCCGACCTGGACGGGCTGCTTGCCAATGTGCGGGACGCGGGCCTGACCGTCGAGAAGGTGGTCACCGGCGCGGTGCGTGAACTCCCGCAGGGCATCGAGCTGTCCGCGTACCGGATAGTCCAGGAGGCGCTCAGCAACAGCCTGCGGCATGCGCCGGGCGCCTCGGCCCGCGTCGAGATCGGCTATGTGTTGGGCGGCCTCGGGCTCAGGATCGTCAACGGACCGGCCACGGGGCTGGTGAAGCCATCGCCCGGCGCTGGGCACGGGATCACGGGCATGCGGGAGCGGGTGTCGATGCTGAACGGCGAGATGACGGCGGGCGCGACGGACGACGGGGGGCACGAGGTGACGGTCTTCCTGCCGGTGCCCGTCTCCGACACGGGGACCGCTGAGAAGGCTGAGAACGCCGGGAACTCGGAGGGCTCCGCATGACCATCCGGGTGTTGATCGCCGATGACCAGATGATGGTCCGCGAAGGGTTCTCGGTGCTGCTCGGCGCGATGCCGGACATCGAGGTCGTCGGCGAGGCGGTCAACGGGCGGGATGCGGTGGACCGGGTGCGGGAGCTGGCTCCTGACGTGGTCCTGATGGACATCCGTATGCCCGAGCTCAACGGTATCGAGGCGACCCGGGAGATAGTCGCCGCGGACGACGGGGCAAAGGTGCTGGTGCTGACCACGTTCGATCTCGACGAGTACGTGTACCAGGCGCTGCGCGCCGGGGCGTCGGGCTTCCTCCTGAAGGACGCCTCGGCCCGCCAACTCGCGGACGGTGTAAGGGTGGTGGCGGCCGGCGAGGCCCTGCTCGCGCCCTCCGTCACCAGGCGGTTGATCACGGAGTTCTCGAAGCTGTCGGAGGCCCCGCGGCTGTCGGCCACCGCGCGGGCGGCGTACGGCGATCTGACCGAGCGGGAGACGGAGGTGCTGGTGCTTATCGCGCAGGGGCTGTCCAACGGTGAGATAGCCGAGCGTCTCGTGGTCGCCGAGTCGACGATCAAGACCCATGTGAGCCGGATCCTGGTGAAGCTGGGCCTGCGGGACCGGACCCAGGCGGCGGTGTTCGCGTACGAGGCGAGGCTGGTCACTCCGGGGTGAGGAGTCATCCGGGGATGAGGGCGTGTGTCGTTCAGAGGCGGGCGGGCCGTTCGACGGAGGGGGCGGCTCTGGCGGGCCGAGACGCGGCAGGTTAGCGTCCCGACATGGCAGACCTTTCCGACTCCGACCGTGCCCTCGACGCGTTCGACCCCTGGGATCCCGGGTTCGTCGCCGATCCCTACCCCGCGTATGCCGAGCTGCGTGCCCGCGGGCGGGTGAACTACTTCGAGCCCACGAACCAGTGGCTCGTGCCGCGTCATGCGGATGTGTCGGCCCTGCTCAGGGACCGGCGGTTGGGGCGGACGTATCAGCACCGGTTCACGCATGAGGACTTCGGGCGGACGGCGCCGCCGGCCGAGCATGAGCCGTTTCACGTGCTCAACGATCACGGCATGCTCGATCTGGAGCCGCCGGACCACACGCGGATCCGGCGCCTGGTGTCGAAGGCGTTCACGCCGCGTACCGTCGAGGGCCTGCGCCCGTACGTCCACAAGCTGGCGAACGAGCTGGTCGCGGGCCTTGTCGCGGACGGCGGGGGCGATCTGCTGACGGCGGTCGCCGAGCCGCTGCCGGTCGCTGTGATCGCCGAAATGCTGGGTATCCCGGAGTCCGACCGGGCGCCGCTGCGGCCCTGGTCGGCGGACATCTGCGGGATGTACGAGCTGAACCCCTCGCAGGAGACGGCGGCGAAGGCGGTTCGGGCGTCGGTCGAATTCACCGAGTATCTGCGGGAGTTGATCGCGGTTCGGCGCAAGGAGCCGGGGGACGATCTGATCTCCGGCCTGATCGTGGCGTACGAGGAGGGCGACCGGCTGACGGAGCAGGAGATGATCTCCACCTGCGTCCTGCTCCTCAACGCGGGGCACGAGGCGACGGTGAACGCCACGGTAAACGGCTGGTGGGCGCTGTTCCGCAACCCCGACCAGCTGGCCGCTCTGCGCGCCGACCGCGGACTGTTGTCCACAGCTGTGGAAGAGCTGATGCGCTACGACACCCCGCTCCAGCTCTTCGAGCGCTGGGTGCTGGACGAGATCGAGATCGACGGCACGGTGATCCCGCGGGGGAGCGAGGTGGCTCTGCTCTTCGGTTCCGCCAACCACGACCCGGCGGTGTTCACCCGGCCCGAGGAACTCGATCTCGCCCGGCAGGAGAACCCGCACATCTCGTTCAGCGCGGGGATCCACTACTGCATCGGCGCTCCCCTGGCCCGTATCGAACTGGCCGCCTCCCTGGGCGCGTTGCTCGACCGGGCACCGACACTCCGCCTGTCCGCCGAGCCCGAGCGCAAGCCGAACTTCGTCATCCGCGGCCTGGAGGAGCTACTCGTGGAGCTCTGACTCCGTGGCCGTGGCCCGGCGGCGTCTGCGCACCAGGCGTATCAGCAACGCACAGGCGAGCGAAGGGAGGGCGGCTCCGGCTGCCACGACGAGCGGCAGCTCGGTGAGCAGCACGCTGTAGTCCGTGCCCTCGCCCTCGAATCCGCCGCCCATGTGCCGTTGCGTACGTTCCGATGAGGCCCAGACCAGCACGGCCACCGACGCCCCGGCCGCCGCAAGCACACATCCCCCACAGGACGCCGCGCTTTCCCCTCGCTCCATGCCCGCAAGGGACGCGCCACGCGAGCCACGGGTTCCCGGTGCAAGGGGATCCCGGTGCAACGGGATCCCGTACGGATCCCCGGGCCAAGTCATGAGCCCGGGGATCCGTACGTCCCTGCCGACCACCGTCACGTACTCATGTCCCGTCGCCGCAGCGCCGCCAGCCCTCCCGCGACCAGCGCGACCGCGATCGCCGTCAGGACCAGTACCGGTGTCCAGGCCATCTCGCCTCCCGGCAGCTTCGGGAGGTGTCCGAAGGGAGACATGTCCAGCACAGCTGGAGGAAGATCGAGCGCCGGGCCGATCCAGCCGATGAGGAGGGCCGCACCCGCGACCGCCCAGGCCGCCACGGCTGCCCGCGCCGAGACGCCGTGCAGGAGGACCGCGAGGCCGCCGATGGTCCAGATCGCGGGGAGTTGGATCAGGCAGGCGACGAGGATGGGGCCGAGCTCCTGGCCGTAGCCGACGGCGAAGCCGAGGCCGCTGAGGAGCATGATCAGGGCGGCTCCGCCGAAGGCGATCAACAGGTGGCCCGAGGCCCAGCGCAGCCGGCCGACCGCGTTCGCCAGGATCGGTTCGGCCCGCTGCGAGGTCTCCTCGCCGTGCAGCCGCAGCACCGATGCGACGATGTAGAGGGCGGCGATCAGCCCCATGATGCCGATCATCGAGGCGAGGAACGCGTCGGTCAGACCGGACTGCCCGCCCATCCGCTGGAAGATCTCGCGGGCGTCGGCGTTGTCGCCGACCAGGTCGGCCGCTCCCTCCGTCATCGCGCCGTAGACGACTCCGGCGAGGAAGAAGCCGATGCTCCAGCCGAACACGCTGCCGCGCTGAAGCCGCCACGCCAGCGCGCCGGCCGTCGCGAGCCTGCCTTCCGCCGGTCCCGGCCGGGTCGGCAGGAAGCTCATACCGACGTCACGCCGCCCGGCCAGCTCGTACGCGATCGCGCCCTGGATCAGCGCGGCCCCCGCGAACAGCAGCAGCACCCACCACCGCTCCTGCCCGTACGGGCGCAGGTTCTCCAGCCAGCCGCTCGGCGAGAGCCAGGTGAGCACCGACGAACCGTCGTCCGCCGCGGAGTCGCCCGCCGCGCGCAGCACGAACGCCGCGCCGAGCACCGCCGAGGTCAGCCCCCGTGCCAGCCGTGCGCTCTCCGTCAACTGGACGACGATCGCGGCCATCGTGGCGAACACCATCCCGACCCCGGCGATCCCGAGCCCGAACACCAGCGCCCCGACGCCCCCTTGGCCCGCGAGCCCGCCCGCGACGATCACGGCGAGCACGCCATTGGCGACCGCCGCCGCCAGCAGGGCCGCCGTCAGCGGGGCGCGCCGCCCCACCATCGCCGACGAGATGAGTTCCTGGCGCCCGCTCTCCTCCTCGTCGCGGGTGTGCCGTACGACGACGAGCAGGCTCATGACCGCCGCGAGCAGCCCGGCGAAGACGCCGACGCGCCAGGCGGTGAGCCCGCCGATCGAGTCGTCGAAGATCGGCCCGACCATGGCGCGCAGCGAGGTGTTCGTCTCCATCTGCCGGACCAGATCGGCCCGTTCGGCCGCCGTGCCGTACAAGCCCTTCAGGGTGTTCGGCATGGACAGCACCATCAGGGCGTTGACGGCGATCCATACGGGGATCATGACCCGGTCGCGTCGCAGCGCGAACCTCAACAGCGTGCCGGTACCCGCGAGTTGACGTCCCCCGCCGACTCGGGGTGCGAACCTTTCAGTCGTGACGGCAGTCATCGCGCCATCGCCTCGTCTTCGCTGCTGCCGTTGCCTTCCCTGGTCTCGCCGCGTACTTCCTCCTGGTAGTGCCTCAGGAAGAGTTCCTCCAGCGTCGGCGGCGTCGAGGTCAGGGACCGTACGCCCGAGTCGGTGAGCGAACGCAGAACCGCGTCCAGCTTGTCGCTCTCGACCTGGAGCTTTACGCGCTTTCCTTGAATGTCGAGATCGTGCACGCCCGGCAGGCGGGAGAGCCCGTTGGGTGCGCCCGCGAGTTCGGCGGTCACGCTCGTACGGGTCAGATGGCGCAGCTCGGCGAGTGATCCGCTCTCCACAGTGACGCCCTTGCGGATGATGCTGACGCGGTCGCAGAGTTCCTCGACCTCGCTGAGGATGTGCGAGGACAGCAGGATCGTGCGGCCCCGCTCCCGCTCCTCCTCCACGCACCGCTGGAAGACCTCCTCCATCAGCGGGTCGAGGCCGGAGGTTGGCTCGTCCAGGATCAGCAGGTCGACGTCCGAGGCGAAGGCGGCGACGAGGGCGACCTTCTGGCGGTTGCCCTTGGAGTACGTGCGCCCCTTCTTCGTCGGGTCGAGCTCGAACCGCTCGATCAGGTCGGCCCGCCGCGCCTTGTCGAGTCCTCCACGCAGCCGCCCGTACAGGTCGATGACCTCGCCCCCGGACAGGTTGCGCCAGAGCGTCACGTCGCCGGGGACGTACGCGACCTGGCGGTGCAGTTCGACCGCGTCGGTCCAGGGGTCCCGGCCGAGTACCCGCGCGGCGCCGGCGTCGGCGCGCAGCAGGCCCAGCAGGACGCGGATGGTGGTGGACTTCCCGGCGCCGTTGGGGCCCAGGAAGCCGTGGACTTCGCCGGTCTCGACGTCCAGGTCGAGGCCGTCCAGCGCATGGGTCTTGCCGAACGACTTGTGCAGTCCGGATACCGCGACGGCGCAGTTTGCCTTCGTCATGATTTTGAATTTACGCTAGTTTCACAAATTTATGAAGTTAAGGAAGCGTTAAAACCGGCGTCTAGAATCGACAACGGCGCGCAGAACAGCACTGAGCCGCGCTGAGCAGGGGAGAGGATCGAGAGATGAGCGAACCGAGTGCGGCGGGGCGGGACTCGGAGGCGGTCTCGAAGTTCGTCGAGAGCTTCGCCGCGCAGATGGTCGAGGCCGGGATGCCGCGCATGGCGGCCCGGGTGTTCGCGGCGCTGCTCGCCTCCGACTCCGGGGCGATGACCTCCGTCGAACTCGGCGAACAGCTCCAGATCAGCCCGGCCGCCGTCTCCGGAGCCGTGCGCTATCTCGCGCAGCAGCACATGGTCTCGCGCGAGCGTGAACCCGGCTCCCGGCGCGAGCGGTACCGCGTACACAGCAACCAGTGGTACGAGGCGATCACCAACCGGGACGCGGTGCTCAAGCGCTGGGAGTATGCCCTGCGCGAGGGCGTCGACGGCCTCGGCCCCGAGACCCCCGCCGGCCGCCGGCTCGCCGAGACCCTGGCCTTCTTCGAGTTCCTCGAGGGCGAGCTTGTCAAGTTGATGGACCGCTGGCGGATCCATCGGGAAGAGCGCTTCGGCGCCGGCTGACCGCGGCAAGCGTGCCGCTCACGGCACCGGCAACGTCAGCCCCCACGCCCCCTCCCGCACCGTCCACGTCCGTGTCCGTACCGGCCCCGACACCAGCGCGTCCGCTCGGTACCGGAAGTGAGCGCCCGACACGGTGACCGTGCTGCCCCGAGCCATGAGCGGTGAGGCCTCCGCGCCCACCGACACCGGACGTACCTCGACCTCGGCCACGCCCGCGTCCCCCGGCGCCACCGACACGCCGTCCACCGGCTGGTCCAGATCCACCAGCGTCACCCCGTCGACCTCGACCCGCAGCCGGGACGGCCCGGAGCCGCCGTTCGCGGAGGTGGTCCGGGGCGGGCGTACGGGCACCAGCGTGCGGACGAGGGACTGGCACGTACGCAGCCAGGGATGGCCGGACGTCTCCGGCTCCGTTTCGGACTCCGACGCCGCGTCCTCCTCGTTCCCCTCGTACGGCCCCGCCCCCCGCGGCACGGCGAGCGGCGGGATCCGCAGCGCGCCAAGCACCACCCCGTCGCTGTCGTCGACGAGCAGGTCCAGCCGCCGCTCGGCCCCGTCCAGCACCGCCCGAGCCCCCGCCACCGCACCCGTGGGCACCCCCAGCGACCGTACGAGCGACAGCGCGCCGCCCACCGGCACGACCGACAGCGCACATCCAGCCAGCTCCCGATGCCGGTGCAAAACGGACACCGCCCGCAGCAGGGCACGGTCGTCCCCCACCACAACGGGCCGCCGGGACCCTCGCCGGCGCAGTGCCCTGGCGAATTCCTCGGGCCCGTCGGGGAGGCATACTTTCGTGTTCGCACCCGCGCTGAGCACGTCTTTCGCGATCCGCACCGCCTCACCGTCATGGCGACGGGCGACCGGGTCGATGACCACCAGGAGCTGGTCGGAAGCCGCCACCTCGGTCATGCCTCGCTTCCTCGGGTAGCATCTTTGTGCAAGAGCCCCTTGCGCTATTGCGCCAGGGGCTTCGTCTATTCCGGGGCATCCGGTCCGACGGGTCGCGGCCAACGAAGGTCGCCGGTGTACGCGGCACAAGCCGTGCAGCGTACGCCCCCGACCTTGGACATGCCCCACCCGGAAGGGGTGTACGCCTGTGCCCGCACTTGTGCTGCTCGGTGCTCAGTGGGGTGACGAAGGCAAGGGAAAGGCCACCGACCTGCTCGGTGGATCCGTGGACTACGTGGTGCGCTACCAGGGCGGCAACAACGCCGGCCACACGGTGGTCGTGGGCGATCAGAAGTACGCCCTGCATCTCCTCCCTTCCGGAATCCTCTCGCCCGGATGCACGCCGGTCATTGGTAACGGTGTCGTCGTCGACCCGTCGGTCCTGCTCTCCGAGCTGAGCGGTCTGAACGAGCGAGGCGTCGACACGTCCAAGCTGCTGATCAGCGGAAACGCTCACATCATCACGCCGTACAACGTCACCGTCGACAAGGTGACGGAACGCTTCCTCGGGAAGCGGAAGATCGGCACGACCGGCCGCGGCATCGGACCGACGTACGCGGACAAGATCAACCGTGTCGGCATCCGCGTCCAGGACCTGTACGACGAGTCGATCCTGACCCAGAAGGTCGAGGCGGCCCTCGACATCAAGAACCAGATCCTGACCAAGCTGTACAACCGCCGCGCGATCGCCGTCAGCCAGGTCGTCGAGGAACTGCTGGGTTACGCCGCGCAGATCGAGCAGTACGTCGCCGACACGGTCCTGGTCCTCAACCAGGCACTGGAGGCCGACAAGGTGGTCCTCTTCGAGGGCGGCCAGGGCACGCTCCTGGACATCGACCACGGCACGTACCCGTTCGTGACCTCGTCGAACCCGACCGCGGGCGGCGCCTGCACGGGTGCGGGCGTCGGCCCGACGAAGATCAGCCGGGTCATCGGCATCCTGAAGGCCTACACGACCCGCGTCGGCGCGGGCCCGTTCCCCACGGAGCTCTTCGACGAGGACGGGGAGGCGCTGCGCCGCATCGGCCACGAGCGCGGTGTCACCACCGGCCGCGACCGCCGCTGCGGCTGGTTCGACGCGGTCATCGCCCGCTACGCGACCCGAGTCAACGGCCTCACCGACTTCTTCCTCACCAAGCTCGACGTCCTGACCGGCTGGGAGCAGATCCCGGTCTGCGTGGCGTACGAGATCGACGGCAAGCGAGTCGAGGAACTCCCGTACTCCCAGACCGACTTCCACCACGCGAAGCCGGTCTACGAGATGCTCCCCGGCTGGTCCGAGGACATCAGCAAGGCGAAGTCCTTCTCCGACCTCCCCAAGAACGCGCAGGACTACGTCAAGGCCCTGGAGGAGATGTCGGGGGCACCGATCTCGGCGATCGGCGTGGGCCCGGGGCGGGACGAGACGATCGAGATCAACTCGTTCCTCTAGTGCGGCATTTCATGCCCGTGTAGTACGGCATTTCATGCACGTGGTGGGGGCGCCCGACGGGGCGCCCCTCACTATGCCCGGACAGCTGCGGTTCTGCGGGCCCGACTGCGCCGCATGGTCCACATGCCTCATCTTCGTTCCCGGAACATACTGGACAAAAGCTGAGAAGTTGACCAGCTCGAATCCCCGAGGAGAGGTGCGTGCGATGCGCGTCATGCTCAAGGCGACCCTGGACACCGAGAAGTCGAGCGAGGTCATCCGGCAGGGAAAGCTGCCGGAGCTGATCAAGGGGACCATGGACAGGATCAAGCCGGAGGCCGCCTACTTCATGCCCGACGAAGGGCAGCGCTCCTGCGTGTTCGTCTTCGACATGCAGGACAGCTCGGACTTGCCGCCGCTCGCCGAGCCCTTCTTCATGGAACTCGGTGCCAAGGTCGAGGTACTCCCGGTCATGAACCTCGACGACCTGCAGGCGGGGTTGTCGGTTCTGGAGCGGCAGTAAGTCCCCGTCAGCTGAAGACGATCATCGAGCCCTGGGCCAGGCTTCGCGTCGCCGCAGCGTGCAGGCCCAGCCACACATGGCGCTCGCGGGCGAAGGGGCTCGCGTCGAAGGGGGCTGGGGCAGCCGGTTCCTCCAATGACGTGGGAGCCATGGGGGGTTCCGGAGGCAGGGGTGGGTTCGCGGGGTCGATGCCGATCGACGGGGCCACGAACTCCAGCTCGCGCAGCAGGGTCTGGGAGGAGCCCAAAGGGCCGCCGCCCGCGAGGAGTTCGTCGTTCGAGAGCGGGTGCGGGAAGTCGACGGGGACGTACGCGCCCGCGTGGTCGTAGTGCCAGACCAGGTGCGACTGCTGGGCGGTCCCCTCGAACATCTCCAGCAACTGCTCGTAATCGCCGCCCAGTTCGTCCACCGGTGTCACGGCGAGCTGGCAGACCTGGAGCAGGTAAGCGCGCCGCAGGAAGTGCAGCGCGTCGTAGTCGAAGCCCGCTACGGGGGCCACGTCGCCGGACAGACCCGGCATGTACTGGTACACCGGCACCGGCGGGAGTCCGGCCTCGCCCAGGACCTTGTCGTAGAGCGCGAGTTCCTCGGCGAAGGGATTGTCGGGGGTGTGGCACAACACGTCGACGAGTGGGACCAGCCACAGGTCACAGGCCAACAGATGACTCCTCGGATAGCACGATGGTCAAAGCAGCGTAATGGGTGGCAAGCGCGGTCAGCCCCTGTCGCACGAAACCCGCTCATCCCGCCGCCAGCCGTTCGATGAGCGCGAGCGAGTGCGCGTTGTACGCGGTGACGATCTCGTGCGCGGCATCGGCGTCGCGGCGCGCGAGGGCGTCCACGAGCGCGGTGTGCTCGGCCCAGAGCCGGCCGCGCAGATCCACCGTACGCAGGTACTGGACGGCGCACACCCAGGACTGGACGCGCAGCCGGTGCAGGAAGTCGGCGAGGTAGGGGTTGCCGAAGAGATTGCTGAGCTCACGCCAGAAGCGCAGGTCGTAGCCGATCAGGATGTTCAGGTCACCGGCCGCGGCGGCCCGCTCGGCCTCCTCGCCCCGGCGGCGCACTCCGGCGAGGACGGCGGCGCGGCGCGGGTCGTCGGTGCGCGCTTCCAGGGCGGCGCGGGCGGCCCGGCTGATGTCGGACTTCTCGTCCAGGTACCGGTGGAACAGGCCGTCCGTGACCAGGGCGCGGGCCTCGATCATGCCCCGGTAGTCGGCCGGCGAGTACTCGTGCACGCGGAAACCGCGGTGCTGGTCCGCGTCCAGCAGGCCCTGCGCCGACAGATCGACCAGTGCCTCGCGGACGGGGGTCGCGGAGACGCCGTACTGCTCGGCGATCTCCTTCACCGTGAACTCCTGGCCCGGCTGGAGACGCCCGGCCAGCACCTCGTCACGCAGCGCGTCCGCGATCTGCTGCCGCAGCGTGCTGCGCGTCACGGCGCCGTTGCCGCCGGTGCCGGGCATGGTCCTGGTCCTCCCATGTCGGGTCAGTTCTCGCTCATATCTACGAGCACGTCCATATCTACGAGCACGTCACCATACGCGTTCGGGTTTGCGAGGGAAGCTTATTGACAGCATGCTGTCGAAGTGACAGCATGCTTACACAAGCTTCAGGCTGCCCAAGGAGGAGCCATGGTCGCCACGACCCCCCGCAAGCCCGTTCACCTCGCCGTCTACGACACCTTCGCCGACTGGGAGACGGGGCACACGACCGCGTATCTCGCCCGCGCCGGGTATGAGATCCGTACGGTCGGGGCCACGCTCGAGCCTGTGCGGACCATCGGCGGCGTACGCATCCAGCCGGACCTCGCCCTCGACGACCTCCGCCCCGAGGACAGTTCCCTGCTGATCCTCACCGGCGCCGGCCTCTGGGAGACGGGCGACGAGCTCGTGCCCTTCGCCCGCATGGCGCGCGCCTTCCTCGGCGCGGACGTCCCCGTCGCCGCGATCTGCGGGGCGACGGCCGGGCTGGCCCGCGAAGGCCTGCTCGACGACCGGAACCACACCAGCGCCGTCTCCTTCTATCTGGCCGCCACCGGATACAAGGGCGGCGAGCGGTACGTCGACGCTGACGCCGTGACCGACGGGAAGCTGATCACCGCCGGGCCCACGGAACCCGTCGCCTTCGCCCGCGAGGTGTTCCGGCTGCTCGGCGTGTACGAGGGTGATGTGCTGGACGCCTGGTACCGGCTGTTCCACGACTCGGACCCGGAGGCGTACGCCATCCTCGAGGCGGCCGGTCAGTGAGCCGCGAGCGTCAGGACCTGCTCAGCCGCAGCGCCCTCGGCGTCTTCCGGCTCAACGGTCAATTCCTGTCCGTGGCAGACGAGTTGGCCCGGCCCGCCGGACTGACCGCCGCCTGGTGGCAGGTCCTCGGAGCCGTACTGACCGAACCTCTCCCCGTCTCCGGGATCGCCCGGGCGATGGGCATCACCCGCCAGAGCGTGCAACGGATCGCCGACCTCCTCGTCGAGCGAGGCCTCGCCGAGTACGCACCCAACCCCGCCCACCGCCGCGCCAAGCTGCTCACTCCGACCGACGGCGGCCGCGCCGCCATAGCGAAGATCAACCCCGGCCACGCGGCCCTCGCCGACCGCCTCGCGGACGTCCTCACAGACGAAGGCTTCGCCGAGACCGTACGCGTGTTGGAACGCCTGTCACAGGCGCTCGACCAGGTCTCGACGCCTGCGTCGGCTGTTACGGACCTGTAGAGACCGCCCGACGTTCTTACCCGTATGTCCGCACTATCCTCACTCTGTCGCACACGCAGGGGAGGGGCGCCGGCCATGGAGAAGCTGGGACAGGGGGAGCCGAAGGGCATCCCCCAGGCCGGAGGCGGGGGACGGATCGGCGCGTACCGGCTGCTGGCGCGGCTGGGGTCAGGCGGGATGGGGAACGTGTATCTGGCGCGTTCCGACCGCGGCCGGACCGTCGCCGTGAAGCTGGTGCGGCAGGGGCTCGCCGAGCAGGAGGAGTTCCGGGCGCGGTTCCGGCAGGAGGTGCGGAACGCGCGGCGGGTCGGGGGCTACTGGACCGCACCCGTGCTCGACGCGGACACGGAGGCCGCGATTCCGTGGGTGGCGACCGGCTATGTCGCCGGGCCCTCCCTCCAGGCCGTCGTCGGGCACGACCATGGCGCGCTGCCCGAGCGTTCCGTACGCATCCTCGCGGCCGGACTCGCCCACGCGCTCAAGGACATTCACGCCGCCGGGATCGTCCATCGCGACCTCAAGCCCTCGAACGTGCTCGTCACGATCGACGGCCCCCGCGTCATCGACTTCGGCATCGCGCGCGCCCTGGAGACGATGACCGACGGGGGACTGACGCGTACCGGGGCGCTCGTCGGTTCGCCCGGGTTCATGGCCCCCGAACAGGTGCGCGGCGACCGCATCACACCCGCCTGCGACGTCTTCTGCCTGGGTTCCGTCCTCGCGTACGCGGCTACCGGGGACCTTCCCTTCGGCACGACCAACAGCGGGGTGCACGCCCTGATGTTCCGCATCGCGCAGGATGAACCGGACCTGGAGCGGCTGCCGGAGGGCCTCGCCGATCTCGTACGGCTCTGTCTGCGCAAGGACCCGGCCGCCCGCCCGAGCCTCGACGACATCCTGGAACGCACCGGCGCGGAGGACACCGTCGCCGACGGCCGCAGCCGCGACCCCTGGCTGCCGAGCATGCTGGTGGCCCAACTGGGGCGCCATGCCGTGCAGTTGCTGGACACCGAGAACCCGGAGGGTCCGGAGGACACGGAGAATCCGGAGATTCCGGGGCTTCCGCGGGAGGCGGCCGAGGCCGCCGCGGGTGCCGAGGAGGCGGCGGGGCCGACCGGTCCGGCGGGTTCTGCGGGAGGTTCCGCGGGTCCGGCCGCCGTGGACGTCGCCAAGCCCCACGCCCGCACCCCCGAGCACGCCCCCATGCCCGAAGCCTCCCCCGAACACGCCCCCGCCTCCGACGACTCCGCCCCGCCCCCGGCGGGCGCGCCGGGCAGCGCCCCGCTGGATCACCTGCCCACGGCGGTGGGCGGCTCGGGTCCGACGGCTCCGCCGCCCCATCCGCCGGGCCCGGCCTACGGCTATCCGCAGCAGCACCCGCAGCCCGCCGGGTACGGCTACCCGCAGCAGCCCGGCACCTGGGGTGCGACGCCGGCGTACGCGCCCGCGCCGGGCTCGACTCTCCCGTACGGGCCTCCGTACGGGCCCGGAGTCGGCGCCCCGCAGCAACCGCCCCAGCGAAGCGGTCGCTCCACCGTCTTCCTGATCGTGGTGGCCCTGGTCGTCGCGCTCGCCGCGGGAGGCTCGGTCTACGCGCTGATGAGCGGCGGCGGGGACAACAACCGCGCGGCCGGCGACCCCACGGCATCACCGACGACGTCGGGGGCCCCCAGGACGGGGTCTGGGGGACAACCCACGACGGCGGACCCGACCAACCAGGGCCCGGCCCAGGATCCGACCGCCCAGCCGTCGAAGACCGCGGAGGAGACCCCGGCAGGCGGCTCGATCCCCACCGAGTACCTCGGCAGTTGGACGGCGGTATTCGACACCGGCGACGGCAGCAACACCCGTCGGCTCACCATCCAGCAGGGCGGGGTGGGTGACATCGTGCTCTCGCTCACGGCGGACGGCCCGGCAGGGCCGAACGGCGAGGGTACGTACCACTGCGTGTTCCAGGCGGAACTCGCCGAGCCCCCGACCGCCGGCGGCCCGCTCCGTATCGGCCCCTCCACGGTCACCGTCGGCGAACCTCCCACCTCCTGCACCCCGGGCGAGGCCACGGAGCTGACCATCCTCCCGGACGGCAGCCTGCGCCGTGTGAACACGGCGGGCAGCGGCGAGCTGACGTACAACAAGGCGGACTGAGCGGCGAGTTGACCTACACAACTCTGTGAAGTGGCTGAACTGCCGCTGAACTTCCGCTGTCGTGTCCGTAATGTCCCTATCGAGGGCCGTACCTTGATCCCGCAGCAGGCGCCCGCCGCGTAGTTCTCGGGGGAGTGGCTCACGTGCAGGATTGGCTGAGCGCGGAAAACGTCATCGCGCTGACGACGGCAGTGGTCGGTGTCGTGGCGTCCGCCGTGATGGTCTGGTACGAACGCCGGGTACCGCGCCGCAAGCGGATCGGCTACCGCGTACAGATGGACAACCCCATCGGCCACGATGTGCGTTCGGGCCGCGCGAACGTCCGGCTCGGGTTGTTCGACGAGGCCCCGGACATGTCGGATGCGACGCTGGTACTGCTGCGCGTCGAGAACGACGGCTCCCAGAGCATCGCCGACAGCGACTACACCGGGCGCGAACGGCACGGTCTCACCGCGGTGTTCAGCGACCGGGTGATCCGAGGTGTGTCGGTCACGCAGCCGGCCGGCACCGACCACCTCATGGACCACTTCACCCCGGCCGCGGGTTTCGGCTACCAGGACGGCGTCCTGCGCATCCCCCGCGTCCCGCTCAACCGCGGCGAGCACTTCAAGATGCTCGTGCTGCTGTCGGGCGGGGACGTCGGCTGCGGCATACGGCTCATCGGCGGCATCCGCGACGGCGAGGTGCACCCCAACCGCAGTGCGACACCGGACGACCAGCCGCCGCTGTTCAGCCGCGCGGCCCGGCTGATCACCGTGCTGCTCACGCTCTGCGTGATCGCCCTGGCCACGATCATCGTCGCCCGGGACGACACCCCGCCGCCGATCGAATGCGCGACGGGCAAGCTGACGCTCACCGGGTCGACGGCGTTCAAACCCGTGCTGGAGGACCTGGAGGACGAGTACGAGAAGGACTGCGAGGGCGCCGACATCACCGTCGACGCGCGCGGCAGTACGGCCGGGGTCAACGAACTCGCCGCCCTGGGCGCCCAGTCGAAGGGTTCGCCCGCCGTCATCGCCTTCTCCGACGGACCCAAGACCATCGACGATCCCCGACTGGCCGGAAACCGGGTCGCGTTGTCCCTCTTCACCCTGGTCGTCAACGACGGCATCCGGCCGAGCGGGGGCCTGACCCTGGACGACGTACGCCGGATCTACCGCGGCGAGGTCACCCGCTGGCGGCAGCTCGACGCACGGCTCCCCGACCTTCCCGTCGTCCTCGTCAGTCGCGACGCCGACTCCGGTACCCGGCAGATGTTCCAGCGGGAGGTGCTGGACAGCTGGGAGCGGGTGCCCAGCACCTCGCTGGACTGCCGCAGCAAGGACGACGCGTCCTCCCCCGTCACGCGCTGCGAACTCGACTCCACGCAGCAGGTGCTGGACACGGTCGCCGAGATCCCCGGCGCCATCGGCTACAGCGAGCTCAGCCAGGCCACCGAGCGGCGCGGCCTGCGCCGGCTCGCCATCGACGGCCACCAGTCCTCCGTCGAGAACCTGGAGAAGGGTGAGAACGCCTACCCGTACTACGGTCTCGAGTACGCCTACACCTACGGCCGCCCCTCCGCGAGCTCCCTCACCGACAGCTTCCTCGCCTATGTGCGGCGGGGCACCGCCCAGAGCGTGATCCGCGGCCATGGGCACGTGCCGTGCGAGACGGTGACCGGGGCCAAGCTCTGCGACGAGAAGGCCAGGAGCGACGAGGCCGGCTGAACTCCGGGCACTCTTGCCCCTGCTGAGCGCGTACAGAACGATGGCAAGTCACGTGTTCCCTCACCCGTGCACCCCCGTACATCCGTGTTCCGGGAGGACCCATGCGCCCCAGCAGAAGAAACGTCCTGGCCGCGGCGTCGGCAGCCGTGGCGGTGTCCGCCGACGCGGTCGCCGCGCAGGCCAGGGCCATGGAGCCCACGGGTGTGCGTCCCCCCGCCACCGCCCAGCCCCCGTCCCGCGAACTCCGCGCCCTGTTACAGGAGATCGACCCCGACCGCATCGAGGCGACCGTCCGCAAACTCGCCTCCTTCGGCACGCGGCACACGCTCTCCTCCCAGGACGACCCCAAGCGCGGCATAGGAGCGGCCCGCGACTGGATCCTCGCGGAGATGAAGTCGTACGCGAAGGCCTCCGGCGGCCGGATGACAGCCGAACTCCAGTCGTACGTCCAGCAGCCGGCGAACCGTATCCCCGTGGCCACCCGCATCACGAACGTGGTCGCGACCCTGCGCGGCTCGGTCACACCGGACCGCATCTACGTGGTCTCCGGCCATTACGACTCCCGATGCAGTGACCCCATGGACGCCACCTCGGACGCCCCGGGCGCGGACGACGACGCCTCGGGGGTGGCGGTCGCCATGGAACTGGCCCGCGTGATGGCGGGGCGCCGCCCGGCCGCGACGATCGTGTTCGCGGCGGTGGCGGGGGAGGAGCAGGGTCTGTACGGGGCGGCGCACATGGCGCAGCGGTTCCGCTCGGCCGACGCGGACGTCCAGGGCATGTTCACCAACGACATCGTGGGCAGCCCGACCGCGGACGACGGCACGAAGGATCCGTACACGATCCGCCTCTTCGCAGAGGGCGTCCCCTCCTCGGAAACCCCCGAACAGGCCGACATCCGCCGCTCCGTGGGCGGCGAGAACGACTCCGCCACCCGCCAGCTGGCCCGCTTCGTGAGGGACACGGCGGACAACTCCGCGACCGGCATGAACGTACGCGTCATCTACCGTCGCGACCGCTACCGCCGCGGCGGCGACCACATCCCGTTCCTCGAACGCGCCTATCCCGCCGCCCGTTTCACCGAGCCGGCGGAGGACTACGCGCACCAGCACCAGGACGTACGGGTCGAGAACGGCAAGCAGTACGGGGACCTGCCGGAGTTCTGCGACTTCGCCTTCATCGCCCGCGTGGCGCGCGTCAACGCAGCCGCCCTCTGGAGCCTGGCCCAGGCCCCTGGCACACCGCGGGGTGCCAGGATCCTCACCGCCGCGCTCACGAACTCCACCGAGCTGACCTGGACGCGCGGCCCCGAGCCCGACCTCGCGGGCTACGAGGTGGTGTGGCGCGAGACCACGGAGCCCGACTGGACGCACGCGATCCGGGTCGGCGACGTGACGAAACACAAGGTGGACCTGTCGAAGGACAACGTGTTCTTCGGGGTTCGCGCGGTGAGCAGGGCGGGCTATCGGAGCCCGGTGGCGTTTCCGGATCCGCAGGCATAGCCGTCATCGAGCCTCCGGCGGCCGCTGCCGAGGCATGTTCGGCCGCGCCCCCGGAGTGAGCGGCGGCCGCCCGCCCGAACCCGGGTCCGGCCGCGAAGCCCCGAACACAGAGGACTGCAGGCCCAGTGGAGCGGACCCGGTACGGAACTCCACCATCCAGTCCGCAGTCTCCGCCCGCACCAGCTCCGTAACGTCCTCGGAGAACCGCCGCAACACCCCGAGGCACCGCTCGGCGGCATCCGCAGCCGTACCCTCCGTCGGCCCGAGAACCTCCCGCACACACTCCGACGTCCAGTCGAACTGCAGCGCCTGAAGCCGCCGCTGCACGGCCTGCGCCGTGGCCACATCCCTTATCCACCCGGACGTGACCCCGAAGAAACGGTCCACCGCCACACACGCGACCCCACCCAGGAGCGCCAGATAACCCCAGGGAGCCACACCGCCCGCCACCCCCGTGAGGTCGAGCACCGGCAACGCCGCTCCGGCCACCGCGCCCACAGCCGTACCGGCCCGAAGCACCCGGGCCCCCCGCCGCTTCCAACCCCGCCCCGCGAGATACCAGGAGGCCGTGGCGAGTGCCCCCGCCTCCACCCACCGGTACAGCTCATGGAGCCGTTCAGCCGGCTCCGCCCAGTCACCGACCGGAAACGGCCGCCCCATCAGATCACCGGGCGCCGGCGCACCGGGCAGAACACCGCTCCCATATCCGTCGGCAACACCGTCCCCCCGCCCGTCACCCCGACCGTCCTGGGCCGACCCCTCGGGCTGCATCTCCGGCTGGCTCACCGACGCTCCCTCATCATTACGTTGCGTGACGGTACCGTGGCGCAAGGGTGCCGCAAGCTGCTGAAGCGCCCCACCCTTACTACCTCCCAATGGGTGGCGATGGCCCCGGTATCGGGGGTTTTACGCTCGGACGTGGTTCTTGATCAGGTATAGGCAATCGCCTTGCCTCACTCGAAAGAGTGCTGGAGCGATGCCGCTGTAGACCACGTAGGCTCATGCCCAGACGGGGAAACGCCCGCGCGGGCGGAAGACCCCTGCCCGGACAGCCGTACGAAACCAGGAGCTGATCGTGATTCCCGGTGGTGGCCAGCCCAATATGCAGCAGCTGCTCCAGCAGGCCCAGAAGATGCAACAGGACCTCGCGAACGCGCAGGAGGAGCTGGCGCGCACCGAGGTCGACGGTCAGGCGGGCGGCGGCCTGGTGAAGGCGACCGTGACGGGCTCCGGCGAGCTGCGCGCCCTCAAGATCGACCCGAAGGCCGTGGACCCCGAGGACACCGAGACCCTCGCCGACCTGATCGTCGCGGCGGTCCAAGCGGCCAACGAGAACGCGCAGGCGCTCCAGCAGGAGAAGCTCGGCCCGCTGGCCCAGGGACTGGGTGGCGGCAGCGGCATCCCCGGCCTGCCGTTCTAAGTCAATCCGGCCGCCTCTTCTAAGAAGGCCGGACGCCAACTACCGTACGTACCAAGAAGGCAAGCGCGACTACGGTACGTACCGAGAGAGCGTGAACAGGAAGGCAATCCGTTGTACGAAGGCGTGGTTCAGGACCTCATCGACGAACTGGGGCGGCTCCCCGGCGTCGGTCCCAAGAGCGCGCAGCGGATCGCCTTCCACATCCTGCAGGCGGAGCCGACGGACGTGCGGCGTCTCGCGCAGGCCCTCCTCGAAGTGAAGGCCAAGGTCCGCTTCTGCGCCACCTGTGGGAACGTCGCGCAGGAGGAGCTGTGCAACATCTGCCGCGATACGCGCCGCGACCTCGCCGTCATCTGCGTGGTGGAGGAGCCGAAGGATGTCGTGGCGATCGAGCGGACGCGGGAGTTCCGGGGCAAGTACCACGTGCTCGGCGGCGCGATCAGCCCGATCGAGGGCGTCGGCCCGGACGACCTGCGGATCAGAGAACTCCTGGCCCGCCTGGCGGACGGCACGGTCACGGAGCTGATCCTTGCCACGGACCCGAACCTGGAGGGCGAGGCTACGGCCACGTATCTCGCCCGCATGATCAAGCCCATGGGCCTCAAGGTCACCCGCTTGGCCAGCGGTCTGCCGGTCGGCGGTGACCTCGAGTATGCCGATGAGGTCACCCTGGGCCGCGCCTTCGAGGGAAGGCGGCTCCTGGATGTCTGAACGTGTTTTTGCTCATGAGGAAGGTCGGCTTCTAGATGTCTGACGCCACGCTGCACGAGACCGCTCAGGACCCGGGTGACTTCGCGGTCCAGATCGCGGACCAGATCGAGAGTTTCCTCGTCGCGGTCACCGAGGTGGCCAAGGGCGACGAGCCGGACTCGGCCGTGCCCTTCCTTCTCCTCGAGGTCTCCCAGCTGATGCTGGCGGGCGGCCGCCTGGGCGCCCACGAGGACATCCTTCCCGAGGAGCGTTACGAGCCCGACCTCGGCCCCGAGCCGGACGTGGACGAACTCCGCGAGCGCCTGGCCGCGCTGCTCGATCCGATCGACGTCTACTCCGAGGTCTTCGACCCGTACGAGCACCGCAAGGGCCGGGTCCCCGCCCGTATCTCCGACGACCTGGCCGACGTCATCACCGACCTCCGCCACGGCATGGCCCACTACCGCGCGGGCCGCACCACGGAAGCCCTGTGGTGGTGGCAGTTCTCCTACTTCTCCAACTGGGGCTCCACAGCCTCCGCCACCCTCCGGGCCCTCCAGTCCCTGGTGGCCCACGTTCGCCTGAACCAGCCCCTGGAAGAACTCGACGGCCTCGACACCGACCAGGACCTCAGCGAGGACGCCTTGGAGGAGGAGGCCGGCAAGGTCATGGCGGAGGAACTCGCGGGGCCGCTGGGGTTGCGGGAGGTCAAGTAGCGCGGTGAGCCGGTGCAGCGGCTGGGCCGCGGTCAAGCGCCGGATGCGGGAGTAACGGAGCAGGGCTGACCCTGCCCAGGAGGAACTCGCGGTATGGCTGACGCCTCTGATGACGTCGTTCCGCTGGCCGGAGGCCGTCTCACCAAGGGTGTCGTCCGCGTCGCCGACACTGTCCGCAGACCGGCTTCGGCGGCTTCGCCGTTCGTTGCCGCCTTGCTCGGCTTGTTGGAGAACCGAGGGTTCGCGGGAGCGCCGCGCTATCTGGGCCGGGACGAAGCGGGGCGGGACACTTTCAGCTATCTTCCGGGCTGGGTTCCGCCCAAGCTCCAGCAGTGGACCGACGGGCAGGTCGCCGCAGTCGGTGCCCTGGTGCGTGCTATGCACGACGCAACCCGTCGCAGCAGCCTCGCAGGGCCGCACCAGGTCGTGTGCCACCACGATCTGGGACCCAACAACACCGTCTTCCAGAACGAGACACCGGTCGCCTTCATCGACTTCGACACGGCCGCGCCAGGCAGCCCGCTGGAGGATCTCGGCTATGTGGCCTGGCTGTGGTGCGTTTCGTCCAAATCTCAGGCGCCACCAGTCGCTGTCCAGGCTGCGCAGGTGCGTGTGCTGGCTGACGCCTATGGCCTGGTCGGCCCGGAGCGGGATGTACTCGTCGATGCGGTGCTGGAACGCCAGGCCCGCAATGCTCGCTTCTGGGCGGAGGTACAGGTCAATCCGGGGGCCGTTGAGGCCACTTGCCGACAGATCGCCGACCGCATCGCCTGGTCTCGGCGCGAGCACGCGTACACCACAGCCAATCGCGAGGTCTTCGAGGCTGCTCTCACACGGCAATGAGCGGTTGCCGCAGGCGCTCCGCCGTCATGTTCCGAGAGGGCCGAGCACCGCCCGCAGCCGCCCCGCCTCCACGTAAGGCGCCGTGACCGTCGGCTCGCTGTACCACTGCAACGGCCACGTGTTCCCGTCCAGCGCCGGGACCCCGATGTACGTGACCGTACGGCTCCCGCCTCTGCTGCCGAACCGCTGTACGCCCAACGGCCATTCACATGTCTGCGCAGCCCCCGGTGCCAGCAGGAAGTACACCCACCGGAACCCGACCGCCTCGCAGACAACGGGTCCCGCGTCGCCGTCGGCCGCCTCGATGAGTTCGGCGGCGACCTGTTCTCCTCGTACGCCCTGGATGCGGATGGCGTCGAAGTGGACGCCGGAGACACGGAGTTGGTGGCCGGCGAGGGGGACCCACGCGGGTCGGTGGTGAGGGATTGCGTTCGTCATGGTCACACGATGGCGAGCACCTGGATACGCTCGGTAGTGACTGAGGGGATACACGCCGGGGTGTATCAGTCGGAGGTGGCCGCAGTGTCAGTCCAGTACAACTCCGCTACGCCGTCGCCGGTCAACTGGCGTTACAACGGTAACCAGATGAAACGGTGGCGTATCAAGGCGAGCGTCAGTCGTGAGGAGTTGGGCGCCGCCGCCAACTACTCCCCGGACACGATCAAGGCCATGGAGCAGGGTGTACGGATGCCGACGCCGCGTGTGTTGGATGCGGCGGACGAGTTGTGCCGGGCGGAAGGGATGCTCAGTGCGGCCAAGGACCTGCAGAAAGAGAAGTTCCCGGCGCGAGCACAGGACTTCATGTTGCACGAGCAGCAGGCGATCAGCCTCTGGTGGTACGAGCCCGTGCTGGTCCCCGGCCCTTTGCAGACCGAGCCGTACGCACGGCAGTTGATCAGCAGCCACATCCCGCCGCTCGACGAAAGGACCGTTGAGGAGCGCATCGCGGCGCGGGTGGCACGTCAGGAGATCCACTGCCGCAAACCGTTGGTGGGGTGCAGTTATGTGCTGTACGAGGCGGCCCTGCGCAGCCCGTACGTGGGCCGGCAGCAGCTGCTGTACCTCCTGGAGGTGGGCGCGCTGCGCAACGTGTCGATCCAGGTGCTGCCGTTCAACAAAGCAACAGCTGCCGCCCTTCACGGCGTGATGGTGCTGCTGGAGACCCGGGATCGCGAGCGCCTCGCCTACACGGAGGCGCCCTCGTCGAGTCAACTGACCGCTGATCTCGAAGTGGTGAGTGCCCAGACGGAGCGACTTAGCATGATCCGCATGATGGCCCTCGACCCCAACGAGTCGGCCCGCTTTATCGAGCGGATGGTGGATGAGCAATGAACGGTGAGCTGAAGTGGTTCAAGTCCAGCTACAGCGACTCCGAAGGCGGCGCGTGCGTTGAGGTGGCCACCAGTCCCACCACCGTCCACATACGCGACTCCAAGCTGACCAGCAGCCCAGAACTCACCGTCCCCGCCCTCGCGTGGTCCGCCTTCGTTTCCGCAGTTCAGCCCGGAGCTTGAGCCCCGAGACCCGAGCTCTTCCCCTGGATTCTGGGTTTGGTGAAAATCAACCCAACCAACCAAGTCTGTACGTGAGTTGAGGGTGCGTAACTCGTAAGGGTGACGTTCCGTGATCGGCTTGCATCTGAACGTAAAGTCACTCTAGGTTCGCGGCAAACGAGCAAATAGTTCGGCCCCGGTCGGTGCTACCAACACCGGCTCCGGGGCCTGACCTACGGATCGAATGCGAGTCGATCGTGGCTTACGCCCAGCCTAGCCCTGCCCTGCCGCGCCCCACCCACCCGATGGCCAAAACGGGTTACGGAAAGCGCGCCGTGGGTGACGAATCCCCGCACGCGGACGCGGACTTCGCGCATCTGTGCCCCCGGGACGCCGAGTTCGCCATCTTCATCGACCACCTCGACGACGGCCACGCCATGGGCCACAAGGCGATCGCGGCCGAGCATCCCCGCTACGGCCAGCAGGCGTCCCGTACGTCCCTCAGGAACCTGACCGAGTTCGGCCACCTCCGCTGGATCAAGGAACACATCACCGTCGAGGACAACTCGATGCGATGGGTCACGCGGACCTACTGGTCGCGTACGCCCAGGTCACTGGAGTGGTGGGCCGAGTTCACGCGAGAGCGCCACGGCAGGGACGTAACGCGGAACTATCAGCCGGGACTTGCCCGAACGGAGTCCCCCGCGTCGGCTCCAGCCCCCGTTCCGGACGCGGCCCCGGCCCCGGCCCCGGTACCGGATGCCGAGCCGACTCCGGGAGCGGAACCGACCCCCGAGCCCAGCGCCGCATACCTCGCACTCGCCCAACTCCGTACCGCAGACCCCCGTATGGCCCTCTCCGAAGCCGAGTGCCGAGCGCTCGAATCTCGCGCTGCCGAGTGGCTGTCACGAGGTGCCACACCGGCCGAGATGACCCGCGCATTGACCGACGGGCTGCCGCCCACCGTCACGAACCCGGGCGGGTTCGTCCGTACCCGATTGGAGAACAAGATGCCCCCGAAGAAGAACGACACCGCCGAGACCAGCCCTGGCCGCCCCCTCCGTGCCCGTGTGACCCGCGTGATCATGGCGTGCGCCACCTGTGACGCGGACGAGCGGACGGCGAAGATCGTCCGGGGCGTGTGCGAGGACTGTCGCGCGGAGGAGGCGGCGCTGGGGATGACGCCGGAGGACGTCAAGAAGGGCTTCGAGGAGATCGCCCACATGGGCACCGCGACCGCTCGTCTCCTCAAGCTGAAGCTGGAGCGGCGTACGGGCGGACCTGTGCCCGACACCTTCCGCCCCGTGCCCATCGAGGACCGCGTCCACTACCACTACCGCGACAACCGCGACCGCATCGCGAACGGCCTCCCGCCGAGGCGGTGGAAGCCGTGACGGTCGAGAACGGGCACCTGGCTCTGCGGGTCGACGCTGGCCTGATCGCCCGTCTGCAGGACTACGCACAGGCGGATCGGCGCCCCGTCGACGCCGTGGTGGCGGATGCAGTCGAGGAGTACCTCGGTGCCCATCCGAACCACGAGCAACTTCGTGCCGCCGGGCTCGCAGCCATGCGTGAGTACGAGGCGGAGTACGGGCCCTTTACCGAGGAGGAGCTCGCTGCCGCAGACGCCCGGATCGAATGGCTCATGAGCCCCGGAGGCGACGATCACGGCGGGGTCCCTCTCGCGGGAGGTCCGCCGGATGGGAGGGACGTATGAGCGTGCAGGACGTGCCGGTCAGGGCACCATGGAGTCGAGGAGGCGACGCCATGACCCCCAGGACCGACCAAGACCGGCCGCAGATGTCTGTCGAGGAGTTCGAGCAGTTGGAACGCCATGCCCCCGAGACTGTGCGGCTGGAGTTCATCAGTGGAAAGGTCCAGGTCAAGCCGGTGCCCGACGGCAACCACAGCGAGATCTACATGTGGCTGCTGGAACGGTGCATGCAGCTGCGCCCCGACCTCCGGCTCTACCCTGAGCGTGGCCTCAAGACCGAGGCCTACCGTAAGGGGCGTGCCCGCGCCGACGGGATCTTGGTCCCCAAGGGCGGTCTCAAGGGGCACGGCGAGTGGTCGAGCGCGGACACGGTGCTGATGGCCGTGGAGGTCACGTCGTACGACTGCGACACAAACCGGCGTGACCGCGTCGAGAAGCCCGATGGGTACGCGGCCGCAGGCATCCCCATCTACCTCCTCATCGACCGCGACGACTGCTCGGTCGTCGTGTTCTCGCAGCCCGAGGACGGCCGCTACCGGCGAGAGGAGAAGTCGCCCTTCGGCGCGGCCGTCGACCTCCCGGCGCCTGTGAACATCACTCTGGACACCGAGCCTCTCAAGGAGTTCGTGGACTGAGGGAGCTGGCGTGCAAGACCGTTACAGCCCCCAGAGTCCCTTCCCCAAAGTCGTGAGCCCCCCGCCCAGTGCCAGCAGCAGCACCAGTAGCCGGGCCCGTTTCTCCGGAACCCGAGGAGTGAGCGCACTCCCGATGGCGGCTCCGGCAGCCATGCCGGTCGCGGCCGACAGCCAGACAGGGGTGCTGAGATGGGGCACCCCGTTCGCGGCGACGGAGAACGCGTTCACCACCGTCCCGTAGAAGAACGCGTTCGGCACGAACTCCCGTACCGGCCAGCCCGCGTTGAGCGCGTACAGGGAGACCGGCGGGCCTCCGACCCCGGCGGCGGAGTTCATGAACCCGCCCAGTGCCCCCGCGGTCACCGCGCCCCCGCCCCCGCGCAGGGCGGGCACCCGGGCACCCCACATGACCAGCAGCACGGCCACCGTCACCAGCGTCCCCATGAAGGCGAGCAGGACAGGTTCGGGCAGTCGCCGGGCCACCCATGTCCCGGCCGGTACGGTGCACGCCGCCGCCATGCACAGCGGCACCATCGCCCGCAGCCGCACCTGCCGCCACCCACCCGCGAGACCGGCGAGACAGATGACCCCGGCGGCAGAGTTGGCCAGGACGACGCCTTCGGTCGGGCCGAGTACGAGCACGAGCGCGGGTACGGCGACCAGCGCGAAACCCATACCGGTCAGCCATTGAACGGAGGACCCGAGCAGGATGATGCAGCCCAGCATCAACTCGCCCGCCCAGCCGCCCGCCCATCCACCCGTCACGGGTCGGCATTCTTCCTGTGGTGTAGCCGCTGCACCACAGATCCGGGAGCGGCGGGCGGCGTCGAAGCGTGATCCAAGTGTCACTCGGCGTGAATTGGGTGATCCCTGTCCGGCCCCTGCACGTCTGCTGGATCAGCCCTAACCGGTGCAACGCGAGTCTGGAGTCACTCCCGCCGCAGAGGAGGCGAAGGGAGGAACTCACCTCGACCGCACTGGAGTTGCGATGACCCGCAAGACCCGCATACGCGCCGCCCTCGTCACCGCCACCGCCGTCGTCTCCGTTGCCACGGTGACCGCGGGGATCAGCGCGGCCATGCCCGAGAAGGCCGCCAAGCCTTCGAAGAAGGAGGTCGCCGCCCTCTTCGACGGCTGGAACGCCGCGCTGCAGACCGGCGACCCCGAGACGGTCGCCGACCGCTACGCCAAGGACGCGGTGCTCCTGCCGACGCTCTCCCCGGAGGTCCGCTCGGACCGCGCCGGCATCGTCGACTACATGGAGCACTTCCTGGAGAACAAGCCGAAGGGCGAGATCGTCGAGCGTCACATCAACGTCCTCGACAACAACTCCGCGATCGACGCCGGCCTGTACGACTTCCACATCACCGACCCCGAGACGGGTGAGAAGACGACGGTCCAGGCCCGCTACACCTACGAGTACGAGAAGCGGAACGGCGAGTGGAAGATCGTCAACCACCACTCCTCTGCGCTGCCCGAAGGCTGATCGTCACGCACAGCCCGCTTCCGGGAGCGTCCCGCAGCGTCACGGTCCCGCCGTCATCCGTCACCAGCTGCTTGATGACGGCGAGGCCGAGTCCGGAGCCGGAGCGCCCGGTGAGGCCCTTGCCGCGCCAGAAGCGGTCGAAGGCCCGGGACTTCTCGGCCTCGGTCATGCCGGGGCCCTGGTCCAGCACCTCCAGCACAACCTCGTCGCCCTTGGACTCCACCTGGACCGTGATCGTCGCGCCGTCCGGTGAGACCTCCAGGGCGTTGGAAAGCACGTTGTCCAGGACCTGGTCCAGGTGACCGGGGGTGGCCAACACAAGAAGCCGGCCGTCGGCACTCCCCCTGAGCGCGATGGACACTCCGCGCTCGTCGGCGGCCGGCCTCCACACGGCGAGGCGTTCCTCGATCACGTCATGGAGCGGCAGCGGTTCCGCCGCCGCCACCTTCGCCTCCGCCTTCGCGAGCACCAGCAGGTCGTTGACCAGGCGGCTCATCCGGACCACCTCGGCGGTCGCCTGTTCCACGTCCTCCTTGACGAAGTCGTCGTCCACCCCGTCCGCGATGTTGTCCAGCGACAGGCGCAGCGCTGTCAGAGGCGTACGGAGCTGGTGGGAGGCGTCCGCCACGAAGATGCGCTGTGCGGACATCAGGGTGTCGAGGCGTTCGGCG
This sequence comes from Streptomyces sp. NPDC006365, assembly GCF_042870755.1. NCBI lineage: Bacteria > Bacillati > Actinomycetota > Actinomycetes > Kitasatosporales > Streptomycetaceae > Streptomyces > Streptomyces sp. NPDC006365. The sequence goes on from NZ_JBIAHS010000018.1 coordinate 192,563, forward strand.
CCCTGGTTGAGCGTGCGCGCCAAAGTCTGTGTCTCCTGGGGGCCCGTGACGGGGGAACGGGCCGTCAGGTCACCGTCGCTGAACTTGCTCGCCATGTCGTTGAGCTGGCGCAGGGGGCGGGTCAGGCGGCGGGCCACCACGGTGCCGATCACGGCGGCCACAGCCAGGACGAGCACCGCGAGGATCGCCCGGAAGCCCCAGATGTTCCACAGCCTGTCGGTGAGTTTCCCGGTCGAGTACTCGATCCGTACGGCGCCGACGACCGGGCCCTCGGCCTTGTCCCCGTCATCCGCCGAAACCGCGTGGGCGGGGACGGTCACCATCAGCTTCGGGCCCCAGACGAAGGACGAACCCCAGTCGATGGTGGGATCGCCGTCCTCCAGGGCCTTGGTCAGAGCCGCGTCCTGGTCCGGCTGCGGAACCTTCCCCGCGCACGGCCTCTCGGCGAACACCTGGACATCACCGGGCGTCCGGTCGCTGTACGCCGTGGCCACCTCTTCCAGACCCTGGCAGGAGGCCTCGTTGCCGGTGCCCAGCAGCAACGCCATGGTGTTGGCCTCGCGCTCGACGGACAGCGCGGTGTCGTCCCGCAACTGGTCGGTGAGCGTGAAGGCCACCGGCACGGTGAACAGGGCGATGGCGACGGCGACGAGCAGGACGTAGCTGCGGACGAGCTGGCGGATCATGGTGTCTGATCAGCCCCGGAAGCCTTCACGATCTCCAGCCGGAACCCGACGCCCCGCACCGCCTCGATCGCGATCGCGCCCGCCAATTTCCGCCGCAGCGCCGCCACATGGACGTCGAGCGTCTTGGTCGGACCGAACCAGTTCGCGTCCCAGACCGCTTCCATGATCTGTTCGCGCGACATCAGCGCGCCGGGCTCCTGGGTGAGGAAGGCGAGGAGGTCGTACTCCTTGGGGGCGAGCGGCACCTCTTCGCCGTCCAGGCGTACGCGGGCCGCCTTGCGGTCGATGGTCAGGCGGGGCCCGTAGCGGTCGGGACCGCCACCGCCGTTCGCCGCCGTCGATTCCGTACGCGGTTGTACGCGGCGCATCACGGCCCTTATCCGCGCGATGACCTCGCGTACGCCGAACGGCTTCGAGACGTAGTCGTCGGCGCCGAGCTCCAGGCCCACCACCCGGTCCGTCTCGTCGCTGCGCGCGCTGATGACGATGATCGGCACGTCGCCGCGCTCGCGCAGGGCCTTGCAGACGTCGAGGCCGTCGGTGTCGGGCAGGCCGAGATCGAGGAGTACGACGTCGTACTCGTCCTCGTGGGCCAGCGCCGCCCCGCCCGTGGTGACCCAGGCGACCTCGAATCCGTATCGCATCAGGCCGCGCCTGAGCGACTGGGCGATCGGCTCGTCGTCTTCCACCAGAAGTACGCGCACAGCCGGAACCCTAGTGCTTGAAAACTCATGCTCATCGGCGGGTGTGACTCGGCGCACTTTCGGCGCACTTTTCCGAGTGGGCCCTCCATGAGGGGGCATGTGCGGTCCTGGAGCGGCCGGACCACCGGGGCCGTTGGCACCACTCGGCGACAGGGCCGAGTGATCATGTCGTGGGCGGGACATCTCACGATGCGATAACACCCGGGTGGCATTCGGCCGCTCGTTAGACTGAGCCGACCGCAGTGTGCGGTACGAGACGGAATGAGCGAGGAGCGCACGTGGGCCTTGTCGTGCAGAAGTACGGAGGCTCCTCCGTAGCGGATGCCGAAGGCATCAAGCGAGTCGCCAAGCGGATCGTCGACGCCAAGAAGAACGGCCACCAGGTGGTCGTCGTGGTGTCGGCGATGGGCGACACGACGGATGAGTTGATCGATCTCGCCGAGCAGGTATCCCCGATCCCTGCCGGGCGGGAGTTCGACATGCTGCTGACCGCCGGCGAGCGGATCTCCATGGCCCTGCTGGCGATGGCGATCAAAAACCTGGGCCACGAGGCCCAGAGCTTCACCGGCAGCCAGGCAGGTGTGATCACCGACTCGGTCCACAACAAAGCGCGGATCATCGATGTCACGCCGGGCCGGATCCAGACGTCGGTCGACGAGGGCAACATCGCCATCGTGGCCGGGTTCCAGGGCGTCAGTCAGGACAAGAAGGACATCACGACCCTCGGTCGTGGCGGGTCCGACACCACGGCGGTCGCGCTGGCCGCGGCCCTCGACGCCGACGTCTGCGAGATCTACACCGACGTCGACGGCGTGTTCACCGCCGACCCGCGGGTGGTGAAGAAGGCCCGGAAGATCGACTGGATCTCCTTCGAGGACATGCTGGAGCTCGCCAGCTCCGGCTCCAAGGTGCTGCTCCACCGCTGTGTGGAATACGCGCGCCGCTACAACATCCCGATCCATGTGCGCTCGTCCTTCAGCGGACTCAAGGGCACCTGGGTCAGCAACGAGCCGATTCAGCAAGGGGACCAGAAGGTGGAGCAGGCCATCATCTCCGGTGTCGCACACGACACCTCCGAGGCCAAGATCACGGTCGTCGGCGTACCGGACAAGCCGGGTGAGGCCGCCGTCATCTTCCGCGCCATCGCCGATGCCGAGATCAACATCGACATGGTCGTGCAGAACGTGTCCGCCGCCTCCACCGGCCTGACGGACATCTCCTTCACGCTCCCCAAGACCGAGGGCCGCAAGGCCATCGACGCGCTGGAGCGGGCGAAGGCGGCGATCGGCTTCGAGTCGCTGCGCTACGACGACCAGATCGGCAAGATCTCCCTGGTCGGGGCCGGTATGAAGACCAACCCGGGCGTCACGGCGGGCTTCTTCGAGGCGCTGTCCGACGCGGGCGTGAACATCGAGCTGATCTCGACCTCCGAGATCCGCATTTCGGTGGTCACCCGCGCCGACGACGTCAACGAAGCAGTTCGCGCCGTGCACACCGCCTTCGGGCTCGACTCCGACAGCGATGAAGCCGTCGTCTACGGAGGCACCGGGCGATGACCGTCCTCGCATACGGAGGCCTCTCGCGCGGAGGCACCGGCCGCCGATGACCGCGGATGCGCGGCAGACCCGTAAGCCGACGCTCGCGGTCGTGGGAGCGACCGGAGCCGTCGGCACGGTCATGCTCCAGATCCTGTCCCAGCGCGCGGACATCTGGGGCGAGATCCGTCTGATCGCCTCGCCGCGCTCGGCCGGCCGCAAGCTGGCCCTGCGCGGCGAGGAGGTCGAGGTCGTGGCGCTGGCCGAGGCCGCCTTCGACGACGTGGACGTCGCCATGTTCGACGTACCGGACGAAGTGGCCGAGCGGTGGGCACCCATCGCCGCGTCCAAGGGTGCGGTCGTGGTCGACAACTCCGGCGCCTTCCGGATGGACCCGGATGTGCCGCTGGTGGTCCCGGAGGTCAATCCGCACGCCGCCCGCCTGAGGCCGCGCGGCATCATCTCCAACCCCAACTGCACGACGCTGTCCATGATCGTCGCCCTCGGCGCACTGCACGCCGAGTTCGGGCTGCGTGAGCTGGTGGTTTCCTCGTACCAGGCGGTGAGCGGCGCCGGACGCCGGGGCATCGACACGCTCAGGCAGCAGCTGTCGCTCGTCGCCGGTACGGAGCTGGGGACGACCCCCGGTGACGTACGCCGCGCCGTGGGGGACAACACGGGGCCGTTCCCGGAGCCGGTGGCGCTCAATGTGGTGCCGTGGGCCGGGACCGCCCGGGAGGACGGGTGGTCCTCGGAGGAGATGAAGGTACGGGACGAGTCCCGCAAGATCCTCGGGCTGCCCGACCTGAGCGTCGCCGTCACCTGCGTGCGCGTGCCCGTCGTCACCACGCACTCGCTGACTGTCCACGCCTGCTTCGAGCGTGAGGTCACCGTCGACCAGGCCCGCGAGATCATCGCCACAGCGCCCGGGGTCGTCCTCTTCGACGATCCGGCCGCGGGGGAGTTCCCGACGCCGGCCGACGTGGTGGGCACGGATCCCACCTGGGTGGGGCGCGTACGGCGGGCCCTTGACGACCCGACGGCGCTCGAACTCTTTGTGTGCGGGGACAACCTGCGGAAGGGGTCGGCCCTGAACACGGCGCAGATCGCGGAGCTGGTGGCGAGGGAACTGAAGGGGGCCGGGGCCTGAGCTCGGGCCTGACGCGGTATTCGTCCGGTCCTGGGCTGAAACGTTTGTAGAATCTGTGACAGTTTGATGGTTCGCCCGTTGGTCCGGACCTTGAACCGGAGCCTTCGGCGTTCGAAGATTTCCTCCCCGCCCTCCGCAACCGTGCGGAGGGCGGGGAGCGTCTTTGCGGTCGCCCTTCAGGGGTGTCCGGACGCCGCGATCACATGGGCATAGAGGAAGAGCTGGTACGCATGAGGGCATACGACGCGCTGTCGGGCGCGCTTCCGGTCGCGCCGGAGGTCGCGCGGCCTGACGCAAATGTGATGCCTGTCGCGTACAACCCCGACAGGGGTAAACGTGTCCAACATGCGTGGCAGAGGTACTCGAATTCCCAGCTGCGCGCGGCACAGCCCTGCGCCCGCCCCGCCGAGCCCGCTTGGCCGGCGCGCCCGGCGGCATGCCGGTGATCGCGCCCATGCCCGCAGCTCGGCCCACCCGCATCCCGGAGCAGCGCGAGGGCGCTGACGACGCCACGGCCGCGGGCACCACCGTCGACCATCTCACCGATACCTATCGCGCCCACTACCGCTCGCTTCTGGGCCTCGCGGCCCTCCTCCTCGACGACACCGCCTCCTGCGAGGACGTCGTCCAGGAGGCCTTCATCCGCGTGCACTCGGCGCGCAAACGCGTGCGCGACCCGGAGAAGACCCTGGCATATCTGCGCCAGACCGTCGTGAACCTGTCGCGCTCCGCGCTGCGCCGCCGCATCCTCGGCCTGAAGCTGCTGACCAAGCCGATGCCCGACATGGCGAGCGCGGAAGAGGGCGCGTACGACCAGCTGGAGCGCGACGCCCTGATCAAGGCCATGAAGGGACTCCAGCGCCGCCAGCGCGAGGTCCTGGTCCTGCGCTACTTCGCGGACATGACCGAGGCACAGGTCGCCGAGACACTGGGCATCTCGCTGGGCTCGGTGAAGGCGTACGGCTCGCGCGGCATCGCGGCCCTGCGCATCGCCATGGAGGCGACGGCATGAGCGACCACGATCGCGCCGACAACAACGGCGACAACAAGTACGAGCATGGGTACGAGCACGATCATGAGCGGCACGCTGGGAACGGAACTGTGAATAACGGCCACTCGGAGAATCCCGGCACGCGGAAGCCGAGCGGGGCGGGGGAGTCGCGCGGGGCGGGGGAGTCGGGCGGGCCCGGGGCATCGCCGGATGGAGCGAGTGCGCCGGACTCCGGTTCGGAAGGAGCGGAGGGCCCCGGTCCGGAGGGCCTCGGCTCCGACGAGCTGGCCCTGCGCAGGATGCTGCACCAGGCCGTACAGGAGCTCGAGCCCGCCGATGACGACGGCACGCTGGAGCGTCTGCGGCGGGCGGTACCGGCCCGGCGGGCCCGCAAGCGCCAGGCCGTCGTCGGTATGGCCGCCGCGGCGCTCTTCGTCGGCACGGCGATCCCGGCTCTCGTGCACGTCTCGAACTCCACCGGCCCCGACGCCGACCCGTCCATCGCCGGCCACCAGACCTCGCAGACTCAAGGCGGAGCCAGCGAGGGCGGCTCGGCCCAGGACAGCCAGGAAAGCGGCCCCGGCAGCTCTTCGGGCAACGACAAAGAGAAGGACAAGGAAGACAAGAAGGAGACGCCGGGCGAGGACAAGGAAGAGAGCAGCAGCACCGGATCCACCGGCGGAGCAGAGCCGACGCTCTCGGCCGCCGACGCACCCGTCTGTACGTCCACGCAGCTGGGCAACGCCACCTCGAACGTCGGCGCCCCGGACGCGGGCGGCGCTGTCTACGGCACCTTCCAGATCGCCAACGTCTCCGCCGCCACCTGTACGGTCACCGGCTCCGGCGCCGTCTCCGCTCTCCCGCAGGGCGCGGCGGACGGGACCAAGATCCAGGTTGTCTCCCACACCTCCAGCGACGAGGCGACCGGCTTGCCGGACCCGTCGACCGAGGTCAGCACGCTGGTACTGCAACCGGGGGCGGCGTACGAGGTGAAGTTCGCCTGGGTGCCCTCGGAGACCTGCCCGACCGCTCCCGACGACGACACCACGCCGCCTGACGAGCCGACGCCCACGGCCGGCACCACCACCGGTGGCGACAGCGGCGGTACGACCACGGGCTCGGAGGGCGGTACCGGCGGCGGCACGACCACGCAGCTCGTCCAGGAGGGCCAGGACGGCAGCGTCGTGGTGTCGAACACGGCGGAGGACGGCGCCCCGACAACCTCTGCGACCGTGCCCAACGCCTGCGCGGGAACGGTGTATCGGACCGGGGTGCTGGCCGCGTCCTGACGCCGGCCCGTGGCGGGTCTGATGCCTTGCGTCAGGCCATGGGCGAGGCCGACACCTTCGGCTCGTCGCGCGCCTCGTCGGCGGGCTCGCTCGTCGGCTCCTCGGCGAGGCCAAGTTCCGCGTCCTGTGCGAACTCCACCTCCCTGCGCAGCAGCCGGAACCACATGAAGACCACGAAGCCCGCGAAGACGAACCACTCGCCGGTGTAGCCGAGATTCTGGAACGCCTTCAGGTCCAGGCCCGTGTCCTGCGGCGCCTTCGCGGGCACCGCCGTCATCCCCGCATCGGCCTCGGCGAGCGTGACCCAGGCGTCGTACACGTCGTACGGCACGAGGTTCACGAGTGAAGCCGCGCTGATCGCGCCCGTCTGGCCGGCGGGCAGACCACCCGCCGCGCTCACGCCGTCCGAGCCAGGGCTCTCGGAGGCCTGGAGCGCGCCGGTCACGGTGACCTCGCCGGACGGTGCGGCCGGGGCCTTCGCGGTGTCGGCGTCACCGGGCAGCCAGCCCCGGACCACGGGCAGGGCCTTGCCGTTGTCCGTGCGCAGCATCGTCAGGACGTAGTAGCCGCGCTTGCCGTCCAGCTCCCGGTCCGGCACGAGCAACTGCTTCCCGTACCGGCCGGTTGTCGTGGCCTGCTCGCCCGACGTCTCCTTGTCCACGGGCAGCAGCTCGGCCAGAGGCCGGGCCGCTTCCCGCTGGTCCTCGGACGCCTTCTCCTCGGCCGTGCGGTGGCTCTCGACGCGGTCCTCGAACCGCCCCAACTGCCATGACCCCATGAAGATGCAGAAGGGGATGGCCAACAGCACGAAGACGTTGATCGCCCACCAGCGGGGAGTGGTCAGCAGAAACCGGTACACGCCCTCCACGTTACGGGGCCCTGGCCCGTGGCTCGCGCGAGGGGTCGCCTGGTGCCGGGTCCCCCGGACAACGAGCCCGCTGCTCTCACCTCCCCAGGTGCCGCTCCGCGAAGTCCAGTTCCAGGCGGACCTGCTTGATGCGTTCGTCCACGACCAGGGAGCCGTGGCCGGCGTCGTAGCGGTACACCTCGTGGACGGCGTCGCGGGTGGCGAGGCGGGTGACGTAGTTCTCCACCTGGCGGATGGGGCAGCGAGGGTCGTTGACACCGGCGGAGATGTAGACGGGGGCCTTGACCGCGTCGACGTACGTCAGAGGGGACGAGGCCTCGAAGCGCTCGGGGACCTCCTCCGGTGTGCCGCCGAGAAGGGTGCGGTCCATCGCCTTCAGGGCCTCCATCTCGTCGTGGTACGCCGTGACGTAGTCCGCGACCGGTACCGCGGCGATCCCCAGGGCCCATGCGTCCGGCTCGGTGCCGAGGCCCAGGAGGGTGAGATACCCGCCCCAGGAGCCGCCGGTGAGGATCAGCCGTTCGGGGTCGGCGAGCGAGGAGGTCACCGCCCATTCGCGGACGGCCGCGACATCCTCCAGCTCGATCAGGCCGACCCGGTGCTTGAGCGCGTCCGTCCACTCCCGTCCGTATCCGGTCGAGCCGCGGTAGTTGATCCTGACCACCATGTACCCGTGGTCGACCCACGCCGCCGGGCCCGCCGCGAAGGAGTCGCTGTCGTGCCAGGTCGGACCACCGTGGATGTCGAAGACGGTGGGCAGGGGACCCGTCACTCCCGCGGGCCGCTGGACGAGGGCGTGGATGCGGCCGCCCGGACCCTCCACCCATACGTCCTCCACGGGCACTGATCCCGGTGACTTCATCCCGGGCGGGTCGAGAACGACCTCGCCGGACGTCGAGCGGACCACCGGGGGCTCGGCGGCCGACGACCACAGATACTCCACGCTGCCGTCCGGGCGGGCCGTCGCCCCCGACACCGTGCCTTTCGGCGTGGGGATCCGCTCGAGGCGGCGGGACGCCAGTTCGTACCGCCACAGCTCGCTGCGTGCCTCGTAGCTGTGCACGACCAGCAGCGCGGAACCGTCCGGATACCACTCGGCGCTCAGGTCGCCGTCCAGTCGCCCGGTCAGCGCCAGGTCGGTCTCCTCGCCGGACGCCACGTCCCACACCATCGGCTCCCAGCGCCCGCGCCGCTGATGCCCGACGAGCAGCCGGGTGTCCCCGTCGACCGGGGCGAAGCCCAGCACCTCCAGGCCCAGCTCGACCGTGCCGCCCTTGGTGTCGTCCAGCTCCGCGACGGCCGAACCGTCCAGCCGCAGCACCCGCAGCGCCGAGTGCATCGCGTCGCCGTGCTCGGTGTGCTCGATCGCGATCAGCGATCCGTCGTACGAGAGGTCGCCGACGCCCGCCGACTCCCGGTGACGGTAGATCTCCACGGGGTCTTCACCGGCCCGGGTGACGTGGATCGTCGAACCGTCCTCATCGGTCGACCTGCCGACGACGGCGGTACGTCCGTCGCGCGCGAGCGCGAGTCCGGCGGGATATGACGGGTCGAGGCCGGGGGCCGCGGCCTTGTCGGAGCCGGACGGGGCACCCTTGTCACTGGCGAACGGCTGGCGCCGCCAGATCCCGAACTCGTCCCCGTCCTTGTCGTCGAACCACCAGATCCACTCGCCGTCGGGCGACAGCACCCCGTCCGTCGTGCCGTTGGGCCGGTCCGTGACCTGGTGCTGGGCGCCCGTCGCGCGATCCCATGCGTACAACTCGTACGTCCCTGTCGCGTTGGACACGAACAGGGACCGGTGCGGTGCGTCCTGCGCCCAGTCCGGCAAGGACACCCGCGGCGCCCGGAAGCGCTTCTCCCAGTCCGGCATGGCCTCGTCGTGCGGCATCGCCGCGTGGTGCGAGATGGTCCCCTCGTCCGGGTTGGCCCCGTTGCTCTCAGTCATGGCCCCATACTGCCCGCTCCCACCCACAATCCGCTGCCGAGGTCCTCAGCCTGTGGATAACTCGTGGCCTTTCTGGACTTTCGCAGGTCAGGGCGATTGTCAGTGGCACGGTGCACTATCGCGGTATGACCTCATCGACTGATCCGAGCAAACTGAGCGAACTGAGCGATCTGCGCAAGACAGTTGAGACCTTCTGGGCCACGGCCGAGGCCCGCGACTGGGCGGCCTTCGGGGAGACCCTCGCGGAGGACGTCGTCTACACCCTGCCCCAGACGCGCGAACGCATCCGCGGGCGGGAAAAGTTCGTCCAGTTCAACCGGGAGTATCCCGGCGACTGGCACCTGCGGATCGAGCGCATAGTCGCCGAGCCGGGCCAGGTCGTCACCTGGATCCACTTCACGGTGGGCCTGGAGGAGATGTACGGCATCTCGTTCTTCACGGGGGACGACCAGGGCCGCGTCATATCGATGACGGACTTCTGGCCCGAGCCGTACGAACCTCCGGCGGGGCGCGAGCACTTGGTGGAGCGCTACTGAGGCGCGGTCGGCCACTCAGGGGTTCGTACGTTCCCGGCGTCGGCGGCCCAGTAGTTCCGCGAGGCCGCGGCGGGTGGCGGCCAGGACCACGCGGTCGCCGGCGCCCATGACGTAGCCGGGCGGCAGGTCCCAGACCAGGCCCGGTGTCCGTGCGGAGGCGTCCGGGGCGGGGTCGGTGGCCAGGTCGGGGCTGCGCTCCTCCGGGGCCGCCGTGTCCAGGGCGACGACCCGCCACGCCCCGGGGCGGAACGCCTCGGCGACAGTCCGGCCCTCCAGTTGCGGGTGCCCGGCGACGTCCAGGGCCGCGAAGAGCAGCACGCGGCGTTCGACGGGGATGGCGCCCAGGATCTGGCGGCCCATCATCGCTCCGGCGAAGGCGGGCGCGGCGAGGTAGGTGACGCTGCGGCTGCGGGTGAGCGCGTAGGGGTGGGCCGAGCGCAGGGTGCGGTACACCGCGGTGGCGAAGTCGTCGTCGTACAGCCGCAGGACGACGCGCAGATCGGGGCGCACCGTTCTGGCGTACAGGGCGGCTTCGAGGTTGGTGGTGTCCGCGCTGGTCAGGGCGAGCAGCGTGTGGGCCCGGTGGATCTTGGCGGCTTCCAGGACGCCTTCCTGGGTGACGTCACCGAGGACGACGGGCACACGCAGACGGCGCGCGGTCGCGATCCCGCGGGCCTCGGGGTCGGACTCCACGCACACGACCGGGGTGTCGAGTTCGCGAAGCCGGGTGAGGACGCGCGTACCGATCTTGCCGAGTCCGAGCAGGACGACATGGCCGGAGAGCCCGCGGGGCGGCCGGCGCAGCGCGGATCCGCTGCGGAAGGTGCCGAGGGCTTCGAGGACCGCTGCGAGCAGTACGGGAAGAAGCAGCAAGCCGACGAGGCTGGTGAGGAGTTGGAGGATTTGGCGGCCTTGAGACTGGTTGAGCGCGGGATCGTTGATGGCGAAGAGATCGAGCAGCGTCAGATACGTGGCGTGCAGTGGATGGTCGCCCGTCATCACCATCGAAGCGATCACGAGCGCGAACACACAGCCCACCAGTCCGGCCAGCGACCAGCGCAGTCGCCGGGAGAACAGGGCGGCGAAGGGCAGGGCGGGCACGACTCCACGGCCCGTGGGGGCGGTTGGCCCGGAGTACGAGACCGTTTCCAGGACGACGGTGCCGCGGCCGGTCGCGGCGTCCACGGCGCGTTCGTCGGGCAGAAGTTGAGGGCCGTGCTCACCGCTGCTGTCGGAACCATCCGCGCCGGCCGGGTCGTTGGTCGTCGCCGAGAGCAGGGCCAAGGTGCACAGACCGGGATCGGCGATCTGGCCAGGGCCGGGCGGGGGTCGTTCCATGGCCCGCAGCAACAGCCCCTCCGTCTGCACGACCTTGGAGGTCCCGGCCACCGCGGTCGCCGCCAGGGCGGGAGCGGCCGTGTCTGCATCGGAGAGGACAGTGGTGGAGGCATCGACGAGACCGGGCTCCCGGGAATCACCGGCACCGTTCCCCTCCCCACCGCCGTCCCCGGTCGCTGCTCCCGCCATGGCCAGGGCCGCGGCCTGGTCCAGCAGGGCCTCGAGGTGCTGGCCGAGGCGGCGGTTGTAGAGCCGGATGACCAGGCGCAGCCGGGGGTTGAGACGGCGGGCGGTGAGTGCGGCGCGGATGTTCGTCTCGTCGTCGTCGTACACGAGCGCCAGCGCGTCCGCCCGCTCGACGCCGGCTTCGGCGAGCACGGCCTCGGTCAGCTCGGAGGCTTCCAAGGGCTCGGTGTGCGACGACCCTGCACCGGCGGCCCGGCCCGTGGAAGCTCCGCCACCGCCATTGGCGCCGCTGCCCGCAGCCCGGGTCACGGCCGCTCGGTTCACCGCCGCCGACACCCGGTCGAGCAGCGCGGACGCCCGGCCGACGACCGGCGGCCGCACGGTCCGCACGGCGGACGGTACGACCAGCGTCACCTGCTCCCCGTACACCCCGCGCAACTCGGCTGCCAGCCGGTGCGCCAGCGCGTCGTCCCCGCACACCACCATGTGCGCGGCATCGTCCCTGGACCCGCTCTGATACGGAAGGCTCCCCACAACTGCACAGAGTGCCTCACCAGCACGGGTGGTTCCACCACGGACCTTGACGTATCTGTGCTGTATCTCCGTCTTGCCGCCCTGAAGTTGGGGGCGCCGGGCTGTCCAGCCATCGGCCGTCCGCCGTGATCCTGCCGCTGGAAAACCCCTGGGGCAGCCATTGCCCACGTGCCTAGGGTGAGAACCATGAGCCGCCACCAGGACCTACAGGGCCCAGGCGTACGGGACATCGACGTACGCCCGATCACCGAGACCGAGATCCCCGACTGGATCCGCGCGTTGAACACCGGGTTTCTGCGACCGCCCGCCGTCTCGGAGGCGGAGATCGCGGACCGCAGTTCGTACATCGTGCCGGAGCGCACGCTGGGCGCCTTCGACGGCGGGCGGTGCGTGGCGACGTTCCGGTCGTTCGCGCAGGAGCTCACGGCGGTGGGCGGGAGCGTCGTACCCGCCGATGCCATCACGAATGTGAGCGTCACCTCGACCCATCGGCGGCGTGGGCTGCTCACACGGATGATGGCGCGCGACCTGGCCGCCGCGAAGGAACGGGGCGACGTGGTGGCGACGTTGATCGCCGCTGAGTATCCGATCTACGGACGGTACGGGTTCGGGCCGGCCACCACCGCCACCGAGTGGACGATCGAGGTGCCGCGGGCGGGGTTGGATCCCCGGTGGGCGGGCCCGGACGACGGCGGGCGGATCGACCTCGTGGACGGCGAGGACGTACGCAAGATCGGACCGGAGCTGCACGAGCGGCTCAGGCGGGTGCAGCCGGGGGTGGTCGACCGGGACGAGCGGTGGTGGCAGGTCAACACCGGTGTGCTGACGCTGGACCGGTCCGCGTGGACCGAGCCCTTCTACGCCGTGTACCGCAATGCGCACGGCGAGGCCGAGGGCCTGCTCACCTACACCTCGGACGGCGAGTGGGACGACGCCAAGCAGCCGCTGAACACGGCGAAGGTGAAGGACATGATCGCTGTGTCGCCGGCCGCCGAGCGCGCGTTGTGGCGGCACGTCTGCTCGGTGGACTGGGTCACGGCGGTGAAGACGGGCTATCGCGCTCCGGACGACCTGGTGCCGCACCTGCTGCCGGACCCGCGGGCCGCGCGGCTCACCACGCAGGCCGACTGGCTGTGGGTGCGGATCCTGGATGTCGTACGGGCTCTTGAGGCGCGTACGTACGCGGGTACCGGGACGCTGGTGCTGGAGGTCAGCGACGGGAACGGCCTGTCGGCCGGGCGGTACCGGCTGGACGCGTCACCGGACGGAGCGAGCTGTACGCGAACCACGGACGCCGCCGAACTCACGCTGGGCGCAGGTGAGTTGGCGGCGCTCTGGCTCGGGGACGAGTCGGCGGTGCGGCTCGCCGCGCTCGGCCGGGTGGCCGAGTCGCGGGCGGGCGCCGCAACCACCGCCGACGCCCTGTTGCGTACGTCCAGGCGACCCTGGTGCCCGGACGTCTTCTGAAGTCCCGTCACCTCCTCTCCTCCGTAGCGTGATGGGAACGGACTGACCGAGCTCCCGGCTCCCCTCCGGAAGGGAGCCCGGCCAGCCGGACTGGCGGACGGTGGCGTCCGGTCAGCCGGCCTGGGTGAGCAGCATCACGAGGATCACTGCTCCGATACCGCCGATGAAGGTGTTCTTGGCCTTGATGCCGATGGAGAGGGCAACGAATGCGATGACGCCCATCGCCCCGAACTTCAGCTGAACGAACTGCTCGAAGCCGATGATGAGGGCGGCGATGGCGAGGGTGGCGATGAGCGGCATTTCGGTCCCTCCTTCGGGATGGGGACGCGGTAACCGGGGGTGACCAACTGGTCGATCCAGTCACCGGTGGTGACCAACTTCTCCGAAAGTCTGGCCATGTTGCTGAAGTTGGCGACCAACTCCACTGGACTTATCTCCGCTTGGGAGCGTCTCATAACCACCTTCCAAGGAACTGCCCAAAGATGGCGCGAAGTTGTACTGTTTGGTTGTGGACGCGAAACACGCCGCCGTCAATGGGCGGAATCGGTCTCAACGGCCCCAGCGACCACAGCGATCGCACCGAGAGGTCGCTGACGCGCTGCGCAACCGGATCAGGTCCGGAGAGCTGCAGCCGGGCCAGCGCATGCCCACGCAGGCCAAGCTGGCCGACGAGTTCGGCGTCGAGCGCGGTGCCGTACGCCAGGCGCTGCGCATCCTGCAGTCGGAGCACCTGCTGTCCAACGTGTCCAAAGGGAGCCCGGCGACCGTCGCCCAGGACGTGGACAAGGCCCTGCCCGGGCCGGAAACGCCGCAGCCCACCATGGTCGCGCTGGCACCGCGGATAGCGGACGCCTTCGCGGCCCAGCACGTGGAGATCGACGCCCTGTGCCTGACGGCGGTCTCCCTCACGCTCGCCATGGGCGAACCCCTCCGACTCATCCACGAGGGCCGTATGAATCCGGCCAAGGTCGACGTCCGGGTCCTGCTGCCGAGCCGCGACATCGACCTCGCCTTCCCCGTCCCGGTGGACGGCGGCAGTGATGACGACCTGGTGCACGAGCGCTGGCTGGCCCAGCGCAACGCCCAGGGCCAGGTGCTCCGCCACAACCTGCTGGCCTTACGGGCCACACACGGCATCGACGTCCATGTGACGTTCCGCGCGCTGCCGTTCACGCCGCCGGTGAAGCTGTACCTGCTCAACGGGGTGGAGGCGCTGTTCGCGTACTACACGCTCACGCGGCGCGGCGAGGAGATCGACCACGAGTACCTGGAGATGTACGACGCCGAAGGCACGCAGTCCATGCTGTTCCCCTTCGAGCAGGGGCCCGCACTGCGGGACACCACGTTCGTAGAGCAGTCGCATCTGTGGTTCAACGCACTGTGGGAGACCATCAGCTTGGAGCTGGAGCTCACGAGCTGAGGTCTCCCACGGGTGGGTCTTCGAGCTGAGGATCTTCGGGCAGTGGCTCTTTCGGGGCGGGGTCTTTCCAGCTCACAGGGCCGGGCCCGACACGAGTATGGCGAGCAGCACCGCTCCGATCGAGCTGCAGGCGGGGCTTTTGGCCTTGATCCCGATGCTGAGCAGAAGCAGGCCCAGGATGCCGACGGGACCGTACCGCCACTCGACGAGCTCCTCGAAACCGACGACGAAGACTGCGGAGATGAAGGCGATGGCGGGCATGGTGGAGCCTCCTTCGGGGAGTGGCGAGCTTCCAGGAGCAAGGCGGGCAGAGCGGGCACTTCGGGCGCGTACTGCGTATCTGCCAAGTAGTTGCGAAAGGAGGGGGGCATTCCGCCATCTTGGCTTAGTTGGTTGCCAACATTGAATAACTTACCCGGAGTTGGTTGGAGCTAATCAACAACTCCCGAACAACTCGCCTAAGATGGAGCAAAGTTGTAGCGTTTGGTCGTGACCCAGGAGAACGTCGCAGTGAACGGCAGCAGAAGGCTCTCGCCCCAGGAGATCGCCGACATCCTGAGGGACCGCATCCGCGGCGGCGAACTGAAGGCGGGTGACCGGCTGCCCACGCAGGCCGAACTCGCCGAGGAGTTCGGCGTGGAACGCGGCACGGTCCGCCAGGCCCTCCGCGCCCTCCAGGAAGACGGCCTGCTCAGCAACGTCAGCAAGGGCAGCCCGCCGCGTATCGCCGAGGTGTCCCCGCCCACCGACGAGCCCCAGCCGACGATGGTGGGCCTGGCCCCGCAGCTGATGGAGGCCTTCGCGGCCAAGCACGTACGGATCGACGCGGCCTGCCTCACTGCCGAGACCCTGCTGACCGCCCTGGCCGAACCGGTGCGCCACATCCACGAGGGCACCATCCGCCCGGAATCCATCGACGTACGCATCCTGCTGCCGTCCCGGAAGATCAACCTGGCCTTCCCCGTCCCGGTGGACGGCAGCAGCGATGACGACCAGGTCCACCGGCGCTGGCTGGAGCAGCGCAACGCCCAGGGCCACGTCCTGCGCCACAACCTCCAGTCCCTGCGCTCCTCCCACGGCATCGATGTCCATGTGACGTTCCGCGCGCTGCCGTTCACACCGCCGGTGAAGCTCTACCTGCTCAACGGCACCCAGGCCCTGATCGCGTACTACATGCTGACGCGCCGCGAGGAGGAATGGGACACGGGAACCCTCGACATGTACGACACCGTGGGCTCCAAGTCCCTCCTCTTCTCCTTCGAGAAATCCGCCGGCGAGCGGGACGCCGCCTTCGTCGCCGAATCCCAGAAGTGGTTCGACGCCCTCTGGGCAACCATCACCACTGACCTGACACTCTCCTAGTGACTCCTGATACGAGGCAGCAGACTGAGCTGGTGACAGCAGAGACAGAGCAAGTGACAGAGAAACTGAGGGGATTGATCGCCGGAGCGCGCTTCGTGCTCTTCGACTTCGACGGCCCGATATGCAAGTTGTTCGCGGGGCACACGGCGGAGCAGGTGGCCAAGGACCAGGTGCGGTGGCTCGAGGAGAGAGGGCTGCGTGGGCTCCTCACGGAGGAGGAGCAGAGAGAACCCGATCCGCATGTCGTGCTGCGGATGGTCGATCGTCGGCATCCTGACAGTGATCTGGTTTTCGAGCTGGAGAAACGTCTTACCCTGCAGGAGCTGAGAGCCGTGGAGTCGGCATACCCCACCGCCCACGTGGATGTGCTGATCCAGACCTGGTACGCGCTGGGCGCGCGGCTGGCCGTCGCGACCAACAACTCCCCGCTGGCAGCTACCCGTTATCTGGCCACCCGGGGCCTGTCCGAGTGCTTCGCCCGGCACATCTACGGGCGTACGCGGGACCTCTCACTCCTGAAGCCGCATCCCCACTGCCTGAACCGCGCGCTGAGCGCCCTGGGCGCCGATCCCTCCGAAACGCTGATGATCGGTGACACGGCAACAGACTTCGCGGCGGCCAAGAGCGCCGGGGTCCGCTTCATGGGCTACGCGCGTAACGAGGCCAAGGAGACGGTGCTGCGGAAGGCCGGAGCCGAGGTGGTCGTGGGGTCGTTCGAGCCCCTCCTGAAGATGCTCCGGGAATCGGGCCCGAGCCGCGACCGGAGGCGGTGAGGCGAACGATCGTGCGTCCAATTGGGTTGGTTTGCTTGATGGTTGGCGGAGGTACGGTCGGTGTGTGGCTGAGGGCCGGGGCGGCGATGGGGGTGGCAGGGAGTTCGAGCGTGTGCTGGACGCGCTGCGGACTCGCTTGACCAGCGGATCCACACCCACAACGGGGCGGAGGGTGAAGTCGGACCCTGTGCAGTTGGGCCCGGCGATCAGTGGACCCCGACGGCGGACGCCGCGCAGCCTGGCCATGCCGTAGAGCGGTTCTCAGGCCTGAGCCATCAACAGCACGAACAGAACGGCGGCGACGGTCAGGCACGTCGAGTTGCGGGCCCGGATCCCCCAGGTGATCAGCACCAGACAGACGATGCCCATAGCCCCGTACCGCCATTGGATCAACTGCTCTATGCCGAGGCCCATGACGACCGACAGCAGTTGGAAGAAGACCATGGCCCCACCCCTTTGTCTCGGCCACTTCCAGCGAAGCGATCAACTAGTCGGCCAATTGGACTGGTTGACTTAGATTGGTCTTCCCGGCTTGTCTGATCCCTTAACCGGCAGGCTTGTTGGACTGTTGAGTTGACTGGAAGTGGTTTGTTTCTCGACTGGAAGAGGTACGGTCGGTTTGTGGCTGAGGGGTGGGTCGGTGAGGGGGGCGGCAGGGAGTTCGAGCGCGTGCTGGACGCGCTGCGGACTCGCCTGACCGACGGCACGTATGAGGTCGGCAACCGTCTGCCGCCGCAGCGAGAGCTCGCCGAACACTTCAGCGTTTCCCGGGATACCGTGCAGCGCGTCCTCAAGGCGCTGGCCGGAGAGGGCTGGATCGAGTCCCGCCAGGGCAGCGGAACCTGGGTGATCAAGACTCAGCGGATACAGTCCCCGACGGCGGACGCCGCGCAGCCTGGCCATGCCGTGACGCTGGCCAGCCTCATCGGTAAGGCATTCGAGCAGCCCGAGGTCACCCTGGATGTCTACACACTGACGTCCGAGTCCCTCAATGCCCACGTCAGGGTGCAAACCGAACGGATCCGCGCGAGAGTCATAGCGCCGCAGCGCATCGCCCTGCGCATGCTGCTGCCGTCCGAGACGCTTGAACTGCCCTATCCGCGAGCCGAGGACCCTGCCTACAACGAGGCCGTGCGACAACGCCTACTCGGCATTACCCGCGTGCACACGGCGTCACTGCGACGCGCCCTACGGGATCTGCGCATCGAGGGCCAGGGCCCGGTTCCCACCGTTGACATCGAGATCCGGCATGTGCCGCTGGCCCCCGCGTTCAAGCTCTACCTGTTCAACGGTGCCGAAGCGCTGCACGGTCCGTACGAGGTGGAGCAGCGCCGCATCGAGTTGGACAGCGGCGAGGAGATCGATGCCCTCGACGTGCTAGGCCTCGGCGCCACCCTCACGCACTACGTCAAGGACGACGACCCGAATTCACAGGGGTCGGTCTTCGTCGGCAGCATGCAGTCCTGGTTCGACTCCGTCTGGAACCTGCTTGCGGAGTGAGCGCAAAAAAACGGCCTGAATCTCACAAGCATGCCCATCCCAGAGGACTCGTATACCTCATTGATACCAACACTTAACGGACTCAGGTCGTGAGGGGTCTCCGCCGACGCTAGGCTGCGCTCAACTTCGAACGTCAGCCAGGAGCGGCCAGTGCGCACATTGCCTGATCCCAGCCGCTTCTCCTGGGAGCAAAAGTTCGCCGATCAGGCCTATGGCAAGTTCGTGGACCTGGCGAAAGAGCGCGGGGCGATGAGCGGGGGCCATCACAACCGCAACTATGTGCTGCCTCTGACCGAGGACATGGCCCGCCATGTGCGGCGTGATGCCGGCACATCCGTGACGGTGCGGATCCGCAAGCCCGAGGCGCTGCCGGTCGTGATCAGGACCTGGCAGCACGAGTCGGAGATTCTGAACGCCATCAAGGGCGTCCTGCGCCACGTACCGGAGTGCCTGGCCGAGCGCGGTGGCTCCGCTGTCCACAGCTATGTGGAGGGTGTCCCCCTCTCCAACGTGTGCCCGAACGGCAAGCCGGTCGACAGACTGCTGATCAAGGCGTTGGCCGAGCTGCTCGCACAGATGTCCCAGGTGCGCAGGGAGGCGTTGCCGCCATTGCCCGATGCCTGGCCGCGTAACGACAAGGACAGCCAGGGGTTCCTGCGTACGCTGGCGCGCCTCGCGGACCGGCAGATCCGTCAGCCCAATTGGCCTGCCTTCGGCGGGCTGTTTACCGCTCTGGGCATCCCCGAGGACGCCCTGACTCGTCTGGCCGACCGGGTGCCCGCCATGGCGCGCCGCCCGTACAGCCTGCTGCACGCGGATCTCCACCGGGACAACGTGATCGTGACCTACAGCGGTGTCCCGCCCCTGATCTGCGTCGACTGGGAACTCGCGTCCTACGGTGACCCTCTGCACGACCTCGCCACGCACCTCGTCCGCATGCGGTATCCCGACTTCCAGTGGGACGAGGTCATCGACGCGTGGGGCGAGGCGGTACAGGCAACGCGCCCTCTCGCTGTGAACGGTCTCGCCAAGGACCTGCGTCACTACATCGACTTCGAGCGGGCCCAGTCCGTCTATCCCGATGTGATGCGTGCGGCGAAGTCGCTGGAGGAATCGTTCGATCAGAAGAGTCTGGACGAGGCGACAGCATCCGTGCGCCGTGCTCTGGAAGCCGCCGCGAAACCTCTCCGACTCGCCAGTGTGGCGAGCGAGACGGAGATCGAGAGAGTTCTCTTCCGGTGGCAGGCGTCCCGGCGTGACCGGCTCCCGGGGGTCCGGTCGGTCAACGTCATCAGCTGGGATCCGGATCCGAGGGTGCCGGAGCATCCCGATTTTCCGAAGTCCGCGGTATTCGACGCGTTGATCGCGGAGGGGGCGGCCCCCGCAAGCCGGGTGTTCAAGGGCACCGCACACCTCAACTCGGTGGTCCGGGTTGCGGGCGTCGACTTTCCGGTCGTCGTACGCCGCAAGGTGGCATCGGTCAGCCGCCGAGAGCCCAGCTTCCTCAGCGAGCACGCCGTACTCCAGGCCATCGAACGATCCCAGGTCGCTGTGAGAGCGCCGCGGGTGCTCGCCCTGGGCGCGAGTTATCAGAACGACCCGTTCGCCATTCACACCTATGTCGGTCCGCCCGACGGTGATCAGCCCCCCAGCCATCCGGTGCACGGACTGCTGCCTCATGAGGCGGACGGGCTCGTTGACCAGCTCTGTGCGCTGACCAACGTCGATTACCGTCCTCTGGACCCGATCGGTGAGATCGCGGATGCGTCGGAGTTCTACGGCTGGCTGAGCGAGCAACTTGTGGCGCTCGTCCGGGAACTGCCCAAGGAATCGAAGCAGGTGGCACGCAACCTCGGCCTGCCCGATGCCCCCGGGCTCAGTCAGATCCTGTCCCGGCATCGCGTGACACCGCGCCGGCCGGCCCTGCTGCACGGTGATCTGAACCCCTGGAACCTCGTGCGCCGCGATGATGCGCTCGCCCTCACCATCATCGACTGGGAGATGGCGATGGTCGGCGACCCGCTGTACGACCTGGTCCGGCACATGCATCTCACCCCGACCCAGCCCGAGATCCGCAAGCGCCTGTTCCGCCGCTGGGAGCGCAAGCTTCCCAGCACGCACACGAAGGACTGGGAGCAGGACTGGCGCGTCTACCGGTGGATCGAGAGCGTCCGCTCCGCCTACGTGGATCTCGACCGCCTGGTCACCGGCGCCAGCCTCGACGCCCCGAACGTCCGCAGGGCGGTGGACTCGTACGCCGTGACCCTCGCAGTGGCCAAGGGGTCACTCGGACTGCCTACTCGCGCTACCGCGAACCCCTACCTTGCCCGCGCGTTGCCGCACGGAGACCATGGCGGCATCAGTCGGGCCGGGTTCACTGTGGGCGCATGACACGTCGCCGGACGGCCCGAGGCGAGGGGGCCGCTAATGTCCGGGGCGGAAAGTGGTGGAGCCGACGGCGGGTGGGGCTTACGGCTGAGGCGGTAGCAGGGGTGGTTGGAGCCCGTGGTGAACTCGATCCGTGGAATCTTGCGGCAATCCCCGAGTGGAGGCAGGGACCGTGACGTGAGGCGTTCCTGAAGGACGTCACACGGCGGCACAGCCGCTCCGCTCGCATGCGGCCCCGTGGTGCGTACGCTCGTCCGCATGAGTGACACAGGTCTGCGCGAGCGCAAGAAGCGGCGGATGTACCAGGACGTCTCCGAGGTCGCGATCGGGCTGTTCCTGGAGCGGGGGTTCGACGCCGTCTCCGTTGCCGAGATCGCCGCAGCCGCCGAGATCTCCAAGCCGACCCTCTTCCGGTACTTCCCGACCAAGGAAGACCTGGTCCTGCACCGGTTCGCCGATCATGAGCAGGAGGCCGCGCGGATCGTTGACGAGCGGAGCGAGGGGCAGTCGCCGCTCGATGCGCTGCGGGTGCACTTCCTCGATGGGCTCAAGCGGTGTGATCCCGTCACCGGGCTCAATGACGCGGAGCCCGTGCTTGCCTTTCACCGGCTGCTCTATGGGACGCCCTCGCTCGTGGCCCGGCTGTACGGGTTTCTGGAGCGGTCCGAGGAGGCGCTCGCCCGTGCCCTCGGCGGGGACCTGGAGGCCCGGCTCGCCGCCGGGCAGATTGTCGCCGTGCGGCGGATCCTCGCGATGGAGAACGTACGGCGGATGGCGGTGGGTGAGCGCGCGGAGCAGGTCCGGGCGGATGCCGTCGCCGCGGCGGGGCTGGCCTTTCGGCAGTTGGAGGCGGGGTTGAAGCGGTTCGCATGAGGCGCCGGGGTCGTAGCTTGCCGGCACCACCACTGAGACTCGATAAGAAATTTAACCGAGTAACGTTTTGTCGCTATCCTTGCTGGAATGACGTCCCCTGAGCCCTCCCTCCAGCACGCCCTCACCCAAGAACGCGCCCACCACGAAACCTGCCGAGCCGCCCTCGCGGCGATGATCGACGGCGCCCAGGAGCACGTCGTCACCGGCGAGGACGTCTCCGCCTCCGGGGCCGACGCCGAAGTGCTCGGGTATCAACTGCGCAGCAAGGCAAAGGAGTTGCGCGAGCTGCCCGAAGGCCCCTTGTTCTTCGGGCGGTTGGACTTCGACGGCGGTGAACACGCCGGGCAGAGCTACCACGTCGGGCGGCTGAGGATCAGCGAACACCCCGCAGCCCCGCCCCTCGTCGTCGACTGGCGCGCCCCCGTCTCGCGCGCCTTCTACCAGGCGAGTGCCCGCGACCCGCAGGGCGTCCGTGTGCGTCGGAGGTTCGGCTGGGCGCCGGGCAGTCGGGGCGAGTCCGCCGGCCTCACCGGTCTGGAGGACGAGCAACTCGGGGCGGGGCCCGGTGCGGGGGAGTCGCGGCAGCAGAGCCGTATCCTCGCGGGCGAGATCGAGCGTCCCCGCGTCGGCCCCATGCGCGACATCGCCGCGACCATCCAGCCCGAACAGGACGATCTCGTACGCGGCGACCTGGCGACCTCCGTCTGTGTGCAGGGTGCTCCGGGCACCGGCAAGACCGCGGTCGGACTGCACCGCGCCGCCTACCTCCTCTATACCTACCCGCAGCGCATCCAGCGCTCCGGCCTGCTGATTCTCGGACCCAACCGCACCTTCCTCTCGTACATCTCCCGGGTGCTGCCCGCGCTCGGCGAGACGGGCGTACGGCAGTCGACCCTCACGGACGAGATCGCCCGCCATCCCGTGACGGCCACGGATACGGAAGCGGCAGCCGTCGTGAAACACGACATGCGGATGGCCGAAGTGCTGCGCCGGGCGCTGTATGCCCGTGTGCGGGCCGGAGGTCCGGGCGACGTCGCGGTGCCGGACGGTTCCTACCGATGGCGGGTGCCCGGTGGGGAGTTGGCGCGGATCGTGGCGGGCGTACGGGACGAGGAGCCGCCGTACTCCGTCGGGCGTGAGCGCGTACGGACGCGGGTCGTGCGGCACATTCAGCGGCAGGCCGAGCGGCGGGCGGGGCCGGTGACGAACGCATGGGTGCGGAAGATCGAGCGGGCGCGGGCCGTCAGTGCGTACGTCGACGGCGCCTGGCCCGCGGTGCGGCCGGAGGAGGTCGTCGCGGAGCTGCTCGCCGACCCGGACGCGCTGGCCGCGGCCGCGGACGGGGTGCTGGACGCGGACGAGCAGAAGGCGATTCTGTGGGCCCGGCCGCCTCGGTCGTACAAGTCGGCGCGGTGGTCGGCGGCCGATCTCGTGCTGCTCGACGAGGTGGCGGGACTGGTCGAACACCCGGAGGGTTACGGGCACTTGGTGATCGACGAGGCGCAGGATCTGTCGCCGATGGAGTGCCGGGCGATCGGGCGGCGCGCGGCCTTCGGCTCGCTGACGGTACTCGGTGATCTCGCCCAGGGGACCATGCCGTGGGCCGCGCGCGACTGGCCCGGACTGCTCGGGCAGTTGGGGAAGCCGGAGGCGGCGGTGGTGCCGTTGACGACCGGGTTTCGGGTGCCGGGGGCGGTGGTCGAGCTGACGAACCGGCTGCTGGCGCGGCTGGATGTGCGGGTGCCCGCGGCTCGATCACTGAGAAGCGACGGCGAGTTGAGGATTCGGCAGGCCGCGGACGTCGTCGGGGAGACCGTCGCTGCCGTGCGGGACGCGCTCGCGCACGAAGGGTCCATCGGGGTCATCACGGCCGACTCCGACGTCGTACGGGTGCGGGAGGCGCTCGCGGCCGCGGGGATCGAGTCGGCGGGTCCCGACGAACTGGGCGCGCGGATCGCGGTGTTGGGGGCCGGGGTCGCCAAGGGGCTCGAGTACGACCATGTCGTCGCCGTGGAGCCGGCGGCGATCGCGGAGGGGGGTGCACAAACAGTGGGTGAGGCGGAGGGAGCCACGGGGGCGAGTGCGCGAGGGCTGCGTCGGTTGTATGTCGTGCTGACCCGGGCCGTGTCCCGGCTCGATGTGGTGCACGGTCGGGCGCTGCCCTTCGACTGATGCCGCTCGAAGCCTGCGAACCAGCCCCACGACCCCGTCGGCGGTCCTGAGTTGCCGGTCTCCGTGCCCGGTGCCACCGTGAACGGGGGGCAACGCCGACGGCCCGGCAATGGACAACCTTGCAGGTCAACGGCAGTACGCGTCGATACACGACTGAACCGCGCCCCGCGATCCGTGGCGTCTGACAGCCCGTGCCTCGGCGCGCGTCCACGAAACAGGGGGAGCGCACAGAAAGCAGGACAACCACATGGCGAACGGACCCATGGACAGGCGCGCCTTCGACGGGCAGCCCAATCGACCCAGCGCATCCGCCACCGGCCAGGATGCGGAGTACACCGGTCGGTACGTGGTCCTGCTCGACCCGAGCAACCAGGAAGGCGGACTGAACGCGCTGCGTTCATCCGCCGACATCGCGTCCGTCGAACGTGTCCGCGGAGCCGAGGTGGGGAACGTCTCCGAACTGCTGGAGCGCCCCGACGTCTCGGTGCACTTCGAGGAACTCGCCGCCGCCGTCGTCGAGGTGCGGCCCGACCAGCGCCACGCGCTGGTGACCACGGCCGAGGTCGAACCGACGATCCTCGCGGCGGAGCCGGAGCGCATGGTGTACGCCATGCCGATCACCGCCCCGACGCAGGCGCCGACGGAGTTCTACCCGGCCTACCGCAGTGACGAGGAGATTGTCGACCGCCACACCAGGGCCGAAATCGCCGCCGCCCAGGGCCCGGCCTCGGACGAACAGAGCTTCACCTGGGGCCTGCAGGCAATCCGGGCCAACCTGTCCCATCTGACCGGACGCGGTGTGAAGATCGCCGTCCTCGACACCGGCGTGGACATCACCCACCCGGACCTGGTCGGGTGCATCGAGGACACCATGTCCTTCGTGGTCGGCGAGGCGGTCGAGGACGGCAACGGCCACGGCACCCACTGCATCGGCACCGTCGCCGGCCCGGCCAAACCCCAGCAGGGACCCCGGTACGGCGTTGCCTGCGACGCCCGGATCCTCGCCGGAAAGGTCCTCAACAACAGGGGCAGCGGCGCGGACGGCCAGATCCTGGCGGGCATGGCCTGGGCCGTCGCCCGCGGCGCACGGGTGATCTCCATGTCGCTCGGCGCGCGGGTCCGACCGGGGGAGCTCTTCCCGCAGACGTACGAGATCCTGGCCAAGCGCGCGCTCGAGCGCGGGACCGTGATCGTCGCCGCGGCCGGCAACGACAGCGAGCGGCCCCCGGTCATTCATCCTGTCAGCCGGCCCGCCAACTGTCCCTCCGTCCTCGCGGTGGCCGCCCTCGACAGGGCACTCACTCCGTCGTTCTTCTCCAACGGCGGCATCAACGGCCAAGGCGGCGAGATCAACATCGCCGCGCCCGGCAGAGACGTGCGCTCGACCGCCCCTGGCGGCAGGTACCAGAACCTGAACGGCACGAGCATGGCCACACCGCACGTCGCGGGTGTCCTCGCCCTGCTCGCCGAGGCGAACCCCAACGGCTCCGCGGCCGATCTCGTGGCCCGTCTGAAGGCAGGCGCGTTCCCGCTGGCGCAGCCCGTCAGGGACGTCGGCTCGGGCCTGCTCCAGGCCCCGTGAGCGAGCCTTCCCGGTCCGCGCCGGTCGGGGTCATTCTCGCGGTCGACCCCGACCGGTTCGCGGAGGTGGTCGAGGCTCTGCGGCAGGCCGGGCTGACGGTCACCGGAGAGCAGCCGGTCCTCGGCACGCTCTCCGGCACTGTTGCGGAGGACCGGATCCCGGACCTGGAGGCGGTCGACGGCGTCGATTCCGTCGACCGGGACCGCACGGTCCAACTGCCGCCGCCGGACTCCTCGATCCAGTGAGTTCGTTCGCTCCCGCCGCCCCTACCCGTCCCATCCCGGGGCGTTGCCCCGAACCCCATCCCGGGGCGTTGCCCCGAACCCCAACCAGGGGCTCCGCCCCGAACCCCGACCAGGGGCTCCACCCTGGACCCCGTCGAGGCTGCGGCCCGGCCCCCCATCGGCCTGCGGCCTCGTCCTCAAACGCCCCTGCTACCGCTGCGAGGTGCCGCCCAGTCCGGGCAAAAATCAGCTCCTGCGGCGATTGAGGAGCGGGGGTTCGGGGGCCGGCCCCCGAAACGGGGTCCGGGGCGGAGCCCCGCGCGGCATGCGGAAGGCGCGGCGGTAGGCGGCCGGAGTGGTGCCGAGCGCGCGATGGAAGTGCTGGCGGAGTCCGTCGCCGCTGCCCAGTCCGCTGCGTTGGGCGACCGTGTCCACCGGAAGGTCGGTGGTCTCCAGCAGCTCCCGAGCGCGCGCCAGCCGCTGCTGGTTGAGCCAGCGCAGCGGAGTGGTGCCGACCTCGCGCGCGAAGTACCGCTCGAAGGTACGGGTGCTCATTCCGGCACGTGCCGCCAACTCCCCTACAGCCAGTGGCTGTTGGAGTCGGTCCAGAGCCCAGTCCAGGACCGGGGCGAGTCCCTGCTCCGACGTCCGTACGCGGGGCGCGCCGGCCGGCGCGTACTGAGACTGGTCGCCCTCCCGGTGCGGGGCGACGACCATACGGCGGCCCACCTCGGCTGCCGCCGCCGAGCCGTAGTCGTGGCGCACGATGTGCAGGCAGAGGTCGATGGCGGCCGCGGTACCCGCACTGGTGAGGATGGAGCCGTCGTCGATGTACAGGGCCCGCTCGTTGACGCGCACGCGGGGGTGGCGGCGGCGCAGTTCGTCCGCGTACATCCAGTGCGTGGCGGCCTCGCGCCCGTTCAGCAGTCCGGCCGCTGCCAGCACGAACGCGCCGGAACAAAGGGATGCCACCCGCGCCCCCCGGGCGTGCGCGGCACGCAGCTCGTCGAGCAGCGCCTCGGGCGGCTCGTACGCGCCGTCCATCACACACGCCGGTACGACGACGAGGTCGGCGTCCCGCAACGCGTCCACGCCTCGCTCGGCGGTCAGGCTCAGCCCGCCGGGTGCCCGTTGGATGCCACCCGGCGTGGTGCTGCACAGCGTCAGTTCGTATCCCTCGCCGAACACGGCGCAGGGCACCGAGAGTTCGAACAGCGAGGTCTCCTCAAGGAGCGTGACCACAACGCGTATCGGTCCTGCGGGCTTGTCCTTGGCCATGACGTAAATCTAGTGCTTCCTGACGTTTCCGCCACTGGTTTGGTGTCACCCCAGCTCACAGGCTTGAGACATGGAAATGACACGCATCATCGGTCGCCCCGAGTGGCACGTCGGTCTCGCCGGCCTCAGTGCCATCGGCGTGACCTTCGGCTTCGCCCGCTACGGCTACGGCCTCTATCTCCCCGAGTTCCGCCGCGAGTTCGGTCTGTCCGTCGCGACGGTCGGTCTGATCGGCAGCGCGAGTTACATCGGCTTCGTCGTGGCCCTGCTCCTGGTCGGCACGCTGGTCGCCCGTTTCGGTCCGCGCTCCATGGTGATCACGGGCGGAGGGTGCGCGACCGCCGGCATGGGCCTGGTGGCCGTCGCCCGCGAACCGGCCACCCTCACCACGGGTCTGGTGCTGGCAGGCATGAGTTCCGGCTGGGTCTGGGCTCCGTACTCCGACGTGGTGGACCGTGTGATCCCGCAGAACCGTCGCGAGCGCGTCATGGCGGTGATCGCCACCGGCACCGCTTTCGGCGTCGTCGTCGCGGGACCGCTCGCCCTGCTGCTGCGTCACTCCCACTGGCGGCACGCCTGGTCGGTCTTCGCCGTGGCCGCGCTGGTCGTCACGGTCTACAACGCGCTGGTGCTGCCCGGCGGTTCACACCGAGCGGCGCCGCACGGCACACGGAAGGGGAGCGAGGGCGGCCGAGCCCGATCCGGGGCAGGGCGAGGCGGGTTCCTGCGCCGCCGCGCCGTGCCGCTCTATCTCACGGCGGTCTCGTACGGACTGGTGGGCGCCGTGTACTGGGCCTACGCGATCGAGGCGATCACCGACGAGACCGGCTCCGGCTCGGCCACCGCGCCGCTGTTCTGGACCCTGATGGGGCTGGCCGGTACGGCGGGCGCGCTGACCGGCCATGCCATCACCCGCCACGGTCTGCGCCGTACGCACATCTGGCTGTTCACCGGTCTCGCCGTAGCTGTCGCCTTGCTCGGCATCGCCCCGGGCTCGCTGCCCGCCGTGGCCGCCTCCGCGGTGCTGTACGGGCCGTGCTTCATGGCCGGTTCGGCGCTGCTCGCGGTCTGGAGTTACTACACCTTCCCGGAGAAGCCCTCCACCGGCTTCACCGCGACCATCCTCTTCGTGGGCCTGGGCACCATCAGCGGCCCCGCCACACTCGGCGCCCTCGCGGACAGCCACGGACTGCGTGCCGCATTCCTGGTCACGGCCCTGGTGGCAGCCACAACACTCCTCGTACGCCCTGGCTCATGGCTCGGCCGGGGTTCCGGCACGGGCCAGGCCCGGAACGAGTACGCCCGCCACGGCCAGATGGATCAGAGCAGGTGCGGTGCGGGTCCCGGCCGTCATCCCCACGCAAGCTGAGGGGTCGTCCCAGAGGTCTGCGGCTCGACAGCGCCAGTCTCGCCGGTCCTCGGCGTCATGCCGGGCCCGCCCACGCGTCAGCTCCGAATGCGCCCTTCACGTCTGAGGCGAGGGTGATGGCGTCCACCTTGGCTGCTGGTGGCCTTGTGTGTGGCCGACCGCACCGGCATCGCCGGATGGCGGGAGGGCTCGACCGTCGCGACGCGGTCACGCCCGAAGGGCCGGCCGTGGGTCGCACCGCCCGTGAACGCGGTCAGTCCGAGCCCTTGAAGGACGAGCCCGGCAGCCATCCGGCTGCGGGCAGCACGCCTTCTGCCCTGCTGCTTGCCAAACCATATGTTGACCAAAGACATCGAAGACAGCCTGGCGTACTGGAATCAAACAACCATTTCGCCGATCAGACTCAACGATTGGTTGTCTGCCTAGGATGGTCGGCGTGGACCTCACCTCTGTGTGCACCTTCGTCGCCGCCGTGGACGCGGGACAGTTCCAAGAAGCCGCCACCAACTTGTCGATCACCCCACAGGCCGTCTCCAAGCGCATCGCCGTGCTGGAGAAGGACCTCGGTGTGCAGCTGTTCAGCCGCACGGCCCGAGGAGCCCGGCTCACCATCGACGGGCAGGCGTTCCTGCCTTACGCCCGGGCTCTCCTCCAAGCCGAGGAACGGGCGGCCGCTTCCGTGCGGCCAGGGCGCCGGGCGTTGCGTGTCGACGTGATCGGCCGCAGGGTCTCGGTGGCGGGGCTGCTGCGGGACTTCCACCGTGCGTATCCCGAGACCGATCTTGATGTCGTGACCCTCTTCGATTCCGACACGGCCATCGCCGCCGTCCGGTCCGGGACGATCGACGCGACCTTCCGCGCCGTGAGCATGCCGGGCCGGCAGCTCCCTGACGGCATCGAGGTGACTCCGGTCTTCGACGAACCGCTACACCTGTTCACCGGACCGGCTCACGAGTTCGCCGCCGCCCGCGCGATCACTCCCGCTCAGCTTGCCGGGCGCCGGATCTGGATGCCCGGCAACATGCCTGGCACCGAGTGGACTGCCTACTATGACGAACTCGCCGCCACGTTCGGTCTCACCATCGACTCGGTCGGCCCCAACTTCGGTATCGAGCCGCTCCTTGACACGATCGCGGGCTCCTCGACGCTGGCGACCTTTGTCAGCGAGCGGACTCCGCTGGTCTGGCCTGCCGGCCACGACCTGCGGCGTATCCCGCTGCGTGACCCGACCCCGGTCTACCCGCACTCACTGATCTGGCGCACCGACAACCCGCATCCCGCCCTCACCGCACTCCGTGACCACCTCACCGCTGCGTACGCCGGCCGCCCCGACAGCGGCTTCTGGACACCGAAGTGGGCTCAGCGCGCTTAGAACCGCCGAATATCCCGGAGACGCTATGAGCCGGCTGGTCAAGGGGAAAACGAACGCTTCGTTCCCTACTTCCCGTCGTCCTCGCCCAAGCCATCCACCTCTGGCTCACGCAGGGCCGCAGCGGCTGGCGTCGGGGCCCATGATCGTATGGCTCAACGGCACCCACGGCGCGGGCAAGACGACGACCAGTCCACTCGTGCAGCGACTGATCCCGGATTCACGGGTGTTCGACGCCGAGAAGGTGGGCGAGACACTCATGGACATCAAGCCGGGGCTGCCCGGGACGGACAACTTCCAGCACTGGCCGCCGTGGCGGCCGCTCGTCGTCGGGACCGCCCGCCGCGTACTCGACTACACCGGCGGCACTCTGGTGATGCCCATGACTGTCCCGGCGCCATACTCCCGCCGATCTTCGAAGGGCTCGCGGAGGACGTGGACAACGGAAGGTTCTCCGGCGAGGGCAACCCTCTCAGAAGCCGTATCTCAACCGATCTTGGAACGTGTGGATCGAACGGAGTTCCTGGTCGGGTGATCTTCCGTCGGTACGCGCATGAAGGCAGGGCCTC
>NZ_JBIAHS010000019.1:0-206698 GCF_042870755.1 Streptomyces sp. NPDC006365
GGGGGGGGCGGGGGGGGGGGGGGGGGGGGGGTGTTGTCGTTGAGGGTTGGGGGGGGGGGTGTGTGGTTCCCCCCCGCCCCGGGGGGGGGCGCGCCCCCCCCCCCCCCCCCCCACGCCCCGTCCGCCGATGGGCGGCTGCGGGTCCGGTGGGGGTGCACTTCAAAGGCGCGGGTGCACCGCGCGACCGACCGCGGACGACCCGCAGTCGGGACGCGAGTCTGAAGGGGTCTGGCGGCGCAGCTTGAAGGCCGGAGTCGATACCTCACGAAGCGGTCGGGAAGCCCCGGGACAGGCTTCTGATGGTGCGCGGCAGGCGAGTACCGCTTGACTTCGTTAGGAAGTTAACTAACGAAGTAGGGTGCGTCAAGAAGAACGCATGGGAATCCCGGTGCTGTACGACTCTGCGACCGGACCCGGCGGCACGATCTGAGGGAGACCATGGACCTGAGCGAGAGCGCCCGCGCGGTGTTCGCCGTACTCGCAGCGGCCGGTACCGCGACCCGCCCCCAACTGGCAGCCGGTGCGGGCCTGTCCAAGCCGACCGTCTCCTCCGCCGTGGCCGAACTCGAGGCCGCCGAGCTGGCCGAGCGCTCGGGCACCGTCTCCGGCGCCACTGGCCGGTCCGCCGCCGTCTACGGACTCGGTCCCGCCGCCGGGGCCGTGCTCGCCGTCGACCTCGGGCCCGCCGTGACCCGGGTGCGCGGCTGCGCCCTGGACGGCACCCTGCTCGCCGAGGGGACGGGGACCCGGCCGGACGCCGCCGACGTCGTACGCCACGTCCTCAAGGAGCTGCCCACCGGCGCCCCGCTGCGCGCGGTCGTCGTGGCCGTCGGCGATGTCATCACGCAGGACCCGGAAGGCACGGGCGCGCGTCCGGCGACCGCCAAGGCCGGCCCGCTCTTCGACGCCATGGCCGTCGCACTGCCGCCGGGCGTTCCCGTACACGTCGAGAACAACGTCAACTGCGCCGCGCTCGCCGAGCTGCACGAGGGCGCCGCCCACGGCCGGGACACCTTCGGCTATCTGCGGATCGGCGTGGGCATCGGCCTCGGGGTCGTCATCGGCGGCCAGGTGCTGCGCGGGGCGAACGGCGCCGCCGGAGAGGTGGCCCGGCTGCCCTACCCGTGGGACGGGGACCGCGAACCCCGCCGCGAGGGCCTGGAGGAGCACATCGGTGCCCGCTCCCTGCTGCGCCGGGCGGCGGACGCCTGGCAGGACGCCGACGGCCCGTGCCCCCGCACCGCCGAGCGGCTCTTCGCCCTCGCCGGCGAGGGGCACGCCACGGCACGCACCGTCGTCGGCCGCCATGCCGCCGAGATCGGCCGGCTCGCCGCGGCGGCGGCGGCCGTCCTGGACCCCGGCCTGATCGTGCTGGGTGGCGCCATCGGCAAGGACCCCCAGCTCCTGCCCGGTGTACGGGCGGAACTCGCCCGGCTGAGCTGGCCCACCGAGGTCGTGAACAGCGCGCTCGGCGAGAGCGGCACCGTGGTGGGGGCGGCCCGGCTGGCCGTGGCCCGCGGCATCGAGACAGTGACCGGCGGAGTGGAAGCCAAACCGCGACCGGAGAGTGGATTCCAAACCGTGACCAGAGGGGTGCGGGTGAAGCATTGACGGACTCCACAGGCTTCTGCCAATGTCCGGACAAGCGCTTTCTAGGTCGGTCGGGACGCCGGCTTGGGTCGAGCGTCCCGCCCGTACTCGACGTACGGCAACCGCACCAGGGCGTGCTTGTGCGGCGACGGCCACAGTGGCCGGGGACCCTCGCCCGTCAGGATGACGCGGCCGGGCGAGGCCGCGCCCTCGGAAAGCGAACTTTCTTGCACATTGCACCCGTGCCGCCTTCGTCGGCGCCGTGCTCCGTCCCCAACCACGAAAAGGGATCGAAGATGACCACTGTGGGTGTGCGGCGCTCCCGCCGACTCGGCCGCGGCGGCATACGCCGCCTGGTCCCCCTCGCTGCCGTGGCCACGGCAGGTGCCCTTCTGCTCTCCGCCTGCGGCGGGTCGGACTCCGGCTCGGGCGGGACCTCCAAGTCGCTGACGTTCTGGATCTCCACGGTTCCGGGGCAGGACGCGGGCTGGAAGAAGATGGTGGCGCAGTACAAGAAGGAAACCGGCGTCGACGTCAAGCTCGTCAACATTCCCTACGACGGCTACGACGCGAAGCTGCGCAACGCCGCGCAGGCGAACTCCCTGCCCGACGTGGCGGCCGTGCCGAAGCTGGACCCG
This sequence comes from Streptomyces sp. NPDC006365, assembly GCF_042870755.1. Lineage (NCBI taxonomy): Bacteria > Bacillati > Actinomycetota > Actinomycetes > Kitasatosporales > Streptomycetaceae > Streptomyces > Streptomyces sp. NPDC006365. Next base: position 2,229 of record NZ_JBIAHS010000019.1, read on the forward strand.
ATCTGGGCGAACAAGCTGATCGACCTCGGCTCCATCGCCAACAAGAAGAGCAACAAGATCAACGGCAACTTCGTCGCCAAGGACTCGTCCGGGAAGGTGCTGTCCATCCCCTCGGACATCACCGCGTCCGGCATGTTCATCAACAAGTCGCTCTTCGAGAAGGCCGGAGTCTCCTACCCGACCTCGCCCGAGAAGACCTGGACCTGGACCGAGTTCATCAAGGCGGCGGACGAGGTCCGGGAGAAGACCGACGCCAAGTACTCCCTGACGTTCGACCCGTCGCCGTCCCGGCTCCGCGCCATGGTGTACGAGATGGGCGGCAAGTACGTCCACGCTGACGACTCCGGCAAGTTCTCGGCGGACGAGGCGACCAAGAAAGCCGTGAACTACTTCGTCGGACTGAACGACAACAAGACCATGCCGAAGTCGGTGTGGACCAGCGAGGCCGACCCGTCGGCCATGTTCCAGAGCGGTGACGTCGTCGCCTACTGGTCCGGCGTGTGGCAGGTCGCCGCCTACGCGGAGAGCATCACGAAGTTCGAGTGGGCGAGCGTCCCGACTCCCGCCCAGCCGGTGCAGGCCAGTGACGTCAACAGCGGCGGCATGACGGTCGGCTTCAACAACAACGCCGACGCGGCCGCCGCCGCGGAGAAGTTCCTGTCCTGGCTGTACGAGCCGGCCCACTACCAGGCGCTGTGCGAGGCGTCCGGGTTCCTGCCGGTCGAGACCGGCCTGACCCCGAAGTACCCCTTCAAGTCCGAGGCGGCGCAGGCGGCGTTCAAGCTCTACAACGAGTCGATCCCGCTCTACGACCCGATCTCCGGCTACTTCAACCGCGCGCAGACGGAGTGGGCGCTGAAGGGCAAGAGCATCACCGAGGACCCGACCCCGACGGAGCTCGGCAAGGCGATCAACGGCCAGCAGTCGGCCGACAAGGCCCTGGAGAACATCGTGGCCGGCTACAACCAGCAGGTCGGCGGCTGATCGTAGGCCGACGGGCCGGGCGGCGGGGTCGAGTCACCGCCGCCCGGCCTCGGGACCCACGCGATGCCGGGCTCATGGCCTTAAGCCACAGGAACCCATTCCACCAGCACGGAGTCAGGAAGATGACCCAACTCGCCCCGGACGTGTCCGCGAGCCCGCCCAGGAGACGCAGTAAGTACACCCTTGCGCCGCTCGCCCTCATCGCGGCCAATGTCGTGCTCTTCGCGCTGTTCTTCGTCTGGCCGGCGGTGATCGGGCTCGTCTACTCCTTCACGAACTACACGGGCGTGGGGGCGTTCCAGTTCGTCGGACTGGACAACTACAGCAACCTGGCCGGGGACTCCACCTTCTTCGACGCGCTGACCCGGACGCTGCTGTACACCGTGCTCTTCGTTCCGCTGAACTTCGTGTTCTCGCTGCTCATCGCCAACGTGCTGGTGAGTAAGCACGCCAAGGGCGTATCGGTCGCCCGCGTCTTCTTCTTCATACCGTGGCTGCTGTCGCCCATCGTCGTGGGTGTCCTGTGGCGGTGGCTGTTCGGTGAGAACTTCGGACTGGTCAACCACGTCATCGAGGAGTTCGGCGGAAGTGCCGTTCCGTGGCAGTCGAACGCGGACCTGTCGCTGCTGGTCGTGGTGGTGGCGGCATCCTGGGCCTGGACGGGCTTCTCGATGCTGCTGTTCATCGCGGCGATCAAGAACGTACCGCAGTCGTACTACGAGGCGGCCGCGCTCGACGGCGCCGGTCCGTGGCGCCAGTTCGTCAGCATCACACTGCCGAGCATCGCGCCCACTTCCTTCATCGTCATCCTGCTCAACACGATCCACGCGATGAAGGAGTACCCGCTGTTCGCCTCCCTCAACAACGGCGGACCCGGGACGTCGAACAACCTGCTTGTCCAGTACATCTACCAGACCGGCTTCAAATCGGGCCAGATCGGCTACGCGAGCGCCGCGTCGTTCGTGCTCATGCTCATCCTGATGGCCGTCGCGATCATCCAGCTGGTCGTCAACCGGCGGGTGGAGAACCGATGACAACCACAGACATGCCGCGCAAGGTCGACGCCGATTCCGTACGGGCCGTCTCCAAGAAGCGGCCCCGCAGCGCGCGGAGCGGTGGGCTTCGGCGCGCGGTGCCCGCGACGACACTGCTGTGGGTCCTGGCGGCCGTCTACGGGTTTCCGGTGCTGTGGTTCGTCCTCAGCTCCTTCAAGCCGGCGGGAGACCTGTTCTCCTCGCTGGCGCTGTTTCCGGACGACCCCACCCTGTCGGGCTACAAGGCAGCGTGGGACGGCGCCAACTTCTCCGGGTACTTCATCAACACGGCCATCGTGTGTGTGATCGCGACGATCCTCACGGTGGGAGTCAGCTGCTGCACGGGATACGCGCTGGCCAAGTACGACAACAAGTGGCTCAAGGTGTTCTTCATCTGCATCCTGGCCACCACGATGCTGCCGTCCGAGGTCATGCTCGCCCCGCAGTTCCTGGTGGTCCGCGACCTGGGCCTCTACAACTCGCTCGCGGGCATCATCTTCCCGGCCTTGCTCACCGCGACCGGATGCTTCATGTTCCGCCAGTTCTTCCTGACGGTCCCGGACGAGCTCATCGAGGCCGCCCGCATCGACGGGGCGCGTGAGCTGTCGATCTTCCTGCGGATCATGGTGCCGATCTCCCGGCCCATCATGCTGACGCTCTCCATCCTGTCGTTCCAGTGGCGGTGGAACGACTACATCTGGCCGCTGCTGATGCTCAACGACCCCGAGAAGTTCACCGTGCAGATCGGCATCCAGAGCCTCGTCGGGGCGCAGAACATCAACTGGTCGGTGGTGCTCGGCGGATCGGTCATCTCCATGATCCCGCTGATCGTCGTCTTCCTGGTGTTCCAGCGTTACGTCATGAATGCCGACATCAACGCCGGACTGAAGGACTGACCTTGCCCACCCCGCTCGACCACGAGTTCGTCCGCGCGGCGGCCCGCGCCGCCGACCGGCCGGCCGCCCCGCTGGCGGCCGGCCCCGACGAGGAACCCGCGGGTGTGCCGCACCGTGCTCTGGCGCGCCGGGTGAAGACCCTGGTCGCGGCATACCGTTCCCCGGACTCGGCACTGCACGGCAGCAGGCAGGCCATCGCCGCCGCGATGACCCACCTCCGCGCCCTGCGGGCCGTGCAGACCACCACCGGCCTCTTCGCCGGCGGCGACAACGTGCAGTCACCGCCGGACTCCGCCTTCACCGTCAACGACGTGTGCGACGCGCACGTCCTCGCGGCCGGCGCGGGGCCGGAACTGCGCGATGTCACGGCCGCGCTCGCCGAGATCGCCGGCGCCGCCTCCGGCAGTCTCCTGACCGGTGGGGTGCACACCCCGAACCACCGCTGGGAGCTGTGCGCGGCGCTGGCCCGGCTGCACCGGTCGTTCCCCGACGACCGGCTGCTCGACCGCGTCGAGGAGTGGCTCTCCGAGGGCGTCGACATCGACGCGGAGGGCCTGTACTCGGAACGGAGCGCCAACTACGCGGCCCACGTGTCCAACCCTTCGCTGCTGCTGCTGGCCGGCGTGCTCGGCCGTGCCGACCTGCTGGACGCCGTCGAACGCAATCTCGCCACGACCCTGGACCTCATCAGGCCGGACGGCACGGTGGAGACCGTCCACTCGCGACGGCAGGACCAGAACCACCCGTTCCCGCTGGCGCCCTACCTGCCGCACTACCGGCTGCTCGCGATCCGCACCGGTCGGGGCGACTTCGGCCGGGCGGCGCGGCTGGCGGCCACGGGCGGCATCGACGACCCCGACCTGCTCGCCCAGACCCTCCTCACCCCGGACCTGTGCCGCGCCCTGCCTGCCCCGGCCGCACAGACACTTCCGCGCGACCGGTACATCACCACCGCACGCCTCGCCGCACACGCCTCGGCCGACGTGCACACGGTGGCGTACGGCGGCTCCGACGTGCCCGAGCACCGGCGCATCCGCTCGGGCCTCGCCTGCAACCCCACCTTCCTTCGCCTGTTCGCCGGCGACGCCGTCCTAGACGCGGTCCGTCTGAGCCGGGGGTTCTTCGACCTGGGCCCGTTCCGCGCCGCCGGCATGCAACAGCTCGCCGACAACCGGTACCGGCTCACCGAGACCCTCACGGCCGCCTACTACCAACCGCTCCCGACGGACCAGAGGCGGGACGACGGCGCCTACCGGATGGCGGACGAGGGACGCTTCTCGGCCGCGATGGCCTTCCCGGACCGGCCTCGTGACGACGTCTCACACACGACCCGCGTCGAGGCGGACCTGAGGGAAGACGGTGCCGACCTGCGGATCGACATCAGCGGACCACGGGTGCCCTGGGCCCTCGAACTGACCTTCCGGCCGGGCGGCGTGCCAGAGGGCGCCGTACCGATCGGCGACGGGCGCTGGTGCCTGACGACCGGGCCGATGACCTACCGGGTCGGTGACGACGAGATCCGGGTCGAGGCCGATGTCGAGGCAGGCGAACCGCTCGCCGGGCCGGACCGGAGCGACGTACTGCGGTACGACCCGGGTCAGGACTACACCGTGGCGGGCGGCACCGACGCGACGACCGGGAACCGTGTCTACATCGGTGGACATGGCCCGCACACACTGACCGTCGCACTGCGTGCCCGGCGACCCGCACCTGTGGTGTGATCCTGACGAACCACGCCATGGCCACCCCAGGCACGAAGGGCTGATCACCGTGCGCCTCACGTCCCCTCCCGTGTACCTCACGCACCAGCGCGGACCGCTGCACGACCTGCCGGACAGCCCCGAGACGTACGACGCGGTCCTCGCCGACGTCGTCGAGCAGGCCCTGGAGCGGATGACGCCCGAGGGCAACCTCGAACACCCCGACTGCCTGGACGACATCGGCGACACCTCGCTCGGCATCACCTCCCTGCTGGCGCTCGCCTGGCAGCGCACCAAGGACCCGCGGCTGCCGGAGGCGGTGCGCCGCAGCACGGAGTTCCACCTGCGCGAGCGGGTCTTCACCGAGGACAACCCCGGCTACCCGAACCTCAGGGTGCACAACTCCCGTGAGCGGTACGCGCGTTACGTACTGGAGCCGGGTGCGCACCCCATCGGCGACTGGCCGAGCACGGTGTGGGCGCTGCTCCAGGCGGTGAACCTCCTCGGCACGGCCGACGGGCTCCTTACCGACGAACAGCACGACCGGCTCGTGGAGTTGGCCCGCGGGTACTGGCGCTGGCTGACCGAGGTGACGTTCTTCAACCCGCAGGAGGCGGGCAACCAGGCGATCGGCTGCGTCGTCGGCGGCCTGATGCTGGCCCGCCACCTCCCTTCCGCGGAGGGCGAGTCGGTCCGCACGCGGGCGATGAGCCTGTACACCGACGAGATCCGCGCCCACCGCGTCCGCGACCGGGGCGCGCTGCTGCCCCCGGAGCACGGCGGCGCGTACGACAACAACTACGGGCCGATCTCGCTGTCCTTCCTCGCCCAGGCGCACCGGATCAGCGGTGAGGGAGTCGTCGCCGAGGACGGCGACGCACTCGCCCGCTATATCGACGCGCGGCTGGCCGGAAGCGGCTTCGATATCGGCGGGCCGCGCTACAGCGAGCAGCACTCCGCTTTCGAATCCGTCCTGGGACTGCGGTACTTCAGCCGGCGCATCGGCGCCGACATCGGCCGCTACGCCGGTGACAGCCGCTGGGCCCGGCACGCGGTCGGAGCGGACGGAGGCGTGGACGGGCATTTCGCGTTCATGCTGGTGTGGCAGATCCAGGACGCCACGCGCTGGCACCGCACACCGCGTACGGAACCCGCCTGCCACCAACTGCGTGCGGGCACGGTCACGGTGTCGTTCGACGACCGGATGACGCCCACTGTGATCGAGGCGGGCGGCTCGGTGCTGGTGGCCGGCGCCGTCGACCGGCAGCACGGGTTCGGGCCGGTGACGGACGGCTTCCTGCTGTGCCGTCCGATGGGCGCGGTACGCGTACGGGACCACCGCTTCGGGGACCTCGCGGCCAAGCTCGTGAGCAAGCCCGTCGTCGGACGGGACCATGTGCTGCGCCATCTCCAGTCGCTGTACGTCACGGACGGCACCCGGCTGTGGATGACGGTCGTCGTCGAACGGCTGGGTGGTGAACGGTACTTGCTAGCCGGGATGCCGTACGTCGTCGCGGAGGGCGACCGGTTCCGCAGGACCGGCGAGCTGCCGCCCGTCGCGGCCGCGGGCGACCTCCGGCTGACGCACCCGCCGGCCGACAGCCCGGACAGCTTCGACGCCCGGCACGAAGTCACCCAGCAACAGGTGGCCTTCGAGCTCGCCCTCGACCCCCGCGGCTACGGCAACCCCGACGAGGGCTGGAGCCATGTAATGACGACCACCGCCCTCGAAGCGGGCCCCGCACCCGGCGCACCGGAGGACCTTGACGTCTTCGCGGTGCGCTACGGACCGGAGGCGGCGGAGCCCTTGAGCGTGGAGTGCGAGCGCTCGCCGGATGGCCTGACGGTGCGTACCGACGCCTTCACGGCGGTGCTCGGCGAGCCCGACGCGCACGGCGAACCGGAACTGACGCTGGTTCGCGGTGCGCTTCCCTGTCGCTGGAAGTCACCCAACCCGACCGACGGCTGAGCGACTCGGCGACGCGAGGGCGGCGGGCGCACTGCCGCCGTGTCGAAGCGCGCGGACACGGTCTGCGGCGGCCTCAACCGCACGCCTTGTGGAGCAGTGGCGCCCGTCGCCCCGCCCCCGTACAGGCCGTCCGGCCTTCTCCAGCGCGGTGTTACCCAAGGCGCTGTGGGCGAATCGCCATAGGAGACGGCAGATCGGCATGCGTGGTGGCCGTTGCGACATGGAGCAGGTGACAGGCGGAGAAGTGAGGCTCTGAGCAGCCGCACCGTGAAGGCGGCGGACTGCGAAGGAGCGATCTCATGGGCCGATACGATCTCGCCCTCATCGGATTCGGCGGCGTCAATCGCGCGCTTGCCGAACTCGTATCCCAGAGCGGGGAGCGCCTGGCCAAGGAGCTGGGTTTCGCCCTGCGGGTGGTGGCGATCACCGATCTGCGGGCCGGTTCCCTGGTGGACACCGACGGTATCGATCTGGCGCCGCTGCTGGCCGCCGAGCCCGGGGAGCTGAGCTTCGCGGGCCTTGCCGGCGGCAGCGCTGATCCGCGCAACGAGAGGGTGATCCGCGAGGTCCCGGCCGACATCGTCGTGGAGGCGACGTTCACCAACCCCACCGACGGTGAGCCCGCCCTCTCGCATGTGCGCTGGGCCCTGGAATCGGGCAAGCATGTGTGCACCACCAACAAGGGACCGGTCGCACTCGCCGGCCGCGCACTGAAGCAGCTGGCTGCCGAGCGTGGTGTCGGCTTCGAGTTCGAGGGCTCGGTACTCAGCGGCACCCCCCTCCTGCGCACCGCCGAGCGCATGTTCGGCGGCCTGGAGATCACAGGCGTCCAGGGCATCATGAACGGCACCTCGAACTACATCCTCGGCCGCCTCGAAGAGGGCATCGAGCTTTCGGCGGCCATCGCCGAAGCCCAAAAGCTCGGGTACGCCGAAGCCGATCCCACCGCGGACATCGAGGGCCACGACGTCCAGCTCAAGGTCATGATCCTGGCCAACGAGGTCCTCGGCGCCGACCTGCGCCGCGAGGACGTCATCTGCGAGGGCATCTCCGCGATCACCCCCCACGAGGTGCGGGACGCCGCCTCGAAGGGGCTGCGCTGGAAGCTGGTCGGCTCCGCCACCCGTCACGACGACGGCAGCGTCGATGCCCGCGTCGCCCCGCTCGCCCTGCCCGCCCAGCACCCGCTCGCCGGGATCTTGGGCCCGGTCAACGCGGTCGCCTTCCACACCGACCTCCTCGGCACGGTCACAGTCTCCGGGCCGGGCGCCGGCCGCATCGAGACCGCCTACGCCCTGCTGTCGGACATCATCGCCATCCACCAGCGCCACGCGGACGACGACACCGCCCCCGCGCGCCCCGCTCTCCAGGAGACTCACCGTGTCTGACACCGTCGTGCCCACCGGCATCGAACTGGGCACCGACACGGCGCCCGTGCACAACCCCTACACCGGCGAGGTCATCGCCTCGGTGCCCACCGTCGGCGCAGGCGCCATCGGCGGCATCCTGCAGCAGGCCAGGTGCGGGCGCCGCACCGCGGCCGCGCTGTCCCGCGCCGCCAGGGCCGCGGTTCTGGAACGCGCCGCCCACCTGATCGAGCGGCGCGCCGAGTCCTTCGCCCAGCTGATCGTCAACGAGGCCGGCAAGACCATTACCCAGGCCCGCAAAGAAGTCGCCCGCGCGGTCAACACCCTGTCCCTGTCCGCGGCCGAGGCACGGCGCAACGCCGGCGAGGTCATCCCCTTCGACTCCTACGAGGGCTCGGAGAAACGGCAGGGCTGGTTCACCCGCGAACCGCTGGGCATCATCGCCGCCATCACTCCGTTCAACGACCCCCTCAACCTGGTCGCCCACAAGCTCGGCCCGGCCATCGCCGGCGGCAACGCCGTCATCCTGAAACCGTCGGCACTGACCCCGCTGTCCGCGCTGCGGCTGGTCGACACCCTCATCGAGGCCGGCCTGCCCGAGGAGATCGTCACCGTCGTCAACGGCGACGCCGACATCGCCGCCGCGATCGTCGCCGCCCCCGACGTGCGCATGGTGTCCTTCACCGGAGGATTCGCCACCGGCGAGGCCATCTCCCGCACCGCCGGCCTGAAAAAGCTCGCCATGGACCTGGGCGGCAACGCCCCGGTCATGGTCATGGACGACGCCGACCTGGACGAGGCCGTGACCTCCTGTGTCTCCGGCGCGTTCTGGGCCGCGGGCCAGAACTGCATCGGCACCCAGCGGATCCTGATCGCCCGTGAGGTCTACGAGCGCTTCCGCGACGCGTTCGTCGCTCGCACCAAGCTGCTGCGCGTGGGCGACCCGCTCGACGAGCGCACCGACGTCGGCCCCATGATCACCCAGGAGGCCGCGGCCGCCACCCGGGCCAAGGTCGACACGGCGGTGGCCCAGGGCGCGGTGCTGCTGTGCGGCAACGCGACCACCGGCTCCCTGTACGCGCCGACCGTCCTGGAAGACGTCCCGGCGACCTGCTCGATCTGGCAGGAGGAGGTGTTCGCCCCGGTCGTCGTGCTGCAGCCGTTCACGTCCTTCGAGGACGCCGTCGAGCAGGCCAACGCCATCGACTACAGCCTCCACGCGGGCATCTTCACCTCCCGCCTGGACCGCGCCCTGAACGCGGCCAGGCTGCTGGAAGTCGGCGGAGTCATGATCAACGACTCGTCCGACTACCGCTTCGACGCCATGCCGTTCGGCGGATTCAAGTACGGCAGCATGGGCCGCGAGGGCGTGCGCTTCGCCTTCGAGGAGATGACCCAGCCCAAGGTCGTCTGCGTCAACCACATCAGCGAAGTGGTCCGATGACCGCCTTCCGCCTACGGCCGCCAGGATCGCGGAACAGGCTTTCGCGCCGGGACGGACAGGGTGGACTTGGTGCTCCAGGGGCGGGCTGCTCGACCGGGAAGAGACGACCGCGCTGCTCACGCCGGTGCCGTCGAACTCCGCCCTCCTCGCGGGCGGTCGACCACCCTGGACAGGGTGAGCGCCGTTACCGTGTCCCGTACGCCGGGCATCTGGGCGATGTCCTCCCAGATGACTCGTACGCGTTCCAGCGAGGCCGCCTCCAGGCGCACCATGATGTCGAAGTCGCCGCTGAGGATCTCGCAGATGACGACCTCCGGGATGCGTTTGAGCGCGGCCAGGACGTCGCCGCCGCGCATGCGGTCCTGGCGGTAGACGAGGACCAGCGCCGAGACGACATCGCCGGTGTCGTCGCCGGTGCGGACGATGGTGTAGCCGGCTATGTGGCCCTGGCGCTCCAGCCGTTCGACGCGCTGGCGCACCGCGTTGCGGGACAGCAGCACCTTGCCGGCCAGCTCGGAGTGCGAGATGCGGGCGTTGCGGGTCAGTTCAGTGATGATCTTCTCGTCGATGGCGTCCACGGTGGACCGTCTCCTTCGCGAATCGGTCGAGGTTGCATGCCCTCACGGCAGGCTGGTCGCGGGCCGCGGAAGCTGAGGCCGGTCGCGGCGGCGGCACCTGCCGCTTCGTCGAACTCCCTGGCGGTGCGGGGCTGGTGCGGGTGACCGCCTCCCGGGCACGCGGTGACCTGGGGGCGCTCTGCGACATCCGGTTTCTCCCGTTGATCCTCGGAACTCCTGCCCGACACCCTCTTGACCCCCCTCCGAGTCGCTGCCATTGTCTGTGCCATATTCCAGCACATCGTTCCACATTGCGGCACGTCCCGGACGATCCGCAGGACTGAGCCAGTACTCCCAGACACGACGGTTGCGAGCCGGGGGCTTGCCAAAAGCCCGGGGGCCCCGTCCAAACCGCCTCGAATCGACAGCCCGCGTCGGGGGGTCAGCTTGCGCCCCGACGATACGAAAGGAAAGTCCTGTGTCAGCTGCCAGCAAGCGCGTCGCCGTTGTCGGCGTGGGAACGGTGGGCAGCCAGGCCGCCTGGCGGCTGGCGGCCCGGGGCGCCGAGGTCGTCGGATACGACCGTTTCGCGCCCGGGCACGACCGCAGCGCCGCGGGCGGTGAGAGCCGGGTCTTCCGCAGCGTGCAGACCGACGACGGCCGCTACGTGCCGCTCGTCCGGCACGCCGACTTTCTCTGGAAGCAGCTGCAGGCGGAGACCGGGCGGGAGCTCCGGCGCCTGACGGGAGCCCTGTTCATGGGGCCGGTCGAGGACCACGAGATGCGTACCGTCGTCGACGTCATCGCCGAGCACGGCCTCGACCACGAGGTGATCGACGCCGGCGCGATGGCCAAGCGTTTCCCCCAGTTCCGGGTCGACGACGGTGACCTGGTGATTCTCGACCGCCACGCGGGCTTCATCCGTCCCGAGCTGACCGTCCAGACCGCGGCCCGGCGCGCCGAGGAGCTGGGCGCCCGCATCCGCCGCTACACCCCGGTGCGGGAGGTCACTCCCGTCGCCGGGGGAGGCGTGGAAATCCGCACCGACACCGGCATGGAGCGTTTCGACGCCGCGGTCGTCACCCCGGGGCCCTGGGTGGGTGACCTGCTGCCCGACCTGCCGTGGGAGGTGAGCGTCTACCGCGCGATCAGCGCCTGGTTCCTGCCCCACGAGGACCACCCGGCAGACGCGGAGCGTCCCGCCTTCATCCGCCGCGGCGACATCCCCTTCTACGGCATCCCGTCCCCGGACGGCCTGGCCGTCAAGCTGGGCCTGCCCCAGGCCCACCACCAGCCCGTGGACGATCCGAACCGCCTGAACCGGACCGTCGCGCCGGAGGAGTTGGAGACCTTCACGGCGGCGGTGCGCCGCCATCTGCCGGGCCTGAACCCCGATCCGGTGCGCCTGTCCGTCTTCATGGAGGGCTACACCGACAGCACCCGGCCGCTGGTCGGACCGCTGCCGGGCTGCGACGACATCGTCCTGCTGGCCGGGTTCTCCGGCCAGGGCTTCAAGCTCTCGCCCGCCCTGGGCGACATCGCCGCGGACCTCGCCCTTCAGGGCCGCACCGCCCAGCCGATCGACTTCATCACCACAAACGGCCGCATCGTGGCCTGAGTTCGAATGAGGTAAGACATGACCCTGACCATCGGCTCGCTGCGGGCCCAGCCCGGCCAGAAGACTCGCGGGAGCCTGTCCGCCGACCTGGGCACCACGCCGTGGAGGTCCCGCTGGTCCTCGTCAACGGCTCCCGGCCCGGCCCGAGGGTGGTGATCACCGGCAAATGGCGGCCTCGTGCCCCGGCGAACGCGTCGTCTGAAATACCCACCGCACCCCGTCCCCGTGCCCTTCTGCAACGGCACGGCCTGGTCCTGCCGTTCGGCGGGGCCTACTACAAGGCGATGGACCGGCTGCTCTGAGCCGACGCCGACGCCGGTGACACAGCAGGAACCTTGCGCACAGCGGTGCGGGAGGCCCAGCGATGCCCTCTGAGAGAAGGCCGTACACCCATGAACGCTGTCACCCGCAGTGAGCACGATCTTCTCGGTGACCGGGATGTTCCCGTCGAGGCGTACTGGGGTGTACACACCCTGCGCGCGACCGAGAACTTCCCGATCACCGGCACCCCCATCTCGGCCTACTCGCACCTGATCGACGCCCTCGCCGCCGTCAAGGAGGCCGCCGCCCTCGCGAACGAGGAACTCGGGCTGCTGGAGGCGAAGAAAGCCGACGCGATTGTCGCAGCGTGCCGGGAGATCCGCTCCGGCAAGCTGCACGACCAGTTCATCGTGGACGTCATCCAGGGCGGCGCCGGCACCTCGACCAACATGAACGCCAACGAGGTGATCGCCAACCGGGCGCTGGAACTGCTGGGCCACGCCAAGGGCGAGTACCAGTACCTGCACGCCAACGAGGACGTCAACCTCGGGCAGTCAACGAACGACGTCTACCCGACCGCGGTCAAGATCGCGACGGTGTTCGCGGTGCACGGACTGCTCAAGGCGATGGCCGTGCTGCAGGACTCCTTCGCCCACAAGGCGGTCGAGTTTCGTGAGGTGCTCAAGATGGGCCGCACTCAGTTGCAGGACGCCGTGCCGATGACGCTCGGCCAGGAGTTCTCCGCATACGCCGTCATGATCGACGAGGACCGGTCCCGGCTTGCCGAAGCCGTCGAGCTGATCCATGAGATCAACCTCGGCGCCACCGCGATCGGCACCGGCCTGAACGCCCCCGCCGGATACGCCGAGTCGGCCCGCCGCCACCTCGCCGAGATCACCGGGCTGCCGCTGGTCACCGCCGCCAACCTGGTCGAGGCCACCCAGGACTGTGGCGCGTTCGTGCAGATGTCCGGCGTGCTGAAGCGCATCGCGGTGAAGCTGTCGAAGAGCTGCAACGACCTGCGGCTGCTGTCCTCCGGCCCGCGCGCGGGCCTGGGCGAGATCAATCTACCGCCGGTGCAGGCCGGTTCGAGCATCATGCCGGGCAAGGTGAACCCGGTCATCCCCGAGGTCGTCAACCAGGTCGCCTTCGAGGTCATCGGCAACGACGTCACCATCACCATGGCCGCCGAGGCGGGACAGCTCCAGCTCAACGCCTTCGAGCCGGTCATCCTGCACTCCCTGTCGGAGAGCATCACGCACCTGCGCAACGCGTGTGTGACCCTCGCCGAGCGGTGCGTCGACGGCATCACCGCCAACACCGAGGCGCTGCGCGCGAGCGTGGAGAACTCCATCGGCCTGGTCACCGCCCTCAACCCGCACATCGGCTACGCCGCGGCCACCGACATCGCCAAGGAAGCCCTCGCCACCGGCCGGGGCGTGGCCGAACTTGTCCTGGAGAAGGGCCTGTTGCCCGCCGAGACCCTCACCGACCTGCTCCGCCCGGAGTTCGTGGCCGGCAGTGGTCAGGCACTGGCCTGACGGCCACCGGCACCGGCACCGGCCCGGAGCCCCGGCCCCGCCGCGCGCAATCGATGCGCCCGCACAACGATACGGACGGGTGTCCCCTTTCGCGGGGGAAGCACTGCCCGCGACCGACGAGGAACGCATATGAGACTGCAGGACGTCAACGCCGTGATCACCGGAGCATCGAGCGGGATCGGTCAGGCGGTCGCCTCCCACTTCCGCCGCGAGGGCGCCAACCTCCTGCTCACCGGACGGCGACCCGAGCCGCCAGAGAGCCACCCGGACGATTTCTACCTCGCGGGGAACCTCAACGACGAGACCTTCGTCTCCGCGCTCGCCGCCCGAGCGGCGGACCATTTCGGGGACGTGGGAGTGGTCGTCCTCTGCCATGGACTCCAGGCGTCCGGCCCGCTCGTGGACATGACCTACGACGACGCACGTGAGGTGCTCCACGGCAACCTCCTGAGCGCGTTCCTGGTCATGAAGCACCTGATGCCGCTGGCTCCCGAGTCGGGAGGGTCGGTGGTGTGCGTCAGCTCGCGCCTCGGCATGGTCGGCATGCCGAACCAGACCATGTACTCCGCCGCCAAGGGCGGCCTCATCGCGCTCGCGCGCGGGGCTGCCATGGAATGGGCGCCCCGCAACATCCGCGTCAACGTGGTCGCGCCCGGTCTCACCGCGACGCCGGTCATCGAGGCTTCGTTCCAGCGACGTCCCGACCCCGCTGCCTACCGGCGGATGAGAGAGGACTCCATACCGCTGCGCAGACTCGCCACACCCGAAGAGGTCGCCGACGCGGTTCTCTTCCTTGCCTGCCCGGAGTCGTCATACGTCACCGGCGCTGTGCTTCCCGTGGACGGAGGCTACACGGCGTTCTGAGTCCCACGGGACAGGCGCCGGTCAAGCCTTGAGTGCCGACGAGTCCTGGTGGCGGTCCACGGAGCGTCTGCTCTCCGCTCGTCTCATGGGACGACTGGCGGTTCCGGGCCCGCACCGAACGGCGGGGACCGATGACCTGCGTTTCCTCGGGGCCGGTGAGAGGCCGCCATGGTGCCGTACCCGGTGTGGCGGGGACTGTGGTCCGTCAAGCGCGGCGCCTACTGCAACCAGCTGCTCGGCGGCCGGGCGCATCCCAGTGAGGTCGTACGCGAGATGGCAGGTTGTCCCATCCCTCGACGACACTGCCCCGAACTCCGCCTCGTACCGTGTCCGGCGGAACCCAGAACACACGCCAACTCACCGCGAGCGCACCTTTCTTGTTCGGCTTCAACACGCCGATTCAATAGGGAACTTCGCGTCGCTGACCTGGTCCTGGGCCTCGTCCGTGGCTCAGGCGGTCACCTTTTCGCGGCCGGTCGTCCCCTGTTCGGCCCGCTCGCCCAGCCGCTCCGTCGGGACCTTGTGCGTCTCGCGTGCGGTGAGTGCGGCGATCACCGGCGGGACGCACAGCGCGGCGGTGAAGAGGGCCACGGCCGACCAGTTGTCGCCGTCCGGGCCCGCGATCTGCGCGGCGAAGGTGACGGCGAACCCGGCGATCGCGAAGCCGATCTGGGTGCCGATCGCCATGCCCGAGAGACGGACGCGGGTGGAGAACATCTCGCCGTAGAAAGCCGGCCAGACGCCGTTCGCCGCGCTGTAGACGACACCGAAGGCGACGATGCCGAGGGCCAGGACCAGCGGGTACGAGCCCGTGGAGATGGCCCACAGGTAGGCGAACATCGTCACGGCGCTGCCGGCGGCGCCGAGCAGGAAGACCGGACGGCGGCCGATGCGGTCGGAGAGGGTGGCCCACAGCGGGATCGCGGCGAGGGCGACAAGGTTGGCCAGCGCGCCCACCCACAACATGGATGTGCGGTCCATGCCGACTGAGTCGCTGGTCGCGTACGACAGCGCCCACACGGTGAAGATCGTGCTCACCGAGGCGACGAGCGCGGCCGCGACCACCCGAAGCACATCCGCCCAGTGCTCACGCAGCAGCACGGCCAGAGGCATCTTCGGTACGCCTTCGGTGGCGGCCTGCTGGGTGAAGGTCGGGGTCTCGTGGAGCGTGCGGCGGATGACGTAGCCGACGACGGCGACCGCGAAGCTCAGCCAGAACGGGATGCGCCAGCCCCAGGCCAGCAGCTGGTCCTCGGGGAGTGCGGCGACCGGGATGAACACCAGGGTGGCGAGTAGCTGTCCGCCCTGGGTGCCGCTGAGCGTGAAGCTGGTGAAGAATCCGCGGCGCCTCGGCGGCGCGTGTTCCAGCGACATGGAGTTGGCGCTGGCCTGCTCGCCCGCGGCCGAGATGCCCTGCAGGATGCGGCACAGGACGAGCAGGACCGGGGCCAGCGTGCCGACCTGCTCCCGCGTGGGCAGACAGCCGATGAGGAACGTCGACAGGCCCATCAGCATCAGAGTGAAGACCATGATCTTCTTACGGCCCAGCTTGTCGCCGAAGTGACCGAGGAACAGCGCGCCGATCGGGCGGGCCGCGTACGCGACACCGAACGTGGCCAGCGACAGCAGGGTCGCGGTGGCCGGGTCCGACTCGTCGAAGAAGACCTCCGGGAAGATCAGCGCGGCGGCGCTGCCGTAGATGAAGAAGTCGTAGTACTCCAGTGCACTGCCGATCCAGGCGGCCGTGGCGGCTTTCTTGGGCTGGCCCGGTGGTGCCTGGAGCGGTGCGGCGGGGACGGACACGGCGTGCTCCTTCGAGGGAACTCCAACGTAGGGGAGTGAGCGGAGGGGAGAGCGGAGGGAGTGGTGCCGGGGCCCTGGGGTGACGGGTCGGCGACGCCGGGAGCTGCCCCCGGCTAATTAACCCACTGGATAGTTAGTAGCGGTTGGCTAGGGATGTTGCGCCCACGTTTCCCGGGTGTCAAGGGGTCGCGCCGGAGGATCCTTCCCGCTTCGCCTGTGCTCTCAGTCCGTCGCGCGGTCCGCGGTCAGATAGGCGATGACCATGTCGCCGAGCATCGTCCGGTAGTGCTCCCGCTGGTCGGCGGCGACCAGGTCGCGGCCGAAGAGCGCGCCGAAGGTGTGCCGGTTGGCGACCCGGAAGAAGCAGAACGAGCTGATCATCGCGTGCAGGTCCACCGCGTCGACATCGGCTGTGAACAGGCCGGACTCGCGCCCCGAGGCCAGGATGCGGCTGATCACGTCGAGGGCGGGCGAGCCGATCTTGCCCAGCTCCGCGGAGGCGGCGATGTGCTCCGCCTCGTGGATGTTCTCGATGCTGACCAGACGGATGAAGTCGGGGTGTGCCTCGTGGTGGTCGAAGGTGAGCTCGGCGAGCCGCCGGATGGCTGCGACCGGGTCGAGGTGCTCGACGTCCAGCTGCTGTTCGGTCTCCCGGATCACGCTGTAGGCCCGCTCCAGCACGGCCGTGAACAGCTGCTCCTTGCCGCCGAAGTAGTAGTAGATCATCCGCTTCGTGGTGCGGGTCCGGGCGGCGATCTCGTCCACCCGGGCTCCGGTGAACCCGGCACGGGCGAACTCGTGGGTCGCCACGTCGAGGATTTCGGCCCTGGTGCGGGCGGCGTCGCGGATGCGGCCCCCGGGTCGCGCCGGCTCTTCGACAGTGGTCATCGGATTCCTTCGGGAGACGTTCAGGCCCGTGGTTTCGGGAAGGTCCAGTGCCCGCGATTGTAGAAGCAGGCGCCCGGTCGATGAGTGGGGCAGCCAGTTCCGCGCGGGCAGTTGCGTGCGGCAGTTCCGTGTGGGCAGCTCCCTGCTGGCGTCCCCTTCCCATCGGCCCCTTGCCTTGATATGACTAACGAACCAGTTCGTACATTAACCGGGAGGTCGCCGTGGCCCAGGACTCGTATCTCGTCGGTCTGATCGGCTCCGGCATCGGCCCGTCGCTCAGCCCGGCGCTGCACGAGCGGGAGGCGGACCGGCAGGGCCTGCGCTACCTCTACCGGCTGATCGACATCGACGCCCTCGGCGTCACTCCGGATGCCGTGGGCGACCTGGTGCGCGCCGCCCGCGATCTGGGCTTCGACGGGTTGAACATCACGCATCCCTGCAAGCGGCTCGTCATCGAGCATCTGGACGCGCTGGACCCGCAGGCCGAGGCGCTCGGCGCGGTCAACACCGTCGTCTTCGAGGACGGCCGCGCGATCGGCCACAACACGGACGTCACCGGGTTCGCGGCCTCGTTCGCGCGCGGCCTGCCCGAAGCTCCGCTGGAGCGGGTGGTTCAGCTCGGTGCGGGGGGTGCGGGTGCGGCGGTCGCGCACGCCACGCTCACGCTTGGCGCCGAGCGCGTCACCGTCGTGGACGCGCTGCCCGAGCGGGCGGTTGCGCTGGCCGCCGGGCTGAACCGGCGCTTCGGGGCGGGCCGCGCCGCCGCCGCGGCCCCGGACCAGCTGGCCGCGCTGCTCGCCGGAGCTGACGGAATCGTGCACGCCACGCCCACGGGTATGGCAGCCCACCCCGGACTGCCGCTACCGGCCGGGCTGCTGCGCCCCGGACTGTGGGTGGCCGAGGTCGTCTACCGGCCGCTGGAGACCGAGTTGTTGCGCACCGCTCGTGCGGTTGGCTGCGCCGCTTTGGACGGTGGCGGGATGGCCGTCTTTCAGGCTGCCGACGCGTTCCGGCTCATCACCGGGCGGGAGCCGGAGGTTGCGCGGATGCTGGCGGACATCGCCGAGTTGGCCGGTGCCGTGAGTGTCCGTGACTAAGCGCCGTGCGGATAGTGCCGTATGTCGGCTGCGCGTCCGTCGTGGCTGGTCGCGCCCACGCGGCGGAGCCGCAAATCGACACAGCCCCGCGCCCCTGACGGGGCGCCCCTGAACCGCCGCGGTAAGAGCACGGCCAGGACTGCTGAGCCCCTCGAAGGAGCACCACCATGCGTACCTCCATCGCCACCGTCTCCCTCAGCGGATCCCTCACCGAGAAGCTCACGGCCGCGTCCCGGGCCGGGTTCGACGGGGTTGAGATCTTCGAGAACGACCTGCTCGCCAGTCCCCTCACTCCCGAAGAGATACGCGACCGCTGCGCCGACCTCGGCTTGAGCATCGACCTCTACCAGCCGATGCGCGATATCGAGGCCGTGCCGTCGGAGGAGTTCGCACGCAACCTGCGGCGGGCCGAGCGTAAGTTCCAGCTGATGCGGCGGCTTGGGGCCGACACGGTGCTGGTGTGCTCCAGTGTGTCGCCGCTCGCTGTGGACGACGATGTGCTCGCCGCCCGGCAGTTGCGTCAACTTGCCGAACTGGCCCAGGAGTTCGGCATGCGTGTCGCGTACGAGGCGCTGGCGTGGGGGCGGCATGTGAGTACGTACGACCATGCATGGCGCATCGTCGAGCGGGCCGATCACCCGGCGCTCGGTACCTGTCTGGACAGCTTTCACATCCTCGCCCGCGGGTCCGATCCCAAGGGCATCCAGGACCTCCCAGGCGAGAAGATCTTCTTCCTCCAGCTCGCCGACGCCCCGTTGCTTGCGATGGACGTCCTGCAGTGGAGTCGCCACCACCGCTGCTTTCCCGGTCAGGGCGGCTTCGACGTCGCCGGGCTGCTGCGGCATGTGCTGCGCACCGGTTACGACGGTCCGCTCTCCCTGGAGGTCTTCAACGACGTGTTCCGGCAGGCCGAGGCCGGTCCGACCGCGGTGGACGCCCGCCGCTCCCTCCTGGTCCTGCAGGAGACCGTCTCAGTGGCGTCTCTGCCCGCGCCCGTCGTCCCCACCGGCGTCGCCTTCGCCGAACTGGTCACGCCGGATGCACAGCCCCTCGCGGCGCTGCTCGGCGCGCTCGGTTTCGCCCGCACCGCACGGCACCGCGGCAAACCTGTCGACCTGTGGCAGCAGGGCGCGGCCCGCATCCTGGTCAACACCGGACCGGCCGGGCTCTCCCACTCTCGGCTTCGCTCGAGCGGGGGGACCCCCATGAGCGGGGGGACCCCCATCGACGGCACAGGGCTCGCCGCACTTGGCCTGGAGTCCCCCGACCCGGTGGGCGCGGCCCGGCGCGCCGAGGCCCTCCTGGCACCGGTGCTGCCGCGCCGCCGTGCACCGGAGGACGTCCCCCTCGACGCGGTCGCCGCCCCAGACGGTACGGAGCTGTTCTTCTGTGCCACGGACCGGCCCGAACTCCCCAACTGGCTCACTGACTTCGAGGACCTCGACCACACCCGGGAAGCCTCGAACGTGCACCGCATCGACCACCTTGCCCTCACCCAGCCCTGGCACCACTTCGACGAGGCGGCTCTCTTCCACCGCAGTGTCCTCGGGCTGCAGGCGCAGCAGAGCGTGGACGTCGCCGACCCGTACGGTCTGCTGCGCAGCCGCGCCGTCACCAACGCCGACGGCAGCGTCCGTATCGCCCTCACCGTGGGCGCGGCCCCGACGGACGACACGGTCCACGCCCAGCACATCGCGCTGGCCACGGACGACGTGGTCGCCGCGGCCCGCCGCTTCCGCGAGGCCGGCGGCCACCTGCTGCCGATCCCCGGGAACTACTACGACGACCTCGCGGCCCGGTTCGACCTCACCGAGGAAGAGCTGGCGACGTACCGCGAGCTGGGCATCCTCTACGACCGGGACGAGCACGGCGCCTTCCAGCACTGCTACACCCGCACCGTCGGCCGCGTCTTCTTCGAGCTCGTCCAGCGCGATACCGGTTATCGGGGGTACGGCGCCCAGAACGCGCCCGTACGGCTGGCGGCGCAGCACGCAGTGGGCGGAGTCACTGGCGGCTGACCGTCCGCGTCACGCCCGCGACGACCGTCGTGGCCAGGATCCAGCCGGTGAGGACGAGTACGTACGACAGGTACTGGTACACGCCCTTCGGGGCGAACACGCCCTCCTGGCCGAACGAGATCACCGGGAGCAGCAGGTCGAGGGTGTAGAAGACCGCGTTGAAGTCCGGCGCCTCCTCCGGCTTCAGCGCCGGCGGATGGTGCAGGGCGTAGGAGACCGAGCCGACCGCCAGCAGCGACAGCAGCCAGATTGCGGCGCGCAGCGGGCGGAACCCGTAGCCGACGGTCGCGTCCTGGACCTGACCCCACAGGCGGCCGTACCAGGGCAACGTGCGCCGGTGGCGGCGCTGCTTGGCCAGCTGAACGACGCGGGCCGCGTCGTCGTCGCCGATACCGCGGTAGGCGGCGGTCAACTGCTCGTAGGCGTGCGGGACATAGCGGTCGTCGTCGCGTTCCAGCATGGGCAGGCGGCGCTCGGCGGGCTCATGTGGTGTGAGGGTCGTATAGCCGAGACCGTCGAGACGGACCGTGTCCGGCAGCTTCTCCGGTTCCACGAACAGGACCTCCACCTGGGCCCGGCGCAGGTTGAGGCCGCCGCCCAGCGGTTGGCCCCTGCGCAGCCACAGTTCACCCACGGTGCAGCTGCTCGCCCGCAGCGCCATGTCGCCGGGGTTCGACAGACGCGCGTACGACAGGTCGAGGCGGCCGGTGACACGGGCGCCCCGCAGCCCGATCCAGCCCTCGACTTCCACCTGCCGCAGCAGGAGGTCGCCCTCCACGCCGAGCGTCACGGCGTCCAGTGCCACCTGGCCGGGGCGGCAGAGGCGGGCGTCGGTGAGATTGACCGAGCCGTTGACGGTGGCGCCGTTGAGCCGTATCTCCCCGTGCGCCTTCAGCCCGGGGGCATGGACGTCGTCGCCGACGGTCGCCTGGTTGAGCTGCAGCACCGGCTCCGCGGCGTCCGGCGCGCTGAACTCGGCGCTCTCCATGTACAGGCTCCCCGCGATCTGCGCCCCGCCGAGCCGCACGGGTCCCCGGAACCGGGAGCGGGTCATCCGCAGCACGCCCTCGACCTGCACGGCGTGGGAGGTGAGCCCGGGCAGAACCGACTCACTGAGGTTCAGCTCGCGGAGCCGGCAGGCGTAGAAGCGCGGAACCTCGTCGAAGTAACAGTGCCGCAGCCGGGCCGGGTGGTCGACCGTGGCGTACTGGAGGTCGAGTATCCCGGAAACACGAGCGCCCGCGAGGCTCAGCGTGGCTATCTCGCCGTCCTCCTGAGGACCGTTGAGAAGAAGCGTCCGCAACACGGCCGCCCGTACGGTCCGTTCCGCTCCCCAGCCGGCCCCGGACGCGGCGTCCTCGTCCGTTTCGGTGCGGAAGTCCACGGACTCCCCGCGGGAGAACGCCCGCCACACGCGCTCCTCGGCCGGCGTCAGATCGTTGATCTCCATCAGCGGGGACTCTGACGCGGGCCGAGGCAGGTGTCAACTCTCCGGCTACGCCCTGGTGTTCCACTCCGCGACAACAGGCCACCCGTGCTCCGTCGACAACCGGCTCAGCGTCCCCGTCTCCAGCCGGAACAACCGTCCGTCCGACGGCGGCAACCCCAGTCGGCGTGCCGTCAGCACACGCAGGAAGTGGCCGTGAGCCACAAGGAGCACGTCACCCTCGGGGAGCACCGGGGCGACCCGGGACAGGACTCGGTCGGCGCGCTCGCCCACCTGCACGGGCGATTCCCCCGGCTGCCCGTCCGCGCCGGGCGGCACTCCGTCGGTCCACAGGTCCCAGTCGGGGCGGGTGCGGTGGATCTCGGCAGTGGTGACGCCCTCGTAGCCGCCGTAGTCCCACTCGTGCAGGTCCGGGTCCACCGCGGGCCCGGACAGGCCCGCGAGTTCGGCGGTGCGCACCGCGCGGCCGAGCGGGCTGGTCAGGACGAGCGCGAAGGACCGGCCCGTCAGGAGCGGAGCCAGCAACTTCGCCTGTTCCTCGCCCCGTCGGGTCAGGGGCAGATCGGTCCGGCCGGTGTGCTGTCCGCTCCGGCTCCACTCCGTCTCGCCATGACGGACCAGCAGCAGATCGCCCACGGCTGCTACGCCTTCTTCGCCGAGTCCGCCGACTCCACGGAGTGGCCGCCGAACTGGTTGCGCAGCGCCGCGATCATCTTCATCTGCGGCGAGTCGTCCTGCCGCGAGGCGAAGCGAGCGAAGAGCGACGCGGTGATCGCCGGCAGCGGCACCGCGTTGTCGATGGCCGCCTCGACGGTCCAGCGGCCCTCACCCGAGTCCTCCGCATAGCCGCGCAGCTTCTCCAGGTACTCGTCCTCGTCGAGCGCGTCGACCGCCAGGTCGAGCAGCCAGGACCGGATGACGGTGCCCTGCTGCCAGGAGCGGAAGACCTCGCGTACGTCCGTGACGGAGTGGGCCGCCTGCAGCAGCTCCCAGCCCTCGGCGTAGGCCTGCATCATGGCGTACTCGATGCCGTTGTGGACCATCTTCGAGAAGTGCCCGGCGCCCACCTTTCCCGCGTGGACATAGCCGTACGGGCCTTCCGGCTTGAGTGCCTCGAAGATCGGCTGGAGCCGGTCCACGTGCTCCTTGTCGCCGCCGACCATGAGGGCGTAGCCGTTCTGCAGGCCCCACACACCGCCGGAGACACCCGCGTCGACGAAGCCGATGCCCTTCGCCCCGAGCTCCTCGGCGTGCTTCTCGTCGTCCGTCCAGCGGGAGTTGCCGCCGTCGACGACCGTGTCGCCCGCCTCCAGCAGATCACCGAGCTCGTCGACGACCGACTGGGTCGGGCCGCCTGCCGGAACCATCACCCAGACCACGCGCGGGCCTTCGAGCCGGCCGACCAGTTCGGTCAGGCTGCCGACGTCGGAGAGATCGGGATTGCGGTCGTAGCCGATGACGGTGTGCCCGGCCCGGCGGATGCGCTCGCGCATGTTCCCGCCCATCTTGCCGAGACCGATGAGGCCAAGCTGCATCACTGCCATTCCCTCTCACTTCTTCCTGAGCGTGCGGTAGCCGGTGATCATGGACGATGCGTCAGACACGGCCGCTCCCCGCCTTGTCGGCACCGCGCAGGGCGACCGCGTACATCTCGTCCGCGTCGAGGCGGCGCAGTTCCTCGGCGATCAACTCGGAGGTGGGGCGGACCTTCAGCGCGAGGGTGCGCGAGGGCTGCCCGGGCAGGGAGAGGGTGGCCAGTGGGCCCTCGGGGCGGTCGATGCGGACCTCGCCGTTCATGGTGTCGAGCTGTACGCCCGTGACGACCGGGCCGGGGGTGACCACCCGCTCGACCCGCACCCGCAGCCGGGCCTCCAGCCAGCGGGCCAGCAACTCGGCACTCGGGTTCTCGGCCTCGCTCTCGACGGCGGCCGAGATCACTTCCGCACGGGCCTGGTCCAAGGCCGCGGCCAGCATCGAGCGCCACGGCGTCAGCCGGGTCCAGGCGAGGTCGGTGTCGCCGGGCGCGTACGAGGCCCCGCGCTGCTCCAAGGCGACGAGCGGGGCCTCGACGGCATACATGTCCGTGATCCGGCGCTGGGCCAGTGCCCCCAGCGGGTCCTTCGCGGGCACCTCCGGGGCGCCCACCGGCCACCACACGACGACGGGCGCGTCCGCCAGCAGCAGCGGGAGGACCACCGAGTCGGCGTGGTCACCGGCCTCTCCGTACAGCCGGAGCACGACCGTCTCACCGGTGCCCGCGTCCGCGCCGACCCGAACCTCGGCGTCGAGGCGGGACTTCGTGCGGTCGCGGGGCGATCGGGAGACGCGCCTGATGACGACCAGGGTGCGCGAGGGGTGCTCGTGCGAGGCCTCCTCGGCCGCCTTGATCGAGTCGTACGCGTTCTCCTCGTCCGTCACGATGACCATCGTCAGGACCATGCCCACGGCTGGGGTGCCGATGGCGCGGCGGCCCTCCACAAGGGCCTTGTTGATCTTGCTTGCCGTGGTGTCGGTCAGGTCGATCTTCATGGCCTGCGCCAGCTCCGTCCGTTCTGGTGTCCCGGATCTCCATTGTGGTTCAGTGAGGTGGGCACCGCGTGGGATCAACCACGCGCGGCGGCTGGGGATTCCCGTACCGGGGGGCGGTCGCGAAGAGGGGCGGGCCGTTCGGCCCGCCCCTCGTTTGTGGTCCGGAGATGTCGCCGCCGGTGTTATCCGGCCGACTGGAGTACCTGGACGTAGTCGACCACCATCGGATGGCCGGGCTCGGTGGCGGCGTCCGGGCCGCCGCCGTGGGCGTTCGGGAAGGCGCCGCCCATGGCGACGTTCAGGATGACGAAGAAGCCGTGGTCCGTGGCGTTGGTCCAGGTCGTCGCGTCGACCTGGTTCTCGCGCACCGTATGGAAGTTGTCGCCGTCGACGTAGAAGCGGATCTCCTCCGTGTCGGTCGACCTGTCCCACTCCATGGCGTACGTGTGGAAGCCGGCCGTGCAGGCCGTGCCGGGACACGGGGTGGAGCTGCCGATGCCGGAGTTCTCGTTGCAGGGGCCGCCCGGTGCGGTGCCGCAGTGCATCGTGGCGAACACCGTGTTCTGGCCCTGGGTGTTCTCCATGATGTCCAGCTCACCGACGGCCGGCCAGTTCTGGTAGTTGCCGCGGTACGGCTCGCCCAGCATCCAGAACGCGGGCCAGTAACCCCTGGCCGCGGCGCCGGTGACGTTCGGCACCTGGAGCCGGCCCTCGACGCGCAGCTTGCCGCCGGAGGGCGGCTCGAAGTCGGTGCGGTTGGTCTCGATGCGGCCGGAGGTCCAGTTGCCGGAGGCGTCGCGGCGTGGCGTGATCCGGAGGTTGCCGTTGCCGTCGAGTGCGACGTTGTCCGTGCTGTCGGTCATCGTCTCGATCTCGCCGGTGCCCCAGTTGGCGGGGCCGCCGGGGTAGCCGGTGCCCGTGGCGTACTGCCAGTTCTCGCGGTTGACGCCGGAGCCCGCGGCGCCGTTGAAGTCGTCGGTGAACACTTCCGTCCAGCCCGACGGGGGCGGGGGCGGAGAGGCGTTCGCGGGAAGGGTGATCGCCGCGGCGCCCGCGGCCAGGCTCAGCGTGCTCAGTACGGCGATGAGCACATGCTTCAGGGGTTTGCGCCTGCTATGGGTTCCACTCATGGATGCCTCGTTCACGGTGGGTGGGGGGTGCGGGTGGGGGGTCCATTGAGAGCGCTCTCAATGAAGCCGCGCCGGACAATGTGCTCCGTGTCACCTCAGTCGTCAAGAGGTAAAGCAGAGAAAGTACTTACGGGGGAGTGGGGTTCACAGTCCGAACGAAGAGGGCAGGGGGCGGCCGGGTGGCGAAGGCCCCGGTCGCAAGGGTGAGCGGGCGACGACGGGTGTGATCCAGGATTCAGAGGGCCTGCGGCGGCTCCTGGGGGCAAGGCCCGGCCCGGCATCGGACTGGGCCCCGGCGCACGTCCTCACCGGTGAGCGGGATATCGTCCGCGTGGATCAGTGGGCGCGCCGGGGGGCGTGGAGCAGAAGGAACCAGCCACGAGACGCGAATCGGACGGCGCGATCAGGCCGTGCACCAAAAAAATCCAGCCGAGCGTCAAATGGTGGGAACCTTCGGTCCGTTTCTGACTTCCTACCGTGTGCCGCGTTGTGGCCCGAGTACCCCTTTCCTCATCTTCCTCATCGGTCACGGAACGCCGCACACCACGCTCACTGACCACGCACAGGAGAACACGTATGCCCAGCCGCCGTCGCTTCCTCGCCGGGACCGCAGTCGCGCTCGGCGTCACAGGGGCGGCCACGGCCTGCGAGTCGGCCACGACCCCGGACACCGACGCGCTCCCGCAGGCCCCCGTAGTGCCCGCCGCCCAATCCCCGGCGAACGGGCTCAACTTCGTGGTGATCCTCGCGGACGACCTCGGATACGGCGAGCTCGGAGCGTACGGACAGAAGCTGATCCGCACGCCGCATCTGGACGCCCTTGCGGCCGAGGGCCTGCGCTTCACGGACGCCTATGCGGCGGCCCCGGTCTGCGCCCCTTCGCGCTGCTCCCTGTTCACCGGACTGCACAGCGGCCATGCGACCGTGCGCGAGAATCCGTGGGGGCCCGGTGGTCAGGCCGCCCTCACCGACCGCGACTTCACTTTCGCCGAGGCCCTGCGCGCCCGCGGCTACCGCACCGCGCTGGTCGGCAAGTGGGGCTTCGGCCCCGAGGAGCCGAACCAGCCGAGCCATCCCAACGCCCGTGGTTTCGACGAGTTCTACGGCTACCTCACGCACCGGCACGCGCACGACTACTACCCCTCGTACCTGTGGCGGAACGCCGAGCGGGAGGAAATCCCGGAGAACGAGGACGGCGCCAGACGCCTCTACGCCCCCGATCTCCTCGAGGCCCGCGCCCTCGACTTCATGGACGCGCACAAGGAGGAGGCCTTTCTCCTCTGCCTCGCGCCCACCCTGCCGCACGCGCCGAGCCACGCGCCTGACATGGGGGCGTACGGCGACAGCCCCTGGCCGCGGCCCGACAAGCTGCACGCCGCACAGGTCAGCAACTTCGATGCCCTTGTCGGCAAGGTCACCGAGCGGCTGGAGTCGCTTGGCATAGCGGACCGGACTGTGGTGATCGTCACGAGTGACAACGGGCCGCACGAGGAGGGCCGTACCGATCCTGGGCTCTTCGGCGCGAGCGGCGGGCTGCGAGGCATCAAGCGCAATCTGTACGAGGGCGGTATCCGCGTCCCGCTCATCGCCTGGTCCCCGAAGCGTGTTCCGTCCGGCGTCACGGACCGGCCGACTCCGCTGACCGATCTGCTGCCGACGCTCGCCGAGCTCGCGGGCGCGCCCGCTCCGGCGGACGTCGACGGGCTGTCCATCGCCCCGCTCCTGCGTGGCGGCACGGACGCCGCCCGCCATGACCACCTGTACTTCTACCGCAACCACAGTGGCCGGACTCCGGGCTCCGACGCCATCGACCGGTGGCGGGGGCGGCGGCTTGCCGAGGCGCTGCGGCGTGGTGATGTGAAGGCGGTGCGGTTTGCACCGGGGCAGGACCGTAACGTGCCCGATGACCAGTGGGAGGTTGAGCTGTACGACCTCGCCAGGGATCCCGGTGAGCGGGATGACATCGCCGACAAGCGGCCTGCCGAGGCGGATGCGTTGGTGCGGTTGATGCGTTCGTCGTGGGTGGACCAGTACGAACGCAAGCCGTTCGGGGTTTCGCTCGATGTCGCTGCGCGGGGCGAGGCGTTCACCGTGACGGCCACCCTCGCGAACGGGTCCGCCAAGCCGTGGACAGCGGTCGCGCTCGAGCTCCGGGTTCCGGGGGGCTGGAGCGTGCAGGCGCTCGGTTCGGTGAGCGCGGACTTCGTTGCCGCGGGTGGGCGGCTCACGGCGCGGTGGACGGTTACGCCCACCTCCGGGGGCGGGTGGCTGAGTTGCGTCGGCACCGCGCGGCATGCGGGGGCGCCCGTGAGGTACGCGGCCAGTGCCCACACCAGTAGCTCTGCGGCCTGAGCGCCGCAGGGCGGGTGGGTGGTGGGTGCGAGGGCCGTGGGCCGGTGCGTCAGCCCGTCGCAGCTGGTCACCTGGCGGCTCGGGCCGGTTGCTTGCCCGGCTCCGGCTGCCAGCCCAGTGCCCGTGAGATCCCGCGGGCCGCGAGTCGTACCGCGGGGATCAACGCCGGTACCTGGGCGTCGCGTTCGGGTACCACGACGGAGGCGGCCGCGATGACGGAGCCGTTCGCGTTCCGGACCGGAGCGGCCACCGACAGGGCGTCCTCGGTGACCTGACGGCTGCTCACTGCCACGCCTGACCGGCGTACTTCGGCCAGTACGCGGCGGAGGGTGGACGGGTCCGTGATGGTGTGTGGGGTGAAGGCGACCAGCGGGCGTGCGCAGTACGTCTCCTGGGATGCCGCGTCGCTGTACGCGAGGAGTGCGAGGCCGACGCCGGTCGCGTGCAGTGGCCAGCGGGCGCCGACTCGGATGTGCACGCCGACTGCGGAGTGTCCGGAGATCCACTCGATGTAGACGACCTCGTCGCCGTCCCGCACTGCCATCTGCACGTTTTCGTGCGTGGCCTCGTACAGGTCCTCCAGATACGGGAGCGCGATCTGCCGCAGGGCCAGGCCGCGGGGTGCCAGTGCCGCTACCTCCCACAGGCGCAGGCCCACGTGGTAGGTACCGGACGTGTCGCGTTCCAGAGCGCCCCACTCGCTGAGGGCGCCCACCAGGCGGTGGGCGGTGGTGAGGGAGAGGCCGGCCCGGCGGCTGATGTCCGTGAGGGAGAGCGCCGGGTGGTCGTGGTCGAAGGCGGCCAGTACGGCGAGGAGGCGGTCGGGCGCCGAACGTGCGGTCATCGGGTAGTCCCAGCTCAAGTGGTCCTGGGCTCAGCCGAGTTCGGTCTCGGCGATCCGTTGCAGGAGCGTGTGCAGCGTGTCCCGTTCGGCGGGGTCGAGGGGCTGGAGCAGAGCGTTCGTCGCGTGTCGGCCCGCTTCGTGGGAGTCGCGCAGGAACGTGCGGCCGTTCTCGGTGAGGGCGACTATGCGGCTGCGGCGGTCGTCGGGTGAGGGGCGGCGCTCGGCGAAGCCGAGCTTTTCCAGGTCGTCGACCAGGCCGACGATCGCGCTCGGGTCGTATCCCAGCTGGGCGCTCAGCTCCCGCTGGAGCGCGCCCTCGCTGGTGGCCAGGTAGCGCAGCAGGGCGTAGTGGCGCAGTCGTAGGCCCGACTCCTGGAGGAACGCGTTGAACAGCTGCCCCGAGCGCAGACCGATCCGGTACAGGAGGTAGCCGGTGTCCGAGTGCAGCCCGCGCATCCATGGCTCCTGAGCGTCGATGGCGTCGGGGTTCATTGCGTGCGGCTGGCCGGCGATGGCGGGCTCCCTGGTCGAGGCCCCGGGCGGGGGCGGGTGGGCGTCGTGCTCACAGCATGGCGCACGGTTCGACTGGCAACAACTATTGACGTCGACAATTATTGTCTTTAGCTTCGATCTCGTAGCCGCAGTTCTGACTTCTCGCAGCCGCAGCCGCAGCCGCATCCGCTTTCTCGAAGGGACCCTCCTCGTGTCCAGCATCGATCTCTCCGGCAAGGTCGCCGTCGTCACCGGCTCCGGCCGTGGCCTCGGCCTCGCCTACGCGCACGCCCTCGCCGCCGCAGGCGCCTCCGTGGTCGTCAACGACGTGGACGAGTCAGTCGCCGAGCAGGCCGTCAAGGCGATCACCGCAGCCGGTGGCACGGCGGTCGCCGAGGTGGTCCCGGTCGGTACTTCCGAGGCCGCGGACCGGCTCGTCGCCCGCGCCGTGGAGGAGTTCGGGCGCCTCGACATCCTGGTCACGAACGCGGGCATCCTCCGGGACAGGGTCCTGTGGAAGATGACCGACGAGGACTTCGACGCGGTGATCACCACGCACCTCAAGGGCACCTTCACCTGTGCCCGCGCCGCCGCCATCCGTATGCGCGAGCAGGGCGAGGGCGGCACCCTGATCCTGGTCGGCTCCCCGGCCGGACAGCGCGGCAACTTCGGCCAGACGAACTACTCCGCCGCGAAGGCCGGCATCGCCGCCATGGCCCGTACGTGGTCGATGGAGCTGGGCCGTGCGGGCATCACCGTCAACGCGATCGTTCCGGTGGCCGCCACCGCGATGACCGAGACCATCCCCGCCTTCGCCCCCTATATCGAGGCCATGAAGCAGGGCGAGCCGCTGCCGGACTTCCTGCGCAAGGGCGAGGGCTTCGGCACCCCCGAGGACTGCGCCGCGCTGATCCCGTTCCTCGCCTCCGAGGCCGCCCGCGAGGTGACCGGCCAGGCCATCGGTATCGGCGGCGACAAGGTGACCCTCTGGTCCCACCCTCAGGAGATCAAGGCGGCGTACGCTGACGGTGGCTGGGCTCCCGACACCCTCGCCGAGGCCTGGTCCACCTCGCTGGGCGCCGAGCCCGAGACAGTGGGCGTCCCCGCGCCGAAGTTCCCGGAGGCGTGAACCATGACGAACCTCAACGTCGAGGAACTCGTCGCGATCGACGTCCACACCCACGCCGAGGTCTCCTCCAAGGGCAAGTCCTCGCTGGATGACGATCTGCACGACGCGTCCTCCGCCTACTTCAAGGTCGAGGGCAAGCGGAAGCCCACCCTGGAGGAGACGGCCGCGTACTACCGCGAGCGGAAGATGGCCGCCGTGATCTTCACGGTCGACGCCGAGTCCGCGACCGGCACCGAGCCCGTTCCGAACGAGGAGGTCGCCGAAGCGGCGGCAGCCAACCCGGACGTCCTGATCCCCTTCGCCTCCATCGACCCCTTCCGTGGCAAGGCGGGCGTGAAGCAGGCCCGCCGCCTGGTCGAGGAGTACGGGGTGAAGGGCTTCAAGTTCCACCCCAGCGTCCAGGGGTTCTTCCCCAACGACCGGTCTGTTGCGTACGCCCTGTACGAGGTGATCGAGGAGACCGGCACCATCGCGCTCTTCCACACCGGGCAGACCGGCATCGGGGCCGGAGTCCCGGGCGGCGGGGGCATCCGACTGAAGTACTCGAACCCCCTGCACGTGGACGACGTCGCCGCCGACTTCCCGCACCTGAAGATCATCCTGGCGCACCCGTCCTTCCCCTGGCAGGACGAGGCCCTCGCCGTGGCCACCCACAAGCCGGGCGTGCACATCGATCTGTCCGGCTGGTCGCCGAAGTACTTCCCGCCGCAGCTCGTGCAGTACGCGAACACGCTGCTCAAGGACAAGGTGCTGTTCGGCTCCGACTACCCGGTCCTCACCCCGGACCGCTGGTTCGCGGACTTCGAGAAGCTGCCCATCAAGGATGAGGTCAGGCCGAAGATCCTCAAGGAGAACGCCGCCCGACTGCTCGGACTGACGAAGGCGTAAGGGGGCAATCGATGCGCAATGAGGGACTGGGGTCGTGGCCCGCACGCCGGGCCCGCAAGACGCCCCGACGCACCGCCCTGATCCACCACGACACCGAGCTGACGTACGCCGAGCTGTACGAGCGGACCACCCGCCTCGCGCACGCCCTGCGCGCGGCCGGCATCCGACGCGGCGACCGGGTCGCCTACCTCGGCCCGAACCATCCCTCGTATCTGGAGACGCTGTTCGCGGCGGGCACACTCGGAGCGGTCTTCGTGCCCCTCAACATCCGTCTCGCGGGGCCCGAGATCGGCTACCAGCTCTCCGACTCGGGCGCCAAGGCACTCGTGTACGCGCCCTCGCTGGCCGGGGTCGTGGCCGGAATGCCGGGCAGTACCGATGTGCGGTCGTACGTCGAAGTCGGCCCCGACTACGAGGCGTTGATCGCTGAGGCGTCCGCCGAGCCGATCGACCAGCCCGTCGGGGCCGACGACACCTGCATCATCATGTACACCTCGGGGACGACCGGCCGCCCCAAGGGCGCGATGCTCACCCACGGCAACCTGACGTGGAACGCGATCAACGTCCTCATCGACCACGACCTGATCGCCGATGAACGCGCCCTGGTATCCGCCCCGTTGTTCCACACGGCCGGCCTGAACATGCTCACCCTGCCGGTCCTGCTCAAGGGCGGCACCTGCGTCCTGGTCGAGTCCTTCGACCCGGACGCCACCTTCGACCTGATCGAACGGCACCGCATCACCTTCATGTTCGGCGTCCCGACGATGTTCGACCAGGTGGCGCGGCACGAGCGCTGGGCCGACGCGGACCTGTCGTCGCTGCGGATCCTGACCTGCGGCGGCTCCCCGGTCCCGACTCCGATGATCACCAAGTACCAGGAGCGCGGGCTCACCTTCCTCCAGGGCTATGGCATGACCGAGGCCTCGCCCGGCACGCTCTTCCTGGATGCCGAGCACGCGGTCAGCAAGGCGGGATCGGCGGGGGTGCCGCACTTCTTCAGCGACGTCCGTGTCGTACGGCCCGATATGGCACCGGTAGAGGTCGGCGAGACCGGTGAGGTCGTCGTACGCGGGCCGCATGTCATGCCCGGCTACTGGGGGCTGCCGGACGAGACCGCCGCCACCTTCAGCGACGGGTGGTTCCGCAGCGGGGACGCCGCGCGGGTCGACGAGGACGGCTACGTCCATATCGTCGACCGCATCAAGGACATGATCATCTCCGGTGGCGAGAACATCTACCCCGCCGAGATCGAGGACCTGCTCCTGGGACATCCGGACATCGTCGAGTGCGCGGTCATCGGCGTGCCCGACGACAAGTGGGGCGAAGTGCCGCGGGCGGTGGTCGTGCCCCGCGAGGACGTGGAGCTCGACCCGGACGAGGTCCTCGCCTCCCTGGCCGGACGCCTGGCCAAGTACAAGATCCCCAAGTCGGTGGTGCTCGCGGAGGAACTCCCGCGGACTGCCTCCGGCAAGCTGCTGAAGGCCCGGGTGCGTAAGCGGTACGGCAGCCGCTGACGCTCCGTCAACCAACTCATACTCAGTTGTAAGGAACGCAATATGAGCATCACCGTGAACGGCATCGACGAACTCAAGAAGCTCGCCGGGAGTGACCTCGGCACGAGTGAGTGGATCGAGGTCACCCAGGAGCGCATCAACACGTTCGCCGATGCCACCGGGGATCACCAGTGGATCCACGTCGATCCCGAAAAGGCGGCCGAGGGTCCGTTCGGCGCGCCCATCGCCCACGGCTACCTCACCCTTTCCCTCTTCATTCCGCTGTTCACCGAGTTGCTGGATGTCGAGGGGGTCTCGACGAAGGTCAACTACGGGCTGAACAAGGTGCGGTTTCCCTCGCCGGTGAAGGTCGGGTCGCGGATTCGGCTGGTGGGGAAGCTCGCCGATGTCGAGGATGTGCCGGGTGGGGTGCAGGTCACGGTTGACGGGACGATTGAGATCGAGGGTGGGGCCAAGCCGGCGGCTGTACTGCAGAGCCTCTCCCGCTTCTACGCCTGAGCGCCGTAGGGCTTGAGCCGGGTGGGGAACTGCGGGCCGTTTGTGGCTGGTCGCGCAGTTCCCCGCGCCCCTGAAGGGGCGCCCAGCTCCTGTGTACTAAGCGGGGCACTCAGGCGCCCACCACGTCCACGAACACCGGGTTCGAGTAGAACCACGTGTCGATCCACGGATCGCCGTTGCCCGGCTCGTGCGGGATCGGGCCGTGCGGGTCAACTGCCGCCCCCAGATAGCCCGTTCCGTTGCGATTGCCATCGCTGCCCCTCAGGCGGACGTAGAAGGACTCGTCGCCCGCCGTCAGGGGAATGCGCAGGGTGTACGTACCCTTGCGGCCCGATACGTCCTTTGTCTGCACGACCTTCGTGTCCGGCGCGCGCCACTCGTCGCGGTCGGCCGCCGGACCGCGCACCGCGCCGCGGATCACGTCGACATGGGCGAGCTCGGGCAGGATGCCGTGCGCGTTGGGACGTGAGGTCGTGGTCACGGTCACGCTCAGGGTGAGCTTCTCACCGGGGCGCACCCGCAGCCGGCCGCCCAGCGTGACGCCCGGACCGCCGTCGATGGCTCGCTTCAGCCGTACGTCCAGGCCGTCCAGCAGGTGCCCGTGGTCGAGCCAGACCCGGCCCGCGCGCAGGCCCGCCATCACCGCGCGGTAGCCGTAGCGGGTCACGCCCACGTGCGTACGGCTGAACTGGCCGGGCCAGAAGTCGCCGCCCGGCTGCGGCTCGGTCGTGTTCACCGGGTCGGGCAGCCGACCGGTGCTGTCGAAGGTCTGGCCGGGCAGCCAGTCACCGTTCTTCCAGGTGTCGAACACCACCCGGTGCACATCGGAGTTGGTGCTGATCGTGAACAGCTTGCCCTCGGCGAGCATGGCGTCCCACAGGCCGCCGACGGTGGCCGTCATCCAGTCGAAGCCGCCGTACGTGACGTACGCGTCGGCGGGATAGCCGGGCCAGGAGTGCTCCGAGGGCTTGTTCTCGTACTCGCCGCGGATCGAGGTCGGACCGCGCCAGCCGGGGATGCCGCCGCCCTGGGCGCCGGGCGCGCCCTCCACTCCGATCATGATCTCGGGTGCGGCGTCCCGCCAGTTGCGCATCTCGTGCGGGGAGTCGATGCCCAGGCGCAGCGGGTGGTTGGCGAGGACGAGCACGTCGTCGACGTAGCCGCTGCGGCGCTGCTCGGCGAGCCACTTGATGGCCGCGACGGCGTGCGCCTCGTTGCGGGGCGTGTCGGGGTGGGTGGGGCCGCCCGCAGCGTAACCCAGCAGCTTGCCGTCGTAGGCGAGTTCGAACTTCGTGAGGATGTCGACCTCGTGCGGGCCCGGTGCGGCGAAGACCGTGCAGTGCTCGGCGCCCGGGATGTACCACTCCAAGCCCTGGAAGATCAGTTGGCGCGGATTCGCGGCGCGTGTCTTGAGGATCTCCTCGTGCTCCATCTGCGCCCCGTACTTCGCGTGCCCGAAGTTGGAGTGCTCGTTGAACACCATCCAGTCGACGCCGTATTCGGCGGCGGCCTGGGCGATCTGGGTGAACGTGTACTTGGCGTCGTGGCTGTAGACGGTGTGGAGGTGGTGGTCGCCGACGAGGTAGGCGAGCTGCGGGTCGTAGCCGCCGAGCCGGGGGGACCCCGCGGCCGCGGGAGTGGCGAGAGAACCCGCCGCGAAGGCGGCGCCGAACAGGCCGGCGCGGCGCATGAGCTGACGTCTGGAGAGGCCCTGCGGATCGAGGGCGGCGGGGGAGACGGACGGATCTGCCCAACTGGGCAGTTGTTGCTCGGACATGGGGTGATCTCTTCCTTGAGGGGGATCGGACACGCGTCGAGCATGGGGGGTGGGTGGGGTTTGAGGGGGTGATGGGGTTTGGGGGTTTCAGCGGTTCATGAACGCCGACACCGGCAGCGCCCGCTCGACGATCCGGACGTCGCCGAGCCGCCCGTGCAGGATCTGGTCGATCTTCCCGGCGTACTCGTAGCCGCCGAGCAGCCAAGGCAGACCGACCGAGGTGAGGCCGACGGCGGGGGCCTTCGGATTGCGGACGACGGGGCAGCCCTGGACGTACAGCGTGGTGTGGGTGCCGTCGTTGACGACCGCGAGGTGCCACCAGGTCTCCAGCGGAGTCTCCTGGCCCCAGTTGGTGGCGATGCCCTCCTGGTTGAGCGGGCGCACGGCCCACTGCGGCTCGCGGTCGTTCGACAGCGAGAGGGTGGCGAGCGGCTCGTCCGGGTCGTCGGCGGTCTTGCCGGCGGCGCCGCCCGTACCGGTGCGGCTCAGCAGCCCGGCCCACGCGTGGTGAGAGGGGTCCCAGTCGTCGGGGAGCCGGTAGAACGCCTCGATGGTGTAACCGGCTTTGAATGTCGCCGAGTTGAGGGGCACCCCGTCGAACGTGCGCAGATACGCGCCCTTCAGCGGCGGCTTGCCGCCGTGGAACTCCAGGCTGCCATGGCCGGGCTGGTCCGGGTGATGGTCCGCCGACCAGGTGAGCTTGCCGCCGCCGACGGTGACCAGGGTGAGGTGGTTGCCGCGTCCCGACAGGTCGCGGACGGTGCCGGTCACGGCGTCCCCGTCTGCCTTGTTCTCGGTCCCGTCGAAGCGCCAGTAGGCGACCGTGCCGGGGATCAGCACCTGCGATGCCGGCCGGGAGGGGCGCGGGGGCACTGGAGCAAAACCCGAGAAGCGCTCCTCGAAGTCGATCGGCACCGAGAACCGGTCCGCGTCGCCGCTGAGTTCGATCTCCTGCCGTTCCAGCTCGTTGATCCCCTCCGCGGCCCGGCCCAGGATCCACGGGGAGACCGTCTCCACGTCGATCACGTTCCGGTCCAGATCGAAGTGGTAGAGGCGGATCATCGCAGCGCCACCGAAGTAGCGGTTCTGATAGTTGGTCAGGTGCAGATGCACCTCGTTCGCGGCCGCGTTCTCACGGGTGGCGCGGCCGGCCGGCCAGTAGTGCCCATTCAGGGTGAGGAAGATCTGGTCGTGGTCGTCGATCAGCTGCTCCCACAGCTGCTGCCCGTGCGAGGAGAGGGTGTCGTCCTCGTAGACCAGTTCGTGCGTGGTGAGGATGACGGGCGCCTTCGGGTGCTGGGCGATGATGTCCTTGGCCCATGCGTAACCCTTGTCCGACAGCCGCCAGTCCAGGGCGAGTACGAGCCACTGCCGTCCGGCCGCCTTGAAGAGGTGGAAGGTGTTGTAGCCGTCCGGGGAGGCGCCTCCGAAGGTGGGCTTGCCCGCGAACCGCTCTGGCCCGAAGGCGTCCAGATACGACGTCGGGCCCCGCTGGTCGTCGGTGGACGACCTCACGTCATGGTTGCCTGCGAGAACGCTGTAGCCGACGCCTTGGCGGTCCAGCAGCCCGAACGCCTCGCCGATCGCGGTGAATTCGGCCTTCGAGCCGTTCTGCGTGAGGTCGCCCAGGTGTGACAGGAACACGATGTTGTCGTCCTGCCCGTGCTCCAGGATGTAGCGCAGCGATGCCTCGACGGGCTCCTTGTCGATGCTCGGTCCGTCGAAGAGGTACTGGGTGTCGGGCATCACTACGAGTGTGAAGCGGTGGCTGTCGGGGTCGGGCCGCCACTGCTCGGCCGGCGCGGAGGCCGCCTTGGCCACCTGTGGCAACGAGACGGCCGTGGCCGCCCCGATCAGGGCCGTGGCCCGCAGAAAGCTGCGTCTTCCGGCGCCCGCCTGCTCGGCCTCGTCCTGGTCGTTCTCATGCGAATTACACACGTCTGCTCCATGGGGATGCCTCAACAGAGGTGCGGGGGGTGGCGGGGAATTGGAGTGCGATGGCGTGGGACGGTGTGGCGTCAGGGCACGCGCAGGGTCCAGATCCAGCGGTGGATGCCCGGCGCGATGAGGTACTGGGACGAGGTGTCGGGCCCGCAGGAGGCGGTGCCCAGGCCGCGGTGTGCGGCGTCCAGGTGCACGACACAGCCGGGCCGGGGCACCAGCTCGTCGTGGTGTGCGGCGGCGGTCAGGTCCTCCGCGCGATGGCGAGTGGCCGAGACCTGGCTCGGCGCCCCGAGTTCCACGGTCAGTCGCGTGGCGTCCGGAGCCGACAAAGCGAACCGGCGTACGCCGTGCCGGCCGCCGCTCTCCTGCGGCCGCAGATACGGCGTGAACAGCTCGTCCACGGCGAGCGAGTGGTGCCCGACGGGCGCGCCCGCGCTCCGGTCCGGATAGGACTCCCAGGGGCCCTGCCCGTGCCACTCCAGGAGATCGAACCCGGCAATCGTCTCGAAGACCGTGCCGACGCGCGCCACATCGTCCAGCGTGTCCGGCAGCTCGGCTGTCTCCTCGATCCGCAGACCGCCCGCCACCGGCGTGATCAGCTGCTCGTGGCGTACGGTCCCGCCCCCGGTCGCGTACTCGGCGACCACGGTCACCCCGGCGCCCTCACGGCGTACGTCCACGACCTTGCGTATGAGGGCGTCCAGACCCCAGTCGCGCCAGCGGGCCGCCATGCCGCCGATCTCGTCGTTGTCGGTGGGGGCGCGCCACAGGCTCAGGACGGGTGGCGAGGCCAGCATCGGGTGGACCAGCAGCCCCTCGTCGTCCACTTCCGCCGACGGACCGGCCGCCGGCACCGGCGCAGCGGTGGTCTCCGTGCTGCCGAGCCGGACCTGTGGCAGACACACCTCCGTACCGCGCGGCGCCCAGGCCTCGTCGCCCGCCGTGGTGACCCGCAGTGTCAGCCAGGCCTCGCTCTCGGGGGACTCGGGAAGCGGGAACGGTAGGGGCACCGCGGCC
Source organism: Streptomyces sp. NPDC006365 (assembly GCF_042870755.1). Classification (NCBI taxonomy): domain Bacteria; kingdom Bacillati; phylum Actinomycetota; class Actinomycetes; order Kitasatosporales; family Streptomycetaceae; genus Streptomyces; species Streptomyces sp. NPDC006365. Next base: position 39,831 of record NZ_JBIAHS010000019.1, read on the forward strand.
GACTCACGGGGCAGTACGTCGGGCAGTTCGGCCGGCGTGCACAGCGTTGTCGGAGGATCGCCGTCCGCGCGTACGAGATGCCACTCGGCGGTCAGCCACTCCAGAGTGCGGAAGTGTTGCCGGTTGTGGACCAGGAGCACTCCCTGGTCGTACGTCAGCCGGACCGGTGCCGCGATCTCCCGGTGCTCGTACATCGCCGGCTTGGGCGTGCGGTCCGGGAACACCACGCCGTCGGCGATGAACGCCCCGTCGTGGATCGTCTCGCCGAAGTCACCGCCGTACGCCCAGCGATGGCCCGGCGCGGCGACACCGTTGTCGTACAGGCCGACGCCCGCGCGTCCGGCCGGTCTGCCGTCGTTCACACGCTGGAGGATGCCGTGGTCCCAGAACTCCCAGATGAAACCGCCCTGAAGACCCGGGGTTGACTCGATGGCGGCCCAGTGATCGGCGAGTGTGCCGTTGCTGTTGCCCATCGCGTGCGAGTACTCGCACTGGATGAGCGGCTTGGTCTGCTTCCCGGACAGGGCGTGTGCGACACAGTCCTCGATCGGGGCGTACATCGGGCAGACGATGTCCGAGGCGACCGTCTCGTCGGACCAGTCGAGCTTGGCCGCACCCTCGTACTGAAGGGGACGGGTGGGGTCGTGCCGACGCACCCAGCCGGCCGCCGCGTCGTGGTTCGCGCCGTAGTCCGACTCGTTGCCCAGCGACCAGATGATGACGGACGGGTGGTTCTTGTCGCGCAGCACCATGCGCGAGACCCGGTCCACGAAGGCGGCCAGATAGCGGGGGTCGTCGGCGATCTCGTGGGCGTGGTCGTGGGACTCGATGTTCGCCTCGTCGACGACGTAGAAGCCGAGTTCGTCGGCGAGGTCGAGGAGGGTCGGGTCGTTCGGGTAGTGCGCGGTACGGATCGCGTTGAAGCCGAAGCGCTTCATGACGACCAGGTCCGCGCGCATGTCGTCCGCCGTGACCGTGCGTCCGGTCAGCGGGTGGAAGTCGTGCCGGTTCACGCCCCGGATGAGGACTCGCTCGCCGTTGACCAGCAGATCCCGGCCGCGGATCTCGACGTCACGGAAGCCGACCCGGTGGTGCGAGGTGTCGGCCACCGAGCCGTCGGCGCGGTGCAGCCGTACCGTCAGCTCGTACAGCTCGGGTGTCTCGGCTGTCCACGGGCGTACGTTCCGTACGGTCGTCCGCAGCCGGGCCTCGCCGAGGAAGTCGGACACCCGCATGTCGTCGGCGTTGAGACGGTCGAACTCGGTGTCCTGGGCGAGGAGTTGATGACCCTCGAGCGCTCCCGTGACGTACCAGCCCTCCGGCAACGCGCCTGACGCGTTCCGCACCTGGCAGTCCACCCGAAGCCGCCCGTCCCGCCGGGCCTGGACGGTCACATCCCCGAGATGCAGCGCATCCGTCGCGTACAGCAGCACCGACCGCGTGATCCCTGCGTGCCACCACTGGTCCTGGTCCTCGATGTGCGAGGCGTCCGACCACTTGATCACGGTGAGCCGCAGCGTGGCGGAACCCCCGGGGCGGACGACGTCGGAAAGGTCGAACTCGGCGGCGAGGTGGGAGTCCTTGGAGATGCCGGCCGGATGGCCGTTCACATGGACGAGGAGCACGCTCTCGGCCGCGCCCACCTGGAGCACGATCCGCCGGCCCGCCCACTCGGCGGGGATGTCCACGGAACGTTCGTACACGCCCGTCGGATTGGCGGTGGGCGAGGTCGGCGGGAACTCGCCCCACGGCATACGGAAGTTGGTGTACTGCGGGAGGTCGCCGACGTCCTGCAGCGTCCAGGCGCCGGGCACATCGATCCGCGTCCACTCGCCCGAGGAGGCGCCGGGAGCGGGCACCAGCTGGAAGTGCCAGGAGCCGTCCAGGGACAGCGCGTCGTTCCTGCGGTCCACGGCGTTCATCGGCAGCCGGCCCCAGGAGATCACCTCGGGTGACTCCCAGGGGCGCAGCGCGATCAGGGGATCGCGGCGCATCAGCGGATCGCTCCCTTGCCGAGGTCGGCGATGATCTGCTTGGCGCCGATCGCGAAGACGATCAGCAGCGGGATCAGGGCCAGTACGGCACCGGTCATGACCATCCCGTAGTCCGTGGTGCCGTGGACGCCGTTGAGCTGGGAGAGGGCGACCTGGAGGGTCACGTTGTCCGGGTTGGTGAGGGCGATCAACGGCCAGGCGTAGTCGTTCCACTGGCCCATGAACGTGAAGATCCCGAGGAAGGCCAGGCCCGGCCGGACGACCGGCAGCGCCACATGCCAGTACTGGCGCATGAAACCGGCACCGTCGAGCCTCGATGCATCCATCAGCTCGTCATGGATCGCGCTCTTCATGTACTGGCGCATCCAGAAGATGCCGAACGCGTTGGCCGCCGCCGGGACGATCAGCGAGGTCATCGAGCCGATCCAGCCGAGGTTCGCCATGATCACGAACTGGGGGATGGCCTGGAGCTGGGCCGGGACCATGAAGATCGCCATCATCAGCGCGAACAGCATCCCGCGGCCCGGGAACTGGAACTTGGCGAAGACGAACGCGGCCAGCGAGTCGAAGAACAGCACGAGGAACGTCACCGAGGTGGCGACGAGCAGCGAGTTGAACATCGACCCGAAGAAATCGATGCTGTCGAACAGCTTGCCGATGTTGTCGTCGAACTGCGAGCCGGGCAGCAGCTTCGGCGGGTAGGAGAAGATGTCGGTCGACGTGTGCGTCGACATGATCACGGCCCAGTAGAACGGGAAGGCCGAGAGCAGTACGCCGACGATCAGGGACGTGTGGAGGGCGATGCCCCTGCGCCGGGTGCCCTCGATGAGCTTGGGCTTCGTGGACTTGACGGGCTCGGCCTCGGTGGGCCTGGCTTCGGTGGTTGCCATGGTGACCGGCCTGCCTATTCTTCGCCCCGGCGCTGCACCAGGCGCCAGTTGATGATCGAGAAGAGAACGACGACGAGGAAGATGCCCCACGCCACGGCGGCGCCGTAGCCGAAGTCGTTGTTGTCGAAGGTCTGCTGGAAGAAGTAGAGGACCATCGTCCGGCCCGCGTGGTCGGGACCGCCGGAGAACGTCGACTCGTTGGCCGTGGTCTGCAGCAGCACCTGAGGTTCGGAGAAGCTCTGCAGTCCGGTGACCGTCGAGATGACGAGCACGAACAGCAGAACGGGCCGCATCAGCGGCAGCGTGATCCGGAAGAAGGTCTGCACGGGCCCGGCCCCGTCGACGCGGGCGGCCTCGTACAGCTCGCTCGGGATCGTCTGGAGACCGGCGAGGAAGATGATCGCGTTGTAGCCGGTCCACTGCCAGGTCATCAGGGTGGCGATGGCGACCTTGATGCCCCACGGAGTGTTGAGCCAGGCCACCTGGTCGAGACCGACCGCCTGCAACAGGGCGTTCACCAGGCCGAAGTTGGTGGAGAACACCGAGCCGAAGATGATCGCCACGGCCACGACCGAGGTGACGTTCGGCAGGAAGTACGCGAAGCGGTAGAGGTTCCTGAAGCGGACCGCCGAGTTGAGCATCACGGCCGTGACCATCGCCAGGAAGATCATGGGGAAGGTGGCCAGCGCCCAGATGATGATCGTGTTGCCGATCGAGCTCCAGAAGTCGCTGTCGCTCAGCAGATAGCGGTACTGCGAGAGTCCCGCCCACTCCATCGAGCCGAGGCCGTCCCAGCGGTGGAATGACAGGTACAGAGAGAAGCCGACCGGTATCAGGCCGAAGACCAGGAAGAGCAGATAGAAGGGGGAGAGTGCGACATACAGCCGCCAGTAGCTGAGGATGCCCTTCTTGGGATGCTCGGGCGGGGTCTCCACGACGGCCGCGGGGGGCTTTGCGACCACGGGTGCGGTGGCCATCAGACTGTCACCCCCAGGTGCTCCGCGATGCGCCGGCAATCGCTCATGGCGTCACTCCAGGCTTTCTTCGGGTCCTTGCCGAGGACGCCGACGTTCTTGATCTCGTCCCTGATGGGCTGCCCGAGCGCGATGTCGAACGGGCTGTTGAAGGCGACCGGGATCTTCTCCGCGGCCGGTCCGTAGACGTCCATCGTGATCTGGCCGCCGAAGAACGGGTCGGGCTCGCGCAGCTTCGTCATCTCGTAGGAGGCGGGGGTCGACGGGAAGAGTCCGGCCTCGACGAAGCCCTGCGCCTGGTTGTCGGCGTTGAGCATCCAGCTGATGATCTCGAAGGCCCGCTCCGGCTCCCGGCACGGCTTGGTGATCGCCAGGAACGAGCCGCCCACGTTGGAAGGGCCGCCCGGACAGTTCGCGACCCGCCACTTGCCCTTGGTCTTCGGTACTTCGAGCTTGAGGTCGCCCGCGGCCCAGGAGGCGTTCAGCTGGCTGGGCAGCAGCCCCCGCTCCTTGGCCGAGATCGAGTCGGGCGTGCCGCTGACGATGCTGGAGACGAGCCCGCGGCGCTTGGCCTCCACCGCGCGGTCCCAGCAGACACGTACATGCTCCTGGTCGCCGATGAAGTTCTCGTCCTCGTCGACGAACCGCTGGGTGCCCTGCCCGATCGACATCTCGAAGACGCTGCCGACGTCGGTCAGCATGAACGCTCCGCGGACGCGCTGCTTGAGCTGCTCACCCGCCGCGAAGAACTGGTCCCAGGTGGCCATCTCCCTGGAGACGTCCTCCGGTTCGTACGGCAGCCCGGCTCTCTCGAAGACGGCCGGCTGGTAGTAGTGCACGACCGGTCCCACATCGATGGGGAAGCCGATGAGGCTGCCGTCCGGGGCGATGGCCTGCTGCCACTTCCAGTCCAGGTACTGACTCTTGAGGCGGTCCGCGCCGAGCGTCCTCAGGTCTACGAACTGGTCGGCGTTCGGCAGGTACGACGCCATGTCCTCGCCCTTGAGCCCCACGATGTCGGGGATGTGGGCCCGGCCGGTCATCGTGGTGAGCAGCTTGGACCGGTAGTAGCCGCCGATCTGGGTGGCCTTGAGGTTCACGGCGCTGTCGTAACGGGCCCGGGCCTGCTTGACGACGGTCTCGCTCAGGCCGCCGCTCCAGTACCACAGGACCATGTTCCGGCCGGTCGAACCGGTCGGAACGGAGCAGCCCGTGGCCAGGCCGCCGAGCGCCGTGGCGGCCGTACCGGCCAGCCCGGCGCGGAGCAGGCCCCTTCGTGAGAGCCGCACAGCTCCCACCGCCTTTCGCATGTGTTCGTTCTTCGCGTGGGGGGATTTCAGTACTGCCGTGTGGGGACGGGCGGGGTCACCGGGGCATGCGGGACCGCAGGGCCCGGGTCCGCCGGCAGGCGGTCGGCCAGGAAGCCGTACGCACGCCGCAGTTCCGGGTCCTCGACGGTCTGCCACCACTCGTGGATCCCGTACCAGCCGGGCGCGGCCAGGGCCCCGCCGTGATGGCGTACGGAGAGCCCGGCGGCCAGCACCGCGAAACGCAGGCGCTCTTCGAGGGGCCAGCCGCCGAGGGAGGCCGCGACGAAACTGGCGCCGAAGACGTCTCCGGCGCCGGTCGCGTCGAGGACGTCGACGTCGAGGGCGGGGACATCGGCGTACTCACCCGTGGTCTGGTCGACGGCGACCGCACCGTCGCGGCCCCGCGTGACCACGGCCACCGGCACCAGCTCGGAGAGCTTGCCGAGCGCGGCGGCAGCTGTGCCGGTGCGGGTGTAGGCCATCGCCTCGGTGTCGTTGGGCAGGAAGGCATGGCACAGGGAGAGCTGGTCGAGGAGGTCGGAGGACCACTGCTGGGTGGGGTCCCAGCCGACGTCCGCGTAGATGTGCGTTCCGTTCGCCGCCGCCTTGGCGATCCAGGCGCGGGGCTCGGCCTCGATGTGCACGAGAGCGGTGCGCGCGGCGGGCGGGTCGCCCATCAGGGCGTCCTGCGAGTACGGGGGTTCCTGGCCGTGGGTGACCAGGGCCCGGTCATGACCGTGAGCCAGCGCGACGGTGACCGGGGTGTGCCAGCCGGCCGCCGTACGGGAGAGCGAGAGGTCGACGTGCTCCTGGTCCGCCAGGACATCACGGCAGTACGCGCCGTAGTAGTCGTCCCCGAAGACCGTGGCCAGGGTGGTGTTCAGGCCATACCGGGCCGCCGCCACGGCCAGGTTCGCGATCCCGCCCGGACCGGCGCCCATCCCTGCGGTCCAGATCTCCTCGCCGGGAGTCGGAGGCTTGCCCAGACCGGTCAGGACGAGGTCGTAGAAGAGCAGCCCGGTCAGCAGGACATCGGGCCGTTCGTCACCCACGCGTACTTCCTCTCGTCAAAAGTCTTCAATGTGCACAGGATCGTGCGCGCTTCCGGCCAATTTGGCAATAGTCGAGCAGAAGCAAGCATAGAAATGATTGAAGATGACGAGTACTGTTCACGGCGTGCTGGCAGAACGACGACACCAACTCATCCTGCGGTCCCTGCGCTCCGGCGGGCCCGCCGCCGTGACCGACCTCTCGGAACAGCTGGGCGTGAGCCCCGCCACCATCCGTCGTGACTTGGTCAAACTCGAAGAGGACGGCCTGCTCACGCGGGTACACGGCGGGGCCGTCGCCGAGGAGGGCGACCAGCCCTTCGCCGAGGTCGCGGAGATGCGCGTACCCGAGAAGGATGCCATCGCCGAGCGGGCCGCGGCGATGATCGAGGACGGCCAGTCCGTGCTGCTCGACATCGGCACCACCGCTTACCGCCTGGCCCGGCAGCTGCACGGACGGCGGATCACCGTGATCACCAGCAACCTGGTGGTCTACGAGGAGCTCGTGGACGACGAGGGCATCGAACTGGTGCTGCTCGGCGGCATGGTCCGCCGCGAGTACCGCTCCCTGGTCGGCTTCCTCACCGAGGACAACCTGCGCCAGCTGCGCGCGGACTGGCTCTTCCTGGGCACCAGTGGAGTGCGCCCCGGTGGGCAGGTGATGGACACGACGGTCGTCGAGGTCCCGGTGAAGCGCGCCATGATCGCGGCGGCCGACAAGGTCGTGCTGCTCGCGGACCGGGCCAAGTTCCCGGGTACGGGGATGGCGAAGGTCTGCGGACCCGAGGACCTCGACGTGGTCGTGACCAACGGGCCGGCGGACGCCGGAACCAGTTCCGCACTCGAGGAGGCGGGCGTACGCGTGGTGCAGACATGAGCCGTGTGGTGCGGACATGAACGTGGAAAGGGTTGTTGCGTGAAGCTGACGATTCTGGGTGGCGGCGGATTCCGCGTGCCACTCGTGTACGGGGCGCTCCTCGGAGACCGCGCCGAGGGCCGCGTCACCGACGTCGTGCTGCACGACCTCGACGCGGGGCGGCTCTCGGCCGTCGCCCGCGTGCTCACCGAGCAGGCGGCCGGCGTCCCGGGCGCGCCCGCCGTGACCGCCACCACCGACCTCGACGAGGCGCTGCGCGGCGCCGACTTCGTCTTCTCCGCGATCCGGGTCGGCGGCCTCGAGGGCCGCGCGGCCGACGAGCGGGTCGCCCTCGACCAGGGCGTCCTCGGCCAGGAGACGGTCGGCGCGGGCGGTATCGCCTACGGACTGCGGACGGTGCCCGTCGCCGTCGACATCGCGCGGCGCGTGGCCCGGCTCGCCCCCGACGCCTGGGTGATCAACTTCACCAACCCGGCAGGCCTTGTCACCGAGGCCATGTCCCGGCATCTCGGGAACCGCGTGATCGGCATCTGCGACTCGCCGGTCGGTCTCGGCCGCCGTATCGCCCGCGTTCTCGGCGTCGCGAATCCGCGTGAGGCGTGGATCGACTACGTCGGCCTCAACCACCTCGGCTGGGTCCGCGGCCTGCGCGTCGCCGGACGCGACGAGCTGCCGCGGCTGCTCGCCGACCCGGATCTGCTCGGCTCCTTCGAGGAGGGCAAGCTCTTCGGCACCGAGTGGCTCCGCTCATTGGGCGCGATTCCGAACGAGTACCTGCACTACTACTACTTCAACCGGGAAGCCGTACGCGCCTACCAGGACGCCGAGAAGACCCGCGGCGCCTTCCTGCGCGACCAGCAGGCCGGTTTCTACGAAGCGATGAAGCGCCCCGACGCCGAGGCCCTAAAGACCTGGGACAGCACCCGGGCCGAGCGGGAAGCCACGTACATGTCCGAGAACCGGGACGCGGCGGGCGCCGGCGAGCGCGACGCCGACGACCTGTCCGGCGGCTACGAGAAGGTGGCCCTCGCCCTGATGCGGGCCATCGCCCGCGACGAGCGCACCACTCTGATCCTCAACGTCCGGAACCAGGGCACGCTGTCCGTGCTGGACACGGACGCCGTCATCGAGGTGCCCTGCCTCGTCGACGCCAATGGCGCGCATCCCGTCGCCGTCGATCCGCTCCCGGACCACGCGACCGGTCTGGTGTGCGCGGTGAAGGCGGTCGAGCGCGAGGTGCTCGCCGCGGCCGAGTCCGGCTCCCGTACGACCGCGGTGAAGGCCTTCGCCCTGCACCCGCTGGTCGACTCCGTGAACGTCGCCCGTCGTCTCGTCGAGGGCTACACCGCCGCCCATCCCGGACTCGCGTACCTGAAGTAGAGATCTCGAGCCTTGGGTAGAGCCCTGAGGCCTGAAGCAGAGCCCCCCGAGGAGACCCGCACATGCATGACGAACGCCGCCGGATCGAGGAGCGTGTCCAGCGCGTCCACGACCAGCGCATCAAGACCGCGATCTACGCCGCCTCCGTGCCCTTCGAGGTCGAGGCCTGGCAGGCGCCGGGGGAGCCCGTCCCCTTCGAGGAGGCGGCGTCGGCCTCGTACGCGCCCTTCGCGATGGACACCCCCTGGGGCCCGCCGTGGGGGACGACCTGGTTCCGGATGCGCGGGCAGGTTCCCGCCGAGTGGGCCGGCAAGCGCGTCGAGGCCGTCATCGACCTCGGGTTCATCGGTGACTGGCCCGGCAACCAGGCCGAGGCGCTCGTCCACCTCGCCGACGGCACGCCGCTCAAGGCCGTCAACCCGCTCAACCAGTACGTGCCCATCGGCAACCCGGCAGCGGGCGGCGAGGAGATCCACTACCTCGTCGAGGCCGCCTCCAACCCGGACATCCTCGCCGACAACTTCTCGCGCCCGACCGCCATGGGCGATGTGCTGACCGCCGGCGACAAGCCGATCTACACTTTCCAGCGCGCCGACCTCGCCGTCCTCGACGAGGACGTGTTCCATCTCGACCTGGATCTCCAGGTGCTGCGCGAACTGATGGTCCACCTCGAAGAGCACGATCCGCGGCGCCACGAGATCCTGCACACCCTGGACCGGGCCATGGACACCGTGGACCTGGACGACGTCTCCGGCAGCGCCGCCGCGGTCCGCGAGGTGCTCGCCCCCGCCCTGGCCAAGCCCGCGCACGCCAGCGCCCACACCGTCTCCGGCGTCGGCCACGCGCACATCGACTCCGCCTGGCTGTGGCCCATCCGCGAGACCAAGCGCAAGACCTCCCGCACCTTCTCGAACGTCACGGCACTGGCCGACGAGTACGAGGACTTCATCTTCGCCTGCTCGCAGGCCCAGCAGTACGAGTGGGTGCGCGACAACTACCCGCAGGTGTGGGCCCGCATCCAGGAGTCCGTGAAGAAGGGCCAGTGGGCGCCCGTCGGCGGCATGTGGGTCGAGGCCGACGGCAACCTGCCCGGCGGTGAGGCGCTCGCCCGCCAGCTCGTCCACGGCAAGAAGTTCTTCATGGAGCACTTCGGCGTCGAGACCAAGGGCGTGTGGCTGCCGGACTCCTTCGGCTACACCGCCGCCTATCCGCAGCTCGCCAAGCTGGCGGGCAACGACTGGTTCCTGACCCAGAAGATCTCCTGGAACCAGACGAACAAGTTCCCCCACCACACCTTCTGGTGGGAGGGCATCGACGGCACCCGCATCTTCACCCACTTCCCGCCGGTCGACACCTACAACGCCCGGTTCAGCGGCGAGGAGATGGCCCGCGCCGTGCGCAACTACCAGGAGAAGGGCGGCGGTACGCGCTCCCTCGCGCCCTTCGGCTGGGGCGACGGCGGTGGCGGCCCCACCCGCGAGATCATGGAACGCGCCCGGCGGCTCGCGGACCTGGAGGGCTCCGCGAAGGTCGTCGTGGAGCATCCCGACAAGTTCTTCGCGGACGCCCGCGAGGAGTACCCCGACGCCCCCGTCTGGGTCGGCGAGCTCTACCTCGAGCTGCACCGCGCCACCTACACCTCCCAGGCCCGCACCAAGCAGGGCAACCGTCGCAGCGAACACCTCCTGCGCGAGGCCGAGTTGTGGGCGACCACCGCCGCCCTGAACGCGCCGGGCTACTCGTACCCGTACGAAAAGCTCGACCGCCTCTGGAAGACAGTGCTGTTGCACCAGTTCCACGACATCCTGCCGGGCTCGTCGATCGCCTGGGTGCACCGGGAGGCGGAGGCGGAGTACGCGCGGGTCGCCGAGGAGATCCAGGCTCTCACCGCCGAGGCCGTGGCGGCGCTCGGCTCGGGAGAGACGCGGGTGTTCAACACCAGCCCCTGCGACCGCGCAGAGGTCGTCCGCACCTCGGTCGGCGTACCGATGTACACCGAGGTTCCCGCCAACGGAAGCGCACCGCTCGGATCGGGCCGATCCCCGCAGCCGGTCACGGTCACCGGCCGCGTCCTCGACAACGGCCTCGTCCGCGTAGAGGTCGCCGAAGACGGCACGCTGTCCTCCGTACGGGACCTACGGGCCGACCGCGAAGTCCTCGCCGGCGAGGGAAACTTGCTCCGGCTCCACACCGACCTCCCGAACTACTGGGACGCCTGGGACATCGACAAGCACTACAAGAACCGCTACACGGACCTGCTCGACGCAGAAGCCGTCACGGTCGTCGAGGAGGACCCGCTCCTCGGCGCCATCCGCGTCGAGCGCGCCTTCGGCAAGGGCTCACGCATCACGCAGACCATCACCGTCCGCGCGGGCAGCCCCCGTATCGACATCGAGACGGAGATCGACTGGCACGAGACGGAGAAGATCCTCAAGGCGGCCTTCCCGGTGGACATCAGGGCCGCGCACTCCTCCGCCGAGATCCAGTTCGGCCACATCCAGCGCCCCACGCACACCAACACCAGCTGGGAGTCGGCCCGTTTCGAGGTGTGCAACCACCGCTGGGTGCACATCGGCGAACCCGGCTACGGCGTCGCGGTCATCAACGACTCCACCTACGGCCACGACGTCTCCCGCACGGTCCGCGAGGACGGCGGTACGACCACCACGGTCCGCCTCAGCCTGGTCCGCGCCCCTCGCATCCCGGACCCCGAGGCCGACCAGGGCAAGCACCGCTTCACCTACGCGCTGCTGCCCGGCGCGACCATCGAGGACACGGTCGCGGAGGGCTACGCGCTCAACCTGCCGCTGCGGGTGGCCGATTCGGCCGGTGCGGCCGAGCCGGTCGTGAGCGTCGAGGGTGCAGGCGTGACCGTCGAAGCGGTCAAGCTCGCCGACGACGAGTCGGGCGACGTCGTCGTACGCCTCTACGAGTCCCGTGGCGGACGTGCCCAGGGCACCCTGCGCACCGGCTTCCCCCTGGCCGGAGCCCAGGTCACCGACCTCCTGGAGCGGCCCCTCGCCGAGGCGGCCGTGGACGGCGGCGCTGTCGCGGTGTCGCTGCGCCCCTTCGAGGTGCAGACCCTGCGGCTGTCACGGCGGAATGACTGACCCCGTTTTCCACCAAGAATTAAGAATCGGGTAAGAGGCCTGGTCACGGCGGGTTTTCGGCCCGCCGTGACCACGGCCTGTTGCCTGTACGACACCTGAAGTTCGCCCGGTACCCCTGGGATGGCGCGGCAAGGCGAAGGTAAGAGAAAAAGAGGGGTGTCACCGTGCGGGACCCACGTATCTCGGCGATCCGCAAAGGGCTGAAGCGCCGCGGCAGACTGATGGCCCAGGCGGTGAGCCCGCCCCGCCGGAGCCTCGACGCCATGCCCGCGCAGCGGGCCCCGAAGGGTGTGTACGTCGCCCCGCCCGCCCCGCGCCTGGTCGACTCCCCGGTCTTCGTCCTGTCCTCGGTGCGCTCCGGCTCGACCCTGCTGCGCGTCCTGCTGAACAGCCACTCCCGGATCCGCGCCCCGCACGAGATGCATCTGCGCACCCTCCACGTCCACCTGGCCCGTGACTTCACGGCCGACGCCATGAAGGCGCTGGAGCTGGACAAGGACGAGCTGGAACACGTCCTGTGGGACCGCGTGCTCCATCTGGAGCTCACCCGCAGCGGCAAGGAGATCATCGTCGACAAGACCCCGCCGAACACCCTCATCTGGCCCCGGCTGCAACGATGTTGGCCGGACGCCCGCTACATCGTCCTGCTCCGCCACCCGGGCGCGGTCGTCACCTCCCTCACCAATCGTCGCGCCGACCCGGACCATGAACAGATCCGCCGCGAGGTCCTCGACTACAGCGAGAAGCTGGACGACGCCCGCCAGAAGCTCACCGGCGCCCATGTGATCACGTACGAGGAGCTCACCGCGGACCCCGAGACCGTCACCCGGGGCCTGTGCGACTACCTCAAGGTCCCCTGGGAGCCGGGGATGCTCGAGTACGGCAAGAAGGACCACGGCACCTTCCGCCCCCAGCTCGGCGACTGGAGCGAGACCATCAAGTCGGGTCGCATCCAGTCGGCCCGCCCGGCCGACCCGCAGGCCGAACTGCCGCCGCGACTGGTCGAGTTGGCGCGTGAGTGGGGATACCCGGTCGACTGACCGGGCACGACGGCCGTCCGGGCGAGAGCGATCAGGCGGGGGTGGGAGTGGCGGCCGGCTCCTCGCCCACTCGCGACTTCGCTCGAGCGGAGGGACCCCCATCGGGGGCGGGGACGGCCGGCAGGGGAGTGGGCCGGCGGTCCTCCGGCTGCGGCTGCGGTACCGACACCGCACGCACCGGGCGAGGCCCCGCGACCACCGCGTAGTCCCGGCCCAGGAACGGCGGAACCAGCTCGCCCGGGTCCTCGCCGAGCGCCAACCGCACCGCCGCCCATGGGGCGTTGAGGCCGCACTGGGAGAGCTGGTGCAGACCGCCGGCCGGGCGCGTGTTGACGTCCAGGAGCACCGGCTGGTCCCCATACATACGGAACTGCACGTTCGTGAGGTAGTGCAGAGAGAAGGCCCGGGCGACGTGCCGCGCCGGCTCGATGAAGGACGGCTGCAGTGTGAAGCCGCGCCGACGGCCGTTCTTGGTCCGGCCCACCGCCATCCGCACCCGCCCGTCCGGCCCCGTCAGACAGTCGACGGACACCTCCGGCTCCTCCAGACGCGGCATCACCAGCCAGTCGACGGGTGCGTCGGCCTGGCGCAGGGCGTCGACGACGAGGTTCAGCGGCACATACGGGCTGGGGAAGCCGCCCAGGTGCATGAGTGAGAAGGGGGCGCGCGTGATGATGCGGAAGCCGACTCCGCCCGCCCCCGCCGCCGGCTTGAAGCAGGCCTTGTGGCCGTCCGCCTCCAAGGCGTCCACCGCCGCGACGAGTTCGTCCTCGGTACGCACCCGCCACCATGGCGGCACCGGCACCCCGAGCGCCTGCACAGCCTCGTACGCCGTCACCTTGTCGTGGAAGGTCGCCACGGCCTCGGGGGGCGGCGCCAGCAGGGCCGTACCGACAGCGGCGAACTCCTCGCGATGCGCGGCGACCGCCGCCTGGTGCAGCACCGGAACGAACACGTCGATCGAGTGCCGGGCGCACTGATCGAGGGCGTACTCGACGTACGCGGCCGGGGACAGCCCCTCCGGTTCCAGCGCCGCCGTGTCGGCGGCGGCCAGGATGGGGGAGTCGGGGTCGCCGTGCGTCGCATGGATCTCGACCGGACGGCCGCTGGGATTCTCCCGCAGCTGATCCATGAAGAACACGTTCTCCGCGTACGTGCGGTTGAGCCAGACGCGTACGCGAGAGACCATTCAGGCCGCCTTTCACGGTTAGCGGGCACGGCGAAGCAGGCCGAGCCCGGCCAAGGAGTTTGGAGGTACACAAAACCGCCGTTCGGAAACGGTGAGCGCGCGGTTGTGTACGGCCGATCATAGGGGGTCCGGGACATGATCGCTGCTACGTCCGTGTTACGGATTACGTCCGTCCTGGTACGGCCTTTCGCTGCGGTGCGGCATCCTGCTCACCCCGGGGACCGGCACCCCTGGGTACGCTGCTTCGCATTCTGCCGATGGAGGTTGGATCCAGTGATCGAGGAGTTGCTCCCGGACTCGGTCGTGACCGTGGAGGCACACGGCTACGAGCCCGCCGCGGGCGCGACGCTCTATCCCGAGGAGCAGGCGCTGATCGCGCGGGCCGTGGAGAAGCGACGCCGCGAGTTCACCGTCGCACGCACCTGTGCCCGGCGTGCGATGGAGAAGCTCGGCGTTCCCCCGCAGGCCGTACTGACCGGTGACCGCGGGGCGCCGCAGTGGCCCGCCGGACTGATCGGCAGCATGACGCACTGCGAGGGCTACGTCGCCGCGGCGCTGGCCCGCGCCACCGACCTGGCCTCTCTCGGTATCGACGCGGAGCCCCACCTGCCGCTCCCGGACGACGTGTTGCCCAGCGTGTCCCTGCCCGCCGAGGAAAGCCGGCTGCGCGAGCTCGCCGCCGACCACCCCGCGGTCCACTGGGACCGACTCCTGTTCAGTGCCAAGGAGTCGGTCTACAAGGCGTGGTTCCCCCTCACCGGCAAGTGGCTGGACTTCACGGAGGCGGACATACAGGTCGGCCTGACCTCCGGGCACACCACGTCGGGTGTCTTCCGTGCCCGGCTCCTGGTGCCGGGCCCGGTGGTGGACGGCCACCGTGTCGACCACTTCGACGGGCGCTGGACGGTGGGCCAGGGGCTTGTGGCGACCGCGGTCAGCGTTGCATACGACGCTGACTGATCCCGTTTCTGCTCGGCGCCCGGCCGGGGATCGTCACGGCTGAGGGCCCCAGGCGTGCAGCAGGCGGAAGAACGCCTCCTCGTTGCCCGCGAGGCCTGCCGCCTCCAGTGCACGCTCGGCCTCCGCGAGGGCGGCGGGCGGCACGACGACGGGGCGGGGCGCCGTGCCGGGCGGGCCGTCCAGCGCGGCTCGTACCGTGTGCAACAGGCGCAGATAGGCCTGCACGGCGGTGCGTTCGTGATCGGTCAGTACGGCGGTCGGCATCGGACGACTCTCCCGGTTCGGCTCGGCTCTGCGTTCACGCGCCGTCGCACAGCGGTGGCGCTGGGTCCAGCTTGCCGTCCACCACTGACAATCGGTCCGCGGCCGCGCACACCTGAACGGTGCGCGGCCGCAGACCACGGCGCTCGGTGCACCCTCCCCCGCCGGGGCACACACGAGCCTCGCGCCCGAGTGACGGCGATTCAGCCGTCACCGCGGCACGAAGACCGGTCTTCACGCCGTGTCATGATCCTGCAGGCCATCGGGAGAGATGTCAACTGGAGTAGCCACCTGTGACTATTTCAGTGTCTTCTCGGTGGTCGGCAGGCCTGGCAGCGGCTATCGTGCGGAACATCAACTCGTGGTTCGCACCACCCACCTGACTTCAGGAGACGTGCCGGTGAGAGATCCGCTCAGTGCGCTCGCCGAGACCCTGAGCCGGCTCGACGCCCTCCTCGCGGAGGGGCAGAGCCGTGATGACGTGCTCGACGTGGAACGGCTCTCGGTCGACAGCGGCGTCCCCCGGGACGTCATCGCGACACTCCTGGACGGCAAGGAGCCCCCCGCGGAGGACGTCACCGACCGGATCATCCGCCGCTTCGAGCATCTGCGGGAAACGCGACGCCGCGATGACGGGCACCGGCACTCGTACGGGGAGATCGCCGCCTCCTTCGGCGCGTCCCGGGCCTCGCTGTCCAACCTCGTCAACAGCCGGAAGAAGACGCAGGAAGAAGAAGGGGCGGAGCCGCGCACGGTCCGCTCCGGTGGTCCACTGGCGGCCACCCAGGCCGGGATCGAGGAGTTCTTCTTCGGCGCGCCCAACGGCTGGTTGTCCGCCGAGCCCGCCTCCGCCCTCGACGACGCCCTCCAGCCCGTACTGGCCGAGTTGCGCGAGGCTGCCGGCGAAGACCCGCTGGCCAGACTTCGGCACGCGCACGGGCTGCGCCGGATCGCCCACCGGGCCGCCGAACTGAGCGACGCCGAACAGGAGTTGGTCGCCGACTGGATCGACACGATCCTTCGGCGCCGAGAGCGCGACAAGGGGGATGAGGGTCCGGAAACCTGGTAGGCCTGGCAGTGGGCCCGGACGTCTGGAATATTTGCCGGTCGGAGTCCGGCATGTGAGGAGTAGTCAGTCGATGCGTCGCCTTGTCACGCGGCTGGTCGGAGAATTCCAGGCCGAGAAGGAGATGCGTCAATTCATCGACCGTCTGACCGGCGAACTGAGGGCAGGCGGACGGGAACTGACCATTCCCACGGACCCCGATGAACTGTTCGCCGCGTTGATCGAAGTCCTCAGCGAGATCCGGGGACGCAAGGTCGTGCTTCTCAAAGAGGAGTTCCCGCACCGGACAGCGACCGGCCTGTGGCTCGACCTGCCGGACGAGGACCTCATCCTCGTCGACCAGCGCGCGACCGCACTGCACCAGCTCGCGATCCTCTTCCACGAGATCTGGCACATGATCAAGGGCGACTGCGGCCACCACGTCGCCGGCGCCACGGTGGCGGCCCGGATGCTGGACCAGCGGGCCGATCTCCGTCATCTCCAGCCGACCGTCGTGCGGGTGGCCGCCCGGTCCGTGTTCGACGAACGGGTCGAGCAGGACGCCGAGACCTTCGCGTTGAAAGCGGTGACCCATTTCCGGGTCTGGCTGGAGGGGAAGCCGGAGAACACGGACCGCGCCCAGATCGCGGGACGGATCGGTGCGTCACTGGGCAGCCGTCGGCCACAGGTCTGAGCATGGACGCCTCCGCCTACTACTACATACCCGCATTCGTCTGCTGGGCGGGACTGGGACTGAAGCTGCCCGGCCTGCTCGATTCACGGCGCGACCCATTGATCCGAGCCGTCTGCTGGGTGATCTTCCTGGGCGGCGCCGGCTTCTTCCTCGCCGCTCCCCGCACCGTCGCCGGGATCAACGAAGCGACGGGCATCGCGAACTTCTCCGCCGCGCTGGTGTACGCGACGGTGAGCGCCTACAGCGCCAGCTGCCTGCTGCTGATCATCCACTGGCGTGGCGGGCCCGACGCGTACGTGCGCCGCCTCACCCGGCGCTGGACGGCCGGCTATGCCGTACTGATCGCCGTACTGATCACCCTGTTCGTGCTGGGTGAGGCACCCAGCGAGCGGATCACCGACTTCGACACGCACTACGCCACGACGCCGTGGATCGGGCCGATGGTCGTGCTGTACCTGCTCGGCCATATGACGGCCGCCGTCGCCACCACCGTTCTGTGCCGGCGCTGGGCGCGGGAGGTCCACGGCTGGCTTCGCGCCGGACTGTGGCTGCTCGTCCTCGGCTGGCTGCTCAACATTTCCTTCAGCGGCCTCAAGCTCACCGCGGTGATCGCGCGGTGGACCGGCCGGGACTGGGACATACTGAGCACGATTCTCGCGCCCCGCCTCGTGGGCCTGGCGGCCGCCGCCGCCACCGCCGGCTTCACCCTGCCGCTCCTCGGCCCGTGGGTGACGGCCGTCTGGCGTGCCGTGACGACATGGTGGCGGCTCGGCCCGCTGTGGCGGGAACTCGCCGGCACCCGTCCCGGCAGTCCGCTCGCCGGTCCCATTCCCTGGTACTCGTCGCCGTTCATCCAACTCACCCGACGCGAGGCCGGAATCGAGGACGGGCTGCGACTGATCCGTCCCCACCTCGATGACCACGTCCGCTCACGCGCGCACTCTGCAGCCTGTGCCGCGGGCCACAGCGACGGCACTGCCGCCCGCATCGGCCACGCGGCGATGATCGCCACGGCTGTGCACGCCTGCCGGCGTGCCGGACCGGTCGCACCGGCGGGCCTCCTGGAGCCCACGGAGAACGGCGAGTACGCCGAGCGCACTGAGAACGCCGCGAACGCCGAACTCCCCGTGACACGCTCGTCCTTGATCGGTATCGCGCACGCCCTGCGAACGTCCCGCATCGTGGCGGCAGCCCGGGCAGCCGCCGCTGCGGCCACCCCCGCCGCAGACGACGAAAGAACCCCCATTCGGTGAGCAGCGGCATAGTTTTCTACATCCCCGGCTTCCTTCTCCTGCTGGCCGCCGTGCTGAAGCTCTCGGCCGGAAGGCCGCTGTGGCGTGACCCTCTGGTGGCGTCGACCGGTCTGATCCTGCTGATCGGCTCGCTCGTCTGCATCCTGTCCGCCCCGCCCACCATCCGCTTCGTCAACGACGTCACCGGCGTCGCCAACTTCAGCGCTCCACTGGTGTACGCGGGCCTGACCGCACTGAGCGCGGGCTACCTGGTCCTGATGATCAACTGGGAGGGCGGATCACCGGAGCGGAGGCGGCGTGCCTCCCTGCTCGTGATGGGCGTCTACGGGCTGGTCGTCGCGGGCATCTGGGTCCTGTTCGCCCTGGCCGACGTTCCCGTGGAACGCGCCCGTGACCTCGACACGTACTACGCCAACACGCCCTACATGCGCGAGATGATCGTCCTGTATCTCGTCGCGCACACGGCTGCCACCGTCGCCCTCATGGTCATGAGCGTGCGATGGCTGCGGGAGGTAAGCGGCATGATCCGCCGCGGGCTGACGCTGATCATCGTCGGCCTGTTCTTCGACGGGTGCTATCAGTCCGTGAAGTACGCGGCGATGGCTGCCCGTTGGCTGGGGAGGGACTGGGATGTCCTGTCCACCGTGGTCTCGCCTCCGCTGGTCATGCTGGCCGGCATCACCTGTGCCTGCGGCTTCGCCCTGCCCCGGATCGGGCCTCCGCTGGTGAACAACGCCCGCGCCTGGAGGCGCTACCGGCAGCTGTTGCCCCTGTCTGCGGAACTGCGCACGCTGCGTGCGCCGGCCACGGGGGTCATCCGCTGGTGGGATCCCCCGGTGAGGCGCCTGGCACGCCAGGAGATCTCCATCTGGGACGGCGTCCTCGCCTGCTCGCCCTACCTCGACGACCAGGTGCGGGCGGCGGCGTACGACAGAGCCCTCGCGACTCTCGCCGTCGATCAGGCCGAGGTGGTGGCCGAAGCGGCGATGCTCGCGGCGGCCCGTGTGCAGGCGTTGCGCAAGGGCAGCGCGGGCATGCCATCGAACGTGGGAACGCTGCGGTCGATATCGACACCCCATCAGATGGTGGGCCTCGCACAGGCGTTGGCATCGTCCCCGATCGTGGCGGAAGCCCGACGGCAGTCCACCCAGCGGGCGAACGCCGACCATGGCTGACTTCGGGAGCAGCACGTATCAACAGGTATTGGAGCTACAGAAGGAGTGGCCGACCATGTCTGACAGAACTGCCCCTCGTCGCACCGCAGTTGTGGTCGGAGGGGGAATGACGGGCATGCTCGCCGCCGCCGTACTCGCCGAGCACGCCGACGTCACCATCGTCGAACGCGACCTGTTGCCGGACGGCCCTCAGCCGCGCAAGGGGCTGCCGCAGGCCCGCCATGCCCATTTGTTCTGGTCCGGCGGTGTCAAGGCACTCGAGGAGATCCTGCCGGGCGTCAGCGGTCGACTCGTCGAGCGCGGCGCCCGCAGAGCCCGCGTCATGACCGACCTGGTGTCCCGGGTTCCGTCGGGCCAGTGGTTCCGGCGGTTCACCCATGCCCGGCACAGCTTCCTCGTGGGCACCCGTGACCTGCTCGATGCCGTGATCCGTGCCGACGTGCTGCCGGACCGGCGGATCACCCTGCTGCAACAGGCCGAACTGCTGGGCCTGGAAGGCAGCGCGGACCGTGTGACAGGAGTGCGCATACGCGAGGCGGACTCGGAGCGCACCCTGCCCGCCGACCTGGTCATCGACGCGAGCGGGCGCGCCAGCCGCGCTCCCCACTGGCTGGGGGACCTGGGTCTGCCGCCCGTCCATGAGCGCACGGTCGATGCCGGAATCGGCTACGCCAGCCGGATCTACCGCCCGCCGGCCGGCGCCGTCGACTATCCGATCGTCAACGTCCAGGCCGAGTCCCAAGCCAACCCGGCGCGGGGCGGCGTCATCGTCCCGGTCGAAGGCGGCCGATGGCTGGTGACCCTGTCCGGCAGCCGCGGCGGCCGACCCACCAGCGACAACGACGAGTTCGTGCCCTTCGCCCTGAAGCTGGCCCACCCCATCATCGGCGAACTCCTCACCAGGGCCGAACCCGAGACCGACGTCGTCACCACGCGCAGCACCGCCAACAAGCGCCGTTACTACGAGAAGGCCGCCCGCTGGCCCGATGGCTTCGCCGTCCTCGGTGACGCCGTCGCCGGCTACAACCCCGTCTACGGGCACGGAATGAGCGCGTCGGCCCAGAGCGTCCTCGCTCTGCGCGGCGTCCTGCGCGAGCAGGAACTCACCGCACCCGGCACGGCACGACGCATCCAGAAGGCCGCGGCCCGGCCCGTCGACAACGCGTGGAGCCTGGCCGTGGGCCAGGACGTGTTCCGGCCGGGCGCCAGCGAGCAGCCGCCCACCCGGCTGGAGAAGACCCTCGCCGCCTTCGTCGACAAAGCCGCCGACGCCGGCTCGCGCAATCCCCACGCCATGCAGATCCTGCTGGACGTGATGAGCATGGAAAAGGACCCGACCCGGCTGTTCCGGCCCGACATGCTCGCCCTGGTCTATCTCGGCCGGAAGAAGCCCCGGTTGAGCGGACCTCCGCTGACCGAGAAGGAAGCGGCGGTCGCGACGACGGGGGACTGACGCAGGGCCAGGGACATCCGCACCAGGTCGCGGGGTGCTTCGGCGGACGCGGGTGGCGTGTCGTCCGCTGTCGCCGAGGTGATGACCCTGCCCTCCGGGTCGGCGGCCCTCGCTCGTACCGCCGCCGTCACCATCGCCGCGTCGGCCTCCGCCCGCGCCTGGACGGGATCGGAGCCCGCGGCCACGGCAGCTTCGTAGGCGCCCGCCCGGATCTCCGCGTCGAAGTACGGGTACAGGGCGAGCATGCCGTCATGGATGTCGGACTCCCGCTGGGTCACTTGGAGTTCGGCGGGCGACCACCACGAGATCCGTACGGCACGGTCCTTGGGCGGCGCGAGGGGCCTCAACTCGCGCCACAGCGGCCCGAGTCGGCGATAGGTGGACCAAGTGCTCCAGAGGTCCCCGATGCGCTGGCCGGCCGGCGGAAGGCAGAAGCCGAGCGCGTTGAGCTGCATCCCGGCGGAGGCCATCGCGGGCGCCACGTAGGTGCTCAGGTCGTCCAGGTCCTGGCCGTTCCACCGGGCGACCACCGCGATGAACTTGGTGACGGCGTAGGGCATGTTGAACAGGAAGCCGAGCGCGATCACCAGCAGCCCGGCCCGCAGCCAGCCGCGTACCTGAAGGGCCCAGCGCCAGCACATGACGTCCATCGCGACGCCCGCGACGGTGAGGGACACGAGGTAGAGCACGATCATCTCGCGGATGAACGGCGTGTTGGCGTAGTACGTGTCGAAGTCCCGCAGCCGTTCATCCGGAGCGCCCCCGAGGACGAACAGCACGACGAGCGCCACGATCACCACGCCGTACCCGGTGATCCAGCGGCGGGTGGCCCGCCGGGTCGCCTCCGGCGGACCGCCGCGCCAGTTGATGATCACTACCAGACAGGCGGCGCTGAGGGCGCTCAGCAGACCGTAGACGAGCGGCGCCGAGACGTTCGAGATGCCGGTGAGGCGGTTGACCTCGGCGATCGTCGGCGGGGCGGCGAAGAAGAACACCAGGCCCGACAGGGCGATCAACGTGCACACGGAACGCTGCAGCGGATCGTGCCAGGAGCGCAGCAACGCGGGTGTCTTGATGGCGAGCGCGATCGCCATCGCGAGAGCCGGTATGTAGTAGCCGGAGTCATCCATGGCGCGGCGGCTCAGCCCCGCGGCCCGCGGTACCCGAGGGACGCCCCGATCCGGCCCGCGACCCCGTCCCGTGACACGGGCCAGCGCTGCGCCGAACCGGCAAGCCACGCACGGCACTTGCTGGCCAGCAGCAGCCCGAAGCCCTCCGCGTCCTGCTCGTCCGCGAGGTCGAACCGGGTCCGGGCGGCCACCTTCAGGACCGTCGCCTGCAGATCGGCGTCGTCGGACAGCAGACGGGCGGCGACGGCCGCGCCCTCCACGTGGTGGGCGCAGTGTCCGGCCTTCATGTGCCACAGCTCATGGCCGAGGATCACCAACTGGTGGTCGGGCGCGGTGCGTTCCTCGATGACCACGAGGTCCTGGTCCGCCATGTCGAGCCAGAGCCCACTGGCGGTGCCGGGTGGGAAGGCGGCCATACGGAACTGCACCGGACGGCCGCGGCGTCTGCTCATGGCGCCGCACAGCGCGGCGTAGAGGTCGGCGGGCTCCGCCGGTGCCGGGAGTGAGATCTCGCCGACCAGCTCGCCGCACAGGCGGCGCATGTCCTTTCCGATGCCCACTGTTCTCCCCCGGGTCACGACTCGGGCCGGTTGACGCTCTCCAGGAGCATGTCCAGCCATTCCGCGACCTTGTCCCGGTGCTGATCCGTCGGCAGCTGTGCGGCGCGCCAGGCGATGCCGCGCACGCCGTGGTCCTGGAGCAGCTGCTCGAAGGGGTCGTCCGAGCGCGAGGCCGCCGCCGCGGCTCTCTCACGGTCGGCGAGCTGCTGGAGCAGCTCCTGCTCGGTGCGCTGGAGGGCGCCGGCCAGCGCCTCGGGGTCCTCGGCCGTCAGGAACCCGGCGTGCACTCTGAAGAAGCGCTGAATGGCGTCGCAGTGCTCCATCGTGGGGCGCCGGTCCCCGTTGATCAGCGCTCCCGCCTGCTGGCGTGACATACCCGCGCCGTCGGCGATCTCCTGCTGGGTGTACCGACGGCCGTTCGGCTTCAGGCGTGTACGGCGCAGCAGGTCGAGGCGTTGCAGGAAGCGGGTCTGCAGATCCGGCTCACCGGCGGGCCGGCCGCTCAGCAGCGACTGGACGACGACCTCCGGCACACCGGACGCGACGGACAGCCGCCGGACGTCGAACACCTGGCCGTGCGGCACACCGAGCCGGTCGGAGAGGGCGGCGACACGCGCCACGACGGCCGGCAGCAGACCCGTCGCCGTGGCGCCCGGAACCTCGAAGCCATCCGTCACCGACAGATCTCCCACGTTCTCTCGACCGGCCGTGAGCTGCGCAGTAGACGCGCAGTCCACGATGAACTGCCCGGAGGTTAGCCCCTGCCTCGAACTCGCATCCACCTCTCGCCACAACTGTGGCGCGATTCGTTCGTCAACGGGCGGCAAATGCCACGATAGTTGACGCCACGGAGTCGGGGATAGCAGGATCGCGACGCCGCGTGTAAGGCCGCAATGGCAAGAGGGGTGACCTCCCGATGGAGTACCAGGCAGGAGGGCAGCGGTCGCGGCCGCGACCCGCCCCCGAGAGTCTCAGGGCCCAGGCGTATTTGCAGGACTACACCGCATTCCTCGAGGCCGTTCCCTTTCCGTCCGTCGTCTTCGACCACCGCTGGGACGTCGTCCTCACCAACGACGCGTTCGAGACACTTTTCCGCGGTGTCGGCCCGCATCCCACGGCCATGCCGGGGGACAACTTCCTCCGGTTCGTCCTGTTTCATCCGGACGCGAGCACGGTCCTGGCCGAGCACGAGTCGAGCTGGTGCCTGCCGATGCTGGCCCACTTCGCCGCCGCGATCGAGCGGCACGGGCAGGACCCGGTGCTGCGGTCCATTCTCCGGGAGATCGCCCAGGACCCGATCATGGACGCCGCGTACCGGCACGGACTGCCGCACTGGATCCGCTCGGTGGGTCCCGACGCCCTCGAACACGACGGCGCCGTACGGGCGTTGTGGCACCCGGACCCACGGTGGGGCCGTACCGACTGCCGGATCGTCGGTGAGACCCCCAAGACCCTCAAGGACATGGGCTATACGCGCATGACCCTGGTCCTGCGCGACGCTCGTCGCTCGACGGGCGTGGCACGCACGACGGCGCGGGTGCGGCGCGCGACGAGTCACCTCAGCGTGGTCCCGGCCGCCGAGGCGTAGGCGCTCCGCTGGGGGGCGGTCATGAAACCTGCGGGTCCGTTGTGGCTGGTCGCTTCCCCAAGTTCTCGGCTTCGCTCGAACCCGGGGCCCCCATCGCGGCGGAGACGCAAATCGACACAGCCCCGCGCCCCTGACGGGGCGCGGTACAGCAGCGCACTTCCCCGAAACCGCTCAGGGCCCGCAGGAATCAGTGAGCCGGCGGCGTGTCCGCCTTCACGGCTTGCTTGTCCTGCGCATCCTCCACGTCCTGCGCCCTGCCGCGCTTGGCCGCCTGGATCTGCTCGTACACATGCGTCCTCAGCTCGGCGAAGCGCGGGGCCACCCGGGTGTGCAACTGGTCACGCTCGGCGGGCAGATCGACCTTCAGCTGCTCCTGGACGACGGTCGGGGAGGCGGAGAGGATCAGCACCCGCTCGCCGAGATACACCGCCTCGTCGATGTCGTGGGTCACGAAGAGGATGGTGATGCCCCGCTGTTGCCAGAGCCCGCGCACCAGATCCTCCAGATCGGCGCGCGTCTGGGCGTCCACTGCCGCGAACGGCTCGTCCATGAGCAGCACATCCGGCTCGTACGCCAGCGCGCGGGCGATCGCCACCCGCTGCTGCATACCGCCCGACAGCTGCCACGGGTAGGCGCCCGCGGCGTCGGAGAGGCCGACCGACTCCAGAGAGTCGGCGACCAGCTCACGCCGCCTGGAGGGGGTCAACTTCTTCTGTTTCAGGGGAAGTTCGACGTTGTCCCGGACCCGCATCCAGGGGAAGAGGCTGCGCCCGTACTCCTGGAAGACGAACGCCATCCCGGGCGGCGGCCCGCTCACCGGGCGCCCGTCCAGCACGACTTCGCCCGACGTGGGCGTCATCAGTCCGCCCATGCACTTCAGCAGCGTCGTCTTGCCGCAGCCCGACGGCCCGACGAGACAGACGAGTTCGCCCGCGTCGACGGTGAACGTGAGGTCGCGTACCGCTTCCACACGGCGACCGGAACCCTCGTAGACCTTCTGGAGGCCTCGTACGTCCAGCATGGACTGCCCTTTCGCAAGCGTCACGACGACCGCCGGGAGGTGTCGCGGAGACCGTGGTACCAGCCGAGCGCCTGTCGCTCGGCCAGTCGGAAGAGGACGGACAGGACGAAGCCGAGGAGGCCGAGCAGCAGGATGCCGGTCCACATGTCGGGGATGGCGAAGTTGCGCTGGAACTGGACGATGGTGAAGCCGAGCCCGTTGCTGGCGGCGAACATCTCGCTGATGACCATCAGGATGATGCCGATGGACAGGGCCTGCCGCAGACCCGCGAAGATCTGCGGGCTCGCCGACCGCAGGACCACGTGACGTAGGCGCGCCGGGCCCGTGATGCCGTACGACCGGGCCGTCTCCGTCATCACCGAGTCCACCGCCCGCACGCCCTCGACGGTGTTGAGCAGGATCGGCCACACGCAGCCGCTCGCGATCACCGCGATCTTCATCGTGTCGCCGATACCCGCGAACAGCATGATGACCGGCACGAGCACGGGCGGCGGCACCGCCCGCAGAAACTCCAGGACCGGTTCGCACACGGCCCGTACGCGGCGGTACGAACCGATGACCGTCCCCAGCGCGACACCGACGACGGCCGCCGCCGCGAAACCGGCCAGCAGCCGCAGCAGACTGGCCAGGACGTCGGCGCGCAGCCGCTCGCCCGTCCACACGTCCGGGAACGTGGTGAGGATGGTGCGCAGCGGGGGCCAGTACACGTCAGTGCTGCCGTCGGAGGCGAACCACCAGGCGATCAAGAGCAGCAGGGGCAGCGCGAGGACGAAGAACGCCCGCAGGGCCAGGGTTTTCACACCGCCACCTCCCCGCGCACCGACTGGTGCCAGGCCAGCGCGCGACGCTCAACCCTGCGCGCGCCCACGTTGATCAGCAGCCCGAGCACGCCGGTGACCACCACCAGCGCGTACATCTCCGGCACCGCCTGCGAGCTCTGGGCGACGGCGATGCGCCGGCCCAACCCCGGGGCGCCGATGACCAGTTCGGCGGTCACCGCCAGGATCAGCGCCACTGCCGCGGCCAGGCGGACGCCCGTCATGACGTACGGCAGGGCCGTGGGCCACAGGACATGGCGCACCCGGGCCCAGGTGCCGAGGCCGTAACTGCGGGCCGTCTCGTCGGCGACCGGGTCGACGTCCTGGACGCCGTACAGCGTCTGGATCAGCACCTGCCAGAACGAGGCGTACACCACCAGCAGGAGCACCGACTGCAGCTCCGTGCCGTAGAGCAGCACCGCGAGCGGGATCAGCGCGACCGACGGGATCGGGCGCAGGAACTCGATCGTGGAGGCGGTCGCCTCGCGCAGGTGCGGCGTGACCGCGATCAGTACGCCCGTGAGAATTCCCGCGGTGACCGCGATCGCAAGCCCCAGCGCCCAGCCGGTCAGCGTGTCACCGAGCGCGGTCCAGAAGGCCTGGTCGCCGAGCTCGGTGACCAGCGCGTCGGCGATGCGGGTGACCGGGGGAAAGTAGTCCTCGGAGACGATGCCGATCCGCGGGACCGCCTCGCACACTGCGAGGAAGCCCGCGAATCCGGCCGTGCCCAGCAGGGCGTTCTCGGCTTTCACGGCAGCAGCGCGTCCAGGTCCGGGGACTCCTTCAACTGACCGTTCTGCTTGGCCAGTTCGGCCAGCCTCTCGATGGAGGCGCGGTTCGGCTCGGCCGGCCAGTTGGGGAGGGTCAGCTTCTCCAGCAGCGTCTGGGGGATCTTCGTGTATGTGGCGACGATCTCGCGGACCTCGTCCGGGTGGCTGTCGGCGTACTCCAGGGACTCGGCGGTCGCCTCCTGGAACTTCTTCACCAGTTCCGGGTTCTGCTTGGCGTACTGCTGGGAGGTGAAGTACATGGCCACGGTGAGGTTCGGATCCACGTCGTAGAAGCTCGACGCGATGGACGTGCCTCCTGCTGCCTTGACGGTGGAGAGTGCGGGCTCCGGCGTACAGGCTCCGTCAACCTGTCCGTTCTCGAGCGCG
This sequence comes from Streptomyces sp. NPDC006365, assembly GCF_042870755.1. NCBI lineage: Bacteria > Bacillati > Actinomycetota > Actinomycetes > Kitasatosporales > Streptomycetaceae > Streptomyces > Streptomyces sp. NPDC006365. The sequence goes on from NZ_JBIAHS010000019.1 coordinate 66,759, forward strand.
GCGGCCATCTGGTCGAAGGGCATCTCGACGAACTGGAGCTTCGAGGGGTCGCCGCCGTCCTTGCGGACCGACTCCTTGATCGAGGTGTCACAGATGTTGTTGAGCGAGTTGACCGCGACCTTCTTGCCCTCCAACTGCTTGGGGGACTTGATCGGGCTGCCCTTCTTCACCGTGGTGCCCATGAAGTCGGCACCCTCCTCGGCGGTTGAGGCGACGCCGTTCGCCACGACCTTGACGGGCACCTTCTTGGACTGGGCGACCAGCAGGGACGTCGTGTTGCTGAAACCGAACTGGAACTGGTTGTTGAGGACACCCGGCACGATCGCGGCGCCGCCCTGGGCGGGCGTCAGCTCCAGCTTGAGACCGCGCTTGGAGTAGAAGCCCTTCTTCTGGCCCAGGTAGACGGGGGCGACGTCCAGGATGGGAATGATTCCGACCTTGACGGTGGTGGTGCCGTCGGACGCTTTGTCCCCGGCCGAATCTGTGGAGTTGGACGAACCACAGGCCGACGCGGTGACGAACACCGCCGAGACCGTCAGGCCGATGATCAGACGACGCATGACTCCCCCTAATGGGACAGTGCCTGGAGGGCGGGCTGTGCGCAGACCGCACAGTAGTGCTCAGCGGGAACGTAGAACGAGGTTGTGAGGATGGTCAATGCCCATGACGCGCAAGTCGTTGACAGTTGCCGAAGCGTGCTCCTAGCGTGCGCAGAGCGCACCCTCGTGCGTACAGAGCGCACGTCCGTGCGTCCTCGTGGAGGCGACAATGCCCGCTGAAGCCCGCGCACCGCACTTCGTGCAGTCCTTCGAGCGGGGCCTCGCGGTCATCCGCGCCTTCGACGCCGACCATCCGGAACTGACACTGAGCGACGTGGCGCGCTCCTGCGAACTGACGCGCGCCGCCGCCCGCCGCTTCCTGCTCACCCTCGTCGACCTGGGATACGTCCACACGGACGGGCGGATGTTCCGGCTCACCCCGCGCGTCCTGGAACTCGGCTACTCGTACCTGTCCAGCTTCACCCTGCCCGAGATCGCCGAGCCCCATCTGGAACAACTCGTCGCGCAGATACGGGAGTCGTCGTCCCTGTGCGTCCTCGACGGCGACGACATCGTGTACGTGGCGCGCGTGCCCACGCGTCGCATCATGACCGCGACGATCACCGTCGGCACCCGCTTCCCGGCACACGTCACGTCGGTGGGCCGGGTGATCCTCGCGCATCTGCCGGACGAGGAGGTCGACGCCCGGCTGGCCCGCGCCGATCTGCGCCCCCTGACCTCCCGCACGATCGCCTCAGCCGGAGCGCTGCGCGCCGAACTGCGCCGCGTACGCCGTCAGGGGTACGCGATCGTCGACCAGGAACTGGAGGAGGGGCTGCGCTCGGTCGCCGTCCCGGTGCGGGACCGGGACGGCGAGGTGGTTGCGGCGGTCAACGTTCCCGTGCACGCCGCCCGCAACTCGGTCGAGTCCGTACGCCGTGATCTGCTGCCCCCTCTGCTGGCCACGGTCGCCCGGATCGAGGCCGACCTGCGGGTCACCGGTCTCACAGGTCCAGCACGAGGCGCTTCCCGCGACACCGGGACACACAGATGAGCATGGTCTCCCCGGCTTCCCGTTCCTCGTCGGTGAGGACGGAGTCACGGTGGTCAGGGGTGCCCTCGAGGACGTCGGTCTCACACGTGCCGCAGGTTCCCTCCGTGCAGGAGTAGAGCACCTCCACGCCGGCGGCTCGTACGGTGTCGAGCACGGAGACGTCCGCGGGGACAGTCAGGGTGTGGCCAGACCGCTCGAGCACGACCTCGAACTCGGTGTTCTCGCCCGTCTCCTGGGCCTTCGGCTCGAAGCGCTCGACATGCAGCGCCCCCTTCGGCCACACCGCGCACCGTTCCTCGACCGCGTCCAGCAGCGGGCCGGGTCCACAGCAGTAGACGAGCGTGTCCCCGTCCGGGTCGGCGAGAGCCGTGTCGAGGTCCAGCAGTCCCGTCTCGTCCTGCGGAGCGATCCGTACCCTGTCGCCGTACCGCGCCAACTCCTCGGTGAACGCCATGGAGTTGCGGGTACGCCCGCCGTACAGCAGCGTCCACTCGGCCCCCGCTGCCTCGGCCACGGCCAGCATCGGCAGGATCGGGGTGATGCCGATGCCGCCCGCGACGAAGCGGTAGCGGGGGGCGGCCGCCAGGGCGAAGTGGTTGCGCGGGCCGCGCACGCGGACCTTTTCGCCCGCCTCCAACTGCCCGTGTACATAGGCGGATCCGCCGCGCCCATCGGGCTCACGGAGGACCGCGATCCGCCACACGTGCCGGTCGGCCGGGTCGCCGCACAGTGAGTACTGCCGCTCCAGGTCCGGTCCGAGCAGCACATCGATGTGCGCGCCCGGCTCCCAGGCGGGGAGTTCCTCGCCCAGCGGATGGCGGAGGACGAGGGCGAGTACGCCGTCGGCCGCCAAGTCCCGGCGGTCGACGACGAGTTCCGCTTCGTACGCGTTCATGAGCCGTTTCCTTGCGAGCCGTTTCCTTGCGAGGCGTTGCCTCGGGAGGCCTTGCCCTGAGGGGCGTGGCCTTCGGGGTGACCGAGCATCCAGTCCCACATCGCGATCGGGTCCTGGGCGGTCTGCTCGGCGCCGCAGTGGCAGGTGCCGTGCAGGAAGTCGGTGCCCGGGAGCCAGTCGATGCGGTAGATCTCGCCGGTGGGACTGCTCACTGAACCTTCTCCATGGGCTTGTCGCCCTCCTCGACCAGACGGGCGAGGATACGGCGGGCGGCCAGACCGCCGGTGTCGATGTTGATGCTCAACTCCTGGTAGCCGTGGCGCTCGGTACCGAGGGTCTTCTGCAGCAGGTTGAGCGCGGTCACGTCCTGCATCACGACCGTGCGGTTGTTGCCCGCCAGGAACTCGGTGACCTCGTCGTTGTCGATCGCCCAGTCGCGCGAGACCGCCCAGAAGTCGTACACCTTGCCGTCGCCGGACGGCGTGATGCAGTACGTGATCTCGGTGTGGAAGCCGCCCGGGTCACTGCCGTCCGCCTCGGGAAGCACGCCGACCGGGGCGACCCGGCTGTGCAGCAGGTACAGGCACGGCGCGTGGTACTCGATGTCCTGCCAGCGGTTGATACGGCCGGTGATGCCGGTCGACTTGGCGTAGAACGGCGGGCATTCGGCGTCGTCCATGTGCCGGCTCACCCGCACGATGCCCGCACCCTCGTCGACCTCGGTGGTGATCGGCGTCTCGGCGACCTCAGGGGTGCCGATGTATCCGCCGTGCAGATAGGTCTCGTGGGAGAGGTCGAGGAGGTTGTCGATGAGGAGCCCGTAGTCGGCGTCGATCGGTTCCATGCCGCGGACGGTCGTCCAGCCGGGGGAGTCGAGATGCTTCGCCCGCGGGATGATCTGCGGGTCGGCGAGGGCCGGATCGCCGATCCACACCCAGATCAGCGAGTCCTGCTCGACGACCGGGTACGAGGCGACGCGCGCGGTACGCGGCACCCGCTTCTGCCCGGGCACGTACACACAGGTGCCGGTGGTGTCGTACGTGAAGCCGTGGTAGCCGCACACGATCTTGTCGCCGTCGAGCCGGGTCGGGGCCTCGGACAACGGGTAGCGGCGGTGCACACACCGGTCGTGCAGGACGACGGGCGTCCCGTCCTCCTCGGTGCGGTAGAAGACGAGCGGTTCACCGAGGATCGTCCGGCCGAGCAATTCGCGCCCGACCTCCTCGGAGTAGGCGGCGACGTACCACTGGTTCCTGGCGAAAGCGGTCATATGAGGCATGGGCGGTCCCGTCCCTGTCGGCGGGGCGCCGTCGCCCCGCGTGCCGTGGTTGGACCCAGGGTCGTGAGGCTCGCGGTCGCTCGGCAAGGCGGCTTCTGTCAGGCGGAAGTGCTTCCGCAAGCAAGCTGGTCAGAGCCTTGGTTTGGCGGCCGGTGGTCACCAGCGCGGACGAGGGAGCGGCGCACCGCGCCCACGGGTTCGTGCTGACCGGCGATCCGTTCATGGCGGTGGGCGTCGTCAGCACGACGCCCACCGCTCGGTACTCGGACTCAGCTGCACTTACGTCCGGTGTTGATGCACTGGACCGCCTTGTTCATCAGCTTCGCGTCGAAGACGTTGATGAAGTCACCGTGGTCGGTGACCGGCTTGTGCTGCTGTTCGGGGAAGCTGTCCAACGAGAAGAACGGACGGGTCTTGCCGTTGTCCTTGACGCTGGGCGCGTCCACGTCGTACACGAGACGCTGCACCAACTGCGGAACGGCCTTGAAGCCGGTCGGGCAGTTGCCGCCTGCGTCAGCGAAGGCCACGTGCGTACGGTGGTTGGCGCTGTCGATGTTCCGGCCGTCCCAGCAGCTCTGGAACTTGGAGGTGCGCACCACGTCGCTGCCTGACGGGCAGAGGGGGTACTTGTCCTTCAACTGCACCTTGTTCTCGAAGCCGGTGCAGCTCCAGGAGGCGTTGGCGTTGGCCGTGCCGTTGACGAACGCCTTGGCGTCACCGGTGATGATGCGCAGGAACTTGGGCATCGCCACCACCTTGCCGCGGGGGCTGCCCACGAAGTTCAAGGTGGCCTTCTTGGCCGTCAGAATCCGGCCTGTGTTGCCTTCGGCGCCGCCGCCCTGCTTGTCGGCGTCGAATTCCTTGGTGCCGTCCTGCAGGCGCAGCACCGGCCAGTAGTAGGACGACTTGTCGCCCCTGTTCTGGCAACTGGTCCCTGCCTTGGCGAAGTCCTGGTCGCTCGAGAAGGCGTCGTTGTCCTGGTTGCCGACGTAATCGTGCACGTGGTGTGCGCCGTTGGTGACACCGGGCGCGACGATGATGTTGTCACTGTTGTACAGCTTGTTGGCGTTCACCCCGCACTTGCTGACGAAGACACCCTTCGAAGCCTTCGCCGACTTGGCCGGCGTGCGCACATTGGACTTCACCTTGGTGATGTCCACGAAGTCGGCCGCGACGGGGCCGTTGCCGGTCCCTCCGGCATTGGTGTTGTTGCCGCCCTGACCGGCGGTGGGCTGGTTGCCGGAGGCGCGCAGCGTGCAGGCCGCCAAAGCGTCAAGGCCCTGCGGCTTGGCTGCCACACGGCCGATGGCGATGGCGATCCTGTCGATCGTCGCCTTCCGCTTGTCCTTCAGTGGACCCACGATCGCGTTCTGGGCGAAGTTGGGGTCCTGCTGAATCGCCTTCTGGGAGGTGGAAAGGCGCTGGTATGCCTCGGATATCTGCTTGTCGAGGAGTGCCAGTTCCTTGTCGACCTGGGCCTTCGCCTTGGCGGGCACTGAGGTCAACTGCTGGCCGACGTCGGGGCAGTCAATGGTGGAGGTTCCAGCCGCGAGCGCCTGGTTCTGGGTAGAGCCCTTCGACGCGCCGGTTTCGCCGGCCGAGGCGTAGAGGTTGACTGTCACCAGTCCACCGGCCCCTATGGCCAGTGCGGCCGCCGCGCCTACCGCCCGGCGGGCAGTCTTCGATCTTTTTCGCGTGTTGCGTCTCATCGGGCCTCTCAAGGACATCTCCGGAGCCGGCAGGACTTCCGGCATGGGTGGAGCGCGTCCTCAGATACGTATGTGCGCGCCGAATGCTCAGCGAAATCTCAAGTTCGTAGGTTTCTCCATCCGTAAACGGGGCATGAGCGCCCAATCGGCCCGGGTCGACTTCCTGTTGATGGTCGTGACCAGTTCACTGGCTGCCTTCGCCACGCCCGTGGCGAGGCGCCTTCAGCGAACAGCAGACCGTCGCCTACGGCGCACGGGGAAGTTTCGTGTACAAGTCGTCCCGCGGGTTTGGAACCGTGTCCTGTCGAGCTGACAGCGCCCAGCCACTGCCTCGCCCCTCACGCGACCGGCGGCGCACTGCTCTCCCGTACCACCAGTTCCGTAGCCACTTCCACCCGTGTCGTCTCCGGCTGTTCCCCGGCGAGCAGCCGCAGCACCATCCGGGCCGCGAGCGCGGTCATATCGGCCAGCGGGGTGCGGACCGTCGTCAGCCGGGGGGTCACCCAGTCCGCGAACGGCAGGTCGTCGAAGCCGACGACGCTCACGTCGGCCGGGATACGCAGGCCGAGTTCCGCTGCGGCTCGGTACGTGCCCAGGGCCTGATGGTCGCTGCCCGCGAAGATCGCCGTCGGGCGGTCGGGCAACGCCAGGAGTTCCAGGGCGTGTTGGTGAGCGAGACCATGCGTGAAGTCGCCGTAGCGCACCAGCGCCGGGTCGAAGGGGAGTCCGGCCTCCGCCAGTGCCGAGCGGTAGCCGTCGACGCGGGCCCGTGAGGTGAGCCGGCGTTCCGGGCCGCTGATGATCGCGATCCGGCGGTGGCCCAGTTCGACGAGGTGACGGGTGGCGGCGAGGCCGCCGGGCCAGTTGGTCGCGCCCACCCACGGCGTTCCGGGCGAGGGCTCGTCGATCGGCGCCACCAGTGCGTACGGGATGCCGAGCCGGCCCAGCTCCTCGTGCTGCTCCGGCGTCAGTTCGGGAACGACGAGGATCGCGCCGCGCGTGGAGCGGGTGGCCAGCGAGTCGAGCCACTGCCGGGCGCGTCGGGTCCGGCCGTGCGTGGCCGAGACCACCAGCCCCATGTTCGCGTCGTGCAGCACGTCCTCCGCGCCCCGGATCAGCTCCACGGCCCAGGGGCTGTCCAGTTCGTTGATGACGAAGTCGATCAGTCCGCCGGGCGGGGCCGCTGTGGCCGCCGGACGGTTCTTCGCCAGATAGCCGTGCTGCTCGAGCAGGCGTTGCACCTTCGCCCGAGTCTCGGCCGATACATCGGATCTATCGTGCAGGACCTTGGAGACGGTGGACACCGATACACCTGCCAGCTCGGCGATTTCGGCCAGAGTGCGCCGCCTTCTCAAGCCTGATCCTGCCCGAACCGTTGACGTCATCGGATGAATCTCCTACGTTTCCGTCGCGATCACAAGTTGCGAAAACTGTCGCAACCATGGTGCTGGGCGGGAGCCGCTCCGAATATCCCACCTCACGGAGGCAGTTCATGAGAACCGTGCTCAGACAGCTGTCCCTGCTCGCCGCCGTCGCGGTGCTGCTCGTGCTGCCGTCGCCGATGGCTGTCGCGGAGGGGGCCGGACGCGCGTACCACGTCGCTCCCGCGGGCGCCGACACCGCGAGCGGTACCGCGGCGCAGCCGCTGCGTACGATCGGTGCCTGCCTCTCCCGCGTCCGCCCCGGCGACACCTGCCTCGTCCACCGCGGTACCTACCGGGAACAGGTCACACCTCCATCAGGCACCAAGGACGCTCCGATCACCATCGCCGCGTACGGCGACGGCCCGGTGACCGTCGACGGCACCGAGCCCGTCACCGGTTGGCAGGACGCCGGCGGCGGACTGGTCGCCGCCGACACCGATCTTCCGCCCGACCCCGACTTCAACGCGGTGTTCCTGGACAACGAACGGGCCGCCGAAGGCCGTTGGCCCAACTCCGGAGCCGACCCGCTGAACATCACCTGGGCCGAGGCGGACGCCACCTCCACCGACCAGCACATCGACGACACCGACCTGCCCGACGCCGACTGGACCGGCGCGACCGTGCACCTGTGGGCGGGATCCAATCCCTGGGCCCAGCAGACCGGCACCGTCACCACCACCGCACCCGGCAAGCTGGACTTCAAGGGCGGCAACTACCGTTGCCCGCCGCTGTGCATGGGCAACCAGAACTACCGCAACTACTACCTCGTGGGCTCGAAGGCCGCCCTGGACCAGCCGGGGGAGTGGTACTACGACGAGTCCGCGCACCGGCTCTACTTGGTGCCCCCGAAGGGCGGTATGGCCGGGCACAGGGTGACCGCCAAGCACCGGCTCTGGGGCGTCGACCTGAGCGACAGTTCGTACGTCACCGTGCGCGGCCTGAATCTCTTCGGTACCTCCCTGCGAACAGGCAACGTCAGTACGGGAGTTACTGTCGACCGCCTGCGCGCCGCGTACATCTCCGAGTTCTCCACGCTCCCCATGCCGCCCGACAGCGATCTCGCGGTGCCGCCCTTCGAAGGCCATATCGTCGCCTCCCGGATCCTGGACTCGGGCGTGCAGCTCCTCGGCACCGGCAACACCCTCAAGAACAGCGAGATCTCGCAGTCGGCGGGAGACGGAGTCCTGGTGCGGGGCACCGGCAACACCGTGACCAACAACTACATTCACGACGTCGGTTGGATGGGCAGCTACACACCCGGTATCGAGGTCAACGGCAACGGCCACACCATCACGCGCAACACGATCCGCCGCACCGGACGGGCCGCCATCGACACCGCCTGGCAGCTCAACGGCACCGAGTACCACGACAACCGCATCGCCTACAACGACATGTCCGAAGCGATGCGCACCTCCCGCGACGGCTCCCCCTTCTACGTCTGCTGCAGCCTGAACGGCTCCGGCAGCTCCATCGACCACAACACCTCGCACGACGCGGACGGCCAGGTCGGCTTCTACGTCGACAACTACTCCGGCCGCTTCCTGCTGCACCACAACGTCGCCTGGAACACCGGCGCCCGGGGCACCTTCTTCAACGGCCACACCGGCCCGAGCATCGCCAACCGCGACCACAACTCCAGCTATGGCGTGGGTATCGACGGCAACTCGGTGCGGCTGAGCGGCGCGACGGATGCCTCCGGTACGTACATCAGCAACATCATCGGGCCGATGCCGATCAGCGTCAGCCAGACCGGTGACCCGCTGCCGGTGGTCCGTTCCAATCTGATCAGCGACAAACCCGGATACACGGACGCCGTCAACGGCGAGCTGTGGCTGAGGCGGGGCTCGCCCGCCATCGACGCGGGCGAGACGGTCGACGGCGTCACGACCGACGTCCGGGGCGCGGCTCCCGACCAGGGCGCGTACGAGTACGGCGAGCCGATCTGGTCCACGGGCTGCAATCTGCCGGGCTGCCGGCAGAGGGTGCGGCACGGCACCTGGACCGCGACCGCGAGCGACGGCACCGACGCCTCCGCGGTCACCGATGGGGACATCAACACCCGCTGGAAGGCCGCCACTTCACAGGTACCGGGCCAGTACCTGACCGTGGACCTCGGCGAGGCCAAGACCTTCGGCCGCCTCTCGCTCGACGCGGGCCGCGACACCAGCGGTCAGCCGTACGGCTTCTCCGTCTCGGTCAGCCGCGACGGCAAGCACTGGGGTGAGCCGCTCGCACGGGTCTCCGGCCGCTCGTTCACCCAGGACGCCGTTTTCCCGCGCCAGACCACCGCCCGCTACGTCAAGATCACGCTCACCGAGAGCGGACCGGTCCCCTGGGTCGCCAACGACATCCGGCTGTACGGCGACGGACCCGACGCCTCCTCGACGCTGCAGGCCGAACAGGCCACGGCGGTACGAGGGGTGGAGCGCGGCACTGCTGCCACCCGGGTGCTCGGCTCCGGAGACTGGGTGGGCTACCGCGAGGTGAACACCGACGGCGGACAGCTCACCGTGCGCCGCGCGTCCTCCTGCGAGCGGACCTGCTCGCTCGAGCTGCGCCTGGATGCTCCGGACGGTCCGCTCGCCGCAGTGCTGCCCATCGGAGGCACCGGTGACTGGCAGGAACAGTCGGTGCCGTTGAAGCGCAAGGTCACGGGCACGCACGACCTGTACCTCGTGGCACAGGGAGACCGGAAGGTCGTCGCACTGGACTGGCTGACGATCAGACCCTGACCTCCGCGAACGTGGGGCCGGGCGGCGGGATGCGGGGCCCGCCGCCCGGCCCGGCGTGTTCGCAACGTGTACCGCCTCCGACGCCGACAGCTCCTTCCTGCGGCGCTTCGCCGGACGTGTCGAGAACGGGAAGCCGGGGGTGAGCGACCCGGCGCTCGGTGCGCACGGCGGAACGTGATCGGGGGGGCATCGCTCGCTGTCAAGACTCCGTGAACGCGTGAGATGTTGGCGGTCGGCGCCGCTTTCGGCGTTCGGCAGCCTCGGAAAGGCAGCGTGGGACGGAAGTTGTGCCGTACGTGCTCTTGACGCGGGACTCTCCCGCTGCGTAAAAACATGACCGCGCGGTCAGTGACCGCGCGGTCATACAGTTGACCTCCGTCGATACGGGCCCATGGTCTTCAGGAGCTCTCATGGCACGAGTGGTGGGGCGGGGCCCCGGTGCGCCCGCACCGCGCAGCGCGGACGTGGCCCGGCTGGCCGGGGTGTCGCGCAAGACGGTGTCGCGGGTCCTCAACGACGAGCCATACGTCTCCGACGACGTCCGCCGACGCGTCCTCGAAGCCGCCGACGAACTGGGCTACCGACTGAACCACGCGGCCCGGGCGCTCGCCTCGGGGCGGAATCGCTCCATCGGTGTCGTGGCCCTGGGGACAGCCGGGTACGGAACGGCCTCACTCCTCGTGGGTATCGAGAAAGCCGTACGGGACGCCGGTTACGCGTTGCGTGTGGTCAACACGGTGGACGGTGACCCCAAGGGGATCGCCGGCGCCGTGACGTCACTCATGGAACAGGGAGTTGACGGTGTAGTCGTCTCCGAGCCCATCGTGGAAGGAGAGGTCTCCGTACGGGTCGACGTGCCGGTCCTCTTCGTAGGCGCACCGCCGGCCTTCACCGCCGGCCGGACCCTTACCGTGAGCGTCGGTGCCTACGCATTGGCGCGGGCGGCCACCGAGCACCTGCTGGAGCTGGGACACGCGACCGTTCACCACCTCGCCGGTCCCCAAGGGTGGTACGCCACCAAGGATCGTGTCGAGGGCTGGCGGGCGGCGCTGGCCGCACGGGGCGTGCACGAACCACCTGTCGTCGAGGGTGACTGGTCACCCGCCTCCGGGTACGCAGCGGGCCGCGAGCTGGCCTCGGACCCCTCTATGACCGCCGTGTTCGCGGCGGGTGACGAGATGGCCATCGGCCTGATCCACGCTCTTCGGGAAGCCGGGCGCCGTGTGCCGGAGGACGTCAGTGTGGTCGGGTTCGACGGCACTCCGGTCTTCGCCTACGTCACGCCGCCACTGACCACCGTGCGTCAGCCCTTCGACGCCGCGGCACGGGAAGGAATCAGGCTGCTCGTGCACGCCATCGAAAAGCCGGAGACCGAACTGCCTGCGGCGAGCGAGCCACCGGTCGAACTCGTCGTCCGCGGCTCTACCGCACCCCCGCCGTCCCACCAGGGCCAGCCGGCACTGCGTACGACCTGAGCACGCACCGCCTGAGCACGCACCGCCTGAGCACGCACTGTCTGAGCACCTGTCCCGGTCGCGGTCAGGGCGTAGGGACACACGCCCGACCACCACCTCTGTCGTCCGACGGCCCATCCGACCGTGAGGCCCGTACTCGTCGTCGGCTTCACGAAGGGGCCCCTGTCATCCCGGGATCGCGATGCGAACCGAGGGCCAGGGGCCCGGGTGGTCGGCCGCACATCGATACGTCGCTCAGAGCGGCGTGAGGTGCGCTGGCGCGGGTTGCCGGGGGATCAACACCGGTTCGTACGAGGCCGATTGGGGGTTCAGCGCCAGTACGGCGGCGACCGGGTGCTCCTCCTCGGACAGCTCCGCGGCGATCGGGTGTTCCTCCGGCTCCTTCGTGGGCAGCTGCGCGGGCTCCGGAACCGGGCGAGAGAGCGTCACCACGCCCCGGGCCGCGACCGTCGCCCCTGCGAGCGCGAGCAGCAGGCCCGCCGCCCCGCCCCGCAGGCCTTCGCCGAGCAGTGCGAGGCCGATGATCGCGGCGGCCACCGGGTTGGCCAGTGTCACCACCGCGAGGGGTGCGCCGAGGCCGCCCCGGTAGGCGGTCTGCGCCAGCAGCAGCCCGCCCGCCGCGAAGGCCGCGACCAGCAGGGCCACCCCGATCACCTGTGCGCTGAGCAGCGGACCCGAGCGGTCGGTCGCGGCAACCGTCACGGTCTGGGTGAGCGCGGAGGCGACACCCGAGGCGAGGCCGGACGCGGTCGCGTGCCGCAGTCCGGGGCGGGTGCCCGGCCGGGACAGTGCGCCGATCACGGCCGCGGTGATGCCTGCGACGGCGAGGGCTTCCGGCACGCTCAGCACGTCGTCGGGCGCCGGACCGGACGCCGTGACGAGCAGCGCGGCGAGTCCGGCCAGTGTGAGCGCCGTACCGCGCCACTCGACGGCACTGACCCGCCGCCCCGCGACCCGCGCTCCCAACGGCACCGCGGCGACCAGCGTGAGCGCGCCAAGTGGCTGGACCAGGGTGAGCGGACCGTATTTGAGGGCGGCCACGTGCAGCAGCGCGGCGGATCCGTTGAGCGTGACCGACCACCACCACGCGCCGCTGCCGAGGAGGCGCACCACACCGGAGTCGGAGGTCCGGGAGGCCAGCCGCTCCTGGGCCACGGCTGCCGCGGCGTACGCGACGGCGGAGAAGAGGGACAGGACGACGGCGACGAGGGTGGCGTTCATCGGACGGCTCCCACGAGTTCCGGTGCCTTCGCCGCTGCCACGGGCTTCGAGGGGCCGCTCGCGGTCGTCGTCCGGTGCGGCAGACGAACCACCGCGAGTACGCCGCCCAGCAGCGCCGCCGCCACGGCCGCGTCGAGCCAGTAGTGATTGGCCGTACCGACGATCACCAGCAGGGTGAGCAGTGGATGCAGCAGCCACAGCCGGCGCCATCGCGACCGTGTCGCGACGATCAGGCCGATCGCCACCATCAGCGCCCACCCGAAGTGCAGCGACGGCATCGCCGCGAACTGGTTCGACAGCGAGTCCGCCTCCGGCGACGCCCCGTACACCGTCGGCCCGTACACCTGCCCCGTGTCCACCAGGTCCGCCATGCCGAGCATCCGAGGCGGGGCGAGCGGGAACGTGAGGTGCACCACCAGGGCGGCGGCGGTGATCGCGGCCAGGGCACGGCGGGCCCAGACGTAGTGCGTGGGGCGGCGCAGATACAGCCAGACCAGGAAGGCCGCGGTGGCCGGGAAGTGCACGGTCGCGTAATAGGTGTTCGCGAGGTGTACGAGGCTGTCGCCGTGCAGCAGTGCGGACTGTACGGCGCCCTCGCCGGGCAGGTGCAGGGCCCGCTCCAGGTCCCAGACGTGCTGCGCGTTGCGGAAGGCCTCGCCGGTGTGGCCCGTCACCAGCAGCCGGCCGAGCTTGTAGACGAGGAAGAGCCCCGCCACGAGCAGGAGCTCACGGGCGAGGGGCGGCCGCTGTATTGCGGTGGCCCCGTCTCTTGCAGGCTCGTTTCGCGCTGCCATCCCGGCCCCTTTGCTGTCCAAGGCTCATCGATACGCCACAGTACCGATACGACGCCGTACCGATACGCCACTGTACCGAAACGCTTCTGTTTCGGTACAGTGGCGTATCGATGGACCTACGTCACACTGGAAGCAGGCCACGGAAGCAGGCCCCGGGCCCCGGACACGAGCGAGGAGACGAGCCCATGACGCCGCAGGCAGCGGAGGAACCGGAGACGGTCGTCGTCGCGCGCCGCTCCAAGCTCACGCCCGAGCGAGAGCGGGAGTTCTTCGACGCCGCGATCGACCAGATCCGCGAGTGCGGCTATGACGCGCTGAGCATGGAGGGCATCGCCGCCAGCACCAAGTGCAGCAAGTCCACGCTCTACCGGCAGTGGAAGACGAAGCCCCAGTTCGTGGCGGCGGCGCTGCGCGCCAACCACTGTCCGCGGCTCGCGGGCATCGACACCGGCTCACTCGCCGGTGATCTGCGCGCCGCGGCGCGGGCCGCGGGAGAGCGGTCCGACGACGACACCAAGCTGGTGCAGGCGCTGGGGCATGCCGCCATGCAGGACCCGGAACTGCAGTGCGCGCTGCGCGACGCGCTCATCGAACCCGAACGCGCGGCACTCAAGGAGATGCTCCAGCGGGCGGTCGACCGCGGCGAGATCGCCGCCGACCATCCGGCCCTGGAGTTCGTGCCCGCGCAACTGCTCGGCATGATCCGCGTCCGTCCGGTCCTGGAGGGGCGGTACGCGGACGCCGACTATCTCGTCCGTTACGTGGACGCCGCCCTGATCCCCGCCCTCGGACTGCCGGAGGTCACCTGAGGCTCAGGCCGTCGGTTCCGTGGGACGACCGGACGACGGCCTGTTCGCGCCGCACCGTGGGGACGGGGGCGGCGCGCACCCCGGCCGGGTGGGAGGCTTCTTGAGCGGAGAGGCACCCCATCCGGCCGGATCCATGTCAGACCCGTTCCCCGTTGCCGCCACCGCCCGCCGCCTCCTTGATGCCCTTGGTCATCTCGTCGATCACGGAAAGCTTCGGGGCCTTCTCGTTCTCGTCGAAACCGAAGCGGACGATCACGAGCATCTTCGGGTTGGCGGGGGAGGGGAAGGCGAGCGACTCGACATAGCCGTCGTCGCCTTTGCTGGTGACGACCTTCCAGCGGACCGCGTAGCCCTTCTCGCCCGCCACGGTCACCGCCTTGGAGGAAAGTTCGTCGTGCGAGGTGATCTTGCCGTAGGTCGGGCCGCCGTACGATTCCTCGGCGTTCTTGGAGATGTCCTCCTTGGCCGCTGCCTCGGCGGTGGTCGCCTTGATCTCCAGGGCGGCGGCGGGCGCGGAGTTGGCCCCGCCGCGTACGCACTCCTTGGAGGTATCGCCGGGACAGGGGTACGTCCCGGTCGACACCGAGGCGCCACCGACCTTCCCGGACTCGCCGGTCCAGCCGTCGGGCACGGGAAGGCTGATGCCGCTCAGCGCGTCGGTGGCGTAACCCTCCTCGGTCTGCGGCCGTTCGGGCTGCCCCGGAGCCTCGCTCTCGCCGCCGTCCGGTCCGCCCTGACCGCCGCCGTCCTCCCCCTGAGGTCCGGGCCGGGTGGGTGCCGGGCGGGCGTTGCTCGAGCTGTCGCCGCCCGAATCGTCGCCCGCGGTCAGCGCGTACACCCCGCCGCCTATGCCCGCGAGAACCGCCACCGCCGTGGCGATCGCGATGCCCATCCGCAGTCCGCGGCGCGGAGCGGCGGGCGGCACGCCCGGATACGCCCCGGGGAACGCCGCGTACGCCGGCGGCCCCCATCCGGCCGCCGCATCGGCGGGACGGGTCTGGTCCGTCCACGCCTCTCCGTTCCACCATCGCTGTGTGGCGGGGCCGTTACTTGTCTGCCCGGGGTCGGGGTACCAGCCGGGAGGAGTCACGTGGGTCATGGGGACACGGTATGTGGCTCGTGTGAAAACGGGATGAGAGGGTCCGGCCCGAATGCCCGGTATTCCGGCGACACCCCCGGCCATTCCACCGACTCCCGTGAACATCCCGGAAGTTGACGGCCGATTAGGTTCGCCGGGCCAGGTGAGCGGCCCTGTCCGTCGCCTCTCGTCCATGGCTGTCACCCGTGACGGCAACAGGTGGCCCGACCAGGCGCCATGACGGCTCGGGGAGGACTAGGCTCATGGCCTGTACGTCATTTGGGCGACCTCAGGAGGTAGCGGGATGACGGAGGCTCCCCTCTGGGAGCGCGACGCGGAACTCTCCGCGATCGCGGCGGCCGTCGACGCGCTGTGCGGTGGTTCGGGAGCGGGCAGCGTGCTGGTGTTGAGCGGCGAGGCGGGCATCGGGAAGACCGCGCTGCTCACCGAGGCCCGCCGGATGGCGCTGGACCGCCGCTGCACGGTGTGGTCGGCGCGCGGCGGCGAGACCCTGACGTCCGTTCCCTTCAATGTCGTACGGCAGTTGCTGCAGCCCGCGCTCGTATCACTGATGCCGGACGAGGCGCGCGAGTACTTCGGCGACTGGTACGACATCGCCGGACCCGCCCTCGGCATAGCCGAAGCGGGCGACCGCCAGCCCGATCCGCAGTACGTGTGCGACGGACTGGTCGCGGCGGTGCGCAGGCTCGCCCGGCGCGAGTGGCCGCTGGTTCTGCTCGTGGACGACGCGCACTGGGCCGACGAGGAGACCCTGCACTGGCTGGCCGCGTTCACCAACCGCCTCGACGACCTGCCCGTCCTCGTAGTGGTCGCCCGCCGCCCCACGGGAGTCAGCGGCGAGAGCGCCCGCCATCTCGACGCGATCGGCGCCAAGTCCCTGCCGACCGCCGCCCTGCGCGCGCTGACACCGGATGCCACGGCCGGACTCACCCGCGCCACGCTCGGCGAACACGCCGACACCCCGTTCTGCCGCGAGGTGTGGGCGGTCACCGGCGGCAACCCGTACGAGACCGTGGAACTCCTCGCCAAGGTCCAGGACAGCGCTCTGGAACCGGTCGAGGGCTCGGCCGCCGAACTGCGCGGACTCAACCAGTCGGCGCGCGGCAAGGGCCTGGTCGACCGCCTCGAAGGGCTCGGCGTCGATGCCACCCGCTTCGCCTGGGCCGCCGCGATCCTCGGCACCCGGATCACCCTCGACCTCACAGCCGAACTCGCCGGGATGCCACTGGACGAGGCAGAGCGCTGCGCGGGGCTGCTGGGCGCTGCCCGGATCCTCACCGGCGCCGACCGGACGACCGGCGAAGTGGCCGACGGTGAGCTGGAGTTCGTCCATCCCCTGATCGCCGGCGCCGTCTACCGGTCGATCCCGGACGGTCTGCGCACGGCGATGCACGGCGTGGCCGCCTCGGTCGTCACCGCCTCGGGCCTCGGTGCCGCGGCTGCCTCCCGCCATCTCCTGGAAGTGCACCCGGACGACGACCCCGAGCTCGTCGAGCAGATGCGCGAGGCCGCCCGCGAGCACCTCGCCGTCGGCGCCCCCGAGGCGGCCCGCCGCTGTCTCGAGCGTGCCCTGCTCGAACCCCCGCTGCCCGAGGTCCACGCGCGCGTGCTCTACGAGTTGGGCTGCGCCACCCTCCTCACCTCACCGGCCACCACGATCCAGCACCTGCGCGAAGCGCTCACCCTGCACGGTCTCGAGCGCGAACTGCGTGTCGACGCCGTCTGCCGTCTCGCCCAGGCGCTCGTCCACAACGACCAGCTGGAGGAGGCCGTCCGTACGATCGACGAGGAGGTCACCCGGCTGCAGTCGGGCCCCGAGCGGATGCGCCTGCAGGCCGTGCACTACATGTGGGAGGGCCTCCACGCCGGCGAGCAGGACGCGCCCGGCCGCTCCCGCCGTCTCGCCGAGCTCGTCAAGCCGCTCACCGGCCGCGACAACTCCGAGCGCGCCCTGCTCATCCTGCGCGCCTTCGACGCGACGACCCGCGGGGAGAACGCCGAGGAGGTCGTCGAACTGTGCGACCGCGCCCTCGTCAACGGCCGCCTCGCGCCCGGACTCGGCTGGACCGACACCGAGTGGACCTTCGAGCTCCTGATGATGCTCGGCGTCTCGTACACGTTCGCGGACCGCCTCGACCGCGCCGAGAGTCTCTTCGCCGACGCCCGGCGGTCGTACGAGATGGCCGGCTGGAGCGGCGGCCATCTCGCCCTCGCGCACGCCTACGGCGGCTATGTGCACCGCAGACGGGGCCGCCTCCGCGACGCGGAGGACTTCCTGCGCGAGTCACTGCGGCTCGTCGACCGTGTGGGCCGGCGCCTGCCCATGCACTGGTCGGTGGTCTGCATGCTCATCGACACGCTGCTCGCCCGCGGCCACGTCGGCGAGGCCGAGGAGATCGCCGAGCGGTACGCCTTCGAGCCGCCCCACCCGTCCACGAACGTCACTCCCGACACACACTGCGTCCGCGGCCGCCTCCTGATCGCCACCGGCCGCCTCGAAGAGGGCCTGAACGAACTGGAGGTAGCCGCGAAGATGGCCGCCTCCCGCGGCGGCCACAACACCGTGATGGCGCCCTGGGCCGGCGAACTGGCCCGCGCACTCGCAGCCTCGGACCCGAGACGCGCCGCGGAGATATCGGCCGACCTCCGCGCCCAGGCCGAACGCTTCGGCACCGACACGGCCATAGGAGAGGCCCTCCACTGCGCCGCCACCCTGGAAACCGGCAACCGCGCGGTGGACCTCTACGCCCGGGCCGTCACCTACCTGGAAGCATCCCCCTCCGCCTACGAACACGCCCTGGCCCGCGTCGACTACGGCATCGCGTCCCGCTCCGCGTCGGAACTCGACCACGGCCTGACACTGGCCCGGTCTTGCGGCGCGGACGGCTTGGTGACGAGGGCGCGGGAGGCGCTGGAGAGGCTGCGCTGACCGTTTTGCCGACCCGGCCCTCCGGTCCGTCCACCGGGTTGATCGCCCCCGCCGCCCTTACCCATCCCATCCCTGGGGCTTCGCCCCAGGGCCCCACCAGAGGCTGCGCCCCTGGAGCCCGCTCGGGGCTCCGCCCCGGACCCCGTTTCGGGGGTCAGCCCCCGAACCTCCGCTCCTCAAACGCCGGACGGGCTGATTCCAGCCCGTCCGGCGTTTGAGGACGAGGCCGTTCAGGCCGATGGGGGTCCGGGGGCGCAGCC
This sequence comes from Streptomyces sp. NPDC006365, assembly GCF_042870755.1. Taxonomy (NCBI): domain Bacteria; kingdom Bacillati; phylum Actinomycetota; class Actinomycetes; order Kitasatosporales; family Streptomycetaceae; genus Streptomyces; species Streptomyces sp. NPDC006365. The sequence goes on from NZ_JBIAHS010000019.1 coordinate 84,978, forward strand.
CCCTGCGGGGTCCGGGGCCGGCCCCGGTATGGGACGGGTAGGGGCGGCGGGGGCGAAACCCACCCGGCTCACACCACCCCGTCCTCCTCGGACAGCACCCGCTGCGCCACCGCGAACGCCGAGTTCGCCGCCGGAACCCCGCAGTACACCGCCGTCTGCAAGAGCACCGCGCCGATCTCCTCGGGCGTGAGCCCGTTGCGGCGGGCCGCGCGGACGTGCATGGCCAGTTCGTCGTAGTGGCCGTGGGCGACCAGCGCGGTCAGCGTGATCAGGCTGCGATCGCGGCGCGACAGCGTGTCGTCCGTCCAGATCTCCCCCCACGCGTAACGCGAGATGAAGTCCTGGAACCGGGCCGTGAACGGAGACTGCCGTGCCTGCGCGCGGTCCACGTGCGCGTCACCGAGCACCTGTCGGCGTACCTCCATCCCCCGCTTCGCCCCACCGTCGAAGTGCCCGCGCAAAGCGGTGAGTACGGCCTCCGGCTGCTCGGCGGGGGCCAGGTGCGAGGCGCCCGGGATCTCTGTGAGCGCGGCACCGGGCACGGCGTCGGCGATGTCCCGCAGATGTGCGGGCGGCGTCGCCGGGTCCTCGCGGCCGGCGATGAGCAGAGTCGGCGCGCTGATCCGCGGCAGCCGGTCACGGATGTCGAAGGCCGCGAGCGCGTCACAGCAGGCGGCATACGCATCTGGGTCCGCCGTACGGTGGTCCTCGACGAGCTCCGGAACGGTGAAGCCCTGCGTGAACCAACGCGAGTCGGCGTTTGCCGCAAGCTCGCCCAGCCCCTCCGCGCGGACGAGCGCGGCCCGCTCCTCCCACGGCTTGGACCCGTTGAAGTGGGCCGAGGAGCAGATCACGGCCAGCCGCTCGATCCGCTCCGGGTGGTGCGCCGCGAGCTGCAGCCCCACCGCGCCGCCGAGCGAGACCCCCGCGTACGAGAAGCGGTCGATGCCGAGCGAGTCCGCGAGGGAGAGGACCAGCGAGGCCAGGTCGGCGACGGTCGCGCCGGGCGCGATCAGGTCGGCGGGCGAGCTGCCGTGGCCGGGCAGGTCCCAGCGTACGACCCGGTGGGTGATGGAGAGTTCGGGCGCGACCTTGTCCCACAGGGCCGTCGACGTGCCGAGGGACGGGCCGAGGAGCAGCGGGGGAGCGGTGGCGGATCCCTCGGCGCGGTGGTGTAGCTGCTTACCAGTCAACGTCGCTCCAGAGCACGGTCGGTGAGGGCTCCTGCGGAGCCGGTGTACTGGGTCGGATCGGTGCGGGCCGCGAGGTCGAGTTCCTTCAACTCGGGCTCCCCGGCGAGGAGTTCGACGAGCGGCCGGTCCTCCGCGGTAGCCCGCTCCGCCGCCCGGGTGAGCAGCTCCTTCGCGCGGGCCCGCCCGAGCACCGGCGCGAGTTCGGCGGACAGCCGCTCGGAGACGATCAGGCCGTGCGTGAGGTCCAGATGAGCGCGCATCGCGTCCGCGTGCACCCGAAGGCCTTCGGCCAGCTCGGCCGCATCGCGCGCCGCGCCGCCGGCCAGGCGGAGCAGCTCGCGCAGCGGCTCCCACTCGGCATGCCAGGCGCCGGCGGGGCGTTCGTCCTCGGCTGCCAGGGAGCCGTACAGCGTCGCGGCGAGCTGCGGCGCACGCCTGGCGGCGGCGGCGATCAGCGTGGCGCGCACGGGGTTCGCCTTGTGCGGCATCGCGGAGGAACCGCCGCCGGAGCCCTCGCTCAGCTCGCGGATCTCCGTACGGCTGAGCGTGAGCACGTCCGCCGCCGCCTTGCCGAGGGCGCCCGCCGTGAACGCGAGGGCGCCCGCGAGATCGGCCACCGGAGTACGCAAGGCGTGCCAGGGCAACACCGGTGCGGCGAGGCCGACTTCACGGGCGTACGCCTCGACGAGCGCGCCGGTGTCAGCAGCCCCGTATGCGGTGAAGGCCGCCAACGTGCCCGCTGCACCCCCGAGTTGGGCCGGGAGAGAGTCGCGTGTCGTCTGCAGGCGCTCCCGTGCGTCCAGCACCAGGGACCGCCATCCCGCCGCCTTGAGGCCGAAGGTCGTCGGCACCGCGTGCTGCGTCAGCGTCCGCCCCGGCATGGCGGTGTCCCGGTGCTCCCGAGCGTGCCGGGCCAGCGCACGCTCCGTACGGGTCAGGTCCGCCAGCAGGAGATCAAGGGTCCGCGCGGCCACCAGCATCATCGCCGTGTCCATGATGTCCTGGCTGGTCGCGCCCCGGTGGACATACCGGGCGTACTCCTCATCCACCGCGCCGACCGCCGCGGTCAGATCCGCGACCAGCGGGATCACCGGATTGCCGCCGCCCCGCGCGCGCAGCGCGAGGTCATGGACGTCGAAGCGCGCCGCATCGGCCGTGGCGTCCACCGCCGCGGCGGCCTCCGAAGGCGCGAGGCCGAGTGAGGCCTGCGCGCGGGTGAGCGCCGCCTCTGCGTCCAGCAGCGCCTGGAGAAAGGCGGTGTCGCCGGTCGCGGACGCGGCGGGGGAGCCTGCCCACCCGGGGGCGAGCAGGCCGTCGGTGTCGCCGAGGGTCACGGGAACTCCAGGAAGACCGTTTCGCCTTCGCCCTGAAGGCGGATGTCGAAACGGTACGTGCGCCGCTCGCCGGGTTCTGCGACCAGCGTGGCCCGGCGCCCGTCCGGCAGCGAGTCGAGCAACGGATCGGCACCGTCGGCCAGATACGCCCGCGTGTACAGATGGTGCAGCAGGCCGCGCGCGAACACGCACACGCTGATGTACGGCAGCCCGGCGTTGCCCGGCGGCAGCGTGTAGAGCGCGTAGTGCCCGTCGGCGTCCGTGGCGACCCGCCCGAAACCGGTGAAGTCCGTGCCGTTGCGGCCGAGATAGCCGCCGGTCACCGGGTTGCGGCGCAGCGAACCGGGGGCGCCCTTGAGAGAGCCGTCCGGAGCCGCCTGCCAGAACTCCAGGACGGCGTCCGGGATCGGCTTGCCCTCGCCGTCCAGGACGTACCCGTGCAGCGTGATCTGGTCGGGGTGCCCCTTCGGAGCGACCTGCTCGCCCTCGGGGAAGGGCAGCGCGTACCCGTAGAAGGGGCCGACGGTCTGGGAGGGCGTGGGCAGGACGTGCCCCGTGGTGTTCTCGGTCATGCTCAGCGACCTTCCTCGATCCAGGTGGCGGAGGGACCGTCGAGAACGATGTCCCACTCGTACCCGAGCGAGAACTCGGGCTGCGAAAGGTCGTGTTGGTACTGCGCGACCAGGCGAGCGCGGGCCGACTCGTCGGTCACCGAGCGCAGGATCGGGTCGTACGCGAAGAGCGGGTCGTTCGGGAAGTACATCTGCGTCACCAGCCGCTGCGTGAACGCCGTGCCGAAGACGGAGAAGTGGATGTGCGCGGGGCGCCAGGCGTTGGTGTGATTGCGCCATGGGTACGCGCCCGGCTTGATCGTCCGGAAGAAGTACCTGCCCTGATCATCCGTCAGCGCCCGTCCCACGCCGGTGAAGTTGGGATCGAGCGGCGCCGGGTGCTGGTCCCGCAGATGCGCGTACCTGCCCGAGGCGTTGGCCTGCCACAGCTCGATGAGCTGGCCCCGCACCGGGCGCCCTTCGCGGTCGAGCAGCCGCCCGGAGACGGTGATGCGCTCGCCGAGCGGCTCGCCCTGGTGCTGCACGGTGAGGTCGTTGTCGATCTCGGTGATGTCGGTCGGACCGAACACCGGACCGGACAGCTCGACCGTCTCCGGATCGCCGCCGTTCACCGCGACCAACGGCTGCTTGGGGTACCGCAGTACCGAGCTGCGGTACGGGGTGTAGTCGCGCGGCGGGTGGTGCTGGACCGGGGCGCCGCCGGCGACGGCCTTGTCGTACGCGTTCTGGATGTCGTTGATCTCGACGTCGATGTCCGACTGGGTGAGCGTCATGAGGATTCCGATTCCTGCGGGTCCTGGGAAGGTCTTAGCGTTCGAGGACGAGGGCCAGCCCTTGGCCGACGCCGATACAGAGGGTGGCCACGCCAACTCCCGAGCCCTTGCGGGCGAGTTGGTGGGCGACGCTCCCGGCGAGCCGCGCACCGGAGGCGCCCAGCGGGTGGCCGAGGGCGATCGCACCGCCCTGCGGGTTGAGGACCGCCGGGTCGAACTCGGGCCACTCGGCAACACAGCCGAGGACCTGGGCGGCGAAAGCCTCGTTGAGTTCGAGAGTCGACAGCTCGTCAAATCCCTTGCCGGCCTTGGCGAGTGCGCGATTGACCGCCTCCACGGGGGCGAGCCCGAAGTAGTGCGGGTCGATCGCGGAGACACCGGACGCGGAGACCCGGGCGAGCGGCTCGCGGCCGGTGGCCTTCAGGCCCTCCTCGTCCACGAGCAGCAGAGCCGCGGCCCCGTCGTTGAGCGGGGACGCATTGCCCGCCGTCACTGTGCCGTTGTCCTTGCGGAACGACGGCTTGAGCTTGGCCATGGCGGTCAGGGACGCATCAGGTCGTACGCATTCGTCGGCGCCGAAGACGACGGGGTCGCCCTTGCGCTGTGGGATGGACACGGGAGCGAGCTCGGCGTCGAACAAGCCATCGGCGTGGGCCTGAGCGGCCTTCTGGTGCGAGGCCAGCGCGAACTCGTCCTGCTGCTCCCGGCCGATCTTGTGCTTCTCGGCGATCAACTCCGCGCTCTCGCCCAGCGGGACGGTCCACTGCGGGTCCATCTTCGGGTTGACCATGCGCCAGCCGAGCGTCGTCGAGTACAGCTCGGTGTGCCCGGCCGGGAAGGGTCTGTCGCTCTTCGGCAGCACGTACGGAGCGCGGGTCATCGACTCGACACCGCCGGCCAGGGCGATGGAGGCGTCGCCGAGCGCGATGGCCCGCGCGGCCTGGATGACGGCCTCGAGCCCGGAGGCGCACAGCCGGTTGACGGTCACGCCCGGCACGGACGTGGGCAGGCCCGCGAGGAGTGCGGCCATACGGCCCACGTTGCGGTTCTCCTCGCCCGCGCCGTTCGCGTTGCCGAAGTACACATCCGCGATCCGGGACGGATCCAAGTCGGGCGTACGCGCGAGGAGTTCGCGGATGGCGTGCGCGCCGAGGTCGTCCGGTCGTACGCCTGCCAGTGAGCCGTTGTACCTGCCGAACGGGGTGCGGACGGCATCGACGATATAGACGTCCCTCATACGATCTCCTCCGGTGTGCGAACCTTCGCGGCGGTCTTCGCGACGATCTCCTCGGTCTCGACACCCGGCGCCGTTTCCACCAGGACCAGGCCCTCGTCCGTCACGTCCAGCACGCCCAGATCCGTGATGATCCGGTTGACGCACGCCTTGCCGGTCAGCGGCAGCGCGCAGTCCTGAAGGATCTTCGGCGCGCCGTCCTTCGCGGTGTGCGTCATCACGACGATCACCTTGCGGGCGCCGTGCACCAGATCCATGGCGCCGCCGATTCCGGTGATCAGCTTGCCGGGGATGGCCCAGTTGGCGAGGTCCCCGTTGGCGGACACCTGCATGGCGCCGAGTACGGCGACATCGATATGGCCGCCGCGGATCATCCCGAAGGAGAGGGCGGAGTCGAAGTACGAGGCCCCGGGCAGGACCGTGACGGTTTCCTTGCCGGCGTTGATGAGGTCCGGGTCGACCTGGTCCTCGGTCGGGTACGGGCCGGTGCCGAGGATGCCGTTCTCGGACTCCAGGATCACCTCGACGCCGGGCGGAAGGTAGTTGGGGATCAGCGTCGGCAGTCCGATGCCGAGGTTCACGTACTGGCCGTCCTCCAGCTCGCGCGCGGCGCGGGCGGCCATCTCTTCACGCGTCCAGGCCATCAGGCACTCACCGTCCGCTGCTCGATCTTCTTGTCTGCCGCCTGCTCGGGGGTCAGGGCGATCAACCGCTGGACGAAGATCCCCGGCAGATGCACCGCGTCCGCGTCGATCTCGCCGGGCTCCACGAGCTCCTCGACCTCGGCGATCGTCACCCGGCCCGCCATCGCGGCGAGTGGGTTGAAGTTGCGGGACGACTTGCTGAAGACCAGGTTCCCGTACCGGTCGCCCTTCGCGGCTCGGACGAGGGCGAAGTCGGTGCGGATGCCGTGCTCCAGCACGTACTCCGTGCCGTCGAACTCCCGCACCTCCTTCGGCGGCGAGGCGAGCGCGACGCCGCCCTCACCGTCGTACCGCCAGGGCAGTCCGCCGTCGGCGACCTGGGTTCCGACGCCGGCCGGGGTGTAGAAGGCGGGGATGCCGGCGCCGCCGGCCCGCAGCCGCTCGGCCAGCGTGCCCTGCGGGATCATCTCGACCTCGATCTCACCGGCCAGGTACTGCCGGGCGAACTCCTTGTTCCCCCCGATGTACGACCCGGTGACGCGGGTGATGCGGCCCGCCGCGAGGAGTATCGCGAGCCCCGACTCCATCGCCCCGCAGTTGTTGGAGACCACGCTCAGACCGGAGACCTCACGCTCGTACAGAGCCTGGATCAGCACGTTCGGCACACCGCTCAGCCCGAATCCACCCACCGCGAGCGATGCGCCGTCCGGCACATCGGCCACCGCCTCGGCGGCGGTGGCGACCACCTTGTCCATCCGTGAAGCCCCATCTCTTCGAGCGGTCAGCGCTCTATTACTCAGGGCACTGACTATTTATGCGAGGTTGCCCTCACGCTGCCATCCGTGGGTTCGGTCGTCAAGAGTTCATACGTACTGGCTGGTGAAGCGTGGGTCTCTCCGTGCAGACAATGGTATGTGGCGAGCGGTATTGTTCAGTGCACCGACGAACCCGAGGAGCGCACATGGCGGCGGTGGACCTCACCACCCACCCCGGGCATCTGGCCCGGCGGCTGCAGCAGGCGCACTACCTGCTGTGGAACACGATGGTCTCCGAGGAGATCACCTCGCCGCAGTTCGCGGTGCTGAACGCACTTGTCGCCGAACCGGGGCTGGATCAGCGGAGCGTGGGGGAGCGGGTGGGTCTCGACCGGTCCACGATCGCCGAGGTGATCAGCCGGCTCGGACGCCGGGGCCTGCTCGACAAGGTGCGCGACCCGCAGGACGGGCGGCGCTTTCTGCTTCGCCTCACGGACGAGGGGGCGCGTACGCATCGGAAGCTGGCGCTGCGGACGGCTCGGATGAACCAGGTGTTCCTGGCGCCCTTGTCCGTGGAGGAGCAGGCCGTGTTCTTCGAACTGCTGCAGCGCGTATCGGATGCGGCGGAGGGCCTGCGCAATCCGGGGGAGCCGCTGGGTGCGGTTCGCTAGCTGCGGGTTCGGTGGGGTTGCTCGCGCCGTTCCTCGAGTGAGTGGAGGCGCAGGCTCTTGCTTTTGGGGGCGCGGGGAACTGCGCGACGAGCCCCGACGCACCCGCAGCCGCGACACGCCGTGTCACCCCCCACCCCCCTGGCGGGGGGCCTGGGGCGCAGCCCCAGTTCGGGAAGGGGTGGGTTCGGGGCAAGAAGCCCCCACACGCACCCACGTCACGCCTTCGCGTACACGACCCAGACCTGGCCGCGAGCGAACGGCAGCGGCTCGCCGTCCTGGGTCGTGAACTGGGTGCCGTCCTCGGCCGACGGACGCTTCCAGTCGGCGTCGAAGGCGCGGCCGTCGCGCAGGACCTTCGCCGTGCCCGAGCCCACGGTCTCCGTGTACGGCGTGTTGTTGCCCAGGAAGTCCTTGAACTGGGACTTGCGGATCTTCACGTACTGCACGACCACCGTCGCGGCGGCCATCTGCGGCCCGTCGGTCGTCGCGCTCGGCCTGCCATCCATCGACACCAGCCAGCGGTCCCGGCTCTCGGACCAGGTGAAGGTGAAGCGGGCCGCGGGGAAGCGCACGGTGTGCGAGGTCTCGGCCTTGCCGCCCGCGGGGGGCGCACCGTACTCGAAGCCGGTGGTCAGGGAGTCAGCACCGGGAGCGGACTTCAGCAGCCGCTCGGGGCGCAGATACAGGTTGTGCGGGGCGGGTTTGTCGGTGCCCCGGTAGTACGCCTTCGGGTTCTTCTCCGGCGGCGCCGCGTGCAGTGGGGCCTTGTCGATCAGCGGCAGCAACTTGCCCTGCGCTCCCGAGAAGGCGAGCGTCGGCTCGTCGAACTGGCGCAGTAGCTCCAGGTCGGACTCGCGCGCGCTGCGCACCGGCCCGATCGCCTTCGGGATCTTGGTCGCGTACACCGCCATCAGCCGGCTGAGACCGCCCTCCACCTGCTCGGCGTACACGATGTCCGCGGCGTCGATGCCCGTGTGCGGCCGTGCCCGGCTCGCGTTGTCGATCTTCACGGCGAGTACGGAACCGGCGCCCGGAGTGCCGTCGCCGGGCGCGCGGCCGTCGTCGGTCTCTTCCGGTGTGCAGCCCGCCATGACGGAGCCTGCCAATAGGGCGGCCAGGAGCGCTGCCACAGGTCGGGTGCGCCTCGTGCGGCCCCTCAGCCCCGTCCGTCTCGTACCTTCGGTGTCCACTGTGCCCCGTTTCGCCGCTTTTCTGATTTGGGATTCAATCAGGTCCTACCCAATCGGCCAAGGTCGAAGGCGGTTCACTCGGCCGTGCAGGTAACGGCGATCAGGGGAGGGCGGGCGGTCTTGCCAGTCGTACGGCTCAGTTCTACAGCCCCAGGATCTCCGCGAGGTTGTAGCGCACCGGCTCCTCCAGCTGGGCGTACGTGCAGCTCTCGGGTGTCCGGTCGGGGCGCCAGCGGCGGAAGCGGGCCGTGTGCCTGAAGCGCTGACCGTTCTCCATGTGGTCGTACGCCACCTCGCACACCCGCTCCGGCCTGACCGGTACCCAGGACAGGTCCTTCTTGCCCGACCAGCGGCTGGGCGCACCGGGCAGCCGTGCCGTTTCGTGCGCCGCCTCCTCCGCCCACGCCGCCCATGGATGCCCCACAGCCGACTCCATACGCAGCGGCTCCAGCTCCCCGACCAGCTCCTCGCGACGCTTCATCGAGAACGCGGCGCTCACCCCCACGTGCTGCAGGGCGCCTTGGGCGTCGTACAGCCCGAGCAGCAGCGAACCCACGACGGGCCCGCTCTTGTGGAGCCGGTAGCCCGCGACGATCACGTCCGCCGTGCGCTCGTGCTTGACCTTGAACATCAGGCGTTCGTCCTGCCGGTAGCGCAGTGTGAGCGGCTTGGCGATCACCCCGTCGAGGCCCGCGCCTTCGTACTGCTCGAACCACCGCTGCGCCACCTCGATGTCGGTGGTTGCCGGCGCCACATGGACGGGAGCCGTGACGTTGGCCAACGCCCTCTCCAGCAGCTCCCGTCGGTCGCCCAGGGATACGTCCACCAGCGACTCTTCGGCGAGCGCGAGAAGATCGAAGGCCACGAACGAGGCCGGCGTCCGCTCGGCGAGCAGCCGCACCCGTGACTCTGCCGGGTGGATCCGCTCCGTGAGCGCGTCGAAATCCAGCCGTCCCTCCCGCGCGATCACGATCTCCCCGTCCAGCACGCACCGCTCGGGCACCCGCTCCCGGACCGCCTCCACCAGTTCGGGAAAGTACCTGGTCAGTGGTTTACCGGTACGGCTGCCGAACTCCACCTCGTCCCCGTCGCGGAACACGATCGCCCGGAACCCGTCCCACTTCGCCTCGTAGTGCATGCCGGGTGGAATCGCCGCCACCGGCTTGGCGAGCATCGGCTTCACGGGTGGCATCACAGGGAGATCCATGCTTTGACTCTAGGAGCCGTCCTGGGCGCCCGCTCGTTGAGTGCCGGGCCCGTAAAGTCCAGGTCAGGGGAGTGGTGCCGAGAAGTCGGACGTGAGCGAGGGCTGATCCGGCGCGGCGGGCCCCGGCCCTGCTCTCGGGTCCGAGCAGTACCGGGGCCCGCCGCGTGCTCAGGAAATCCGGTGGACAAGCTGGCTGGTCAGTTCGTATCGCGCGCCGACTATGACCAGGTCACCCGTGGCCACCTTGGCGGCGAGATCGGGCTCCGCCGCGAGCCGGGAGCGGACGAGTCCGACGTTGGCATCGATCGTCGCGTCGATGCGGGCGTCGCCCTCCTTGCTGTGGTCGATGGCCGGGCTGATCTGATCGGCCAGGTACTGGATGTGGGCGGGCAGTTCCTCGCCGGACTCGTCCGCCTGGACCGCCGCCTTCACAGCGCCGCACGACTGGTGCCCGAGCACCATGACCAGCGGTATGCCCAGTTCGAGCACCCCGTACGCGACGCTGCCGAGCACGGCCTCGTCCAGGACCTCACCCGCCGAGCGCACCGTCATCAGGTCGCCGAGGCCCTGGTCGAAAACCAGCTCCGGCGGTACGCGGGAGTCGATGCATCCGAGCACGACTGCGAAGGGGTGCTGACCCGACGTCAGCGCCAGCCGGACGGTCGGCGACTCGTCGGGGTGTCGTTCGCGGTACGTGCGCCAGCGGAGGTTGCCCGCCGCCAGTTCCCGCAGGGCTTCCTGCGCGGTGGTCGGCCGGCGGCGCGTGCTGCCGGTGGGAGTGGTGGCGGCGGAGGACGGGGCCCCGGCGGCGGAGGGGGCGCCGGCGGCGAGGCCGACACCGAGGACAGCGGTGCCCGTCAGCGCGGCGCGGAGCAGAGAGCGCCGGGCGGGAGTGACCCTGTCGGCGGATGCGGTCGACGCGAGGCCGACAGCTCTGTGGGGTGGGATGTCAGATTTCACAGGGAGGAACGTATGTCTGAATCTGGCCGAAGATCGTTCACGTGACCGGTTCTTGACGCCCCATGGACGAACCTTGGGTCAATCCATCCCGGATCCTTGTCGGGCCTTGTGACAACCAAGGAGATCGCTTCCAGCCATGTAGTCCTGCGGGACCGTCCGCGCGCCGTGGAGCCCGAGTAACGGATGGCTGCCGTCGCCGTCCGTCAAAGCGTGTCGATCTCGTCCGTCGTGCGCCCCAGACAGGTGACCGGCCCGGGGTCCGGCACCTCGATCTCGTGGAAGCCCAGACGGTCGTAGAAGGCCCTGGCCGGAGTGTTGGCCGTCGCCATGGTCAGATGGACGGCCTGCACGCCACTGCCCCGCAGAGCCCGCAGGAAGCTCCGCATCAGTGCACGTCCGTGGCCGCGGCCCTGCCACTCGGGGAGCAGGTCGATGTGCAGATGAGCCGGATACGCGGCGAGTTCCGGGACGACCATCCGCTCGGGGTGGTGCAACAGCCGAACCATCGCCTCGTCGGGTGTGCTCTGCGGGCCAATGGGTTCCGGAAAGCGGTCCGCGACCAAGGGCAGCCACTGCGTGCGGAAGGCTTCGGCGAACCGGGGAGTGTCCGCGGTGCCGAGGACGTAGCCGACCGCCTGTCCCTGCCCGTTGTCCAGCACGAAGGCCAGCTCCGGCTCCAGATGGACATACGGAGCCGCGAAGATCGTCGGAAAGATCGCGGGATTCGCGTAGACAGGCCGACTGTCCTGGCCGTTGTGCGCGGTGCGGACGCAGATGTCGTCGAGGGACTCTCGGTCCTCGGGGCGGTATGGGCGCACTGTGGGAATCGGAGTCACCGCAGCATCCTTCCTCGTCCGGAGCGCTCCGACAGTCGTCCGCCCGCATGCGAGGCAAGCCCGGCACGCCTACCGTGGCTCGCATGGGTGAAGCGGTGGAGCTGGAGGTGGGCGGGCGGACCGTGCGGTTGTCCAGCCCGGGGAAGGTCTTCTTCCCGGAGCGTGGCCTGACGAAGCTCGATGTCGCCCAGTACTACGTCGCTGTCGGCCCCGGCATCCTGCGTGCCCTGCGCAACCGGCCCACCACCCTGGAGCGCTACCCGGAGGGCGTGACCGGCGAGTCGTTCTTCCAGAAGCGGGCGCCCAAGAACATGCCCGAGTGGATCCCGACCGCCCACATCACCTTTCCCAGCGGCCGCAGCGCAGATGAGATGTGCCCCACCGAGGTCGGCGCCGTCGTGTGGGCCGCGCAGTTCGGCACGCTCACCTTTCACCCGTGGCCGGTGCGCCGCGACGATGTCGACCATCCCGACGAACTCCGTCTCGACCTCGACCCGCAGCCCGGCACGGAGTACGCCGACGCCGTCCGCGCCGCCCACGAACTCCGCGCCGTACTCCACGAGTTCGGCGGACTGCGCGGCTGGCCCAAGACCTCCGGCGGCCGGGGACTGCACGTCTTCGTGCCCATCGAGCCGCGCTGGACCTTCGCCCAGGTACGCCGCGCCGCGATCGCCGCCGGACGCGAACTGGAGCGGCGGATGCCCGACCACGTGACCATTGCCTGGTGGAAGGAGGAGCGCGGCGCGAAGATCTTCGTCGACTACAACCAGACGGCTCGCGACCGCACCATCGCCTCCGCCTATTCCGTACGCCCCCGTCCGCAGGCCCCCGTGTCCGCGCCCCTGCGCTGGGAGGAGGTGGGTGTCGCCGTGCCCCGGGACTTCGACGTCACGACCATGCCCGCGCGCTTCGCCGAACTCGGCGACGTGCACGCGGACATGGACGATCACGCCTTCTCCCTCGAGGCCCTGCTGGAACTGGCCCGCCGCGACGAACACGACCACGGTCTCGCGGACCTGCCGTACCCGCCCGAGTATCCGAAGATGCCGGGGGAACCCAAGCGGGTACAGCCGAGCCGCGCGAAGAAGCCACGCCCTGCCGAAGGGCCTACAACTCCTTGATCCTGATGTCCCGGTACGAGATCACATCCGTCGTGCCGTGCACCTGGAGCCCGATGTAGCCGGAGGCGAACCGTCGCCCGTCCGTGCCCGGGTCGTCCGAGCGGGGCGGGGTGAAGTCCTGGCCGCCGATGTTGTCGAACTCGTTGATCAGCACGCCGTTGCGGTACACCGAGTAGTGCTGGTCGACCACACGGATCTCGTAGTCGTTCCAGGTGCCCTTCTGGGTGACGCCCGCTCCGGCCAGGCCCACGCGGTCGAAGCCGTAGACCGAGCCGGACTTGTACATGTCGCCGTCCGGGCGGTCGTTGATCTGCAGCTCGTGCCCGTACTTGATGGCGACCCACTCCGGACGCGACTCCTCCGGGTGGTCATGGACCCACGGGAAGCGGGCGAACACACCCGCGTTGGCGTTGCCGGTGCCCGGCGCGTCGTCACGCCACTGGAGCTTCAGCGAGAAGTCGCCGTACTTGCGCTCCGGGAACCACAGCATGCCCATGCCCGCCACCGTGGTGCTGCTGGTCATCGAACCGTCCGCGTTCACCGCGAACCTGCCGCCGCCGACCTGCTGCCACTTCGAGAACGACTCCTCGGAGCCGTCGAAGATCGTGCGGTAGCCCTCGGTCTGGCCCGGCTTGCCGATGCCCGACTGCTTGGCGGCCTTGTTGATCAGGTTGTACTCGCGCTGGACGATGACGCCTTCCTTGAGGAGTCCGTCCAGGACGGTCTTCACGTGCTTCAGGAACAGCGCGTGGGACGTCCACTCCTTCTCGTCCTCGATCAACTCGTTGATGCGGCACCGGCTGTTGGTGACCCGGTTCGGCACACCGGTGTCCACCGTGCCGACGATGACGGTCAGCCTCTCGTCGTACTCGGCGCAGGCGGGCGCCGGCACCCCGCCGCCCGAAGCGACCGTGAAGCTCACGGTCCGGGCGTCGGAGGTGTTGCCCGCCTTGTCGCTCGCCCGGTACGCCACCCTGTGCGCGCCCGCGCGATCGACCACGACGGGTGCGGTGTACGCGAGATACGGTCCGCCGTCCAGCGAGTACTCGATGGTGGCGACCCCGGAACCATGGTGCTCGTCCGTGGCCGTCACCGTCACTTTGGCGCTGTTGATGTAGGCCCCGGAGGAGTTCTTCGTGCCCTCGACACTCACGCCGGTCACCGGAGGAGTCTTGTCCTCGGCGGGCGGCGCGACCACCGTGAACGAGACGGACTTCTCCGCGGCCACGTTGCCCGCCTTGTCCGTGGCCCGGTACCGCACCTTGTGCGTGCCCACCTCGTGGACCATCACCGGAGCCGTGTACGGCTGCCAGGCACCGGAGTCACCGAGCGCGTACTCGATGGTGTTGACGCCGGAACCGGTGTCGGAGGCCGTCACGGTGACGGTCGCCATGGACAGGTACGCACCCTCCGGGTTCTGCTCACCGGTCACCGAAGCCGACGTCTCCGGAGCCGTCGTGTCGTCCGTCGACGGCGGCGCCACCGTGAACTCCTCCGCCTTCTCGGCGGCCACGTTCCCGGCCTTGTCGACCGCTCTGTAGCGGACCTTGTGGTCGCCCACCTGGTCGATCACCAGGGGTGTGGTGTACGGCCGCCAGGCGCCCGCGTCACCGATCGCGTACTCGATCCGGTCCACGCCCGAGCCGTCGTCCGTCGCGCTCAACGCCACGGTCGCCGAGCCCACGTAGGCGCCGTCCGCGTTCTGCGTACCGGTCACGTCCGCCTTGGTCTCCGGCGCGGTCGTGTCCTCGCCGCCGCCCTCCGTGACCACGAGGATGCCCTGCATCTGCCCGTGGCCCGGGATGGTGCAGTAGTAGCGGTACCGGCCGGGCGTCAGTGTCACCTCGGCCGTGTACTTGCCGCCCTGGTCGTCGTTCGGACTGGCCAGGATGTTGAGCGGGACGTCGTTGTTGTACTCCGGGTCGGACACGTCGAAGGTCAACGTGTGTGGCATACCTGTGGTGTTGCCGGTCGCCACACTGTTCTCGAAGATGATCGTCGTCGTGCCCGCGACCGCGGTGGCGGGCGCCGACGTGTACTTGGTGATGTCGTTGCCGGCCGTCCACGTAAGCGTTTGCGCGGCAGCGTCGGCGGCTGCCGAAGGGGCGCCGGCTCCGTCGGTCTGCCCCGAAGCCGACGTTGACGTCAGCCCCAGCACCATCAGCAGCGACGCCAGAAGCGCCGTCCACAGGCGTGCGGTTCTTCGCCGTCGTATGTGTACGCCCGTCACAGTGCCTCCCTGGCCAGTTGATCGGCGGCCGGCGTCGGAGCGCCGCCCTTGTAAGTGACCTGCCACAGCGCCGACTTGGCGTCCGAGGTGAAGAAGCCGCGGCCGTAGTCGAGGGCGTACAGCGTGCCGTCGGGACCGAACTTCCAATCCATGAGGTTCTTGATGCCGTCATTGCCCACGGGGATGATCTTCTTCAGGGACTCGGCGTGCACCGGAATCCCGCCCTGGCCCGCCGTCTTGGGGTCGAGCATCACCGCGTGCCGCGGCTGGTCGCCGTCGTAGAAGTCGCCGACGAACCACTTGCCGTCCCAGTACGACGGCCACGCCCCCGCACCTGCGGACGCCGCGTCATAGCGGTATACGGGTCCGTTCATCGCCGCCTGACCGCCGCCCTTCAGCCACGGCAGCAGGAACTTCTGCTCCTCCGCCTTGTACGACGGGATGCCGTTCGCGTCGCGCGGGAAGTCGGGCCCGCCGCCCTGAGGGGAGTACCAGATGGTGTTCCCGGTGACCGGCGGCAGGTTGACGAGACCGTCGTTGTTCGGCGACTCGTTCTTCGGGGCGTCGCAGTCGTACCAGCCCAGCGGCTTTGTCGGGTCCGGCAGATTGCGGTCGCGATAGGGCTGCTTGTTGCCCATGCAGTACGGCCAGCCGTGATTGCCCGGCTTGGTGATCGCGGCGAACGTGTCGTACTTCGCCGGGCCCCAAGTGGTCGACGGCGCCGAGGCGTCCGGGCCGACCCAGCCCGCGTACAGCGTGTCCGTCTTCTTGTCGACGGAGATGCGCGCGGGGTTCCTGACGCCCATCACATAGATCTCGCCGCGCGTCTTGCCGCCGCCCTCATCGGTCTCCTTGCCGGTGAAGAGATTCCCCTGGGGCAGGGTGTAGGTGCCGTCCGGCTCCGGGTGGATGCGCAGGATCTTGCCGTTGAGGTTGTTGGTGTTGCCCGACGTGCGGCGTGCATCCGCGAAGGAGACGCCCTTGTAGTTGGGCTGCGGGTTGTTGCCGGAGTAACCCTCGCTGAACTGGCTGGAGTTGTTGTCGCCCGTCGCGATGTACAGGTTGCCCTTGGAGTCCCACGCCATGCCGCCGCCCGCGTGGCAGCAGCTGTGGATCTGTACCGGCCACTTCAGCAGGACCTTCTCGCTGCTCAGGTCCAGCTTGTTCGTGGCCTGGTCGAGTGTGAAGCGGGAGACGCGCCGCTCGGCCATCCGTGTGTCGCGGTTGATCTGGGAGTGGGGCGTGTAGTGCAGATACACCCAGCCGTTCTGCTGGAACGCCGGGTCCAGCTCGATACCGAGCAGCCCCTCCTCGACCTTGATCAGCTCGCCGCCGCCGCCCTTGTTGCCGAAGACCGTGAGCGCGCCGGCCAGGGTGACCTTCTTGGTCTTCGGGTCGTAGACGTGGATCTCGCCCTTGCCCTTGCCGATATCGGGGTTGTTCCAGTCCGTGACGACGGGCTGCGAGGAGTCCGCGCCACCGCGGCCGATGTAGAACACCCGGCCGTCGGGCGCGGTGACCAGGCCGTGCGGCTCACCGATCTGGTCGTTCTGGCCCGCCTGGTTGGGCTGGGTCAGCCGCTCCGCCTTGTAGTTGGCGTTGATCGCCGCCTTGCAGTCGGCCCGCACGAGACGTGTCGTCCACAGCAACGCCCCGCGCAGGTGCGCACGGAAGTCCGTTTCGTCGTACGAGGCGACCGTGCCGCCCATGCCCGTGTAGAAGGAGCGTCCGCCGTCGTAGTCGCGGCACCAGGACACCGGGTGGTCGGCGCCGTTCTTGCTGTCGCCCGGCTGGTACGTCGACTCGCGCACCCGCGCCACGGTGTGCACGTCGCCGGAGGGGTTCTTGACCCAGTTCAGCCATGCGTCGGGGCGCTTCCACTGAAGCGGCAGATCCTTCGTGGCCGGGTGCTGCCGGTCGCCCACCTCAACGGTCGCCCGCTGTACGGCAGTTGGGCTCGACGCGGCCGGGCGGGCGCCTACCAGGCCGGTGAACCAGTCCGAGTACGGTTCGGCGCGGGCCGCGTCATGGACGCCGAGGAAGCCGCCGCCCGCCTCCATGTACGCCTCAAGACCGGCCTCCTGCTCCGCGTCGAGGACGTCGCCGCCGCCGGTCAGGAAGACGACCGCGTTGAAGCGGCCGAGCTTCGTCTCGTCGGTGAACAGGGAGGCGTCGTCCGTGGCCGTCACCTTGAAACGCTGGTTCGCCGGTCCGGTCAGCCCGATCTCCTCGATCGCCTCGATCCCGGCATTGACGACGGGCGACTCGTCCCCGCCCGCTGCGGAGCCGTGGAAGAGCAGCACCCGTACGTTGGCACCGCCTGGCGGCGACTTGATCGACATCGTTGTCAGCGGCGGGTCGGGGGCTTGGCGCGCACTCGCGGGACCGCCCGAGAGCAGCCCCGCGGTCACGAACCCGGCGGTCAGGACGGCCGCCCAGGCTCGTCTCATCACCCGTCTCTTTGTGGTCAACTCTCTTAAGTGCATGGGTTCTTGATGCGACGCGAACCGCATGGGGTCATCCACTCCTCGTCGGTCACAGCAACGGCGCCAAGGAAGCTAGACCTCTTTGCCCGGCTCGCCAATAGGTACGACCGGAATGGCACGAACTTTGTCCTGAGTGTGGAAAAACGAACGTGGTGCCGCTACCGTCTCAGCGGTTCATCTCCGTAAATTCCGTACCAGGGTGGGGAGTTCGGCATGGACAGACGCGGCTTCAACAGGCGCGTGCTGCTGGGCGGTGCGGCCGTCGCGACATCGTTGTCTCTGGCCCCTGAGTCCGTCAGCGCCGCGGAGCCGGCGAAAACCGCTCCGGCCGGCGGCGAGGTCAAGCGCATCAAGCTGTACGCCGAGAAGCTCGCCGACGGCCAGATGGGCTACGGCTACGAGAAGGGCAAGGCGTCGATCCCCGGCCCGCTCATCGAACTCAACGAGGGCGACACCCTGCACATCGAGTTCGAGAACACCATGGACGTGGCAGTGAGTCTGCACGTCCACGGCCTCGACTACGAGATCACCAGCGACGGCACGAAGCAGAACAAGAGCGATGTCGAGCCGGGCGGGACGCGTACGTACACCTGGCGCACCCACGCACCCGGCCGCCGCAAGGACGGCACCTGGCGCGCGGGCAGCGCCGGCTACTGGCACTACCACGACCACGTCGTCGGCACGGAACATGGCACGGGCGGCATCCGCAAAGGGCTGTACGGTCCGGTGATCGTCCGTCGCAAGGGCGACGTCCTCCCGGACGCGACCCACACGATCGTCTTCAACGACATGCTGATCAACAACAAGCCGGCGCACAGTGGCCCCAACTTCGAGGCGACGGTGGGCGATCGCGTCGAGTTCGTGGTGATCACGCACGGCGAGTACTACCACACCTTCCATATGCACGGTCATCGCTGGGCCGACAACCGCACGGGGATGCTGACCGGCCCCGACGACCCGAGCCAGGTGCTGGACAACAAGATCACGGGACCTGCCGACTCGTTCGGGTTTCAGGTGATCGCGGGGGAGGGCGTCGGGGCGGGGGCGTGGATGTACCACTGCCATGTCCAGAGCCACTCGGACATGGGCATGGTGGGGTTGTTCCTGGTGAAGAAGGCGGACGGGACGATTCCGGGGTACGAACCGCATGAGCACTGAGCACGCTGCCGGCGGTGCAAGATCACGAACTGCGATGGACTGTCAGTGATCGTCCAACTCAACGAACTGGCTCACCCATGCCCTGAACCGATCGTCAGACTTCTTTCGCCCGGTCCAGAGCGCGTGCAGGTCCTCCGGTGGTTCAAGGCCGAAATTCTGGTTCAACCAGGTGAGGAACTCATGGTGGCCATCGCTGTGTTCCTCAACGTCTCCAGAGGCAAGAAACCCGAAGTCAGCGAAAGGCTCGCTGTCGATGGCCAGAAGCTGGAACAGCTCCATCAGGTTTCGCGCGATCACATAGAGATGCCCTTCATCGCCGACCAAGACGACAGGCAGAGTGGCAAGGTCGGTCCGATCGTCGCACCGCCACAGCGCGTAGTCGGAGCCGGAGCCGTTCGCCTGCGCGAAGGGGATGAACCGGCTCAGGAACTCCGGATGCTCCGACCAGGTATGGAGGCCAGCGTCTGCGCCGTACTCGCGCAGCTCGAAACCCTCCGAGTAGTACACCGGACCGATCCGGTCCTCGAACTCCTTGAGCAGGTTCAGCTCCGGGATTGGCGAGTACGCCTCGCTCATGTGGCCTCCTTGCTGGGCCGGGACGCCTGGCGCGGTTGCGGACGTCTCGCACTGCCAGGTGACGCAATCTACGCCGGGGACAATTGAGCAGTGCCGCCAACAATCGTGCGCTCTCCACTGCCACTACCAGCGACGACAAGCCACTAGTCTTCCCCAGGCGGGGCTGCTCGCGTTGTGGCGGCGCCACCAGGTCTGGCTGGGGCGAGGACGGCACGATCCACCACACCCGCGAAGCAGTCCAAGGCGCCTTCGGTACATGGCGCACCTGGCAGCAGGCCGGCACCGAACCGTCAGCCACCGACCCCACCGCCTTCCCCTACACCACCACTGCAGGCTCCACCTGGGCCTACATCTATCGCACCGACTCAGGCGAAGTCCGACTCCGCCAAGTCCCGCCCGGCACCTGAGGGGCGGGGCCAGCGAACACCACCAGCCTGTACGACACAACGGCCAGGTGGCGGACCTGGTGAGACCCGGGGGGCGACGCCGCGAAGGTGTCGTCCCACGGGGAGCCGCATGAGCATTGAGGACACGGCGGGTGTTGAGTGGAACAGTCGACTCCGGTGAGTCAGGCTGGTTGCCATGCGGTCACTCTTCCGCTCATTCGGCCCCTCAGGAGCGGGCGGTCACAGCCGGGTGCTCTTCAGGCTCGGGCAGTGTCTGCCGTTCGTGATCGTACTGTTCGCGCTGGGTATCGAGCTCTCACCCGCACACGATGTGATCACCGGTCCCATCCTCGCCGCGATACCGGCACTGGCGGCGCTGACGTTGGGCCCGAAAGGCACTCTTTCGGCGGCGCTGGGAGCTTTCTCCGTCACCGTGATCACGGCCACCCTCCACCAGAGCTGGGGTGGCCAGGCCTACAGCAACCTCCTGTCCCTCATCGTGGTGTCAGTGGCCAGTGTCACGATGAGTAGTGCCGTACGTGCGCGCAGGCAGAGTGAGCTGGACCAGGTTCGCCGGATCGCCGAGGCGGCACAACGAGTCCTGCTGAGACGGGTGCCGGCCCGGCTGGGCCCGGTCCGGATGGCCAGCTTGTACCACGCGGCAGAGGCGGGGGCGCAGATCGGCGGCGATCTCTACGCCGTGTCGCAGACCCGGTACGGGGTCCGGATGATCGTGGGTGACGTCCGCGGCAAGGGGCTGCCCGCCGTGCGCTTGGCCGCGGTCGTACTGGGGGCGTTCCGCGAGGCCGTGCACTACGAGGGCGAACTGGTGGAGGTGGTGAACCACTGCGCCGCCGCGCTGGAACGGGAGTGCGCCGTGCCGAGTGTGATCGATCCGACCGCCGCGGAACATGAGACCGAGGATTTCGTCACCGCGGTCGTGGTCGAGGTGTCCGACAGCTTCGTGGTCCAGGTGATCAACCGCGGCCACCCGCCGCCACTGCTGCTGCGCCGCGGCAAGGTCGAGACCTTGATGCCCACCTCGCCGCTGCCGCCCCTGGGGCTGGAGGAATTCATCACCGTTCCTCCTGCCAAGGCGGAGAGATATCCGTTCACGCCCGGTGACCGTCTGCTGCTGCACACCGACGGCGTGATCGAAGCGCGCAGCCCCGACGACGGCTTCTTCGCCCTGCCCGAGGCCATGGAAGCGGCGCATACGTGCGGCACGCCGGAGTTCCTGGAGCGATTGCACCAGGGGTTGATCCGCCACACCGGGGGCTATCTGGCAGACGATGCGGCGATGCTCCTCGTGGAACGGCTCGACGTCGACGGATCCCCCTGAGAACCGACGGGTGGACGGGCGGCGACCCGGACGCGTCAGGACACCAGTCCGTCCAGTTCCTCGCCGATCACCTCACGCAGGGCGTCGTGCCGAGGACCCAGCGCATACCGCTCGTCGCTCCACCACTCTCGCGGATACAGCCACACGGGCCTCCGCACGACATCGCTCGGCTCCCAGTCGAACCTCGGCCACACCACTGGTGAAGGGGCAGTATTCCGAAGCTGCGCTATTCCACGCCAACATGGCCTCTGGGCCTGACGGGCAGACAAGTGCGTCAAAATACGTGCTTTCAATGAGTACGGCCAGACAGCCTGGTCCTCCTCGTGGGCTTGCGGGACTGCCCGCCAAAGAGACCGCTTCTTATGGTGCGATCGTTCGTCGAACCGAGCATGACGGATCTGGTTGAGTGGCTGATGCCGGACGCGCCATATGGCGATTGGTCAAGCAAAAGGACGCTTGCTCCAGATACAACCCGGGGGGAGGTTGGCGAGGTTTGATCTTCACTGGCCGCCGACTGGCGCACCTGGCCGCGCCCGCTGCGGGTGGGCGCGTCCTGTCGACGGGCTCGGGGCTACCTGCGGCTGGCCGAACCGCTCATGAAACATTGGGTCAGCTCGTGCAAAGACGCAGGCGTTTGGTAGGGGGCTGGTGCGGCGGGAAAACAGCGGCGCCGGTGGACTCTTCACCGCGTACCTCGCCGCTCTGCGTGCCGGCCCACAAGGGCAAGCAGAACCTGATGAGGCTCCTTGACCAGTACGGCCTGTGATCCTGAGGTTCCCGACTTGTATTGGCCGTAGCGGAGCGCGGTCGGGTTGGCTGCCTGGAGGACGACCGCGCGTGGCAGGTGACCAGTCGCCGGCGCCGCCGCCATGGGACCGTCCATCCGCGCGTCAGCGCCCGCACCCGGGGCCCGAACTCCTCACCCGTCTTGGCCAGTTGGCCCTCGCTCGCCGCCCGATCCCACAGCTTGAGGATCAGGTCCCCGTCCTCGCTGCCGGTCGTGGGGCGGGACCCGTGCCGGGAGGCGTTCTCCCTGAACACCGGCTCGAAGCCCCCGGGCGCGGCCCGGTACGTCTGCGGGTCCTGCCCCGGCTCGTACGATGCCTTCGTCCCGTAGCTGTCGCGGTGTCCGTCGGCTGCGTTGCCTACGGCGTGGCCGGTCGAGTGGCCCGCGGCGTGGGCGGGCAGCGCGCCGGAGAGGAGTGCGCACAGGGCGAGGGTGAGGGCCGGGGGGAAAGGCGTTTCATGGCTCGTCGCTTCATGGGAGGGCCGTCTCGTTTCGTCGGGCGGGAGAGGCCGTGTCCGGAGTCGAGGCCTCTGGGCGGGGCTCGAACGATCCGCCGCATCGTTCCGCCGTGGGCCAACAGGGGGTGACCACGGCGTGGCGCGTTTCCGACCGGTGGTCCATGGGGCCCATGGGCTGGTCACGGGCGGGTGCACTCCTCCTGAGCGGCGTATTCCGGTCAGGAGAGTGTCACGATGCTGCAGCCCACTGGCAGCAAGCTGACACCGATGTCTCCCCTTGTGCGGCTTCCGTACTGGCATCGTCGAAATGGCCGGAAGCGATCCGGTGAGGAGTTCCGTCCAAGGGGGAAATCATGACCAGGAGCCCGCTGTGTAAGAAGTCGTCCGTCCCCGCGCGTGTTGCCACCGCGCTGGGGTTCGCCATCGTCGCTTTGTCCCTGTCGGCCGGGGTCGCGGCGGCGTCCGCCGTCGAGGCATCCCCGGCGCGGCACCAGGAGGCCGTTCCGGCCGACGCGGCCCAGGCTCTCTGCGAGCGGTTGACCGAGGTCGTGGCCGGCACTCCCGTCGCGGAGGCCGTCGTCCCGG
Source organism: Streptomyces sp. NPDC006365 (assembly GCF_042870755.1). Lineage (NCBI taxonomy): Bacteria > Bacillati > Actinomycetota > Actinomycetes > Kitasatosporales > Streptomycetaceae > Streptomyces > Streptomyces sp. NPDC006365. The sequence continues at coordinate 107,476 of NZ_JBIAHS010000019.1, forward strand.
TCTGCAAACTGGTCAACGGCTGGGACTAGGCAGACGCCATGCGGTTTCGCATCCTCGGGCCGCTGAGCATCACGGACGGCTCCGACGCCGCCGTACTCCAGCCCTCCAAACCGACCGTCCTGCTGGCCGTGCTTCTGCTGCACGCCAACACCGTCGTCTCCGTCGAGTACCTGCAACGGGCCATCTGGGGTGAGGAACAGCCGGTCACGGCCAGGGCCGCGCTCCAGACCTGCGTTCTGCGGCTGCGGCAGCTCTTCACCCGGCACGGGGTGATCGAGACCCCCGTCGAGGCGGTGCCCGGCGGATACCGGATCACCGCCGGACCGCGAGCCCTGGACCTGATCGGATTCCGCAACGGGGTGGCCCGGGCCCGGGAATCGGCCCATACCCCGGAGGCCGAACTCCACCTTCTGAAGGAGGCGTTGTCGCTGTGGCAGGGCCCGCTGCTGGCCAACGTCCGCTCCGACGTCCTCCACCGCGACGAGGTGCCCCGGCTCGCGGAGGAACGGCTGAGGACCGTCGAACGCGTCTGTGACCTGCAGTTGCGGCTCGGGCGCTGCGGCGAGGCGCTCGTCGAACTGTGGGGCATGACCCGGGAGCACCCCGGGCACGAGCGGTTCCGCGAGCAGCTCATCGAGGCTCTCTACCGCACGGGCCGGCAGGCCGAGGCACTGGCCGAGTACCGGCGCGTCAAGGAGTACCTGCAGGACGAGCTGGGAGTGGACCCCTCCCCGGCGCTCCAGAAACTCGAACTGACCATCCTGCGGGGCGAGGACCTGGGCCCCGCGGCCGAGGCACAGCGTCCGGCCACATGGGCGCCCGGACCTGAGCAGTGGGCGGGCGCCCCACCCCCGGGGCCCTCGCTGGTGATCCCCGTACCGGGTGTGCCGTCCTTCACCGGCCGGGCGGCCGAGGTCACCGCCATGGTGGCCCGGCTCACCGCGGGCGAGAACAGCGGCGGCGAACCCGTGACCGTGCTGGTGTCCGGAGCCCCGGGCATCGGCAAGTCGGCCCTCGCCCACCATGTCGCCCACCTGGTTCGGGACAGCTTCCCGGCTGGCCGACTGCTGGTGCGGATGGTCCACCCGGACGGGGTGCCGCGCAGTCCGTCCGAGGCGGCGGAGGAGGTGGCGGCGGCCCTGGGCGGCCGTCGGCCGGGCGACCGGGCGCTCCTCGTCCTCGACGACGTGGTGAACGCCGACCAGGTGAGACCGCTCCTGCCGACCGGGCCGGGCGGCGCCGCCATCGTCACCAGCCGGATGGGTCTCGCGGGTCTGATCGCCACCCACGGCGGCTGGGTGCACCGGCTCTCCACCTTCGACGAGGAGGACGCGTACCAACTGCTGCTCGCCGTGCTGGGTGCCGAGCGCGTGGAGGCCGAGCCGAAGGCGGCCCGTCGGCTCGCGGCGGCCTGCGGCCACTATCCGCTCGCTCTGCGGATCATGGCCGCCCGGCTGCTGACCCGCCCCGGACTGCGGTTGTCCGACGGTGTCGGCTGGCTGGCCGACGACCCGCTCGCCCGGCTGTCGCTGGCCGACTCCCCCCGGATGTCCGTCGAGCACGTACTCGGCGGGGCGCTCGACCGGCTCGATCCCAGGCTGGCCGACGCCTTCGTACGGATCGGACGGCTGCCGCTGAAGGCGCTGCGCGCGCAGGACTGCGTACCGGCGCTCGGGATGGCGGCCCCCGAGGCCGAGGGTGTCCTGGAACAGCTCGCCGACGCCGGATTTCTGGAGGAAGGGCCGCCCGGCCCGTACCGGGTGCACGACCTGCTCCGCGTGTATGCACGCGGACACGCCCCGAACGAACTCGACCGGACAGAGCTCCGGACGGCAGACCGGACAGAAAAGGTGTGATCCTCCATGGCTGAAGAAGTGACCGAGGAGTTCGACTCGCTCGCCAGCACCCGGCCCCGCATCCGCCGGGACGTGCTCTTCACCGAGACCCCGGGCGGGGTCCTCTTCCACAACGCAGACGGCGGCTTCCATCTCACGGGCCGCACCGCCTACCGCTTCGCCTCCCTCCTGGTCCCGCACCTCGCCGGGCACCACCGGCTCGGCGACATTTGCCAGGGCTTCGGCACGGCACAGCGGGCCATGGCGGCCGAACTGGTCAAGACACTGTACGAGCGGGGGTTCGCCCGCGACATACCGGAGACCGAAGCCGGCGACTCGGACGCCCTCGGCACGGACGTCGAGCGGCGGTTCGGCGCGCAGATCGCCTACGTCGACCACTACGTCGACGGCGCCCCCGGGCGGTTCGGGCGCTTCCGGAACACCCGGGTCGCGGTACTCGGCGGCGACGACGTCGCCCGCTGGTGCGCGCTGAGCCTGGTCCGCAACGGCTGTGCACGCATCGGTGTCACGGCCGGCTTCCCCGACGTCGAGGCCGAGGCCGAGGAGTCGACTGGGGACGGCTGCGCGACACGGCTCGACCGGATCGGCGCGGACACGGGCTGGGACGGCCTCGACGAGTACGACGTGGTCGTCGTCTCCGGCGCGGATGCCGCCGCCCGCGCCCAGCGGCTCCTTGCCGACGGAGTGCCTGAGGGCAAGACGCTGATCCCCGCCTGGACCTTTGGCGGACGGGCCGTCACCGGCCCACTGTCCACCGCCGCTTCGACCGGCTGCCTGTGCTGCGCGATGCTGCGGCTCGGCGGGAACGTCGACCCGGGTGCGGCCGCCGACCTGTGGAGCGGGATCGCGGCCGGCGCCGCCGCCCTCTCTCCGGGCGCCGGCGGCCCGCTCTTGGGCCCGGTCGCCGCGATGTCGGGCAACCTCCTCGGCTACGAGATCTTCCGGATCGTGACGGGCGCGCTGCCCGCCGAGACGGACCATCAGGTACTCGTCCAGGACCTGGAGTCGCTGGACGTCATGGCCGAGCCGGTCCAGCCCCACCCGCGCTGCCGCCGCTGCGCCTCCCTCACCGACGAACCGGTGGCGGAGCTGCCCGACGGGCTCTCGCTGCCGGTCACGCCGACCGTGGACACGGCCCGCGAGGCGGAGGCCTTGGTCGACGAGCTGAACCGGGTCAGCACCGCGCTGGTCCGCCCGTACACCGGTGTCTTCAGCCGGTACGACGACGAGGGCCTGACCCAGACCCCGCTGAAGATCAGCCGTGTCGAGGTGGCGCTCGGCCATGGTGTACGGCGCAGGATCGCCGCCTTCGACGTGCACCATCTCGCGGGCGCGCGGACCCGGGCGCTGTACGCGGCGGCCGAGGCGTACGTCGAGCACGTGGTGCCGCTTGTGCCCACGGAGACCCGCGCGAGTGCGGCCGCGGCCGTCGGCCCCGATGTCCTGACGACGGGCACCGGCACGGGTCGCACCGAGGAGGACGTCACCGCCTGGATCACCGCGACCTCCCTGCTCACCAAGGAGCCAGTGCGCGTGCCCGCGGCTGCCGTGCGTCCCTTCGGCGCCTACAACCGCGACCGACTGCACCAGGCGACCTCGGCGGGCACGGGTGCCGGCGGTTCGGCGGAGGAGGCGGCCGGACGAGGGCTGCTGTCGGCGCTCGCCCACGACGCGCTGTCGCGCGCGGTCCGCGGTGCTGCGGAGACCGGCACGGTGACCGCCGACGCGGACCCGGAGCTGGTCTTCCTGCTCAAGTCCGCGGTCAACCTGGACATCGAGGCGGAGCTCGTCGACCTCGGCGAGGGCGCCCGCTCCTCGGCCCAGGTGGTGCTGGCCCGGGAGAGCGGCGGGCAGTGGGCGGTCGGCGCGGGCCTGTCCCGCCGGGCAGCGGCCTGCGCGGCGCTGCGCGACCTGCTGGGGCGGATCCAACTCGCCGAGGAGGACGCCACCGAGGCCGTCGACACCGGTGACCCGCTGCTCGGGGACCTCGCGCCCGGCACGATCGCGGTGACCGGCGGGCCCGTCCCCGCGGACGGCGACGCCACCACGTTCGACGCGGTGCTGGACCGGCTGCGCGGCGCGGGCCGGGACGTCCTGTACGTGCCCACCACGCCGGCCGACCTTCCCGCGGGCGGCATCACCACGGCCCGGATCCTGCTCACCACCGGAACCACGGGCGGCAGCGATGCCCGCTGAGACCACCGCCCCGCTGGAGCGCTCCTGCCGGGACCTGGCGGAGCGGCTCCACCGTGGCCTCGCCGCCCACGGCACGGTGGCATCGCTCGACGTCGCACCCCTGGGCGTCCGCGACGCCTTCGGCGACGAGGCGCCGGACGCCGAGCCCGGATCCGTACCCGTGCGGTTCTACGGACGGCACGCCGTCGTCGGTCCGTTTCCCGCCCCTGACGGGGAGCGGCCCGGCCGCCCCTGCGCCCGCTGTCTCGCGCGGCGCTGGCAGGCGGTGCGGTCCATCGCGCTGCGGGAGGCGCTCGAACTCGGCTCCGGCACCCGGGCCGCGGGCGAGTCGCCGTACCTCACCCCCTTCACCGCGGCCGCGCTGGCCGGGCTGATCGCCGCCCGGATCGACGGAAAGCAGCCGCGCACCGGAACGTTCCCAGCGATCCACCTCGTGGACCTGGCCTCCCTGATGGTGCGTCACTACCCGCTGGTGCCCGACCCGGAGTGCCCGCGCTGCGGCCGTAGCGAGGAGGACACCGCCGAAGCCGCGGTCCTCACCCTCCGCCCCGCGCCCAAGCACAGGCCGGGCACCTTCCGGGTCCGCGACATCAGCGCCTACGAGCTGCCCGTCGAGCCGTACGCCAACCCGGTGTGCGGATCCCTCGGCCCCTCCGTCATCCACGACGTGTCGTCCCTGTCCACCTCCGCGACCATCGGCTGCTTCTCCATGCGGTCGGGGGAGTACCTCCGCGAGACCTTCTGGGGCGGCCACGCCGACACCTTCGGGCAGAGCGAGCGGATCGGCGTACTGGAGGGCCTGGAGCGGTACGCCGGCATGCGGGCCCGGGCCAGGGCCGCCGGCGTCCGGGACTCCCTGACCGGACTGCGGGCGCGGGGCGAACACGCCCTCGACGCCCGGGAGTGCGGGCTGTACTTGCCGGAGTTCCACCGCGCCAACCCGCGCGTCGCCCCCTTCACCCCCGACCGTGAGATCCCCTGGGTGTGGGGGTACTCCCTGCGCGACAGCACGCCGATCCTGGTCCCCGAGGTGCTGACGTACTATCACGCGCCGGGCCTGGAGAACCGCTTCGTGCAGGAGAGCTCCAACGGCTGTGCCTCCGGCGGCTGTCTGGAGGAGGCCGTCTACTGGGGCCTGATGGAGGTCATCGAACGCGACGCCTTCCTGCTCACCTGGTACGGGCAGGCCGCGCTCCCCGAGATCGACCCGCGCACCAGCGCCAGGCCCTCCACCCGGCACATGGTCGACCGGCTGGAGATGTACGGCTACGAGGCCCGCTTCTTCGACACCCGGATCTCCTTCCCCATCCCCGTCGTCACGGGTGTCGCCGTACGCCCCGACGGCGGCCTCGGCCGGATGTGCTTCGGCGCGGGCGCGGGACTCGACCCGGAGTCCGCGCTGGCCGGCGCGCTCTGCGAGATCGGCACCGACGCCGTCAACCTCCAGGGCCGCACCGAACGCGACGAGGCACGGCTGCGCGCCATGGCCACCGATTTCGACAGGGTCGAGGCGCTGCACGACCACCCGCTCGCGTACGGCATCCCGGAGATGGGCGACCACGCCCACTTCCTGATCGGGGAACCGGGCGCCCGCCCGCCCAAGCACTCGATGACCGAGCTGTACGGGAACGGCTCGCTGCCGCCCGTCTCCGACGACCTCCGCGACGACCTGAGGAGCTGCGTCGAGGCGGTCACGGACGCCGGGTTCGACGTGATCGTGGTCGACCAGACCATGCCGGAACAACGGGATCTGGGCCTGACGACGGTCGGTGTCATTGTGCCCGGCCTGCTACCGATCGACTTCGGCTGGACGCGGCAGCGCGCGCTCGGGATGCCCCGCCTGCGCACGGCACTGCGCGAGGCCGGACTGCGCGACCGCGACCTGACACCCACTGACTTCAACCCGGCGCCCCATCCCTTCCCGTAACGGGGCGGCGGGCCTCCTTTCGGTGAACACGAAGCGGGGGCCGCGCGAAGTCAACTGCGGTTCACCAGCGCCCCAAAGGGGCGTGGGGAACTGCGCGACCAGCCACAACGAACCCGCAGCCAAATATCGCCCCACTCAGCGGAGCGCCCCGTACCCGACCGACCGAGCGAACGACCACGAACGTGACCAAGGAGTTCACCATGGGGTACGCCCATGACTACGCCGCTGCCATCCTGCAGCGCGGCCGGGTCCCGATGCCGCCGGCCGACTTCGTACCGAACTGGACCGACAGCCCGCGCAAGACCAAGTTCTACCCCGGCACGGACAGCGTGCCGCTGCCCGACGGCGCCTGTCCTGCCGAGGCGACCCTCGACCGCGGACTGAGTGAAGTCCCGGACGAGGACGGGCAGTTCGACCTCGGCACGCTCTCCGGGATGCTGCGCGACTCGTACGGGCTCGTCGGGCGCCGGCTCGGCGTGCAGGCCAACACCGATCTGAGCGCGCTGCCCTCCTACCCGCTCGCCAACTGGTCGCGCGGCACGGCCTCCGGCGGCGGCCTCTACCCCGTCAGCGTCTACTGGGTCTCCGGGCCGAGCGGGCCGCTGACGCCCGGAGTCCACCACTACTCGACCCGGCACCACGCCATGCGGCGGCTGCTGACCGGGGACGTCTCCGGTGAGGTGCGCGCCGCCCTCGGCGAGGGCGCGCCCGGCGAGCCGACCGACCAGTACTTGGTGCTCGGCATCAAGTACTGGCAGAACGCCTTCAAGTACAACAGCTTCTCCTTCCACGCCGTGAGCATGGACATCGGCACCGTCGTGGGGACCTGGCGGATGTGGGCCCGGGCGCGCGGCCTGGGCATCGAACCGGCGCTGTGGTTCGACGAGGAGCGGCTCGCGCGGCTGCTCGGGGTGCGCACGGAAGAGGAGGGCATCTTCTCGGTCGTCCCGCTGAACTGGCAGGGGAACGCGCCGAGTCGGCGGGGCACGTCGTCCGCCGACTCGCCGGTGAACGCCCCCGCCTCCGCCTCCGTCGCCGCCTCGGTCTCCGTACGGCACCGGGACGTCGAGCGGTCCCGTACCGTCCTCACCTTCGACGCCGTACGGAAGATGCAGGCCGCCACATCGAGGCACGCGACCGCACGGCCCGCTCCCGGCGCGCTCGCCCCGGCCGCGGCCCCGCCCGCCGACCCGGCGCGTGCGCAGGTCCCGCTGCCCGTCGCCCGGCCGCTGGACACCGACGTACGCGGCGCACTGCGTCGGCGCCGCAGCAGCTTCGGGCGGTTCGACGCACAGCGTCCGGTCACCGGCGACCAGCTCGCCGCCTGCCTGGCCGCCGCGACGGCCGGGGCCCGGCTCGGCGGCGACACCGGGGACGTCCGCCTGGCCAAGCTGTACGCCTTCGTCAACCACATCGAGGGACTCGCCCCCGGCTCGTACGAGTACGACCCCGACACCCGGGGCCTGCGGCTGGTCCGGGAGGGCAGGCCGGGCGAGTTCCTGCAGAAGAACTACTTCCTGTCCAACTACAACCTGGAACAGGCCGGCGCGGTCCTTGTGCCCACGGTCCGTACCACCGCCGTCCTCGACACCGTGGGCGACCGCGGCTACCGGCTGGTCAACGCCACCGTCGGCGCCGTCTCCCAGGCCGTCTACACCGCGGCGTCCGCCCTGGAGCTCGGCTGCGGTGTCGCGCTGGGCTTCGACAACATCTCGTACATCGAGGAACTCGGCTTGGAGAAGACGGGTGAGGCACCGCTGCTGATCATGATGATCGGCAACGAGCGGCCCGCCCCGGCCGACTTCCGGTACGAGATCGCCTAGCCGATGAGTACTGGGATGAGTACCGGAAGGGGGGAACCTTCGATGCCGTTCATGCTCCGGGTCGCCGGACTGCCCATCGAGACCGTGCACGGCCTGCGCTGCCCCGACAGCCGCCGCTGGGCCGACGAAGTGCTCGCCATGACCGAGGAGTTGCGCGCCACCGGCGAGAGTGTGGGGGATCTGCTGCACGCCCTCGTCGGTGCGAGCGAGGACGACACCGTGCGGCGCAGGCTGCTGAAGCTGCGCCGTGAGGTGTTCAACAACCGGCTGCCGCAGGACGGTGACGCCGCCCTCGCCCTGGTCCGCGGGCTCGACCCGGCGGCGGGCGAACACCTCGCCGCCTGGCTGGCCGGCCGACGGCGGCTGGCGGACCGGGAAGCCGGAGGCGCCGCACTGCTCGCCGCCGAGACCGGACGCAGCCGCGCCGAACTGCGCCGTCTGGTGGGGGAGGAGCGGCTGCGCGGTGGCCTGCTGCTGGCCTCGCCCTCGCTGGACGCGCAGCTCGGTGCCTTCGCGGGGACGGCACCGGACCGCCCCGGCAAGAAGCAGCGCAAGATCGAGCGCTCGCTGCTCTCTTACCTGTACCGGACGGTCTGCAAGACCAGCCCGTTCAGCACCTTCACCGGAGTCGCCCTCGGCGGGTTCGGCGACGGCGGCCTGGACGTACGGATCGACGACGAGTGGACCAGCCACCCGCGGCTCAGCGTGGTCGCCGTCGCGCGGCTCGCCGAGGCCGTGGTCGCCGACCCCGCCCGCCGCGCCGACCTGCCGGTGACCCTCGCCTCCGGCTGGGGCCGCGACGACGACCGCGTGCGCTATGTGCGGCGCTGGGTGACCGCGGGCGACGACGACACCGCCGTCACCTTCGACGCCGTCAAGGACCGGCTGTTCTTCCTGCGCCGCAGCGGCACCCTGGAGCGACTGCTCGGCCTCTTCGAGGAGCGCGGGACACTCCGCTACGGCGAACTGGCCGCCTGGCTGGCCGCCGACCGGGACGCCCCGCCGGACGAGGTCGAGCAGTACCTGGAGGCCCTCCTCGACCTCGGTATGGTCCAGGTGCCCTGTCTGCGCACGGAGGTGCACGACACCGACCCGCTGCGCGCCTTCCAGGCGTCACTGCGGGATCTGGGCCGCCCCTGGGCCGATCTCCTCGCGGACCGCCTCGACGGGCCGATCGCCTGCGTCGACGGCTTCGCGGCCGCCGATCCCGGCGGACGCGGTGAACTGCTGCGCCGGCTGCGCGAGGGACTGCGGACCGTCCAGGAGGACCTGGGCACCGAGCGCGCCAAGGTCCCGCAGACCGTGCTGTACGAGGACGCCGCCGCCGGCCGGGACGTCACGCTCGGCTTGGACGCCTGGACGGAACTGGCCGCCGGACCGCTGGGCGCGGTGGAGCGGATCCTGCCCGCCTTCGACCTGACCCTGCCGCAGCGCATCACCTTCAAGGGCTTCTTCCTCGCCCGCTACGGACAGGGCGGGCGCTGCGACGACCTGCTCAAGCTCGTTCACGACTTCCACGAGGACTTCTTCGACCAGTACATGTCCTTCACCGCGGGGCGCACCGCCTTCGACTCGGAGGGACGGTACGTGCCCGAGGAGAACTGGCTGGGCCTGGCCCAGCTGAAGGCACTCGACACCGCGCGCCAGACGTTCGTGGAGCGGATGCGAACGCTGTGGGACGCGGCGGCGGGCACCGACGAGGTGCTCGTCGACGAGGCCTTCCTCGCCGATGTCGCGGACGAACTGGCCGATGTGGCACCGAAGTTCGAGCCCATGAGCCACCACCTCCAGCTCGCCCACGGCGCCGGGGAGCCGCTGGTCGTCCTCAACCGCTCGTACGGCGGACTGTCGTTCCCCTTCAGCCGGTTCACGCACTGCTTCGACGGGCTCGACGACCGGCTGCGCGCGGACGCGGACGGCCTGTGCCCGCCGGGCGCGGTGTTCGCCGAGGTCACCGGAGGGCCGGTCACCAGCAACCTCAATCTGCACGGCCGGCTGACCGAGTACGAGATCGTCTGCCCCGGCGAGACGGGCACCCTGCCCGAGGAGCTCGCCCTGCGCCTCGACGACCTGTACATCCAGCACGACGAGACCGAGGACCGGCTGGTCCTGCGCTCACTGCGGTTGGGACGCGAGGTAATCCCCGTCTACCTCGGCTATCTCGTGCCGCTCGCCCTGCCGGAGCTGCCCCGCACCCTGCTCCTGCTCTCTCCGACCTCGATGGCTCCGCTCAACGTCTGGGGCGGGATCCCGGAGAGCGAGCCGGACGACGGAGTGACCCGGCGGCCGCGTGTCCGGCACGGCAGCGTCGTGCTCAGCCGACGCAGCTGGAGCGCGCCCGCCTCCGTACTGCCCCTGCACGCGCCCGGCACACCGGACGAGGAGTGGTTCCTCGGCTGGCACCGCTTCCGGCGGGCGCACCGGCTGCCCGACCGGGTCTTCGTGACCGTCTCGGACAGCGGGGCGCGCGGTGCGACCGGCGCCAAGCCGCAGTACCTCGACTTCGACAGCCCGCTGTCGCTGAACGCGTTCGAGGCGCTGCTCAAGACATCGGAAGCCCGTGCGGTGTTCCGGGAGATGCTCCCGGACGAGGACGGTCTGCACGCCGTCTCCCGCCGGGGCCGCCATGTCGCCGAACTGGCGTTGGAGACTGCGGCGTTCACCGACGTTTCGACCGGCGTCCACGCTGACGTCTCCACGGCCGCCATCCGACGGAGGACCACATCATGACCACCACCACGGTCACCGGAGCCGGCGCGTGGCAGGCCACGCACGTCTTCTACGCCGCCAACCCGCGCCCCCTGCTCATCGAGTGCGTCCGCCCGCTGGTGGACGAACTGGAGTCACAGGGGCTGATCGCGGGCTACTTCTTCATCAACTACTGGCTGGAGGGCCCGCATGTGCGGCTGCGCCTCAAGCCCGCGTCGCCCGACGCCGAGCCGGAGGTGCGCCGCCGCACCGAGCGGGCCGTCGACGCCTTCCTCGCCGAACGCCCCGCGCTGTACGAGGTGGACTCCGGCTTCCTCAACGACTTCTACAACACCCTCTTCGAGATCGAGTTCCCGGGCAGCGAACGCGGCCACTACATGGACGACCAGGGGCGGATGAACCTGCGTCCCAACAACTCCCGCAGCGCAGAGGCGTACGAACCGGAGTACGGCAAGTACGGTGGCCCGGCCGGGATCGAGCTGGCCGAGTGGCACTTCCGGCACTCCAGCGATCTGGTCATCGACGCCTTCCGCACCAAGAACCTGCATCTGCGGACGGTCCTGCTCGGCACCGCGGCCCAGCTGATGATGGTGATGTCCGGGACGTTCCTGCCGGGCGACCAGGAGCTCGCCGACTACCTGGACAACTACTACGAGTTCTGGCACAAGGCCTTCCCCGGCACCGGCTTCATCGGCAGCGCGGAATACGACAGCAACTACGCGGCGATGGCCCCCGGCCTGACCGCCCGCTTCGCCGGGATCCGCGCGGCCGTCACCCGGGGCGAGCCCGGCGGACTGCCCGCCTTCCTGGCGGGCTGGGCCGAGCACTGCGCCGAACTGCGGGACCGCGCACGGGTGCTGGCGGCCGACGGCGACCTGGTGTTCCGGTCCTGGGACGGCGAACGGGACGAGACGGTCACGGATCCGGCGGTGGCTCTGCCACTGCTCCTCTCCCCGTACATGCACATGACGAACAACAGGCTGCACGTCACCATCCGGGACGAGGCGTACCTCTCCCACGTCCTGGGCCGCTGCCTGCGTGAGGGGACCTTGGGGGCCGAGTCATGAGCGCCCCGGCATCCCCGGCCTCCCTGGAGGCCTACCGCCCCGAGCTGCGGCCGGGGGTACGGGTCAGCGACGAGCTGCTGCTGGGCAGCGGGACCGTACATCTGATCAAGAACACGGAGAGCGGGCAGTCCTTCAAGGTGGGGGTCAGGGAACACTTCCTGATCTCGCGGATGGACGGTTCGCACAGCCTGGAGGAGATCGGCGCGCAGTACGCGGGGCGGTACGGGCGGCGGCTGGCCGATACCAACTGGCAGCAGCTGCTGCGGATGCTGGGCACCCGCGGGCTGCTGGCGGGGGCACCCGCGGCGGATCCGGCGCCGGCACCGCAGGACACGAAGACGCCGAAGAGCGAGCGGCGGTTCATGCGCGGCACGCTGCCGCTCGTCGCCGACCCGGACGCGACCGCGGGGCGGCTGCATCGCGCGGCCGGGTTCCTGCTCTCTGCCTGGTGGATGGTGCCGCTACTGATACTGGTGGCCGTCATGGAGACCGTCGTGGTCCTGCGGGCGGGCGAACTGGCCCTGGCCACCCGGGAGACGTTCACGAACCCGGTCCTGCTGACCGCGACGGGCGCCTTGCTGTGGCTGAGCACCGCCCTGCACGAGCTGGCACACGGGGTGGTGGCCAAGCACTACGGAGGCCGCGTCGCCGAGATCGGTCTGCGCTGGCGGCTGCCCTCGGTGATCATGTTTTGCACGGTCGACAACTACCTCTATCTGCCCACCCGTTGGGCCCGCGTGGCGACGGCCCTGGCCGGCGCGGCGATGAACCTGCTGTTCCTGCTGCCGTTCTTCGCCCTCTTGCTGCTGGTCCCCCTGGACGACGCCACCCACGACGCCCTGGCGGCGCTGCTGTTCCTCGGCAGCATCCAGGCGTTCGCCATGCTGGTCCCGCTCCCGCCGCTCGACGGATACAAGATCGTCGGCCAGTTGCTCGGCGCGACCGAACTGGCCGCGTCCAGCGGCGCGTATCTGCGCCTGGCCGTCCGCCGGGACCCCCTCGCGGCCGGCTATCCGCGCCGCGCCCGGATCGCGTACACCGCCTACGGGCTGCTCTGCCTGCTCGTCCTCGGCGCACTCGTCGCGGGCGCGGTGTCCCTCACCCACTTTCTGCTGACGACGCCATGAACACCGCGAGCATCTCGATCAAGGAGAGTCCCATGACCGCCACCATCGACCAGGACGGGCCGGCCGTCGTCCTCGACGGCGTCCACAAGCGCTACGGAAGCATCCAGGCCGTCGACGGCGTCTCACTGACCGTGGCACGCGGCGAGTTCTTCGGACTACTAGGTCCGAACGGCGCGGGCAAGACCACCCTGGTCGAGATCATGGAGGGACAGCGGCAGGCGGACTCCGGCACGGTGTCGGTCCTCGGCGAACAGCCCTGGCCGCGCAATGTCGCGCTGCTGCCCCGGCTGGGCGTACAGACCCAGTCGTCGGCTTTCTTCGTGCGGCTCACCGCGCGGGAGCACCTGCAGACCATGGCAGCCCTCTACCGCACGGACCGAGAGGCCGCCGAGCGGGCCCTCGCCAGCGTCGGGCTGACCGAGCAGGGCGACAACCGGGTGGACGACCTGTCCGGCGGACAGCGGCAGCGGCTCGCCATCGCCTCCGCACTGGTCCACGGGCCGGAGCTGATCTTCCTCGACGAGCCCACCGCCGCCCTCGACCCGCAGGCCCGCCGCGCCCTGTGGGAGGTGCTGCGCGACCTCAAGCGCGCCGGCCGCACCATCGTCTACACGACCCATCACCTGGACGAGGCTGAGGCGCTCTGCGACCGGGTGGCCATCATGATCCACGGCAGGATCGCCGCCCTCGACACCCCCGGGCGGCTGGTGGCGGCGGGCAGTCCCACGACCCGGCTGCTGGTTCCCGCCGAGCGGCTGAGCCTGGCCGCGGCGCAGGCGATTCCCGGCGTGGACCGGGTCGTCCAGGAGGCCGACGCGATCGTGCTGGAGACCCTGCAGTCCGGCCCCGTCCTGGCCGCCATCGACGAACTCGCCGGACTCCAGGGAGTACAGACCCGCACGGCGAGCCTTGAGGACGTCTACCTCGAACTCACCGGCACCTCCCAGTCGTAGGCCCGGCGAAGTCCACCGCGGTTCGCCGGGCGACCAGCCACCACCGGATACGGAGACACCACCATGAGCGCATACGCAGCGCTGAGCCAGGCCGGGTACCGGGCCTACACCCGGGACAAGACCACGCTCTTCTTCACCTTCGCCTTCCCACTGCTCTTCCTGATCGTCTTCGGGCTGATCTTCCACGGCCAGGAGGTCGAGCAGAGCGGGAAGCCCTACATCAACTACATCGCCCCCGGCGTGCTGTCCTGGGGCGTCGCCAACGCCGCCGTCTTCGGCGTCGGCTTCACCCTCATGCAGTGGCGCCGCGACGACATCCTGCGGCTGGTGAGGATGACGCCGACCCGGCTGTCGGCCGTGCTCGGCTCCCGCTATGTCCTGGCCCTCGCCATCGCGGTGGTCCAGTCGGCGCTGTTCGTGGCCGTCGCCGTGCTGCCGTCGTTCGGGCTGAGCTTGTCGGCCCGCTGGCCGCTGGCCCTACCCGTGCTGGTGCTCGGTGTCACGGCCTTCCTCGCCATCGGCGTCATCGTCGGCTCGTACGCGAGGACTCCGGAGGCCGTCGCCGCCGTCGCCAACTGCCTGATGATTCCCATGGCGTTCCTCTCCGGGTCGTTCTTCCCGCTCGACGCCATGCCGGACTGGATGCAGACCCTGTCCCGGGTGCTTCCGTTGCGGTACCTCAACGACGGCGTCTCCGCGGCTCTCACCGGGTCCGACGGGGCGGGCGACATCGCCGGCGCATGCGGAGTGCTCGCCGCGTTCGCCCTTGTCTTCTGTGCCGTCGCGCTGAAGACCTTCCGCTGGAGCGACAAGTCATGACACCGACGACCGTGACCACCGGGGCCGCCCCGGCCCTGGCGGCATTGGCGGAAACGGCCGCGGACACCCCGCTGGAGGGCGGCCGCGCCGTGCTCCAGCGTGCGCTGACCGCGCGCCACGAGGCGGAGTACGGCCCGACGGGCGGGAAGCACGCTCTCCCCGCCCCGCTGGTCGTACCACTCGGCGCCGCCGACACCCTGGGCTTCGGCCACCCCGACCCCTACGCCGCGATCCGACCGGCGGCCACCGTCCACCTCACCTCCCGCGCCGCACTGATCGGCCCGTGGGGAGGCGAACCGGGCACCACGGCCTGCGGCCAGTGCCTCGCCATGCGCTGGCAGCGACTGCGCAGCCGCTCCGAACGCGAGGCCCTCGAACTCGGCCACGAGCCGAACGGGGCAGTTCAGTGGCCGGTGCTCACGGAATACGCCGTCGACGCGGTCTGGGCGGCGTATCGAGCGGTGCTGAGCGGTACGGGGCGCGAACCAGCAGCTGCTACCGGGTCCGCCGCCGCGGGGGCCGGTACCTCAACTACCGTCCCCGCAAACGCCGTTGCCGCAGCACAGCGCCCCGTCGCCGACCGTGTGCTGCCGCAGGTCACCCGGGTCGATCTCGTCACCCTCGCGACCGCCGGCTTTCCGATACTGCCGGAGCCGCTGTGTCCCTCGTGCGTGGCGACGCGTCCCGACACCGCCGAGTCGGCGCGGATGCGGCTGGCGTCCGCGCCCAAGCCGGACCCGGGCGGGTACCGGCTGCGGGCCCTGGACTCCTACCCGCTGCCAACCACCGCGCTGGCCAACCCGGTCTGCGGCGCCCTCGGTTCGGACACCTGGATCAACCCCGCCTCCACCACGACCGCGCCGGTGGCCGGCACGCACTTCGTGCGCGGATACGCCGGACTCAACGACGTCACCTGGAGCGGCCAGGCCAACAGCTACCGCACCAGCCGCACCCTCGCCTATCTGGAAGGACTGGAGCGGTACGCCGGTACGCACCGGCGCCGTGGCACCGAGCCGGTCGTCGACTCGTACCGCCGCCTCGCGGACCACGCGCTGAACCCCGCGGAGTGCGGCTTCTACGCCCCCGAGACCTATGAGAAGGACCACCTCGTCAGCCCGTTCGACCCGGACCGGCCGATCCCCTGGGTGTGGGGCCACTCGCTGCGCGACGACCGCCCGGTCCTCGTACCCTCCCGGCTGGCGCACTACAGCGCCGGCGTGGACGCCGACAACTTCGTCTTCGAATGCTCCAACGGCTGTGCCACCGGCGGCAGCCTGGAGGAGGCGATCCTCTTCGGCCTGCTGGAACTCATCGAGCGCGACGCGTTTCTGCTCGCCTGGTACGGCCGGGCCCGCATCACCGAGATCGACCTCGGCTCCTGCCGGGGCCCGGTCCGCTCCATGCTGGACCGAGCCGCCCTGCACGGCTACGACGTGCACGCCTTCGACACCCGGATGGATCTCGCCATACCGGTCGTCACCGCCCTGGCGGTCCGGCGCGACGGCGGCTACGGCAGGCTCTCCTTCAGCGCGGCGGCTGGCTTCGACCCGGAGGGGACCGTCGACTCGGCGCTCTCCGAAGTGCTGACGTACATCCCCCACCTGCCCTACCAGGTCGCCGAGCGCCACAGCGAACTGGAGGGCATGGCACGGGACTTCACCAAGGTCCTGCACCTCAAGGATCACGCCCAGCTCTACGGACTGCCGCAGATGGCGGAACATGCTCGCGAGTACCTGGAACCCGAGGCCGTACGGCCGCTCGGGGAGCTGTACCGCGACTGGGAGACCGTGCGTCCACGCACCGGCGACCTACTCGACGACCTGCGGCTGCTCCGCGACGAACTGGTCCGTACCGGACACGACGTCATCGCCGTCGACCAGACGACCCCCGAGCAGCACCGGATGGGGCTGCACACGGTCAGTACGACCGTTCCGGGGCTCCTCCCGCTCGACTTCGGCTGGACCAGACAGCGGGCCCTGCTGATGCCCCGGCTGAGGACCGCGCTGCGGGCGGCGGGACGGCGTACGGACGATCTGACAGAGTCGGACATCAAGGTCGTACCGCATCCGTTCCCTTGACGTCTGTTCTCCCAGCGTCCGTTGCCTCTATGACGGGGCTTTCCGTACCACCGTCTTCCCGTACCACCGTCTTCCCGTACCACCGTCTTGCCGGCGGCACTTCGTGCCGCCGGCCAAGCCTGTGTCAGCGAACACCGGAACGCCCGGCAGCCCCCTCCAGGACGGGGTTTCCCGTCGAGGAAGGGGCTGCCGATCGGAGGCAGACGCCGGGTCAGGCGCTGCAGGAGGTGGTGCTGGTGGTGCTGGAGCAGGTCGACGTGGAGGAGGAGGACGTCGAACCGGCGAGGACGACCTCGACCGCGTCCGAGTAGTCCGAGATCTCGAAGGTCTCCGACTCCAGCTCCAGGATCTCGTCGGCGAGGGTGGCGAGCTCGGTCTTCGGGGCCATGGGATTCTCCTTCGTCCGGCGGGGCCCGCCGGCTGTTCCGGCGGTGTTCCCCTTCGATGACTCCATTCCAGTGGAGGCCGCTGTCAGATCGGCCCGGCTCCCGCTGTCAGGTCGCTGACACCCCATGACAGTGACCCGACAGAGGACTGGGGCACCCGCACCGCACGCTCGCGAGACAACGGACTTACGGACACACGGACAAGTGCCGGACCAGTGACAAGTGAGGGAATGAGGAGGTGAGGGCAGTGACCGGAACATCCGGAGTCCCGCGGGACGTGCTGCGGTCCGCCATTGAGCTCTACCTCGATCTGCACGCCCACCCTGAGCTCTCGGGCGCCGAGAGCCGCACGGCCGCTCGTTTCGCCGCGCGGCTGGAGCAGCACGGCTGCACGGTCACCCGTGACGTCGGCGGCCACGGCGTCGTCGGCGTACTGCGCAACGGCCCCGGCCCCACGGTGATGCTGCGCACCGAACTCGACGCGCTGCCGTTGGCGGAACGCAGCGGCCTGCCTTACGAGAGCACCGTTCCGGGCGTCATGCACGCCTGCGGCCACGATCTGCACATGGCCGCGGCCGCGGGGGCGCTCACTCAGTTGTCGCGCGCCCGTGACTCCTGGAGCGGCACACTCCTGGTCGTCGGCCAGCCCGCCGAGGAGACGCTCGAAGGGGCGCGCGCGATGCTGGCGGACGGCCTGTACGAGCGTTTCGGCACGCCCGAGGTGGTCCTGGCCCAGCACACCGCTCCGCTGCCCGCGGGCACGGTCGCCCACGGCCGCGGCCCGTTGCTGGCGGGGAGCACGGCCATGGACGTGGTCATCCACGGACGCGGCGGCCACGCCGGCACCCCTCAGCTGACGGTCGACCCGGTGCCGGCCGCGGCCTCCGCCGTGCTGCGCCTGCAAACGGTCGTGTCCCGGGAGACCTCCCCGGCCGAACAGGTCGTCCTGTCGGTCGGCTCGTTCCACGCGGGGCAGAGCGGCAACGTGATCCCGGACGACGCCGAACTGAGCCTGTGCGTACGGGCCTTCTCCGCCGCCGCGCTGGACCGGGTCACGGCGGCCGTCGAACGGATCGTACGGGCCGAGTGCGCGGCCTCCGGCTGCCCGAAGGACCCGGAGTTCATCGTCACGGCCCGCTCGCCCGTGCTGACACCCGACGAGGCCACCACGGCGGCCGTACGCCGGGTGCACGAGGACCTGCTCGGTACACACCGGGTGACCGACTGGCACGCGGCGACCGCCACCGAGGACTTCCCGTGGTTCGCGGCCGGCGCCGAGGGCGTGCGCAC
This sequence comes from Streptomyces sp. NPDC006365, assembly GCF_042870755.1. Taxonomy (NCBI): domain Bacteria; kingdom Bacillati; phylum Actinomycetota; class Actinomycetes; order Kitasatosporales; family Streptomycetaceae; genus Streptomyces; species Streptomyces sp. NPDC006365. Next base: position 125,707 of record NZ_JBIAHS010000019.1, read on the forward strand.
GGCGTACTGGATGCTGGGCGTGACCGGCGTGCAGCAGTGGCGGGCGGCCCTGGCCGGGGGCCCGCCGGTGGAGTCGAACCACTCGCCGGGTTTCGCCCCCGACGTACGCACCGCCCTGCCGACCGGCATAGCGGTGATGACCGCGGCCGCCCTGCACGTCCTGAACCCTTCGCACCAGTCACACCCGTTGCAAGCCGAGCCGTCCAGGGGAGAGCGCATATGCTGACACCTGATCACATCTCCGACTCGGTGGAGGTCGTCACCGTCCGCCGCGACAGCTCGGCCCCCTCCGGGGAGACCACGGTGGTACGCCTCCTGGGACTCCTCCCGGCGACCTGGTCCTGCACCTCCGAGGTCAGCCCCGACCGGGTCCGGCTGCGGATCGAACTGGCCGGCGGGACCGACCGGAGTGCGGTGCGCCGTGCACTACGGGAGGTACTGGCGGACACGGCCCTGTACGGCTGGGCTCAGGAGAACTGACCGGTCGGTGCCCCCGGATCAGATCCAGCCCCGCTCGCGCGCCAGCAGCGCGGCCTGCGCCCTGCTGGCGGCGCCGAGCATTTCCATGAGATCGGCGACGTACCGCCGATACGTCCGGACCGAGACCCCCAACTCCCGTGCGCCCGCCTCGTCCTTGCCGACCGAGCACATCAGCAGGAGAACCCGCTGCTCGATCTCGGACAGACCTGATCCCACGTCCCCGCCGTCCGCCGAATCCGCCTGCGTCAGGTCCTCGGCCTCGTCCCAGATCTTCTCGAAGAGGGCGATGATGTTGGCGACGATCCCACTCTTGTGCGCCAGCAGCGCGCCGCGCGAGGTGATCTGGGGATCCAGCGGCACCAGCGCCGCCGCGTGGTCGTAGACGAGGATCCGCTCGGTGGTGTCCTCGACGACCCGGATCATGGCTCCGTGGGAGACCAGTTCGCGCAGGTAGTTCGCGGTCGGGCCGTGCTCCAGAACCTTTCTCAGCACGACACTGCGGATCCGTACGCCGCGGCGCAGACAGCGCAGGTCCAACGGACGTGACCGCTCGATGTTCTCCGGCGACAGCTTGGAGTACGGCTCCACGGAGAGGATCTCGTCGCGGGCGAAGAAGGCCAGGTCGTCGATACGATCTCGGATCTCGGTGAGGCCCTCCAACTGCTCGATGCCCTGCGGAGAGGGGCTGCGCGCCCCCAGCTCCGCACGGAGCCCGTCCACCACGTGCCGGGACCGGGTGACACGCTGGAGCTCCTGATGGAGAGCGTGCAGTCGTACGTCCACCAGCCGGGCCAGCGCCACTTCGGGATCTGTCGGGGAGATCAGCCCGTCCGTGCCGGTGGGGTGCAGCAGTCCCAGTTCATGCAGTCGGTCGAGACAGAGCCGAGCCGTGTCCGGTTCTATGTGCAGACGCAGATGGATGTCGTCCGCCGGTGTATCTGGATTTCTCAGGAAGTGTCGGTAGATATCCTCCTCGGAAGCGGATACACCGAAGACCGACATCTCGTTCTCGCCCACGTGGTCCCCCCACCGCCTGGTGCCCTCGTCGGCCGGCCAGCTGGAGGTCACCCAGCAATCGGTCCACGGCGGCCAACGCGCTGTGTCACAGCCTAAGCAGAACCCACACGGTCGAACATCCTTGTGCTCGGATTCTTGAACGGATCGACGTCACGGCCCCACACGGGGTCTTGTCCCACGATTTCGGGCCAATCTGGATCCTGGATCCACGTCATGAGGGGTTTCGGCGTCGCATACATGCGGCGTCCCCAGAAGCAGATGTGTTGCAAGGACGGTGATCGCGGCTAGAGATCTTTAACGGTGCGGGTTACGCCGGGTCGTGACGGCTGACGTGGGCCGCGCTATGCCGTGAGCATGAGGTATCCCGATGGCGGTGGATTGGCGGCCGAGGAACGACCTCGGCGTGAGCAAGCCCGGCTCGCAGCCACTGACCTGATCGAAGCCGGGGCTGCTACGACTCGCCGGGCGTCGGACGGTAGCCTCTTGCCAGCCGAGTCGAGTGCCACGCTAGAGCCCCGGTGCCACGCTCAACTCGGAGTCGTTAACTTGGCCGCCGGAGACGTCCGTATCGGTAGCCCAGCCGATGACCTCGGCGACCCGCCCGGTGCCTCGACCCGGTGCCGTACGTGCTCCCTTCTGGCGAGGTATCGCCGTGGAGTCGTCTGTGTCGACGCAGAGGCGGAGTGAACCCAGGGCGCGCAGCCTCACGGAGGTGTGCCTCTAACCAATGTGGTCGATACCCAGGCAAAAGGACTCTGGCGCTCCAGTTTGCGCACAACCGGTCGGCGAGGGGCTTCAGGGTCTGATCTTCACTCGGGATGACCGCGCTGGGGAGGGGAAGCTCTCCTCGCGGCTCGGGCTGGTGACCGACGCGGTCGAGGCGGTGCCGGGCATGGATCTGTGTGCCTATGTTGTCGACCGGGTGTCGCGGGGCGGCAAGGCCGACTACCTGATCGTGGACGAGGCGCAATTCCTGGCGCCGGTGCCGATCGATCAACTGGCGCGGATCGTGGATGACTTGGGCCTGGATGTCTTCGCCTTCGGTATCACCACCGACTTTCGCACGAGGCTTTTCCCGGGCTCGCGGCGGCTGATCGAGCTGGCTGACCGCGTCGAGACGCTTCAGGTGGAGGCGATGTGCTGGTGCGGGGCGCGTGCTACGCACAACGCCCGCACGGTGGGCGGTGAGATGGTCGTCGAAGGTGAGCAGGTCGTCGTCGGTGACGTGAGCCGTTCCGCGGCGGAGGTGGGCTACGAGGTGTTGTGCCGGCGTCACCATCGTCGCCGTATGACGAGCGCTTCTGTCCGTGCCGGCGTGCTCTCGCCGGACGTCCTTCCGGTGGCCTCCGACTGAGGGTTCTCGACCGGACAGGCCGTGGGCGATGCGGCGTGGTCTGCAGAGCATCTCGGTCTCGGCGTGACTTGCGTCGGTGCTGCGGGCCTGTGGTCAGAGCCGGCCGGTGAGCGCCTGGAGGCCGAGGGCGGTGGCGCCGACGCCGGCCCACAGAGTCGCGCCCAGAAGCAGTGGTCGTGGCCCGGCGTCGCGGATCTGCGAAGGGTTCAGCGAAAGCCCGATGCCGGTCAACGACATCGTGATCATGAAGGTGCCCGCAGCCGACAGGGCAGGAAGCCACGAGCCGGGAATCACGCCAAGTGTGGCGATCGCCGACGCGGCCAGGAAGCCGACGATGAACAGCGGGAACGCCCGCCAAGCCGTACCGCCCTCGTCGGGCTCCCGCCGGGTGGTACGCCGGCACCGGGAATGCCACACCTGCAGGATCACGCAGATCGGCACGATCATGAGGCTGCGGGTCAGCTTGACCACGACGGCATACGCTCCGGCCGGCGTCCCGTAGGTGTAGGCGGCGGCCACGACCGAGGAGGTGTCGTTGACCGCGGTGCCGCTCCACAGTCCGAAGCCCTGCTGGGACAGCCCGAGCAGGTGGCCGAGGGACGGATACAGCAGGACCGAGGCGATGTTGAACGTGAAGATGGTGCCCATCGCGTACGCGACACGGGCTTCCGACGCCTTCACCACAGAGGTGACCGCGGCGATCGCCGACGCTCCGCAGATACCCGTTCCCACCCCGATCAGCAGCCGGGACTCCGGGTGGATGCCCAACAGGCGGCCGACGAACCAGGCGCCGCTCAGCGCCGCCGCCAAGGTGCCCAGCATGACCGGCAGCGAACCGGCTCCCACCCGCAGCACTTCGCTGAGCGGGAGTCCGGTTCCCAGGACGACGATGGACGCCTGGAGAACCCTCCGCCCCGCCGTCCCGAATCCCGGGCGCAGCCGCTCGGCGACCGGGGACGCCGGAATCCGTCTCAGCAGAACTCCGGTGACGACGCCGACCACGATCCCCAGCACGGGGCCGCCCACCGTCGGGACCAAGGTGCCCAGCCAGGTGGCCGGTACAGCGAGTACCGCCGCGACGACCAGCCCGGGAAGCGTGTCGCCCACCGTCCGGTACAGACGCCGCGCACGGCCGGGGGTGCGCGGCGGCGGCTTGACCGGTACGGCGTAGGACGATTCCATTGCGTCTCCTTACGTCACGTCTCCTTCGCCGGCCCGCGGACCCCCGGGCCCGCGGCTTCCCACCGCACGATCGCCGTGGTGGACCGGGCTCCGGTAGAGACCGAATTCCGAGGAGGTCATAAGCCGTGCTGATGGGCCTGCCGCCGGGTACGCCGGAACTGAAGGTGCTGGATCTGCTGGTGTCGGTCGCGGAGACAGGCAGCCTCGGTCAGGCCGCCGAGCGGCACGGGATCAGCCAGCCGGCGGTGAGCATGCGGATCAGCGCGTTGGAACGCCAGCTCAGGCTGGTGCTGCTCGAACGAAGCCCCACCGGGTCCCGGCTCACCCCGGCCGGAGCCGCCGTCGTCGACTGGGCACGGCCGGTACTCGACGCGGCCCGGGCCCTGCTCAGCGGGGTCGCCGCGCTCCACGCCGACCAGCAGGGCAGGCTGCGGGTCGCCGCCTCGATGACGATCGCCGATCACCGGGTGCCGGCCTGGCTGATCACCCTGCACGGCAGGGCCCCGGAAGCCAGGGTCGCCTTGCGGGTCGGCAACTCGTCACAGGTTGCCGACATGGTCCGCAGCCGCGAGGCCGACCTGGGTTTCGTCGAGGGCCCGCACGCACCGCCCGGCCTGCGCAGCCGGGCGATCGACGACGACGAGTTGGTCGTGGTGGTCGCACCGGGACACCCGTGGGCCAGGCGCCGTATGCCGCTGCCGTTGCGGATGCTGGCTGCCACCCCTTTGATCCTGCGCGAACAGGGTTCGGGCACCCGGGAGGCGCTACAGGAATTCCTCCGGGAGACCGGTGAGCTCGCGCCCCCCGCCGCCGAACTCGGCTCCACCACCGCGATCAAGTCGGCCTTGACCACGGGCGACGCGCCCGCCGTACTCAGCCGTCTCGCGGTGTCCGCCGAACTCCATGACCAGCGGCTGATCAGCGTGCCGCTGGAAGGGTCCCGCCTGCTACGCCGAAAATTCCGTGCCGTCTGGCTCCACGAGACCCCTCCGGTCGGCCCGGCAGCGACACTGCTGGCCCTTGCCATCCGCGGGTAGTGCCTGCGGATGGTGTTGTTGTGCCGCGGTAACGCGTAGTGCCTGCGTCCGGGCCGCCCTCTCGGTCCGGTAGGAGAGCGTGCCGGCGGGGAGCGCGGTTTTCGGCCACATCCGGCAGCGCCCGCGGTCGGCTCGGCAGCGACCCTGCCGGCCCTCGCCTCCCGGGAGATGTCGCCGCCGGAGCCCGCGAGTCGATTCAGGGGGAGCCCACACGGCCGCCGCCTCGGTCCGGGTAGGGGCGTGCCGGCGATCCGTGCGGTTTCTACGGCCCCCTGTAGCGCCCCGCGGTCAGCGTGGCACGCCGGTCCGCCTGGAGGCCCCGGACTGCTTGTGCCGGCTCGTTGGCGGCCACCGCCACTCGGGAGATCCCGGCCGACCCGCCGGTGGAGTACGGACCGGGCCTGGCCGCCGAGACGTGCCCCGGCTCACCGGACGCCCGCAACGGGCCCACGAAGCCCGCCCTTTCGCTCACCGGTGGTCCGCGAGCGCCCTGCCCGGGTGTCCGCAAGCGCATCGCGCCGCGGCCGACGTGGCGATACGGTCCGGCAGCAGCCCGTCACCCCAGGTCAGCGGCAGACCGCCACACGGCGGGACTGGCGTAACAAGCGCGCAATTCCAGCCACTGGTACGTGTAACAAGCGCTCCGGAGCATTCCGGCCATGACAGGGATCATCGCTGGTGGCCGCGCTACAGGCAGCCGTGTCGCACCGGTACGGCGTATCCGGGACGTGCTGCGCACCCGCATCCTGGCGGGCGTGTACGGAACCCGACCGCTGCCCTCCGAGACAGAACTGGCCGCGGAGTTCGGGGCCAGTCGCAATATCGTGAGGGACGTCCTCGCGCTGTTGCGCAAGGAGGGGCTGGTCGACCGTATCCCCGGAGTCGGGACGTTCGTCGTCTCCGGCAAGGCGGTGCAGGGGCTGGATCGCCTGCGCGGGCTGGCGGAGAGCTTCGACACCGGCTGCGACCGGGTGGTCAACCAGGTCCTGCTGGCGGACACCGTGCCGGCCACCCCGACGGTGGCCGAGCGGCTGTCGCTCGATCCGGGCACGGAAGTGATCGCCCTGGAACGGGTGCGGCTCCTGGACGGGCAGCCGTTGTCCCTGGACGCCAGCTACCTGCCGGCGGACGTCGGGCGGCCTCTGCTGGAGATGGACCTGGCGCGGCACGACGTGTTCGGACTGCTCGAAGGCGAACTCGGTCTGCCGCTGGGCGCCGCGGCGCTGTCCATCGAGGCGGTCGCCGCCGACCGGACGGTCGCCGGCCTCCTCCACGTACCCGACGGCTTTCCGCTGCTGTTGCTGGAACGGCTGACGTATACCGACGCGGGCCGGCCCATCGACCTCGAGTTCGTCCGCTTCCGCGGTGACCGGACGTCGCTGGCCGGCTGGCTCCACCGCACCCCCGACCCCACGCACCCGCTGCTGAACCACCACCCTTCTCCCGAAAGGGGCTGACTTCCGTGCAGATCCCACCCTTGGCCGAGCGGCGCGAACTCGTCTGTGACGTCCTCATCGTCGGCGGAGGCACCGCCGGCACGATGGCGGCGCTGACCGCGGCCGCGAACGGCGCCGATGTCCTGCTTCTGGAGAAGGCCCATGTGCGCCACTCCGGGGCGCTGGCCATGGGCATGGACGGCGTGAACAACGCCGTCGTCCCGGGCAAGGCGACCCCGGAGGACTACGTCGCCGACATCACGCTCGCCAACGACGGCATCGTCAACCAGCGCACCATCTACGAGACCGCGACCCGTGGCTTCGGTATGGTCCAGCGCCTCGAGGGCTACGGCGTCAAGTTCGAGAAGGACGAGCACGGCGAATACGCCGTGCGCAAGGTGCACCGCTCGGGAAGCTACGTGCTCCCGATGCCCGAGGGCCGTGATGTCAAGAAGGTCCTGTACCGCACCCTGCGGGCCCGCCATGTGCGCTCCCGGGTCACCATCGCGAACCGGATCATGCCCGTACGCGTGCTCACCGAGGACGGCCGCGCGATCGGTGCGGTCGGCTTCGACACCCGCAGCGGGGAGTTCGTCACCATCTCCGCCGGCGCGGTGATCCTGGCCGCCGGGGCCTGCGGGCGCCTGGGCCTGCCCGCCAGCGGCTATCTGTACGGCACGTACGAGAACCCGACCAACGCCGGCGACGGCTACGCGATGGCCTATCACGCCGGCGCGGAACTGTCCGGCATCGAGTGCTTCCAGATCAACCCGCTCATCAAGGACTACAACGGCCCGGCCTGCGCCTACGTCGCCAACCCCTTCGGCGGCTACCAGGTCAACGCCGACGGCAACCGCTTCGTGGACTGCGACTACTGGTCGGGCCAGATGATGGCGGAGGTCAAGCGGGAGCTGGACAGCGCGCGCGGCCCCGTCTACCTGAAGCTGAGCCACCTGCCGGACGCCACGATCAGCCAGATCGAGGGCATCCTGCACACCACCGAACGCCCCACGCGCGGCACGTTCCACGCCGGACGCGGGCACGACTACCGCACCCGCGACGTCGAGATGCACATCTCCGAGATCGGGCTGTGCAGCGGGCACTCGGCCTCCGGCGTGTGGGTGGACGAACACGCGGCGACCACGGTTCCCGGGCTGTACGCGGCCGGCGACATGGCCTGCGTGCCCCACAACTACATGATCGGCGCCTTCGTCTACGGCGACATCGCGGGCGAGCACGCCGCCGCCTTCGCCTCCTCGGCCGGCCGTCCCGCGCTGCCCGAGGACCAGATCGCCGCGGCCCACGAACTGGTCTACCGACCGTTGTCCAACCCGGACGGCCCGCCTCAGCCGCAGGTGGAGTACAAGCTCCGCCGCTTCGTCAACGACTACCTCCAACCGCCCAAGACCGAGCGCTATCTGACCCTCGGTGTCGAGGCGTTCGACCGGATGCGCCGTGAGATCGCCGGCATGGGTGCCCACACCCCGCACGAGCTCATGCGCTGTGCCGAAGTCACCTTCATCCGGGACTGCGCCGAGATGGCCGCCCGGGCCTCGCTGGCCCGCACCGAGAGCCGGTGGGGCCTGTACCACCAGCGCGCCGACCTGCCCGAGTCGGACGACGCCACCTGGTTCCGCCACCTCAACCTGCGCAAGAGCGCCGGCGGGGAACTGGAGACGCTCACCCGCCCCGTGGCGCCGTACATCGTCCCGGTGCCCGGTTTCGTCCGCCCGGACGGGGTGCCCGACGTGCCCGCGCCGGCCGGCGCCGATCTCGCGGCGGTGTGGGGATGACCACGGGTACGCAAGGCCCTCGGGCGGGGACGCAGGGTCCCCGGCGGATCCTGGCCCTCCTGGAGCTCGCCGAGGAGTCTCCGACCACCGACGAACTGGCCGAGTTCCTGACCGACCCCGACGCCGGCGTGCGGCGCACGGCGCTGACCGTGCTCAGCGAGGCGGCCGAGGAGTGGGACGAGCCCTCGGCGGTGTTCGCGGCGGCTCTGTCGGACCCGGACGCGGCGGTGCGCCGTACCGCTGTCGAACTGCTCGGCGAACTGCGCGAGGTGCTGGTGATCGGCGAGCGGTTCAACGGGGCCCTGCGGGAGGCGAGCAGGTCCGAGGACGCCGATGTCCGTGTTGCCGCCGTGGGTGCGCTGTGGCGTCATCGGCTGTGCACCACCGAGGAGTTGGCGGCGCTGCTGCCCGACTCCGTGGAGACCGTCCGCTGCGAGGTGGTGCTCGGGCTCGTCTCGCTGGACGCGCTGGACGTGTTGGGCGAGGCCGCCGGCGACCCGGCGCCGGCGGTGCGGCTGGCTGTCGCCCGGGGGCTGGGATCGGTCGGTGACCCCCGCGGGGCCACCACCCTGACCGTGCTGGCCGAGGACACCGACGTCCTGGTGCGGGCCGCAGCCCTGTCGGCCATGGCCCACACCGGCTGCGCCGAACAGGCCACGGCCGTGGCCGCCGCCGCGCTGACAGACGCCGCTTGGCAGGTCCGTCAGGGAGCGGCCACCGCGTTGTCCGTGGCGGACCCGCAGGAGGCGGTCGCCGAGTTGATCGCCGCCACCCGTGACACCAATCTCGACGTCCGCAAGGCGGCGGTCCGGGCCCTGGGCTCCCGGCTGCCGGGCCGCCCGGACATCCGTACGGCCCTTGAGGCCGCCCTGGGCGACGCCGACGCCGACGTCCGCGCCTTCGCCCGTATGAGCCTCGCCGCTTCCGACGCCGAGTGACGCAGGCGGCTCCGGCCGCCTGCCACCCACGACCCCGAAGAACGCCCACGAACCCCACGGACCACCACACGCCTGAGAACGACCAGTTGAAGTTGAAGGAGATCCCGAATGGCGCAAGCAGCGAACCGGGTGGACGTACCGGTCACGATCGACGAATCCAAGTGCATCGACGGATGCACGCTCTGCGTGGACATGTGCCCGCTCGACTCCCTGGCCATCCACCCCGACACCGGCAAGGCGTACATGCACGTCGACGAGTGCTGGTACTGCGGCCCCTGCGCGGCCCGCTGTCCGGTCGACGCGGTGACGGTCGACATCCCCTTCCTGCTGCGCTGAGTGGAAGAGACCATGAAAATTTCCTCTGCTGTCGCGGTCCTCGCCGTCCTCGGTCTCGGCGCCGCCGCCTGCGGCTCCGAAACCGGCTCGGGTTCCTCCACCGTCGTCGTCACCATCGGCTACCAGTCCAAGACCATCAACACCGTCACCGCCGGCACCCTGCTGCGCGACCGCGGCACCTTCGAAGCCAAGCTCAAAGCTCTCGGCAAGGCGAAGGGCATCCAGTACAAAGTGGTCTGGACGGACTTCCCCTCCGGCCCGCCCCTGACCGCGCAGATGATCGGCGGCAAGGTCGACATCGGGTCCATGGGCGACTATCCGCTCCTGGTCAACGGGTCGAAGAGCGCCCCGTACCCCGACGCCGCGTCCGAAATGGTCGCCGTCACCGGATACAACCTGCGTGGATCACTCAACCAGGTCGTCGTGCCCACCGATTCGTCCGCCAAGACCCTCGCCGACCTGCGCGGCAAGGTCGTCTCCACCAGCATCGGCTCCGCCGGCCACGGCATGCTCGTCAAGGCGCTGGACGAGAACGGCATGAGCCCGGACGACGTCAAGACGCTCAACCAGGACCCCTCGGTCGGCGCCTCCGCCCTGGAGGGCAAGCAGGTGGCCGCGCTCTCCCAGTTCGTGCCCTGGCCGCAGCTGATGGTCTTCCGCAAGCAGGGCCGGCTGCTCTACGACGGCGGGAGCAACGGCGTCGCCACCCTGCACGCCGTCGTCACCCGCTCGTCCTTCGCCAAGGACCACCCCGACGTGATGCGTGCCTTCCTGGAGGCACAGCGGGACACCACGGACTACCTCAACGGCCACCCGCTCGCCGCCGCCGAGAAGGTCTCCGAGATCACCGGCATCGAACCCGAGGTGATCTACCTCTACAACGGGCCGAACGGTCTGGTCTCCTTCGACCCGACGATCAAGAAGCCGCTGGTCGACGCCCTCGCCACCGACGTGCCGTTCCTGAAGGACCTCGGATCGGTCAAGTCCCTGGATCTGAAGAAATTCGTCAACGACAGCTACCTGCGCCAGGTCTACGGCTCCTCCTACGACGCCGCCGCCGCGAAGCTGACCAACCCGAACCGGCTCAGCGGCCAGGACCCGGTCTGCCACACCGCGGTGGACGACCCGCGCACCGCCTCCGAGGTGTGGTTCAAGGGCGCGGCCTCGACCGACGTCGCCGCCACCCCGACCTGCCTGCTGAAGCAGATCGCCGCCCACGACGGCGGCGTCCGCGCCGCCTACGTACCGGACACCGAGACCGGCACCCGGATCTTCGCGGACTCCGCTACGTGGGTGCTCGACCCGGCAAAGAGCGCGAACTCCCGGCTGCTGCCGTTCGCGGTGACCGACGACGCGGACTCCTACCTGGCGGGCCACAAGGGCGCCCGCGTACTCGACTACGCCGCGGCACTCGCCGCAGCGTGAGAGATCGGAGGAAGAGGACCCATGACAACGACTCCCGTCTCCGCCCAGCCTCTGACCGACAACAGTGCCCCGGCAGCCGCACCGCCCCGCCCCCGCAACGGACTGCGCACCGCCCTCCGCCCCGGCACACCGGCCGGCGGATGGAAACGCCGTCCGGTCGCCGCCGCCCTGGCCGCACTCCCGCTGGCCGCCGCCGTGCTGCTCTGGTACGTGCTCACGGCCCAGGACGTCGTGCTGTGGCTGCGCTTCGACAAACTCCCAGGCCCGGTCGAGGTGTACGACACACTGCGGGTCCAACTCGCCTCCGGCACCTACTACCAGGACCTGCTGGCCAGCCTGCGCCGCATCCTGATCGGGTTCGGACTCGCCGCGGTGAGCGGGGTCGCCATCGGCATCGCGGTGGGCCGCTCCCGTCTGGTCCAGGCACTGGTGCGGCCACTCATCGAGGTCGCCCGCCCGATCCCCGCGATCGCGCTGGTGCCCCTGGCGATCCTGATGTTCCCCACCGGGGAACAGGGCATCGTCTTCATCACCTTCTTCGCGGCGTTCTTCCCGGTCGCGGTGAGCACCATCCACGCGATGAAGACCCTGCCCAAGGTGTGGGAGGAGGCGGCCCGGACCATGGGCGCCGGCCGGGTGTCCATACTGGCGCACGTGATCCTGCCCGGCGCCATGCCCGGCATCTTCTCGGGGCTGTCCGTCTCCATGGGCGTCGCCTGGATCTGCGTGATCAGCGCCGAGATGATCTCCGGCCAGTTCGGCATCGGCTACTACACCTGGCAGTCGTACGGACTGCTCGACTACGCGGGCGTCGTCGTCGGCATGCTGTCGATCGGGATCCTGGGCTGGGGCACGGCCTGGCTCGTGGAACGGCTCGGATCCCGCGTCAACCGCTGGCTGCCGAGGGCCGCCCGGTGAGCGCCGGAGCAAGAATCAGCCTGGAGGGACTGCGGCTCGCCTTCGGCGACATGCCGGCCGCCGATGTCGACCTCGACGTGGAGCCCGGAGAGATCGTGGTCCTGCTCGGCCCTTCCGGCTGCGGGAAGTCGACCATCCTCCGCGCGCTGGCCGGGCTGCTGAAGCCGGTCGCCGGACGCGCCGAAGTCGACGGGAAGCCCGTGGGCGGCACCGACGCGCACTGCGCGATGGTCTTCCAGGAGGACGCGCTGCTGCCCTGGCGCTCGGCCGTACGCAATGTGGAGTACGCCCTGAAACTGCGTGGCGTACCGCGCGGAGACCGACGCCGACAGGCTGAGGACCTGCTGGCCCAGGTCGGGCTGGAGGGGTTCTCCGGCCACCTGCCCGGCCAGCTGTCCGGCGGCATGCGGCAACGCGTCCAACTCGCCCGGACGCTGGCCACCCGCCCTCAAGTGATGCTGATGGACGAGCCGTTCGGCGCGCTCGACGCCCAGACCCGCTCGGAGATGCAGCAACTGCTGATCTCCGTCTGGCAGCAGTACGAGACCACGATCCTCTTCGTCACCCACGACGTCGACGAGGCGCTGCTGCTGGCCGACCGGATCGTGCTGCTCACCCCACGCCCCGCCAAGGTCAGCAAGGTCGTCGACATCCCCAACCCGCGACGGCCCGGTGCGCAGTTCGAACCCGAATTCACCCGACGCCGCTACGAAATCCTCGCCTCGATGGGCGAGGCCCCGACCCCGTCGGCCGCGCTCTCGATCGACGGCGCCTGAACCCGCCCCCACAGCGCCAGAACCCCATCACAGCTAAGGAGAGACCTCGTCATGACCTACGTCATCGGGGCCGCGTGCGTCGACGTCATGGACCGCGCCTGCGTGGACGAATGCCCGGCGGACTGCATCTACGTCGGCGAGCGCATGGCCTACATCAACCCCGAGGAATGCATCGACTGCAGTGCCTGCGAACCCGTATGCCCGGTCGAGGCGATCACCATGGAGGAGGAAGTGCCGCCGGAGCAGGCCGCGTTCGTCACGGAGAACGCGCGCTTCTTCACCTCGGTGCTGCCCGGACGGGGCGAGCCGCTGGGCACGCCCGGCGGTGCGGAGGCGCTCGGACCGATCGGCGTCGACACGCCCTTCGTCCAGAGCTACACCGCACCATGAGCGGCCCGGTGACCGCCGCGGGTGCCAGCCGCGCCGCCGGTACGGTGCTGGCGGCGCGGACCTGCCCGGACGCGGCGGTGCTCGTGGTCGCCCTCCGCGGCGGCCACTGGCCCTACTCGTGCGGACTCGCCAGTACAGTCCGCGACCTCGCCCCCCGACTCTCTGCCGGCGGTGCCGAGGTGCTGCTGCTGGCCGCGGAGAGCCCGCAAGCGCGGGAGGCGATCGCCGCGGCCTGGCGGCTGCCCTTCCGGTGGCTGCCCGAGACGGCGGCGGAGACGGTCGCCCGGGAACTGGGCTCGTGGGACGAGGCGTCGGGCCGCGTGCTCGACGCCCTGGGCCTGCTCGGCCCGGACGGCGACTGGATCCTCCGCCAAAATTACGACGATCCCGCCGACCCAGCCTCGCCCGAGGCGGTCCTCGGCGTACTGCGGGGGGCAGGGCTGGGCGCCGTCGCGGCCCCACTGTCCTCGGTGCCCCTCGGCCCGAGCGTCTCGGCGTGCGCAGGTCCGGCGGCCCCGTCGGCTGCCGATCCAGCGGCCCGGCCGCACGCTGGTGCGGCATCGCCGTCCGCAGGGGCGAGGGTCTCACCGTCTGCCGGACCGGTGGTTCGGCCGCTCGGTGGGGCAACAGCCCCGGCGCCTGCTGGTCCGGTGGCGGCGGAGGCCGACGAGTCGGCGGTGTTGTCGGCCCGAGCCGGCGTCCGTGATCCCGGGCAGGTCGCCGGGATCCTCCGGCGGGCGCTGGACGGGGCGGATCGTCTGGCTCGGAGTCTGCCGCCCTCGTCACCTGGCGCCGCGAAAGCGGAACGCACGCGACTGCGCCTTGCGCTGTACTTGCGAGCGGTGCGGGACCTCGTACCCGACTCCGGCCCGGCCTGAGGTCTGTGGACTGATCTCGTCCGGGTACGGGGTCCGCACCGCCGCTCATGCCCGCACCAGTCGCGCGGGCCCGCGGCCCGGCCGCGCCCCAACGCGGTTCCACCCGGAGTTCGTTCGGCTCCGGTGCACCGGGTCCGCGGCCGGCGGTCGGACGCTCCCGTCCCCGGAGCCTCGCGTTCCCCGGCCCACCGGCCACCACAGCCACCACCGACCGCGGCGGGCAGTCGGCGCCACCCGGGCACCCCGCCGCAGCGCGGCATCCACGCGAAGGAGCGAGCAGCCCCATGACCGACACCCACGACAAACCCGCCACCCGCACCCCCGGAACCGTTCCCGCCACCCGGACCGAGCGGCTCGACCGCGTGGTCATCCGGTTCGCGGGAGACTCCGGCGACGGCATGCAACTTGCCGGGGACCGTTTCACCTCGGCGGCGGCGGCCTTCGGAAACGACCTGGCCACGTTGCCGAACTTTCCGGCCGAGATCCGCGCCCCCCAGGGCACCATCCCCGGCGTCTCCTCCTTCCAAGTGCACTTCGCCGACTACGACATCCTCACCGCCGGCGACCGCCCAGACGTGCTGGTGGCGATGAACCCGGCCGCGCTGAAGGCCAACCTCGCCGACCTGCCGCCCGGCGGGACGTTGATCGTGAACACCGACGAGTTCACCCCACGGAACCTGGCCCGTGCCGGATATACCGCGAACCCGCTGGAGGACCTGGAGAACGACGCCATGTCCTCCTACCAGGTGCACCAAGTGGCCATGGCGACACTGACCCGGGGCGCCCTGTCCGCCACCGGCCTGGGCAAGAAGGACGCGGAGCGGGCGAAGAACATGTTCGCCCTCGGCCTGCTCTCTTGGATGTACCACCGGCCGACCGAGGGAACCGAGCGGTTCCTGCGGAAGAAGTTCGCGCGCAAACCGGACATCGCGGAGGCGAACATCCTGGCCTTCCGGGCCGGCTGGAACTACGGCGAGACCACCGAGTCGTTCGCCGTGACGTTCGAGGTCGCCCCGGCGACGACATTGCCACGCGGCGAGTACCGGCAGATCACCGGCAACACCGCCCTGGCGTACGGCATCGTCGCCGCGGGAGTCAGGTCCGGACTGCCGGTCGTCCTGGGCAGTTACCCCATCACTCCGGCCAGCGACATCCTGCACGAACTGTCCCGGCACAAGAACTTCGGCGTGACCACCCTGCAGGCGGAGGACGAGATCGCCGCCGTCGGCGCCGCGCTCGGTGCGGCGTTCGGCGGAGCACTGGGCGTCACGACCACCTCCGGCCCCGGCCTCGCCCTCAAGAGCGAGACCATCGGCCTGGCCGTGATGACAGAACTGCCGCTGCTGGTGATCGACGTGCAGCGCGGTGGACCGTCCACCGGACTGCCCACCAAGACCGAGCAGGCGGACCTGCTCCAGGCCATGTTCGGCCGCAACGGCGAGTCCCCGGTGCCGGTCCTCGCCCCCTCCACCCCGGCGGACTGCTTCGACACCGCGCTCGACGCGGCCCGGATCGCCCTGGCCTACCGAACCCCGGTGCTCCTGCTGTCCGACGGACACATCGCCAACGGATCGGAGCCGTGGCTCGTACCCGATGCCACTCAACTGCCGGACCTCGGCGTCGAGTTCACCACGGAACCGAACGCTCCTGACGGATCCGACGGCTTCTGGGGCTACCTGCGCGACCCGGAGACCCTCGCCCGGCCCTGGGCGGTACCCGGCACCCCCGGTCTCGAACACCGCATCGGCGGCCTGGAGAAGGCCGACGGCACCGGCGACATCTCCTACGACCCGGACAACCACGACCGCATGGTGCGGCTGCGCCAGGCCAAGGTCGACGGCATCGCCGTGCCCCATGCGCAGGTTGACGACCCGTCCGGGGAGGCCGAGGTTCTCGTGGTGGGCTGGGGATCCTCGTACGGGCCGATCGGCGCCGCGGTACGCCGCGTCCGCAGGACCGGCCGTGCCGTCGCCCACCTGCACCTGCGTCACCTCAATCCCTTCCCGGCGAACCTGGGCGAGGCCCTTACCCGCTACGAGCGGGTCGTCGTCCCCGAGCTGAACCTCGGCCAGCTCGCGACACTGCTGCGGGCGAGATACCTGACCGACGTCGTCTCGTACACCAAGGTCGCCGGTCTGCCGTTCGGGGCGGAGGAACTGCAAGGGGTGCTCACCGACGTGATCGAAGGAGTCCGGACATGACCACCACCGACCTCGGCCTGCCCCGCCCCGGAACGCCGCGCCCGGGCCCGCCCGGCCCCGATGTGCCGGATCCCGGCCTGCCGACCGGCCTCGGTGGCCAGGCCCTGGTGCCGGTCGCCGACGTCAAGCTCTCGCCGAAGGACTTCAAGTCCGACCAGGAGGTGCGTTGGTGCCCCGGCTGCGGTGACTACGCGGTCCTGGCCGCCGTTCAGAGCTTCATGCCCCGGCTGGGCCTGGCCCGCGAGAACATCGTGTTCGTCTCGGGCATCGGCTGCTCCAGCCGGTTCCCCTACTACATGAACACGTACGGCATGCACTCCATCCACGGCCGCGCCCCCGCCATCGCCACCGGCCTGGCCGTCGCCCGCCCCGACCTCTCCGTGTGGGTGGTCACCGGCGACGGTGACGCCCTGTCCATCGGCGGCAACCACCTCATCCACGCCCTGCGTCGCAACGTCAACCTCAAGATCCTGCTGTTCAACAACCGGATCTACGGCCTCACCAAGGGCCAATACAGCCCCACCTCCGAGACCGGCAAAGTCACGAAATCCACTCCGGTCGGCTCGGTCGACGCCCCCTTCAACCCCGTCTCGCTCGCCCTGGGAGCCGAAGCCGGCTTCGTGGCCCGCGTCCTGGACTCCGACCGCGCGGGACTGACCGAGGTGCTCACGGCCGCCGCCGAGTACCGGGGCGCCGCCCTCGTGGAGATCTACCAGAACTGCCCGATCTTCAATGACGGGGCCTTCGAGGTGCTCCGGCAGCCGGGGGAGAAGGAGCGGCGCATCGTCCCCCTGCGCCACGGTGAACCGATCCGCTTCGGCGCCGAAGGCGAGTACGGCGTGATCCGTACCGGCTCGGGCGGCCTCACCACCGCGGAGGTCGCCGAGGCCGGCGAGGAGGCCCTGGTGGTGCACGACGCGACGTGCGAGGACCCGACCCCCGCCTTCGCCCTGTCGCGGCTGTCCTCCCAGGACCTCACCCACTGCGTCACCGGCGTCTTCCGCTCCGTCAGCCGCCCCGTGTACGACGACCAGGTCCGCGCCCAGACCGACCGGGCCCGGTCCGCCGCCCCGCCCGACCTCCAGGCGCTCCTCACCGGCAAGGACACCTGGACCGTCACCGGCTGAGACCTGCCGCACCCGCCATCACCGCCACGCCCCGCCACCGGATTGCGAGCCTCCATGACAACGACCACCCCGTCCCGGGCACTCCCGCCTGCCGTCGCCGACATCCACCAGGCCCTGTCCGCAGTCCTCGACCCGGAGATCCAACGGCCGATCACCGACCTCGGGATGGTCAAGGACGTCACGGTCGCCCCCGACGGCACGGTCACGGTCGGTATCTGGCTGACGGTCTCCGGCTGCCCGCTCAGGGACCGGATCACCGCGGACACCACTGCCGCCGTGTCCGCGCTGGCCGGTGTGCGCACGGTGCGCGTCGAACTGGACGTCATGAGCGACGAGCAGCGCACCGAACTCCGCCGAAGCCTGCGGGGCGACGCGACGGAACCGGCCATCCCGTTCGCCGCACCCGGCTCACTGACCAGGGTGTACTGCGTCGCCTCCGGCAAGGGCGGGGTCGGCAAGTCCAGCGTCACGGTGAACCTGGCCGCGGCCATGGCCGACCGCGGGCTCTCGGTGGGCGTGCTGGACGCCGACATCCACGGTCATTCGGTCCCGCGGATGCTGGGAGCCGTGACCGGTCCCACCCAGGTCGAAAAGATGATCATGCCGCCACGGGCCAACGGTGTGAAGGTGATCTCCATCGGCATGTTCACCCCGGGCAACGCCCCCGTGGTCTGGCGCGGCCCGATGCTGCACCGCGCGCTGCGGCAGTTCCTCGCCGACGTCTACTGGGGCGACCTGGACGTCCTCCTCCTCGACCTGCCGCCGGGCACCGGCGACATCGCGATCTCGGTCGCCCAACTGCTTCCCGATGCGGAGCTTTTGGTGGTGACCACCCCGCAGTCCGCCGCCGCCGAGGTGGCCGAGCGGGCCGGCGCCGTCGCCCTGCAGACGGGCCAGCGAGTGGCCGGCGTGGTGGAGAACATGTCCTGGCTCCTGATGCCGGACGGGTCACGGACCGAACTCTTCGGCTCCGGCGGGGGCCGGACGGTCGCCGATTCGCTCTCCCGCAAGGTCGGCACCGAAGTGCCCCTCCTCGGTCAGGTACCTCTCGACCCCCGCCTGCGCGAAGCGGGCGACGCCGGCACCCCGCTGGTACTGAAGACCCCGCAGGCTCCGGCGGCGATGACCCTGCGCGCCATCGCCGACAGCCTCGCCGTACGTCCACGCAGCCTGGCTGGTCGCCTGCTCACGGTCAGCCCGTCCCGGAGCTGAGGAACCGCCGCATCGGCTTGCGACCTGCTGGCGCCAATGCGGTAAGGAGGCGTCACTGGGCGATGGCGCGGGCCGCGTTCCGCGAACCCGGCGCAGGGGCGGCACAAGGCGACCCTGGCCCCGTCCCTGAGCCGCATCCGGTAGGTGCCGAGGCGTCCGCAGTCGGCGCAGGGCCCGGTGAACCGGTGGCGGCTCTCGCAGCAGGAGCGGTAGACCGCTCCTTCCTCCTCTGTCCGGGTGACGATGTGACCGTCCTGCCCGCAGCACGAGCACGGGCGCAGTTCGGTCCGGGAGACGCACCAGTCGCATGCGCGGCCTTGCGGAGTGACACGGGAAACCTTGCGACCGGCGCGGCCACAGATCACGCAGGCGAGCTGGTGACGGCACCGTCGTGCCCGGCCGCCTCCAGGACCTGCAGCAACCGGGGCAAGGACGACGGGCAGTGCGGGGACGGGTCAGTCAACGCGTCCGGGAACTGGGCCATGTGGGCGTGAAGTTCGCGCGCCATCGGCGGGCTCCACGCCTTCGCCCGCTCAAGGAGCTCCTGGCCCTGCTCCGCCGTCAGCGCAGGGCCGACCGTGTCCTGCAGGAGACCGACGAGCCGGGCCCGGATCTCGGCGAGCTCACTCCGGGCATCCTCCAGGGGAAGCCTGGCCCGTCGACGTCTCACGACTGGCCGGGACGGCGAATGACGGTCCGCCGCGGAGCACTCGGAGCCGGCCCCGCCTCACCGCCAGCCGTCTTGCGGACCTGGACGTTGACGACCTCGGGCTTGATCAGGTCGTTCGGGGTGCACTGCAGGATGTCGCAGAGCGCCACGAGGGTGTCCATGCTCATCCGCTGCGGTGCCTGCGTCACCAGTCGGTATGGTCGACCTTTGACGACTCCGTCCGGCGGGCGCCGTAGGCGTAGATGGTCTTGAGCACGGCCGCGTCACGCAGAGCCGCCAAGGCCCCTTTCCGGCCCTGGCCGCGTATTCGGCCCTGGCCGCGCGTCGGCGGCATCGAACAGAGCCTGTACCTCGTCGTAGGTCAGCGGGCGACGGCGCGGGTCGGCCTCGTACTCGACGCTGTGCAGCACCGAGTTGCTCTCCAGGTTGACGCGGCGAAAGGCCGGGTCCAGCCGCTTGCAGACGCGTTCGACGGCCTCACCCAGCCTGTCCATGTCGGACAGGAACGCCAGCCGCTTGCTCCGGGGCAGCTCCGAGAGGCGCTGCACCGCAGAATCGTCCACGAGAAACACCGAGTAACCCGGGAGGAACTGAACATCCCCGATCACCGCGAACCCGGCTTCCAGCCTCCGGAGCACCGTGGGATTCCCGCCCCCGAAGCGCGCTGCCGATCCGATCGCTCCGCCAGTCGTCAGTCATGATCGGACCCTGCCCCCGACAGGCCCACTCGATGTGGATCCGGCAGGATCAGGGAGCGCTCTCAGCAGCGCGGCGACCAGGAGTTATCCTGGCCCCGAACCGCTGCCCTGAGGAGTTCCGAGGTGTCCGAGTCGTCGACAGCGTCGCGCCCCACGTTGGAGGCGGTGGCGGCACGGGCGGGGGTATCCCGGGCCACCGTGTCGCGGGTCGTCAACGGTGGTGACGGGGTCCGGGAGGCCCTCGTCGAGCGGGTCAGGCGGGCCGTCGAAGAACTCGGTTACGTCCCCAACCAGGCCGCGCGCAGTCTTGTGACCCGTCGGCACGACGCGGTGGCCGTGGTGATCGCCGAACCCGAGACCAGGGTGTTCGCCGACCCCTTCTTCGCGCTCCAGCTCCGGGGCATCAGCAAGGAGTTGACCGCGCACGACTCCCAGCTCGTACTGCTGCTCACCGAGGGCCGTGACGACCATGCGCGCGTGGGCCGCTACCTGGCCGGCGGCCACGTCGACGGGGCCCTCGTCTTCTCCCTGCACCTCGACGACCCGCTGCCCGAGCTGATCCACGGCGCCGGGGTGCCGACCGTGTTCGGCGGGCGGCCCGGCTGGGGCGACGGGACGCGCAGCGCCGCGTCTCCGGTGTATGTCGACAGCGACAACCGGGGTGGCGCCCGCGAGGCCGTGCGCCATCTCGTCGCGCTCGGCCGTACGCGCATCGTCCACATCACCGGCGCCCTCGACCAGACCTCGGCGGTCGACCGGCTCGACGGGTTCCGGGACGTCATGGTGGACGCCGACCCCCGGCTGATCGCGGAGGGCGACTTCACACCGGCCGGCGGTGAGCGTGCGATGCGTCAACTTCTGGACGGCTGTCCGGACTTGGACGGCGTGTTCGCCGCGAATGACTTGATGGCTTCGGGGGCTCTGCGGGTTTTGCGGGAGCGGGGGCTCCGGGTGCCCGAGGATGTCGCGCTGATCGGGTTCGATGACATGTTGCCGGTTGCGGAGCAGACCGACCCACTTCTTACGACGGTTCGTCAGGACATCGAGGAAATGGGTCGGTTGATGGCTCGGTTGTTGTTGCGAGGGCTGGCCGCCGGTACCGCCGGCTCGGGCTCGCAGGGGGGCTTGGTGGGGGCGCCCTCCAGCGTTGTCCTGCCGACGACGTTGGTGCGGCGGGCCTCCGCGTAGGGTTTCGCGACCGCGTATGCCCCGCAGGGAAGACAGGGCGGCTGCGGGCCCGTTGTGGCTGGTCGCGCCCACGCGGCGGAGCCGCGGATTGTACGGCCCCGCGCCCCTGAAGGGGCGCCCACTGACCGCTGCCTACCAGGGCTAAGAACCCACCGTCACCGTGAACCTCCGCGGGTTGCCGTCATGCGCGGCCCCCGATACATCGGGCTCGCCGTCCGGACGGACGTCGTCGTACGGAAAGGCGTAACCGATGGGCGAGTTGGCGTGCACCACACGCGACCAGTGGTTCGTGACCTCGCCCTTGTAGTAGTCGGCCGCCGTCGCACCGTTCGGCTGGGAGGCGTGCGTGAGCATGATGGAGCGGTTGAAGCCGGCGGCGAGGCGGGCGAGGAGGCCTTTCTTCTCGTCCGGGTCGTTCGGGTTGTTGGTGAACGGGCCGTGATTGCAGGTGAAGATGTCCTTCGACGTGGGCTTGGCGAAGGTGTGGCCGCCGTCGAAGGTGAGGGTGTCGCCGCTGACCCGTCCGGCGAACACACCCCGGCCGCCCTGGAGATCGATCTTGAGGTCGGTCGTACGGTACTTCTCCCAGACCTGGTCGATATAGCTGTTCCAGACGTCGCGGAACGGCATTTCGGCTGGGCGGTCGAAGTAGGGCGCCATCAGGTTCTGCGGGGAGATCACCCGGAGTACGGCACCACCGTCGCCCCGGATGACGAGCTTGTCCCAGGGCTGTCCGTCCTTCGTCGCCTGCGCCGCGAGGTCCGAAGCGATCTTGTCGACGGCGCCGTCGGGCAGCGGCGCGACGGTGTGCGTGGCGTCGCCCTCCAGGGTCAGACCGATCGGCAGGGCGGTCACCAGGTCGACGTAACTGATGTTGGCGTACAACTGCTGGGTGTTGAACGTGAACTCGCAGAACGACCAGGTCTTGCCGTAGTTCGCGTCGGTGGGCGTGGCGAAGGCGGGTTCGACCAGGGCGGGGCCAGGGTTGAGGAAGAAGTCGAGCGTGTCGTCGCGTACGAAGTAGACGCGGGCGCCGTACATCTGAGGAAGCGTCAACACTTTCGGCGCGGAACCGGCGGCACCGAGCGGAATGGCACAGTCGACGGGCAGCGGGGTCTGGGGCGCCGAAGGCGACTCCGGCCGGTAGACACCGCCGTCGGCCCGCAACAGCACCCAGTTGCCGGTGGACTGCTCGTGCCCAGTGACGTACGCGCGCACCGTGCCCGGCAACGAGGCGTTCCGCAGGGCAAGTTCGCAGGTGGCGGGCGCGGCCAGGGCGCCGGGACTGAGAGCGCTTCCCCAGATGGGGTAGCTTGCGGCGGTTCCTATGGCGGCAGCTGAGGTCAGGAACGATCTGCGTGAGATCACGGAAGGTCTCCTGGGGTGTGGGGGGTTGCCGGGAGGCCGATGCGCGTGGGGCTCGGCTTCTGCGGTCTGCACCAATGTCCCCAGGGGGAGTTGAGGCGTCAAGGGTTATGACTGAGAGCGCTCTCGAAATCTTCGTCCGTTCATAAGTTGACCGTGCGCCGAAATGCCCGCACCCCATCGCTCCCGCAGCTTCCCACCGGCGGGAGGGGACGTGGGCCGGTGCGTCGTATGCCCGTCGCTTGGGTTCTGTCTCAGGTCACCCGCAGTGTGTACCGACACCGGGTCGTACGCCCCGCCTGCGACGGGCTGACGCACCGGCCCACGGCCCCGACCCACGCACGGACCTCAGGGGCGCGGGGAACTGCGCGAGCGACCACAGAACACCCGCACCCGGCAGCGAGCCCTGAACCACCCCGAACCCTCCCGCACAACCAGCGGAGGGCTCCGTCAACCCTGTTGCGCCTCGCTCTTGATCACCGCGAACCGCGCCCCGTACGGATCGGCCAGCTTGGCCATACGGCCGACGCCCTCCACGCTCGTGGCAGCCATACGCACCGTGCCGCCCAACTCCTCGGCCTTGGCGACGACGGAATCCGTGTCCGTGACCTCGAAGTACGGCAGCCAGTACGCACTCTGCTCAGCCGGAACGTCGGCCAGCGCCACGAGACCGCCGAACATGTCGTCCTCCGTGGAGCCCGCGGGATTGACGCAGGTGTACGTGCCGCCGGGGAACGGCACCGCCGAGGTCTCCAGGCCGAGCACCGAGTGGTAGAATCCGGCAGCCGCGGGGACATCCGGGGTGTAAAGCTCGACCCAGCACAGGGACCCCGGGTCGCCCGCCACGTCGACCCCCTTGCGTTTGCCCGGCTGCCAGATGCCGAAGGCAACGCCCGCGTTGTCGCTGAGGATGGCCATCCGGCCCTGGTCCATGACGTCCATGGGCATCATCGGCACGCTGCCGCCGGCCGTCTCCGCTGCCTTGGCCGTGGCTTCCGCCTCCGCGCACTGGAAGTAGACGGTCCAGGACGGCGGGCCCTGCTCCTCGGTGGTCTGCATGCCGCCCGCGGTGATCCGCCCGCCGAGCTGGAAGAAACCGTAACCGCCGACCTCAGGTCCTCCCGCCTGGAAGTCCCAGCCGAAGAGGGCACGGTAGAACGAGCCGGCGCCTTCGATGTCGGGTGTGCCGAGGTCGACCCAGTTCGGGGCGCCGTTGACAAAACGGGTGGTGAGCATGATGCCCTCCTCCTTGAGGGGTCCCGTTGCCTGCTCTGGTGAGTCTTGCACCGGCCACTGACAATCGCTCCTGGACGCGGGCGCCGGGCTGACGGCGCAAGTGGTCACGCTGTGTAGCGGGAAACAACCGCTCGCGCTCGTTGATCCCGCGTTGAGCGAACGTTTTTCGGTGCTCGGCACCATCTGCGGCATGCACATCGAAAGCATTGCCGCACCCGACCTCTCCTGGCAGGAGCAGGCGTTGTGCGCGCAGACCGGGGCCGACTTCTTCTTTCCCGAACCGGGCAGTTCCGTGCGTGAGGCGAAGCGCATCTGCGGGCTGTGCGAGATGCGGTCCGCCTGCCTTCAGTACGCGATCGCCAACGACGAACGGTTCGGCGTCTGGGGCGGCCTGTCCGAGAAGGAACGGCTCAGCCTCCGACGGACGCACCAGCAGTAGGCGGAGCTTCGTTTCTCGAAATTCAGTCCTCGTGGCGGCCATGAGCATGCAGAATCCAGCGCATGCCCAGCACCCCGCAATACGAGGCCGAGTACGAGGCCGACAGCTTGCTGAACGTTCTCGATCCGCTTTCGTACTCGGAGCGTATGCGCGAACTCGCCGCGCGCGTACGGGACATGCGCCACCCGCTGCGGCCCGTGCTGGAGGCACTTGAAGCCCGTGGCCCCTACGAGCGCGGGATCGCCGTCGTCGCGGCGTCCGTCGCCCGTGACGCCGAGTGGATCGCCGCACGCGTCGCCGACCCCGATCCGTACATCCGGGGACACGCGCTGCGCGTGGCCGACAGCCTTCAAGTCTCCGACTCCGTCTACGAGTCGGCGCTCGCGGACGCGCCTGAGGCCATCCGCCGCGGACTGCTGCGGGCGATCGTGACCGGGCGGCGCACCGCGCTCTCCGACCGGCTGATCGACGGGCTGCGACGTGACTGGGGCGATGCCGAGGCGGCCCGGCTGCTGCCCGGCTGTTCGGCGGACAGGGTCGCCCGGCTGCTGCCCGAGCTGTTCCATGCGGTCACCGGATGGCGGCAGCTCGCCAAGCGGCATCCCGACGCTCTCCTCGACGTGGTGGAACGGGAGTTGGCCGGCCTGCCCGAGGCGATGCGCGGCGCCTGGTGGGATCGTTACACGGACGCCGTGGCCGCCGTAACGCCCGCCGAGCCCCTGCGCGTGCTCGAACTCCTCGAACGTCTGGGCCCCGCGACCCTGCCGCACCGACTCCGCACCCATGTGGCCGCGTTCACCACCGCCGACGCGCGACGCGTGGTGCGGCTGCTTCTCACGCCCGCCTGGTCCGGCGTCGTCGGCGTTCACTCGATGAGCGCGACCGTGCGGCGCAGGCTGGCCCGCTCCGGGGCGCCCGAACTCGTCGTTTACGGCAGGACGTTGCTGCCGTACGGCAGCCTTCCCCCGCTCCTGAAGGCGCTGCCGCCCGCTCAGCGGTACGCCTTCTACACGGAGGTACACGAGGGCCGGGGCGTCGGGCCCCTCGACGAGGGCCTTCTCGAAGCGCTGCCCCGCAGCCGTGTCGCCGACGAGGCCCGTCGGATGGCCGCGACGCTGCGCGAGGGCGGCGGCCGCGAGATCCAGGTGATGCGCTTCGAGTCCTTTCTGCCCGTCGCCGAGGTCCGCGAACGGCTCGTCGAGGCCACCCGGCGTCCGGCCGCCGAGGACCGCGTCGAGGCCTGGCCGTTCCTGATCCGCAACGCGGGCCGTTCCGGCGGCCCCGAAGCCGTCATCGCCGTACTGGAGGAGATGGGGCGGCTGCGAAACGAGCAGGACCCGGTGCGCGAGGCGGCACTCGGAGCGCTCGCCCGAGTCAGGCCCGCCCTCTTGACCGAGGACGCGGAACCGCTCCTCGACCGCATCGCAGTCGACGCCGTTCAGGCCCCCGATTCCTCGTCCGACACCCGCTACCACCTGAGCCGGCTCGCCGTCGGTGTGCTCCGCGAGCACGCGGCAAACGGGCGACGGGAGTTGGTGAACTGGGCACTGCGCACGCTGGTGCGGATCTCCGGCAACACCGGCGGCGCCGATCTCGGCCGCCTCGACCACACACTGCGGCGCGGCCAGGAACACCAGGTGTACGAGGCGCTGCGTCCCTGGATCGAAGCGGGTGCCGAGAAGTCCGACTACAGCCTCGCCTTCGCGCTCACCCGAGCCGTGGGCCGGCGCGCCGCCGGCATGCCAGAACTGCAGGAACTCCTGTGGCAGGCGATCCGTTACGGCAGTGACACGACCGCGCGCGAGGCGGTCGATCTGTGGCTGGAGCCGCCCGCGACCCGGGGCGGGGGAAGCGAGATGGGGGTCCCTCCGGACGGAGTCTGGGGGAGGGCGGCCCGGATCCTCGCCCTTGAGCCGTCCGCCGGTGCGCTGCCGTCGGTGCAGGCCATCGTCACGCGATGTCGTACGGACCTGCTCGACCCGTTGCTCGCCGACACCCCGCCGTACGGCCGGTTCCTGACCAAGGGCAGCCCCTGGTCCGTATGGGTGGACCGCGACATCCGACGCTGGGTGCCACGCCAACAGCAGGCGGTGGCCCGGCAGTTGGCGGCCCTCGCCGAGGACGACGGGCTTCCGCTGTGGGAGCGGGCCGAAGCGGTCGAGCAGTGTGCGCTCGTGCCGGGCATCGGCGCCGATCTCGTACGTCGCTGGACCGGCTCCGAGGACGTCGTCCTCGCCGAGGCGGCCCTGGCCGCCCTCGCCCGCACCGACCGGCCCGCCGAGGCGCTGCCCGAACTGCTCGCGCACGCCGGCGGCGAGCACGCACGAGTGGCGGTGTACGCGGCCACGCAGGCGTCCCGGTATGCGGCGCCGTCCCTCCTCGCCGAGCAGCTCCGCGCCATCCTGCTCGGGCCGGACGTGAAGGTGACCAGCCGCAAGGAGGCCGCACGCCTGGCCGCCGTACGCCTCCCGGTGCCGAGGGCGGCGGAGCTGCTCACGGAGGCGTACGCGCGACCGGGCACCCATCGCGACGTACGAGCCGCCTGCGTCGCCTTCGCGGGCCCGCTGCTCGCCGAGGAGGCGATGTGGGGGCTGCTGGGCGATGCCGCGGGCGCGGAACCCGTCCTGCGCACGGCTGTTCTGCGCGTCTCGCCATTGGACCTCTCCGAGCCCCACCGCGAGCGGTACGCCCGCCTGGTGCGCGACGTCTGCGACACAGACGACCCGGAGACGGCGACCGTGGCCTTCGACGCGCTGGCCCGCTGGGCGCCGTGGTCGCCGGACGCGCCGACGGTGTTGGCCGACGCCGCCGCGAACCTGGCGGAGCGAGTTTCCTGGCACGCCGCCGCGAACGGCCTCGTGACGGCCGCCGCGGGATCGGAACGGGGCGGCGAGGGCCTGCTACGGGCGTTGCGGGCGCTGGCGGAGGCGGAGGGCGCGCCCCCGGCGGTGGAGGACCCGCGTGACGCCGAGGATGCGGCCCCGGCCGTGGAGCCCCTGCACGACGCCGAGGAACATCGCGACCGCCCCGCGCGCCGCCGTATCGAGAACCTCGTCCTGCGCCTCAGCTTTCAGGGCAGAACCGCCCCTCGGTCCATTCGCCCCGCCGCTCTCGCCGCGAGCGGACTCCTCGCGGGATACGACGGCTTCGTTCCGCAGGCCGCCGAAATCGCCGCGTTCCACCTGGACCTGGACGCGGACCCGGCCCGGCTCGAGGGCCTCGCCGCCCTCACCAAGGGCCGCCCTGCGCTCGCGGCTCGCATGGCACAGGACGTCGGCGAGCGGCTGAGCCGCCAGGTGCACGAGGGCGACCCCGAGGTGCTGCTGCACGTGACCCGCCGCCTGACCGCCCATGGCGGCCACGCCCAGGGACTGCTCGCCGTAGCCCTCACCGGCGCCCTCGGCAGCCGTACGGCCTGGTCGGCACCCTGGCGAGAGAACCTCAGGCTGCTACGCCGCCACGCACTGCCCGACGTCCGCGACGCGGCACTGGCGGTGGTCACGGCGCACGAATAGACGCCCGGCGGATGGGCCGGGCGCCTGCGGGGCTCGTACGGAGGGGCGCTTACGCCTTGGCGCGCGCCTCCATCCTCGCCTTACGCGCTGCCAGCTTCTCGTCGAACTTCAGGGCCTCCGCGTCCAGACCGCCCATGAACATGCCGAGTTCCTCCTGGGCCTTGAGACCCTCCGGGCCGAGGCCGTCGATCTCCATGACCTTGAGGTGGCGCAGCACCGGCTGCAGCACGTCGTCGTGGTGGATGCGCATGTTGTAGACCTCGCCGATCGCCATCTGGGCGGCGGCTCGCTCGAAGCCGGGCATGCCGTGGCCGGGCATCCGGAAGTTGATGATGACGTCGCGGACGGCCTGCATGGTCAGGTCGGGGGCGAGCTCGAAGGCGGCCTTCAGAAGGTTCCGGTAGAAGACCATGTGCAGGTTCTCGTCGGTCGCGATGCGCGCCAGCATGCGGTCGCAGACCGGGTCGCCGGACTGGTGACCGGTGTTTCGGTGCGAGACGCGGGTGGCGAGCTCCTGGAAGGCGACGTACGCGACGGAGTGCAGCATCGAGTGGCGGTTGTCCGACTCGAAACCCTCACTCATGTGCGCCATGCGGAACGCCTCGAGCTTGTCGGGGTCGACCGCGCGCGACGCGAGCAGGTAGTCGCGCATCACGATGCCGTGTCGGCCCTCCTCGGCGGTCCAGCGGTGCACCCAGGTGCCCCAGGCGCCGTCACGGCCGAAGAGGGATGCGATCTCGTGGTGGTAGCTGGGGAGGTTGTCCTCGGTGAGAAGATTGACGACCAGCGCGATCCGTCCGATCTCGGTGACC
This sequence comes from Streptomyces sp. NPDC006365, assembly GCF_042870755.1. Taxonomy (NCBI): domain Bacteria; kingdom Bacillati; phylum Actinomycetota; class Actinomycetes; order Kitasatosporales; family Streptomycetaceae; genus Streptomyces; species Streptomyces sp. NPDC006365. The sequence continues at coordinate 154,130 of NZ_JBIAHS010000019.1, forward strand.
TTGGACTGCTCCTTGCCCCAGGCCTCGCCGTCCTCGAAGAAACCGGGGAAGTTACGGGCGTCGCTCCACGGCACGTATTCGTGCGGCATCCAGTCCTTGGCCACCTTGAGGTGGCGGTTGAGCTCCGTCTCGACAACTTCCTCCAGCGCGTACAGCAGACGTGCGTCTGTCCAGGTGGAGGACGGGCTGCCGAGGTGAGGGGAAGTGATCGTCATGGGTGCTCCAGGGGACGTACGAGCAGAGGTTGGCGAACCTACGGCATCGTAGGCTACGAGACCGTAGGTTACGACACCGTAGGTTAAGTGCGCTATAAGGGCCCCTCACATCGGTGAACAGCCCCTGAACAGCGGGATCTTCCAGCTCGGCCCGTGTCGCACACGGACCCGCAGGTCCCCGGCGGGGCGGGTGTCCCGGCCCGCCGGTCAGGCGTAGAGCTCCCGCAGCCGGACCGAGAGGCATGTCACACAGCCCTCGAGCTTCTCGAACTCGCTGATGTCCACGAGGACCGGTTCGTGACCGAGATCGGCGAACAGTTCGGCGGTCTTGGGTGCGCTCGCCGCCATCAGCAGCTTTCCGCCGCCCAGGAGAACGACATGGGCGCCGGACTCCTCCGGCACCGACAGGAACCGCGGGAACAGCGAAGGTGTGTCCACCAGTGGCTCGTGTCCGATGACCGTGCCGTCGGGCAGCGCGGTGACCGCCGACTTCAGATGCAGCACCTTGCTCACCGGTACGGCGACGACACGGGCGCCGAGCGGTTCGAAGGCGGCCCGCAGCTGCTGGATGCCCGCCGCGTTGGTGCGCCCGCCGCGCCCCACGTACACGGTGTCGCCGATCTTCAGGACGTCGCCGCCCTCGAGTGTGCCCGGTTCCCACACCCAGTTCACCGAGCAGCCGAGCCGGGCCACGGCCTCCTCGACCCCGGCGGTCTCCTCACGCCGCGACTCGGCGCCCGGGCGGCCGATGAGCGCCACGTTACGGAAGACGACCACCGTGTCCTCCACGAACACCGAGTCGGGGCAGTCGTCCTCGGGCTCCACCTCGATGGTCTCCCAGCCGTGCGCGCCGAGCACTCCGACGTACGCCTCCCATTGCTGCATCGCGAGCTCGGCGTCGACCGGTTCCCGCTCGATGTGCGTAACCAGTCCTTCGGCCAGACGGGGGCTGGGTCGGCGGATGAGGGCCTTCTGGCTGGGCACGCGCGGGTCTCCGAATCGAAGGGGTCCGTAGGGGATCTATTCGCACATCATGCAGCCCGCGCCCCGTCCGGCAACAGCCCCCTCGGTCGGCGCTTCGGCGCCCGGCCCCGCGTACCCCTGCGACTCAGCCCATGCCGACCGCCCGCCGCAGGTGCTCGGCCGTGAACGATTCCTCCGCGCCGAGCAGCCCGCGCGGCGGCCCTTCGAAGATCACCCGTCCGCCGTCCTTGCCGCCGTCGGGCCCGAGGTCGACGACCCAGTCGGCGTGCGCCACGACATCCAGGTTGTGCTCGACCACCAGGACGGTGTTGCCACTGTCGACCAGCCGGTCGAGGAGGGCGAGCAGTCCGTCGACGTCGGACATGTGCAGCCCGGTCGTCGGCTCGTCCAGGACGTACACCGCGCCCGTCCGGTGCAGCCGTGTCGCGAGTTTGATGCGTTGCCGCTCCCCTCCGGAGAGCGTCGACAGAGGCTGACCCAGGGTCAAATACGTGAGTCCCACGTCGCGCAGGGCGCGCAGACGGCGGCGTACGCCCGTGTCCGTGAAGAACTCCAGCGCCTGATCGGCCGTCATCTCCAGTACGTCGACGATGGAGTTGCCGCCCACGGTCAGCCGCAGTACCTCGTCCTTGAAACGCCGCCCTTCGCAGTCGGGGCAGGTGGTGGTCACCGGATCCATGAACGCGAGATCCGTGTAGCTGATTCCGCGCCCCTGACAAGTCCCGCACGCACCTTCGGAGTTGAAGCTGAACAACCCCGGCTCGGTACCCGTCTCCCGCGCGAAGATCTTCCGTACGGTGTCCATGACGCCGATGTACGTCGCCGGGGTGGACCGCGCCGAGATGCCGATGGACGACTGGTCGACGACGACCGCGTCCGGGTGGGCGGCTGTGAACGCCTGGGAGACGAGCGTGCTCTTGCCGGAGCCGGCGACACCGGTCACCACGGTCAGTACACCGGTGGGGAACTCCACCGTGACGTCCCGCAGGTTGTGCAGGTCCGCGCCCTTCACCCACAGCCCGCCGGTGGCCTGCCTGGTTCGCTCCTTGAGCTGGGTGCGGCGGCGCAGACAGCGGCCCGTGAGGGTGTCGGCCGCGGCCAGCGCGCGCGGCGTTCCCTCGAACACCACCCGCCCGCCCTCGGCCCCTGCCCCGGGCCCCAGGTCGACGACATGGTCGGCGAGGGCGATGACGTCCGGGTCGTGCTCGACGACGAGCACGGTGTTTCCCTTGTCGCGCAGCCGCAGCAGCAGATCGCCGAGGCGTCCCACGTCGCGCGGGTGCAGCCCGACGCTCGGTTCGTCGAAGATGTACGTCATCCCGGTCAGGCTCGAGCCGAGATGCCGCACCGTCTTCAGGCGCTGGCCCTCTCCGCCGGAGAGCGTGGCGGTCTCCCGGTCGAGGCTGAGGTAGCCGAGCCCGATCGCCTCGATCCGCTCCAGCGAGGCCACGGCCGCGCCCGCGATCGGCCCGGCGACGGGGTCGACGGATTCGTCGATGTTCTTCAGTACCGCGATCAGGTCGCTGATCTGCATCCGGGTGCAGTCGGCGATGGACAGTCCGCCGACGCGGGTGGCGAGCGCCGCCGCGTTCAGCCGTGCTCCGTGGCACACCGGGCAGGTGTCCTGCGTCAGGAAACGCTGCACCTGGTCGCGGGTCTTCTGGCTGAGCGCCGACAGGTCCCGCTTGAGGTACAGCCGCTCGAAACGGTCGGCGAGTCCTTCGTAGTCGGTGCTCCAGCTCCCGTCCGAGTTGTTGACGGTGACCTTGCTCCCGGAGCGCCCGCGCAGCAGGAACTCCCGCTCGGCGATTGTGAATCGGCGTACGGGCTTGTGCGGGTCCAGCTCGGTGGTGTTCGTGTACGCCTGCCCCTGCCAGGTCCCCACGGCGAACGGCGGGAAGCGGATCGCGCCGTCCGCGAGCGAGCGGTCCGGGTCCAGGATGCGGTCCCAGTCGGGCCGGACCGTGCGCCCGAGGCCGTCGCACTCGGGGCACATGCCCGACGGATCGTTGAACGAGTACGCGGTCGCCGGACCCGCGCTCGGTGTGCCGTACCGCGAGAACAGCACACGGATCACCGAGTACACGTCCGTCATCGTGCCCACGGTGGACCGGGAGTGACCGCCGACCGGCCGCTGGTCGACGACGATCGCCGGTGAGAGATCGTCGATGGCCTCCGCGTGCGGCCGCTCGTACTTCGGCAGCCGGTTGCGGATGAACCAGGTGAAGGTCTCGTTCAGCTGGCGCTGCGACTCGACCGCGATCGTGTCGAAGACGACGGACGACTTCCCCGACCCCGAAACGCCGGTGAAGACGGTCAGCCGGCCTTTCGGGATACGGAGATCGACATCGCGGAGGTTGTTCTCCCGGGCCCCTGTGACCTGGATGAACACGGGGCTTCGTCCGATCGAGCGAAGCTGGGAGTGGGGGAGAGTACCGGTGGTCAGTTGGCTCATATCGGCGAAGCTAGCCGGGATACCCGACAGCTTCTGGCGTGATTTCCTTGAGTTCTCCTTCCAGTAGCAGCCAGCGCGTGATCCCGATCGACTCCAGGAACGGCACATCGTGGCTCGCCACGATCAGCGCGCCCTCGTACGACTCCAGGGCCGTCGTCAGCTGTCTCACGCTCGCCATGTCGAGGTTGTTCGTCGGCTCGTCGAGCATCAGCAGCTGGGGTGCGGGCTCGGCCAGGATCAGGGCGGCCAGCGTCGCCCGGAAGCGTTCGCCTCCGGAGAGCGTCGCGGCGTGCTGGTCGGCGCGGGCGCCCTTGAACAGGAAGCGGGCGAGGCGGGCCCGGATCCGGTTGTTCGTGGCGCTCGGTGCGAAGCGCGCCACGTTCTCGGCGACGGTCAGGTCGTCGTCCAGTACGTCGAGGCGCTGAGGCAGGAAACGCAGGGGTACGTGGGCCTGCGCCTCCCCGGAGAGCGGTTCCAGTTCCCCGGAGATCGTCCGGAGCAGGGTGGTCTTGCCCGCGCCGTTGCGTCCGATCAGCGCGATCCGTTCGGGGCCGCGCAGCTCGAAGCCGCCGGCCACGCGGGCGCCGTACCTCAGCTCCAGATCCTGGAGGGTGAGTACGGTGCGGCCGGGCGGCACGGCCGTGTACGGGAGGTCCACGCGGATCTCGTCGTCGTCCCGTACGGCGTCGACCGCCTCGTCGAGGCGTTCCTTGGCCTCCGCGAGCTTGTCCTCGTGCATGATGCGGTGTTTGCCGGCGGACACCTGGGCCGCGCGGCTCTTCAGCTTCATCACGGCCCGGGGTTCGTGCTTGGTGTCGTACATCTTCTGCGCGTACCTCTTGCGACGGGCCAACTTGACCTGGGCGTCGGCCAATTCGCGCTTCTGCTTCTTCATGTCCGCCTCGGCGACGCGCACCATGCGCTCGGCCGCCTCCTGTTCGGTGGCGAGCGCCTCCTCGTACGCTGAGAAGTTGCCGCCGTACCAAGTGACCTCTCCCACCCGTCTCCCACCACCACCCTCAACCGAGGCGCTGCGCGCCGCAGTATGTACTCGGCGCAGATCGGCGATCTGGTCGACCAGTTCGAGGAGTTCGCGGTCGTGGCTGACCACGACCATCACTCCGGACCAGGCATCGACCGCGCCGTACAGGCGCCGACGGGCGTACAGGTCGAGGTTGTTGGTGGGCTCGTCGAGGAGGAGTACGTCGGGTCGACGCAGGAGCAGCGCGGCCAGACGCAGGAGAACGGACTCGCCGCCCGAGACCTCGCCGATCGTGCGGTCCAACTCGATGTGGCCGAGGCCGAGTTCGCCGAGTGTTGCGAGGGCGCGTTCCTCGACGTCCCAGTCGTCGCCGACGACGTCGAAGTGGTGCTCGGCGACGTCGCCCGCCTCGATGGCGTGCAGCGCGGCTCGCTTTTCGGCGATGTCGAGTGCTTCGTCGACGCGCAGCGAGGTGTCGAGGGCGACGTTCTGCGGCAGGTAGCCGACCTCGCCCGCCACCCGGACAGTGCCGTCGGTCGGTGTGAGCTGCCCGGCGATCAGCTTCAGCAGGGTTGATTTTCCTGATCCGTTGACGCCGACGAGCCCGGTCCTTCCGGGTCCGAAGGCCACCTGCAGATCGTCGAAGACGGTGCTGCCGTCCGGCCAGGCGAAGCGGAGGGAGGTGCAGGTGATGGAGGTGGGGAAGGTAGACATGGGGCCTCGCGGTTGCTTGATGCGGTCAGGGCAACGCGTATCGAGACACCGGCATGCACCGGCAGGGCACCGGGGGGCGACGACGGCCGCAAAGACGGGCAGGAGTCCTGGACGTCCGGGGGAAGGTCCCGCTCCGGAGGACGGCTCGTATGCCGAGGTCGCACGCGGCGCACACACGCAGACAGGTGTGGCGCGGTGTCTCAGGACCTCAGACGAGCAACGTCCTTCTCCAATCGACGGCAACAGGACCGCTGTACACCGTAGGAGGGGGCTCGGTGCGTGTCAACGCAATAACGGGGCCCCGATTTGGGCCCACCTTCAAGCAGCCTTGGCGAAGTCCGATGCGGCATCGCGCCCTGTAAGGGGCGCCGGGCTGTTAGATGTGCGGCTCCGCCGCGATGGGGGTCCCCTCCGCTCGAGCGCAGCCGAGAGTGGGGGAACGGCCGGCCCCCACCGGCCCGCGGTTTCATCACCGTTCTTCCAGCGGAGCGCCTAGCGGGCGTCCCGCATAAGTTCGGCCAGGGCGTGGTCGATGTCCTGGTGCTGGTGCTCCAGGCCGAGCGGCACCAGCCCCGTCGTGCTCTGAAGGAAGCGCCGCAGCTCACCCGCGCGGACGTGCACCACGGCGGTGCCCTCGGGAGCGTGGAACTCCAGGACGACGCGGTCGTATCCGTACGGCCGCACCCGTACGTCGCCGTTACCCACCGGCTCCTCCAGACCCGAGACGAGCAGCTCGCGGGCGAAGGTCCAGCACACGTCCACGCCTTCGAGGGTGGCCGGGGCCGGGAAGGTCATACGGACGGCGAACGGTTCACGAGGGTCGTAGTGGAGCGCCGCGGGAATGCTCGGCATCCGCGGTGCGGCGGCGACGAGGCGGGCCTCGACAGGCTGCTCGATGACAATGGACAACGCCTGCTCCCTTGTGACGGCTTGACGAACGGTGAACGGATGACGCCGGGCACTTGCAGAGACGACAGAATCAGCCATTCCGTGCGCACGAAGACGCACCAAATTCGAGTGACCTGTGTCACCGCCTTCAATCATCGGTGGGGCCACCGTCGTCAGTTGGGGCATCTGGACGTCACCGGGGGAGTGGGCTAGCTTCGCCCGCCATGAGGGGCTTGGGGACAACGCGACCGAAGAGATTCATGAGGCGACTGCTGGCGGCGGGGGTGTGCGGGGCCGCGCTCGCCGCCGCTCCCCCGGACTCCGTCCGGGGGGACCCCGATCTCGCTTCGCTCGCGGCGCCCGCCCGGGCAGAGGAACCGGGCCGGCGGCCTCCGCACTGGGAGCTCAAGGACAGCGGCACCGACGTACGCTTCCGCGGTCTCTCCGCCGTCAGCCGGAACACGGCGTGGCTCGCCGGTTCCCGCGGCACCGTGCTGCGGACCTCCGACGGTGGCGCGAGCTGGCGGAACGTATCGCCGCCCGGGGCCGCCGAGTTGGAGTTCCGGGACATCGAGGCGTTCGACGGCAAGCGTGCCGTGGTGCTGGCCATCGGCGAGGGTGAGGCCTCGCGGATCTTCCGCACCGACGACGGCGGCGAGACCTGGACCGAGTCCTTCCGCAACACCGACGCGAGGGCCTTCTATGACTGCGTCACCTTCTTCGACCGGCGCCACGGACTGGCGATGAGCGACCCCGTGGACGGAAGGTTCCGGATCCTGTCGACCAGCGACGGCGGACGCTCGTGGAAGGTGCTGCCCAGCGACGGGATGCCCGCGGCGCAGGAGGGCGAGGCGGGCTTCGCGGCCAGTGGGCAGTGCCTCGTCAGCTCCGGGCCGCGCGATGTGTGGCTGGCCACTGGCGGGGCCGCACGCGCGCGCGTGCTGCACTCCTCCGACCGAGGACGGACCTGGACGGCCACCGACACCCCGGTTCCCGCGGGCGATCCGGCACGCGGTGTCTTCGCCCTCGCCTTCCGCGACCGTACGCACGGCATCGCGGTCGGCGGCGACTACCGCGCGGACGAGCCGTCACCGCAGGCCGCCGCCGTCAGCGGCGACGCCGGCCGCACCTGGACGCCCGCCGCGCAGCCGCCGCCCGCCTATCGCTCCGGCGTCACCTGGCTCCCGCACAGCCGCTCGGCCGCCCTCGCCGTCGGACCCACCGGAACCGACCTCACCACCGACGGCGGGCGCACCTGGCGCACCCTCGACACGGGCTCGTACGACACCGTCGACTGCACCCCCGACCTGGGCTGCTGGGCCTCCGGCGAGCAGGGCAGGGTGGCACGGTTGGAGCGCTGATGCGGGTGGGCCCGGCCCGTGCTTGGCTGGAGGAGGGGCGGCTTCCAGCAGTCTTCTAGCAGCAAGGAGTCCGGCCATGGCACGTGGCTCGAGTTCCAAGCGGGAACGCCAGCAGGAACACATCAGGGAAAGCGAGCGCGAACGCGGCGCGAGCGAGCGGCGCGCCGAGGAGATCGCCGCCCGAACCACCGACAAGGAACGCGCTCAGCGCGGCGAGTCGAAGACCACGAGCCGCACGTCGGCCCAGGACACCTTTACCGAACGTCGCGGCGGCCGTGAGTCCCGCGAAGGGGCCACGTACGACCAGCTCTACGAGGAGGCGAAGAGCCGCAACATCGAGGGCCGCTCCAAGATGAACAAGGAGGAGCTGTCGAGGGCCCTCGGCCGTTGAACGCCGCCCAAGTCACCCGGCCGCGTACGCTCGATTCCACCATGACGACCGTACGCATCCCCGCGGGCTGGCCCACCACAGAAGAGCAAGCACGTGCCGTGCAGGACGAGTTGCACGGGCGCGTCGTACTCGACGAGCCGGGGCCGCCGCCGGGGACCGGCCGGGTGACGGGGGTGGACGTGGCGTACGACGACGGGCGTGACGTCGTGGTGGCCGCGGCCGTCGTCCTGGACGTGGCGAGTCTCGACATCGTGGCCGAGTCCACGGCCGTGGGGCGGGTGTCCTTTCCCTACGTCCCCGGGCTGCTGGCCTTCCGCGAGATCCCGGCCGTCCTGGCCGCCCTCGACGCGCTGCCCTGCGAGCCGGGCCTCGTCGTCTGCGACGGCTACGGCCTCGCCCATCCCCGCCGCTTCGGACTGGCCAGCCACCTCGGCGTCCTCACGGGCCTGCCGGTCATCGGCGTCGCCAAGAACCCGTTCACCTTCGCGTACGAGGAGCCGGGCGCACCGCGCGGATCCTCGTCACCGCTGCTCGCGGGCGAGGAGGAGGTCGGCCGGGCGCTGCGCACCCAGCAGGGCGTCAAGCCGGTCTTCGTCTCGGTCGGTCACCGGGTGAGCCTGGACAACGCCTGCGCCCACACGCTGCGACTCGCACCCCGCTTCCGCCTCCCGGAGACGACCCGCCGCGCTGACGCCCTGTGCCGCAAGGCCCTGAAGGCGACTGAGTACGTCGTCTGAGTATCTGTACGGATGCCGGGCCCCCGTCCCGCTCGGCAGGCTGGCCCGCATGACGACACACCGCGCCCCGAAGCCCGCCGCCAGCCCCAGCCAGCCCGTTGAACGCGCCCTCATGGCGGGCCTGGTCCTCGCGGTCCTCGCCGGGGTCGGCTGGATAGCGGGGATGATCTACACGGTCATGGGCTGGTAGGGCCTGGCGGCTGAGAGTGGGGGAGCGACCAGCCCCAACGGACCCGCAGCTTCGATCGGCACGTCCAGCGGAGTGCTCAGCGCGAGGCCGCGACCCGGAAGCTGATTCCCGCCTCCCGTAGGCGCTCGATGAGCCGGTCACCCATCGCCACCGCCGTCGTGACCTGGCCCGATGTCGGCGGGAGGTCGTCGAAGGCCAGGCACAGGGCGGACTCGGCGAGCATCTTGGCGGTCTCACCGTAGCCGGGGTCGCCGCCCGCGACCTCCGTGAAGACGCGGCGTCCGCCGCCCTCTCCCACGAACCGCACCGAGAACCAGCTGCGCGCTCGCTTCTCCTCGCTCGGCCCCTCCCCGGGCTTGAGCCGGTCCGAGAGCCAGCGCCGGGCCGGTGGCAGCTGCGCCGCCGCGAAGGCCGCACCGGCCGCGGCCAGACCGCCCACCGCGAACGGCAGCCGCTTCGCGGCCGCGTAGTGCCGGTAGCGGAAGTCGGGCCCGTACCGCTCCAGGGCGCGGGCCGAGCGCTGCACGACCTGCGCGTCGATCGTGGGTAGCGGCACCGCCCACGCGCCCACCTCCTTGGCGTACCGGGGCGCGCTCAGAGGCGCGTACGCCCGTCGGCCGGCCGGCCGCGGCTCGTGCCGCCCCCGGTCCCGCGCCGCGGCAGCCATCTGTGGCCCGCGCGAGAACTGGTTGAGGGCGGAGGCGAATGTGCCACCGGAGAACATCCCGTCGGCGCGTACGAACCCGTCGACGGTCAGCGGCACCCCTTCGGGAAGCTGACGGACGGTGAAGTACGCGCCCAGGTCGTGCGGAATGGAGTCGAAGCCGCACGCGTGCACCAGCCGCGCCCCGCTCTCACGCGCGCGTGCGTCGTGCCGCACATACATGAGGTCCACGAACTCGGGCTCTCCGCAGAGGTCGACGTAGTCGGTGCCGGCGTTCGCGCAGGCGGCGAGCAGTTCCTCGCCGTACTTCAGGTAGGGCCCGACGGTGGTGGCCACCACGCGCGCGTGGACCGCGAGTTCGCGCAGGGAGGCCGGATCGCCGACGTCCGCCCGGAGCAGGGGCAGCTCGGCACAGGCCGGGTCGATCGAGGCGAGCCGCTCGCGCAGCCGCTCCAGCTTCGCGGTGTCGCGCGCCGCGATCGCCCAGCGCAGCCCCGCGGGCGCATGCGTGGCGAGGTACTCCGCGGTGAGCTTTCCGACGAACCCCGTGGCCCCGAAGAGCACGACGTCGTACGCCCGTTCCGTCCCGTTCTGGCTGCTCATGGCACCTCTCTGCCGTACACCCCGCGCCGTTGTCGGTGGCTGAGGCTAGCGTGAAGTACGAGGAGCCGAACCACGGCCCCGTGCGAGGCGCCGTACCCAAGAACCGGAGGCAGCCGTGGCCGCGACCGAGACCGCCCTGAAGAAGTGGGAGAAAGTGCGCGAGTTCGCCCTCGGACTGCCGGGCGCGACCGAGGACTTCCCCTGGGGCGACACCGTCGCGAAGGTCAACAAGAAGGTGTTCGTCTTCCTCGGTGTGACCGACGGCAGCTATCCCCTGTACGTGACCGTGAAGCTCAAAGACGAGGCGGTGCACGCCCACGCGATGACTTCGCCGGGTGCCGAGCCCGCAGGGTACGGCCTCGGGAAGGCAGGCTGGGTGAGTATCCCGCTGGAGGAGAAGGGCTCCCCGGCCGCCGAGCTGCTGTGCGACTGGGTCGAGGAGAGCTACCGCACGATCGCCCTGAAGAAGTTCATAGCGGAGCTGGACGCGCGCTGATTCCCCTGGCGATTCCCTTGTTGGCGCCGGGCGTCGAGAATGACCGAGCCATGTGGCTAAGCGCTTGCTCGCCAGAGTCTTGTGCTGCGTGGAACGCGTTCTTAGCATCACGAGTGTTACATCAGTAGTGTCAAAGCGTTGGGGGCTCGATGACAGTGGCAGGGACGGCAGGGCACGGCCCGCTCGCCGGGGTGCGCGTGGTCGAGCTGGCCGGCATCGGGCCCGGTCCGTTCGCCGCCATGCTCCTCGCCGACCTGGGCGCCGACGTCGTCCGTGTGGACCGGCCCGGCGGCGCCGGCCTCGCCGTCGACCCGGACTACGACATCACCAACCGCAACAAGCGGTCCGTGCTCGTCGACCTGAAGACGGACGACGGCCCGGCCCGCGTCCTCGACCTGGTCGAACGCGCCGACATCCTCATCGAGGGCTACCGCCCGGGTGTCGCCGAGCGCCTCGGCGTCGGCCCCGAGACATGCCATGCCCGCAACCCGAAGCTGGTCTACGGACGGATGACCGGCTGGGGCCAGCAGGGCCCGCTCGCCCAGCGCGCAGGCCACGACATCGCGTACATCGCGCTGACCGGCACCCTCGGCATGATCGGCGCCCCGGAGGCCCCGCCCGCCGTCCCCGCGAACCTGCTCGGCGACTACGCGGGCGGCTCGCTCTACCTCGTCGTCGGCGTCCTCGCCGCCCTCCACCACGCCCGTACGACCGGCTCCGGACAGGTCGTGGACGCGGCCATCGTCGACGGTGCCGCTCACCTCGCCGCGATGATCCACAGCATGCTGGCCGCCGGCCGCTGGCAGGACCGGCGCGGCGCCAACCTCCTCGACGGAGGCTGCCCGTACTACGGCACGTACGAGACGGCAGACGGCCAGTACATGGCGGTGGGCGCGCTCGAGCAGCGGTTCTACGCCGAGTTCGTGGACCTCCTCGGCATCCCGGAACACGCCTCGGCCCACAAGGACCCGGCGCGCTGGGACGAACTGCGCGAGACGGTCGAGGTCCGCTTCAAGACCCGTACGCGCGAGGAGTGGACCGCGGTCTTCGAGGGCTCCGACGCGTGCGTGGCGCCGGTCCTCTCCCTGAGCGAGGCGCCGCACCACCCGCACCTCGCCGCCCGCGGCACCTTCACCGACCACGGCGGCATCACCCAGCCGGCTCCCGCCCCCCGCTTCTCGGCCACCCCCACCTCGGTCCGCGGCGGGCCCGCGCAGCCGGGCGCCGACACCGAGGCCGTGGCCCACGACTGGGACGTACCCGGCCTCCTGAAGGGCGGCCCCGAATGAAGTGGCCTCCCACGAAGCGGCAGGTCCTCGCGCCTGAGCAACCCTCCGCGCCTGAGCAACCCACCCCGAAAGGCTGACCCGTGAGCACCGAAGCGTACGTGTACGACGCAATCCGCACCCCGCGCGGACGCGGCAAGGCGAACGGCGCCCTGCACGGCACCAAGCCCATCGACCTCGTCGTCGGGCTCATCCACGAGCTCCGGGGCCGTTTCCCGGACCTCGACCCGGCCGCGATCGACGACATCGTGCTCGGAGTCGTCGGCCCGGTCGGCGACCAGGGCTCGGACATCGCGCGGATCGCCGCCATCGCGTCCGGACTGCCCGACACAGTGGCGGGCGTCCAGGAGAACCGCTTCTGTGCCTCGGGCCTCGAGGCCGTCAACCTCGCCGCGATGAAGGTCCGTTCGGGCTGGGAGGACCTCGTGCTCGCGGGCGGTGTCGAGTCGATGTCGAGGGTGCCGATGGCCTCCGACGGCGGCGCCTGGTTCGCCGATCCGATGACCAACATCGCCACCAACTTCGTCCCCCAGGGCATCGGCGCCGACCTCATCGCCACCATCGAGGGCTTTACGCGCCGGGACGTCGACGAGTACGCGGCCCTGTCCCAGGAGCGGGCCGCGGCGGCCTGGAAGGACGGCCGCTTCGAGCGGTCCGTCGTGCCGGTGCAGGACCGCAGCGGACTCGTCGTCCTGGACCATGACGAGCACCTGCGCCCAGGCACCACCGCCGACTCGCTGGCGGGCCTCAAGCCGTCGTTCGCGGACATCGGCGACCTGGGCGGCTTCGACGCCGTGGCGCTGCAGAAGTACCACTGGGTGGAGAAGATCGACCACGTGCACCACGCGGGCAACTCCTCCGGCATCGTGGACGGCGCCTCACTGGTGGCGATCGGTTCGCGCGAGGTGGGCGAGCGGTACGGACTGACGCCGCGCGCCCGGATCGTCGCCGCCGCCGTCTCCGGCTCCGAACCCACGATCATGCTCACGGGGCCCGCGCCCGCGACCCGCAAGGCGCTCGCCAAGGCCGGACTGACCATCGACGACATCGACCTGGTCGAGATCAATGAAGCCTTCGCCGCCGTCGTCCTACGCTTCGTCAAGGACATGGGCCTGTCCCTGGACAAGGTCAATGTCAACGGCGGAGCCATCGCACTCGGTCACCCCCTGGGCGCCACGGGAGCGATGATCCTCGGCACGCTCGTCGACGAACTGGAGCGCCAGGACAAGCGGTTCGGCCTCGCCACGCTGTGTGTCGGCGGCGGCATGGGCATCGCCACGATCGTCGAGCGTCTGTGAACGTCCCGTCCGTCCCGTCCCCCTCCTACGGCCCCCACCGCCCTTGCGGCGTCCCCTTTACGGAGCAACAGCCATGACCGAGAGCACCATCCGCTGGGAACAGGACAGGACCGGCGTCGTCACCCTCGTCCTCGACGACCCGAACCAGTCCGCGAACACCATGAACCAGGCGTTCCGGGACTCGCTCACCACGATCGCCGACCGGCTGGAGGCCGAGAAGGACTCCATCCGCGGCATCATCTTCACTTCCGCCAAGAAGACCTTCTTCGCGGGCGGCGACCTGCGTGAACTGATCGCGGTCACGCCCGAAACCGCCGAGTTCACCTTCGAGCGGAGCCTCGCCGTCAAGCGCGACCTCCGCCGTATCGAGACGCTGGGCAAGCCCGTCGTCGCCGCGATGAACGGCGCGGCCCTGGGCGGCGGTTTCGAGATCGCCCTCGCCTGCCACCACCGCGTCGCACTCGACGCTCCCGGCTCCAAGATCGGCTGCCCCGAGGTCACCCTCGGCCTACTGCCCGGAGGCGGCGGCGTCGTGCGGACCGTACGCCTCCTGGGTATCGCCGACGCCCTGCTGAAGGTGCTCCTCCAGGGCACCCAGTACAGCCCGCGGCGCGCGCTCGAGAACGGCCTCGTCCACGAAGTGGCCACCACACAGGAGGAGCTGCTCACCAAGGCCCGCGCCTTCATCGAAGCCAACCCCGAGTCCTCGCAGCCCTGGGACAAGCCCGGCTACCGCATCCCCGGCGGCACACCGTCCAGCCCCAAGTTCGCGGCGAACCTGCCCGCCTTCCCGGCGACCCTGCGCAAGCAGACGGGCGGCGCGCCCTACCCGGCCCCGCGCAACATCCTCGCGGCGGCGGTCGAGGGCTCCCAGGTGGACTTCGAGACCGCGCAGGTCATCGAATCGCGCTACTTCGTGGAGCTGGCCGCGGGCCAGACCTCCAAGAACATGATCCAGGCCTTCTTCTTCGACCTCCAGGCCGTCAACTCCGGCGCCAACCGCCCCAAGGGCATCGAGCCGCGCCAGGTCCGCAAGGTCGCCGTCCTGGGTGCGGGGATGATGGGCGCGGGTATCGCCTACTCGTGCGCACGCGCGGGCATCGACGTCGTTCTCAAGGACGTGTCGGCCGAGGCGGCGGCCAAGGGCAAGGGCTACTCCCAGAAGCTCTGCGCCAAGGCCGTCTCCCGGGGACGTACGACCCAGGAGAAGGCCGACGAACTGCTCTCCCGCATCACGCCCACCGCCGACCCGCAGGACCTCGCCGGCTGCGACGCCGTGATCGAGGCCGTCTTCGAGGACCCGGCGCTCAAGCACAAGGTGTTCCAGGAGATCCAGCACATCGTCGAGCCGGACGCACTGCTGTGCTCCAACACCTCGACTCTGCCGATCACCGCCCTCGCCGAAGGCGTCGAGCGGCAGTCCGACTTCATCGGGCTGCACTTCTTCTCACCCGTCGACAAGATGCCGCTCGTCGAGATCATCAAGGGCGGGCGCACCGGTGAGGATGCCCTCGCGCGCGCCTTCGACCTCGTACGGCAGATCAAGAAGACCCCGATCGTCGTCAACGACTCGCGCGGCTTCTTCACCTCCCGGGTCATCGGGCACTTCATCAACGAGGGCGTGGCGATGGTCGGCGAGGGCATCGAGCCCGCCTCCGTCGAGCAGGCCGCGGCCCAGGCGGGCTATCCGGCCAAGGTCCTCTCCCTCATGGACGAGCTGACGCTCACCCTGCCGCGCAAGATCCGCACCGAGACCAAGCGGGCCGTCGAGGAGTCCGGCGGCACCTGGGTGGCGCACCCCGCCGAGGCGGTGGTCGACCGCATGATCGACGAGTTCGGCCGTACCGGCCGCAGCGGCGGCGCGGGCTTCTACGAGTACGCCGACGGGAAGCGCACGCGGCTCTGGCCCGGACTCCGGGAGCATTTCACACGCGAAGGCGCCGAGATCCCCTTTACGGACATGCAGGAGCGCATGCTCTTCTCCGAGGCGCTGGACACGGTCAGGCTCCTGGAGGAGGGCGTCCTGACGTCCGTCGCCGAGGCCAACATCGGGTCCATCCTCGGGATCGGCTTCCCCGGCTGGACCGGTGGCGTCCTGCAGTACATCAACGGCTACGACGGCTACGCCGGGGCAGATGCCGGCCTGCCCGGATTCGTGGCACGCGCGCGCGAGCTCGCCGAGCGCTACGGGGACCGGTTCACGCCACCGGCGCTGCTCGTCCAGAAGGCGGAGAAGGGGGAGCGGTTCAGCGACGCGTAGGTGAGTACGGTGCGGGCGGGGGCCGTTCGGGAGTCCGGAACGGCCCCGCTCACCGTGGGCTCTTGAGCCACTCCCGCAGCTCCTCGTTCAGGGAGCGCTGGAACGTGGTCAGCAGTGCCTGCACCACCAGGGGCTGCATATGCGCCGACAGGGACTTCACCTCCGCCATCGACTCACGTTCGGACACCTCGTCGCGCAGCAACCGGGACAGTTCCCGGGCCGCCGCGCGCGTGTGCTCCAGCAGGACCGTGCGCGCGGCGAGGATCGTCTCGTGCGCGATCGGCACGTCGAGGAGCTGTACGCCCAGCCGCAGCAGTCCCGGATCCACCTGATAGGTCTGCGGGTCGGGAGTCCGTACGACGACGTTCATCGCGGCGAGCCGGTCCAGGTCCTCCTCGCCCAGCGGTCGGCCCGCCCGGCGCTCCAGCTCGGCGCGGCTCATCTCCTGCGTCGACTCGGGCGCCCACGAGGCCACCACGGCACGGTGGATCGCCAGGTCATGGGCGCTCAGGTCGGCTGGCAGCTGCTCCAGATACCGCTCGATCGCGGCCAGCGTCATCCCCTGGCGCTGCAACTCCTCGATGAGCGCCAGCCGGGACAGATGCGCCTGCCCGTAGTGCCCGACGCGACGCGGACCGAGCACGGGCGGCGGCAGCAGGCCCTTGGTGCTGTAGAAGCGCACCGTACGCACCGTGACACCGGCACGCGCGGCCAGCTCGTCGACCGTGAGCTTCGGCTCCTCGATGTCCGTCGACATGGCTGCTGCTCCTTCGCGTACTGCGGTACCGCGCCCGGGTGCGGTGCAACAGTATTGCTGTCTCACCAGTGGTGGGAAAGCGCGGCGGGCGGGCAGTGAGCTGCCCGCCCGCCGTCGCCTCACCCCGCCTCAGTGCCCGTCCTCATGCCCCTTCTCACGAGCGTGCTCGTGATCGTGCACGCCATTCGTCGCGGCGATCTTCTTCCAGGACTTCGGCTGGACCGGAGTCTTCCCGGCCAGGGGCGCGATCGAGGCGTCCCGGGCCGCGGGCGCACTCGGCTTCGAGGGCTGGTAGAGCCAGGTGTCGAAGAGGGCGGCAAGAGGCCGGCCCGAGATCCGCTCGGCGTACTTCACGAAGTCGCCGACCGTCGCGTTGCCGTGCGCATGTTCCTTCGGCCAGCCCTTCAGGATGGCGAAGAAGTCCTCGTCGCCGATCTCGTTGCGCAGGGCCTGGAGGGCCAGGGCGCCCCGGTCGTACACCGCGAGATGGAACTGGTTCTCCGGCCCCGGATCACCAGGCCTGACCTTCCAGAACGGGTCGTCGGCGGGATGCGACGCGTACACGTAGTCCGCGAGCTCCTGTGCTGTCCCTTCGCCCTCGTGCTCCGACCACAGCCACTGCGCGTACCGCGCGAAGCCCTCGTTGATCCAGATGTCCTTCCAGCCGGCGACGGACACGAGGTTGCCGTACCACTGGTGGGCCAGCTCATGGACGACCACGGACACATTCGTGCCGTTCGAGAACTGGCGCGGGCTGTAGAAGGGTCGGGTCTGGGTCTCCAGGGCGTATCCGGTCTCGGTGATGTTCGGGACGTAGCCGCCGAGCGCGTTGAACGGATACGGCCCGAAGTACTCCGTCAGCCAGTCGGCGACCTCCCCGGTGCGCTCGATGCTCGCGCGCGCCGCCCCGTAGTTGTCGCCCAGATCCTTGCTGTACGCGTTGACGATCGGGATGCCGCTCTCCGACGTGCCGGTCGTGACGTCGAACTTCCCGACCGCAAGCGTGGCGAGATACGTGGCCTGCGGTTTGTCGGACCGCCAGTTGTAGCGCGTCCAGCCGGCCCGTGAACTCGTCGACTGGAGTGTGCCGTTGGAGATCGCCTGCGAGCCGTCCGGCACCGCCACCGACACGTCGTACGTGGCCTTGTCCAGCGGATGATCGTTGCTCGGGAACCACCACCAGGCCGCCTCGGGCTCGTTCGCCCCGACGCCGCCGTCCGGTGTGCGGTGCCAACTGGTGAAGCCGTACGCCGACTTCGAGGACGGCACGCCGCTGTAGCGCACCACCACGGTGACGGGCGTGCCCTTGGGCAGCGGTGTCTTCGGCGTGACCTCCAGTTCGTGCTCGCCGGAGGTCGTGAACGACGCCTTCGCGCCGTTCACCCGCACCTCGCTGACGTCGAGCAGGAAGTCCAGATTGAACCGCGACAGATCCTGTGTCGTGGTCGCCAGGAGGGTCGCCGTGCCCTCCAACTTGTCTGTTTCCGGCTGGTACTTGAGCCGGAGATCGTAGTGCGAGACGTCGTATCCGCCGTTGCCGTAGGCCGGGTAGTAGGGGTCGCCGATGCCCGGCGCTCCGGGCTCGTAGTCGGCCGCCGATGCCGGGATCGCCAGCAGCAGGGAGGCCGCGAGTGCGCCCGGGGCGATGAGTCTGCGGTGCACGTTCAGCTCCAAGTCGTGGGGGCATGAAGTCTGTTCGGACACTATTCAGTCCCTGTGGACCCTGTCGTGTCCACGTCCACTCCTGTCACACGATAGCCATTCGGCCGACATGAGCCAATCCATCCCACGGCCCTTTCAAGACCCCTCCTCCTCGCGGCACCCGTTCGGTCCTTGGCGCCCCAACGACCCCCTTTCGCCCACGAGTTGACCGGGGTACCTTCCGCGCATGCCGATACGTGCGCGCGTCATGCGCTTCAGGACCTGGAGAACGCTCGCGACGGCGGCCACAGCCGCCCTGATGGCCACACTCCTCACCCCGGCCGCCGCACAGAGCGCCCCGCGGGAGAGCAAGCCCGTGTACTCGTACGAGAACGCGATACGCGAGTCCGTCTGGGTGGACACCCGACTCGACGGCGACAAGGACGGGAAGACCGACCGCGTCGCCGTCGACATCGTCCGGCCCCGCGAACTCGCCCGGCAGGGCCGGAAGATACCCGTGATCATGGACGCCAGCCCGTACTACTCCTGCTGCGGGCGCGGCAACGAGAGCCAGAAGAAGACGTACGACGCGAACGGCAACGTCGTCCAGATGCCGCTGTTCTACGACAACTACTTCGTGCCGCGCGGCTACGCGTTCGTCGGCGTCGACTTCACCGGCACCAACCGTTCCGACGGCTGCGTGGACGTCGGCGGACGCTCCGACGTCCAGTCCGCGAAGGCCGTCGTCGACTGGCTGAACGGCCGGGCCAAGGGCTACACCTCCCGGACGGGCAGTACGAAGGCCAAGGCCGACTGGACCAACGGCAAGACCGGCATGATCGGCAAGAGTTACGACGGGACCGTCGCGAACGGCGTCGCCGCGACCGGAGTCGAGGGCCTTGAGACGATCGTTCCGATCGCCGCCATCTCCTCCTGGTACGACTACTACTTCGCCAAGGGCGCCCCGCTGTACGACTCCGGACCCGACTGGCTGTCCAACTACGTCGAGAGCCCCGACGCCCGCGCCAAGTGCGCCGCCGTGCAGCAGAAGCTCGTCGAAGGGGCCCCGCGCACCGGCGACTGGACGAAGCTGTGGACGGAGCGCGACTACGTGAAGGACGCCCACAAGGTCGACGCGAGCGTGTTCGTCATCCACGGCATGCAGGACCTCAACGTTCGCCCCAAGCACTTCGGCCAGTGGTGGGACGCCCTCGCGAAGAACGGCGTCGAGCGCAAGATCTGGCTGTCGCAGACCGGCCACGTCGACCCCTTCGACTTCCGTCGCGCCGAATGGGTGGACACCCTGCACCGCTGGTTCGACCACGAACTCCTCGGCTACGACAACGGCATCGACGACGAGCCGATGGCCGACATCGAGCGCGCCCCCGACAAGTGGGAGACGTCGAGTGTCTGGCCGCCGCGCGGCACGGACACCGTGAGCCTGCGACCCGGCAAGGGCGAGCAGGCGGGCGTCGGCACCCTTGGACTGCGTACCGGATCGGGCACCGAGACCTTCACCGACGACCCGAGCCAGGACGAGACCGACTGGGCCGCGCAGATCGATCAGTCGACTGCCGCCAAGGCCGGATTCATCACGAAGCCGCTCACCCGCGACCTCCGGCTGTCCGGCTCCTCCAAGGTGACCGTCACCGCCACACCGAGCACCACCACCGCCCATCTCTCCGCGGTACTTGTCGACCTCGGCCCGGACACCATCCGTGACTACGCGGACGCCGCCGAGGGCATCACCACGCTCACCGACCGCAGCTGCTGGGGCCCGAGCACCACGGGTGACAGCTCCTGCTTCAAGGAGACGCAGGCCAAGACCGCGGACGTGGACTACACGGTGTTCAGCCGGGGCTGGGCCGACCTCGGCAACCATGCCTCGGACCTGAAGGGCGTCCCGCTCACGCCGGGCAAGCCGTACACCATCAGCCTCGACCTGCACGCGAGCGACCACGTCGTCCCCGCCGGGCACCGTCTCGCACTGATCGTCGCGGGCACCGACAAGGACCTCATCGACCCTCCGTCGACCACACCGACGCTGAAACTCGACCTGTCCCGTACGTGGGCCCGCGTCCCGTTCGTCGGAGGCGCCAAGGCCTTCTCGGGCGCCACCTCGGGATCGGCGCACGTCAGGCCGGAGGCCACCCTCGACGGGGTCGCCGAGCCCCGGACCCCGCAGCGGGTGCCGGGAGACAACCGCTGAAAGGGTTGAGATCAGCGGCACCTGTGGTAATTCCTAGGGGCGCAACCAGGAACAAGTGTTTCCGCTCGGCCTCCAGGGGAAGGTGCCGCCGATGACAGAAGACCTGAAGAAGAGGGGAGGCCTGGGAGGTCCTGAGGACGTCCCGGGCGGCCCCGGCCACGAAACCGACCGCGTGGTGTTCGGCGTCACCGCCGCGCTCACCGTGGCCTTCGTGATCTGGGGCGCGGTCGCCACCGACTCGCTGGAGAGCGCCTCCACCAAGATGCTCGACGGCCTGATGCACAACGGCGGCTGGGCCTTCGTGCTAGCCGCCTCCGGTTTCGTCGTCTTCGCGCTCTGGCTGGCGGTCAGCCGTTACGGCAGGATCCACCTGGGCACCGAAGGCGAGGAACCCGAGTTCCGCACCGTGTCATGGGTCGCGATGATGTTCAGCGCCGGTATGGGCATCGGCCTGATGTTCTACGGCGTGAGCGAGCCGCTGTCGCACTACACCACACCTCCGCCGGGCACCAGCCCTGGCGACTCCGCGGAGCGCATGGAAACGGCGATGGCCACCACGCTCTTCCACTGGACCCTGCATCCGTGGGCGATCTACGCGGTGGTCGGCCTCGCCATCGCCTACAGCACCTTCCGCAAACGCCGGCGCCAGACGATCAGCGCGGTGTTCACCCCGCTCATCGGTGAAAGGCACGCGAACGGCCACGCGGGCCGGGCGATCGACGTCCTCGCGATCATCGCCACCGTCTTCGGCTCCGCGACCTCGCTGGGCCTCGGCGCGCTCCAGATCGGCTCCGGACTCACGGAGCTGGACTGGCTGGACAAGGCGAGCACGGCACTGCTCGTCACCATCATCGCCGTACTGACGCTGGCCTTCGTCGCCTCGGCTGTCTCGGGCATCGAGCGCGGCATCCAGTGGCTGTCCAACACCAACATGGTGCTGGCGCTGGTACTCGCCGTGTTCGTGTTCATCGCGGGCCCGACCGTCATCGTCCTCGATCTGCTGCCCACGTCGGTCTTCTCCTTCGTGGGTGACCTGCCGCAGCTCGCCGGCCGCACCGACGCCAGCGGCGGCGAGGGCGTCGCGGACTGGCTGAGCGGCTGGACCGTCTTCTACTGGGCGTGGTGGATCTCCTGGACGCCGTTCGTCGGTATGTTCATCGCCCGCATCAGCCGCGGCCGGACCATCCGGCAGTTCGTCGGCGGTGTCATCCTCGTACCCAGCACCGTCTCCCTCGTCTGGTTCGCGGTCTTCGGCGGTTCCGCGATGAAGCTGCAGGAGGCCGGCCGGCTCGGCGAAGAGGCGACGCCCGAGGGACAGCTCTTCGGCGTTCTGCAGGAGTACCCCATCGCGACGGTCACCAGCCTGCTCGTGATGATCCTGGTCGGCATCTTCTTCGTCTCCGGAGCCGACGCCGCGTCCATCGTGATGGGCACGCTCTCCCAGAAGGGCGCCCTCGAACCCGGACGTCTCGTCGTGGTGTTCTGGGGCGTGGTGACGGGGGCCGTCGCCGCGATCATGCTGCTCATCGGCAGCGGTAAGGGCGATGCGCTCGCCGGCCTGCAAAACCTTACGATCCTCGCCGCCGCGCCCTTCGTCCTCGTCATGATCGGGATGTGTTTCGCCCTGATGAAGGATCTGCGCAAGGACCCGGTCATCGTGCGCAGTGCGATGGGTTCCGAGGCCGTCGAACTCGCCGTGATCGAGGGGCACAAACAGTACGACGGCGACTTCGGGATCCGTGTCGGTCCCGGACCCGGCACCGACACGGAAGGGGACCCGCTCGGGCACGAGCACCGCTGAGCGCTCCGCTGGGTAAGGCGGTTTGAAGCTGTGGGCCCGGCTGTGGCTGGCCGCTTCCCCACTCTCGGTTTCGCTCGAGCGGGGGGACCCCATGAGCGGGGGACCCCCATCGCGGCGGAGCCGTATATGTCACAGCCCCGCGCCCCTGGGAGGCCGCAGGCCTCCCAGGGGCGCGGGGCACCGCACCGGACTTCGGTAAATCCGCTTGGGCGGCATCCGGGCGTCCGAGGGAGGTGAGTCGGGATTGTGCGTCAGCGGGAGGCCAGTCCGGCCGCCTCCCGCGCGCAGCCCCACGCCACGGTGACGCCCGCCCCGCCGTGCCCGTAGTTGTGCACCAGCACCCGGCCGCCGGGCAGGATTTCACGCTCCAGCCGCACCGCGTCGCGGGCAGGCCTCAGGCCCACCCGGTGCTCGATGATCCGAGCCCCGGCGATCTCCGGCCGCAGCGCCGCACACCGCCGCACGATCGCTTCGGCCACGGCCGGATCGGGCGTCAGGGACCAGTCGCCCTCCTGAGCGGTCCCGCCAAGGATCAGCCCGCCCGGCTGCGGAAAGAAGTACGTCGCCTTGGTGCCAGAATCCCCCGAGGTCAGCCACGTGGTCACCCCGGGGTTCTCCACGATCACCAACTGCCCCCGCACGGGCCACATCCCCGGATCCGGTACGAGCTCCCGCGAGCCAAGGCCCGTGCAGTTGACGACGACCGGCGCCGGGACCTCCGCGAGATCCGTGACGTACCGCTCCTCGACCGTCCCGCCGGCCCTGACGAACCGCTCGCGCAACCAGGCCAGATGCACCGGCATGTCGATCAGCGGCAGCCGCGCCCACAACCCCACCCCGGCGTACTCTCCGGCCGTCGCCGCCCGCAGCCCCGGCACCCGCGCGGCCCACGACCCGAGCCCGTCCAGCACCGTCTCACCGTGTACGCCCTCGACCATGCGTACGCCCGTCTCCTCGGGCCGCGCCGCCAACTCCTCGTACACGGACAGTGATTGCAGCGCCCACTCACCGACGAGCACCTCCGGCTCGATCCGGTACGGCCACCAGATCGCGCCGGCAACAGCCGAGGTGGTCCGCTCGACGGGCTCCCGCGTCCAGATCCGTACCCGCCTGCCGCTCTCCGCGAGGACGACGGCCGTCGTGAGGCCTATGACACCGCCGCCGACCACGATCACGTCATCGTTCCGCTCACTGCTCACAGCCGGACGTTAACGGAATCCGTCATGCCGTGCTCACATCACCCCCAGTCTGGGGATACTCACAGCATGTCTGCCGAGTACGCGACTTTCGGCCTGGCACCGGCCATGCGCGCCGGTGGAGTCCTCACCAACGGTGACTACCAAGTGCACCGGGATTTCGTGGACTTCATCGTCGACGGACGGCCGCTGCTGTTCCAGCTCTCCGACCTCGACGCCGTCTCCCCGCTCGCCTCCGACATACCGCCCGCGATCTTCAGCGCGCAGGTGCACAGTCTCCTCCTGGAAGCCGACGCCCCCTTGGCGGGCGGCCGGTACGTCATCTACGGCTGCCCCGAGTGCGAGGACCTCGCCTGCGGTGCCGTCACCGCCGTGATCGAGAGACTCGGCGACGACTATGTATGGCGCGACTTCGCCTGGCAGACCGGTGAGCGGGCGGACCTGGAGCTCAACGGCTACCACGGAATAGGGCCGTTCCGCTTCCGTGGCGCCGAGTACCGCGCCGCGCTGGGTTCCCTGCTGACGAACGGCGGGCTCACCGCCGCCGGTGGAGAGCGCCGCCGGGTCCTGCTCATCGGCGCCCGAGCCGCCGTCCTCGCCAAACTTGCCACCGCCTTGCGCATCATCGGTATCGGCGCCGAGACCACCCAGGACGCCGCCGATATCCCCGCCGACGAGCTGCGCACATACGGCGCGGTCGCCTTCGGCCGCGCCGTCACCGAGCAGGAACGTGCCGCCGTACGCCAGTCCTTCGAGCGCGCCGGCGTCGAGGTCGCATACGTCGACGGACTCGCCCCGATCGTCCCGCTCCTCGTCGCCCAGATCGAGAACGCCCTGGACCGCAGCCCCCGGGAGCAGCGCCGCCTCACCCGCCTGGTCGCCTTGAACGGCGAGGCGGGCGTCGAGGTCACGTCCCCGTGCCGGGTACAACTGACCGCGTACCGCATGGACCGGCTGTACCGCACGCACGCGTACGAGGTCTTCGACGGCGTGCTGGAAGCGGGGGAGCACCGGCTCGCCCTGGACGCGAAAGCGACGAAGGGGGAGTCCTTCATCGTGGCGCGGACTTCGGGGGGAGTGCTGGTGTCTCCGACGGTTGGGCGGGGTGCCTAACGGGGTGATGGGTTGGGGTTCGTGGGCGAGTGCGGGTGATCTGTGGCTGGTCGCGCAGTTCCCCGCGCCCCTAAAGGGGCGCGGTTTGCGGGGCGTGCTTTGCCAAGCACGGAAAATCCCGGCGCTTGTCCACGGGACCGGCGATTAAGATCAGGCCCCTGATGACTGCCACCCTCGTCGCAAAGAACCTCGCCGCCGGTCACGGTGACCGCTCGCTCTTCTCCGGGCTCGATCTCGTTGTCGCGCCCGGCGATGTGATCGGTCTGGTCGGTGCCAACGGCGCGGGCAAGTCCACGCTGCTGCGCATGCTCGCCGGACTGCTGAAGCCCGAGCAGGGCGAGCTGCGGCTCTCCCCGCCGAACGCCACCGTCGGGCATCTGCCGCAGGAGCCGGAACGCCGGCCGGGCGAGTCCGTACGGGAGTTTCTGGCCCGCCGCACCGGTGTGGCAGAGGCCCAGCGCGTGATGGACGAGGCGACGCAGGCGCTCGTCGACGGGGCACCGGGCGCGGACGACGCGTACGCGACGAGCCTGGAGCGCTGGCTCGACCTCGGCGGCGCCGACCTGGACGAACGAGCCGATCAGGTCGCGGACTCGCTCGGCCTCGGCGTCGACCTGAACCAGCCCATGACCGCGCTCTCCGGCGGCCAGGCGGCCCGCGCCGGACTCGCCTCCCTCCTCCTCTCCCGCTACGACGTCTTCCTCCTCGACGAGCCCACCAACGACCTCGACCTGGACGGCCTCGAACGCCTGGAACGCTTCGTGAGCGGACTGCGCGCAGGCACGGTCGTCGTCAGCCACGACCGCGAGTTCCTCACCCGCACCGTCACCAAGGTCCTCGAACTGGACCTCGCCCAACAGCAGATCAGGCTGTACGGCGGCGGTTACGAGGCATATCTGGAGGAACGGGACGTCGCGCGCAGGCACGCCCGCGAGGACTACGAGGAGTACGCCGACAAGCGCGCCGCTCTCGCAGACCGGGCCCAGATGCAGCGCTCCTGGATGGACAAGGGCGTCAAGAACGCCCGGCGCAAGGCGAGCAACGACAACGACAAGATCGGCCGCAAGTTCCGTAGCGAGGCCAGTGAGAAGCAGGCCGCGAAGGCCCGGCAGACCCAGCGCATGATCGAACGGCTCGACGTCGTCGAGGAGCCGCGCAAGGAGTGGGAGCTGCGTATGGAGATCGCGGCGGCCGCGCGATCGGGCGCCGTGGTCGCCACCCTGCGCGACGCGGAGGTACGACGAGGCGGCTTCGTGCTCGGCCCGGTGTCGTTGCAGATCGACTGGGCGGACCGGGTGGCCGTCACCGGAGCCAACGGCGCGGGCAAGTCCACGCTGCTGGCCGCCCTGCTGGGGCGCGTACCGGTGGACGCGGGCCACGCCTCCCTGGGCTCCGGCGTCCTGGTCGGCGAGGTCGACCAGGCCCGCCAACTGTTCTACGGCTCCGAGTCCCTCCTGGACGCGTTCTGCACGGCGGTGCCGGACACCGAACCGGCCGAAGTCCGCACCCTCCTGGCCAAGTTCGGCCTCACCTCGCACCACGTCCTGCGACCGGCAGCCACCCTGTCACCTGGCGAACGCACCCGCGCCGCCCTGGCCCTCCTCCAGGGCCGTGGCGTCAACCTCCTGGTCCTGGACGAACCCACCAACCACCTCGACCTGCCGGCCATCGAGCAACTGGAATCAGCGCTCGACTCATACGAGGGCACGCTGCTCCTCGTCACACACGACCGCCGCATGCTGGACGCGGTCCACGTCACCCGCCGCCTGGAGGTCGCCGGCGGCAAGGTGACGGAACGCTGAGGCGTCAGCCCCTGGGGCGCAGCAGCGCACAGACGAAGTTCTCGGCTGCCTGGGGGCGCAGCCCCCAGTTCCGGGAAGGGGCGGGTTCGGGGAAAGAAACCCCTCACCCGCCACCCACAGTGCTCACCCCCGCCCACGACCCCCCTTGGGGTCAACCAACCCCGCCCGCCGCAACGCATCCGCCATCGCACTGTTGCCGGGTGCGGGCGCCTGCCGCGACCCGCCGCCACCGCGACCCTGCTGCTGCCCACGCTGCTGCTGCGGCGCCCGCCCGCCACGCTGCGGGCGCCCCCCACCGCGTGCCTCCTTAGGCGCAGCCTCGTCATCCAGCCGCAGCGTCAGCGAGATCCGCTTGCGCGGAATGTCGACCTCGAGGACCTTCACCTTGACGATGTCGCCGGGCTTCACGACGTCACGCGGATCCTTGACGAACGTCTTGGACATCGCGGAGACGTGCACCAATCCGTCCTGGTGGACACCGACGTCCACGAACGCGCCGAATGCCGCCACGTTCGTCACAACGCCCTCGAGGACCATCCCGGACGTCAGGTCGGAGATCTTCTCCACACCCTCCTTGAAGGTCGCCGTCTTGAAGGCCGGCCGAGGGTCACGCCCCGGCTTCTCCAGCTCCTTCAAGATGTCCGTCACCGTCGGCAGCCCGAACGTCTCGTCCACGAAGTCACCCGGCTTCAGCGAGCGCAACACCCCCGTGTTGCCGATCAGTGAGACCACCTCGCTGCCCGCCGTCTTCACCATCCGCCGCACCACGGGATACGCCTCCGGGTGCACGCTGGACGCGTCCAGCGGATCGTCACCCCCGCGAATCCGGAGGAACCCCGCGCACTGCTCGTACGCCTTCGGCCCCAGCCGCGCCACGCTCTTCAGCTCGGACCGCGACTTGAACGGGCCGTTGGCATCCCGGTGGGCCACGATGTTCTCCGCGAGCCCGGACGAGATCCCGGACACTCGCGCCAGCAGCGGCGTGGATGCCGTGTTCACGTCCACTCCGACGCCGTTCACACAGTCCTCGACCACCGCGTCCAGCGACCGGGACAGCTTCACCTCGGACAGATCGTGCTGGTACTGCCCGACGCCGATCGACTTCGGGTCGATCTTCACCAGCTCGGCCAGCGGGTCCTGCAGGCGCCGCGCGATGGACACGGCGCCGCGCAGCGACACGTCCATTCCGGGCAGCTCCTGCGAGGCGAAGGCCGAGGCCGAATAGACGGAGGCCCCGGCCTCGGACACCATCACCTTCGTGAGCTTCAACTCCGGGTGCTTGGTGATCAGTTCACCGGCGAGCTTGTCCGTCTCGCGGGACGCCGTGCCGTTTCCGATCGCGATCAGCTCGACCGCGTGATCCTTGGCGAGCCGCGCGAGCTTGGCGATGGCCTCGTCCCACCTGTTGGCCGGGACATGCGGGTAGACGACGTCCGTGGCGACGACCTTGCCGGTCGCGTCGACGACGGCCACCTTCACGCCCGTGCGGAATCCGGGGTCGAGCCCCAGCGTCGAACGTGTGCCCGCGGGGGCGGCGAGCAGCAGGTCGCGCAGGTTCGCCGCGAAGACGTTGACCGCCTCGTCCTCGGCGGCCGTACGCAGCCGGAGCCGCAGGTCGATTCCGAGGTGCACCAGGATGCGCGTGCGCCAGGCCCAACGGACCGTGTCCGTCAGCCACTTGTCGGCGGGGCGGCCCCGGTCGGTGATCCCGAAGCGGTGCGCGACGATCCCCTCGTAGGACGAAGGCCCGTCCGTCGGCTCCTCGGGCTCCAGGACGAGGTCGAGGACCTCCTCCTTCTCGCCGCGCAGCATGGCGAGGATGCGGTGCGAGGGCAGGTCCGTGAAGGGCTCGGCGAAGTCGAAGTAGTCGGCGAACTTGGCGCCCGCCTCCTCCTTGCCTTCCCGAACCCTGGCGGCCAGCCGCCCGCGCACCCACATGCGCTCGCGCAGCTCGCCGATCAGGTCGGCGTCCTCCGAGAACCGCTCGGTGAGGATCGCGCGGGCACCGTCGAGGGCCGCCTGCGGGTCGGCCACGCCCTTGTCGGCGTCGACGAACGCCGCTGCGGCGGCCAGAGGTTCGACGGACGGGTCACTGAGCAGGCCCTCGGCCAGCGGCTCCAGACCCGCCTCGCGCGCGATCTGCGCCTTCGTCCGCCGCTTCGGCTTGAACGGCAGATAGATGTCCTCCAGGCGCGCCTTGGTCTCGGCTCCGCGGATCCGTGCCTCAAGCTCCTCGGTGAGCTTGCCCTGCTCGCGCACCGACTCAAGGATCGCGGTCCGCCGCTCCTCCAGCTCGCGCAGATAGCGCAACCGCTCCTCGAGCGTGCGCAGCTGCGCATCGTCGAGCATCTCGGTCGCTTCCTTGCGGTAGCGGGCGATGAAGGGCACCGTCGAACCGCCGTCGAGCAGCTCCACGGCAGCCTTGACCTGCCGCTCCCGTACGCCGAGCTCCTCGGCGATCCTGCCTTCGATGGACCCTACTGCCATGGATCCGGGTGTCGTCACGATCCCGTACCGCCTTCTCACTGAGGTTGCGCGGCAATTGTGGCAGGTGACACCGACAACGGGGGATCAGGGCGGCGCCGGAACACGAGGAGAGCCGGACACGCCCTTGGCGGGTCCGGCTCCGAAGGCGGTCCGCGGTCAGACCCGGCGGGCCCGCCCGGTGCGTCGCGTGGAGTGCGAGGCGCCGCCGAACAGCCGGGCCAGCGCCCGGAACGGCAGCGTCACCACTGTGGCGAGCGCCGCGCCAATCTGTCGCAACACGTCTGCGATCGCACGGAGCACGTGTTTCTCCTTTCGTCTCCCGGCCTGTTCGTTCGCGGCCGGGGACGTCCGAGTACCGCGGAGAGGCGTTCTGATGCGTGGCCCGCCGCGCGCGCCCGAAAGGTCCTCAGCCCTTGCCGATCATGTCCTCGGGGAACGCCCCCGCTGACAGCGCCGTCGTGAGGAACCCCGTCGCCAGCTCCCGGAGGCGCTCCACGCCCGCCGCGCCCAGGTGCTCGTACGGGGCCCGGTCCAGACGGTCCGTGTCCGACTCGATCTCACGGCGCAGGTCCACGCCCGCCGCCGTCAACTCGCCCTCGGCGTCGAGCAGTCCGCGCTCCCGGAGCCGGCCGGCCGCGGCGTCCCAGTCCTCGCGCCGCCAACCACGCGTGGCGAGGACCCACCTCGGCGACATGCCCTTGCCGGTCGCGGTGTGGCTCACCAGCGCCTCCACGGGGTCGAGTTCCGCGCCGAGCAGCACCGTGAGGTGCCCGTCTCCGCGGTGCTCGCGCAGCAGCGTGGCCGCGTGCCAGAGCGCGAGATGAGGCTCGTCGGGCACCGGCAGGTCCGCGTGTGCCGCGTACAGCGGGCGCGCGGTCCGTACGCAGGCCTCGGTCGACCGCAGCGCGAGCTGAGCCGCCTCGGCCATCTCGGGGGACCCGATCACCTCGTCACCGAGCAGCCGCCGCAGCGTCGCGTCGGCGGCACGCGCGCGTGCCGCGAGCACGTCCTGCGGCGACGCCGTCCGCCACACCTCGGGTACGTGCTTCGCCACCAGCTCATGGCGGAAGTTGTAGAACGTCGCGGTCACCACACCCGCACCCACCGCCCCCATGGCCGCGGCCCGCGCCGCGAGGTACGCGGCATCGCGGTCGGCGACCCCGAGAGCGGCAAGTTCCCGCCCCAGTTCCGGCGAGAAGTAGTGCGCGGAGTGAAGCGGATTGAGGACGTTGTGGCAGCGCCGCCCGGCGCGCTCCTGCAGAGCACTGGTCATGGGCCGCAGGCTAACCGACTGCTCAGTACGAGCGGAATGCCGTGCCGTCGATCCCCCTCGGCAGGCTCCCCCGGCAAGGTCGTCGGCATGGCAGGAAAGGTGGGGTGCTCGTCATTGCGGCCGTCACAGCGCGCGCCAAGAATCGAGCACATGGCACCCCGAACCGTTCTCGTCGTCCTCTTCGAGGGCATCCAGAGTCTCGACGTCACGGGCCCCGTGGAGGTCTTCGCGGGAGCCGAGACCGGCCACCCCGGTACGTACCGCCTCCGCACCGCCACCCTGGACGGCGCCCCCGTGCGCGCCACCAGCGGCCTCACCCTGGTCCCGGACCACGCCCTCGCCGACGCACCCGCCCCGCACACCCTGCTCGTTCCGGGCGGCAACGGAACCCGGAACCCGGACCCGGACCTCGTCGCCTGGCTGCGTGAGCACGGTCCGCGCGCGGAGCGCCTGGTGTCCGTCTGCACCGGCGCGCTCCTGCTCGCCGCCGCGGGGCTCCTGGACGGCCGCCGGGCGACGACTCACTGGGCGTCCTGCGACATGCTCGCCCGCGACCACCCGGCGATCGACGTCGACCCGGACCCCATCTTCGTACGCGACGGGAACGTGGCCACCTCGGCGGGAGTCACCTCCGGCATCGACCTCGCCCTAGCGCTCGTCGAGGAGGACCTCGGCCGCAAGACCGCCCTCACCATCGCCCGCCATCTGGTCGTGTTCCTCCGACGCCCGGGAAACCAGGCGCAGTTCAGCGCCCAGCTCGCCGCGCAGACCGCCCAGCGCCAACCGCTCCGCGACGTCCAGCAGTGGATCAGCGAGCACCCCGGCGAGCACCTGACCGTCGAGTCGCTCGCCGCTCGCGCCAACCTCTCCCCGCGGCACTTCGCCCGCGCCTTCCAGACGGAGACGGGCATGACCCCGGGCCGGTACGTCGACCGCGTCCGCGTCGAACACGCCCGGCGTCTCCTGGAGGACACCGCCGACGGCATCGAGGAGATCTCCCGCACCTGCGGCTACGGCACCCCGGAGGCGATGCGCCGCGCCTTCGTACGGACTCTCGGCGCGGCCCCGGCGGAGTACCGCCGCCGCTTCCGTCCTGTGCCCGCCGACTGAAGCCACCGGCTGAGCTGACTCACTGAGCTCACCGGCCAACTCGTCGAACCCGACAGCCCGATCGACCCGAACGAAAGGACTCCGATGCAGATCGCCATCGTTCTCTTCGACCGCTTCACCGCCCTGGACGCCGTCGGCCCGTATGAGACCCTCGGCCGCCTCCCCGACGCGGAGACCGTCTTCGTGGCCGAGCAGACGGGCCCTGTCCGCACCGACACCGGCGCCCTCGCGATCACCGCCGACAAGACCCTCGCCGAGGTGCGGAGCCCCGACATCGTCGTGGTCCCCGGCGGTCCCGGCCAGTTCTCGCAGATGGAGAACGAGACGCTCCTCGACTGGCTGCGCGCCACCGACACCACCAGCACCTGGACGACCTCCGTGTGCACCGGCTCCCTGCTGCTCGCCGCGGCCGGACTGCTGGACGGCCGCCGCGCTACCTCCCACTGGCTGGCCCTGGACTTCCTCAAGCAGTTCGGTGCCGAGCCGACGGGGGAGCGGGTCGTGACCGACGGCAAGTACGTCACCGCGGCCGGTGTCTCCTCCGGCATCGACATGGGGCTCACCCTGGTCGGCAGGATCGCGGGCGACGAACACGCCCAGGCCGTACAGCTGCTGACGGAGTACGACCCGCAGCCGCCCTACGACGCGGGGTCCCCGCAGAAGGCGCCCGCAAATCTCGTCGAGGAGTTTCGCTCGAAGAGCCGTTTCACCCTGATGTAGTCCAGGTGAAGTCCGGCTGACGGCGCTCCAGAAAGGCGGCGACGCCCTCCGCGGTGTCGCCGCTGCCGCGTGCCTGCTCGGCCCAGTACGCCTGGCGGTCCGTGCGGCCGTCCGCGAACTCCTTCGCCGCGGCCTGCGTCAGTTGCGAGCGCGCGGCCAGTACGCGCGTGAACTCCGCGACCCGCTTGTCGAGTTCGCCCTCCGGCAGTACCTCGTCGACCAGTCCGGTCCGCAGCGCCCGCTCCGCGTCGATCAACTCACCGGAGAACAGCAGGTACTTGGCGGTCGCGGGCCCCACCAGCGACACCAGCCGTCGCGTGGAGGAGGCGGTGTACACGATCCCCAGCTTCGCCGGAGTGATGCCGAACAGCGCGCCCTCGTCCACGAACCGCAGATCGCAGGCGGCCGCCAACTGGCAGCCGCCGCCCACGCAGTGGCCGCGCACCGCGGCGAGCGTCGGCTTGGGGAATGCGGCGAGCGCGTCCTCGGCGCGTACCGCAAGAGCCTGCGCCTCGTCGGCGGAGCCCCGCAGGGTCGAGATGTCGGCCCCGGCGCAGAAGGTCCCGCCCTCACCGGTGAGTACCAGCGTCCGTACGGCGGGGTCGGCGGCCAGTGTGTCGAGCAGTGGCGGCAACGCCGCCCACATGCCGGCCGTCATGGCATTGCGCTTCGCCGGATGGTGGATCACGACGGTGGCGACCCCGTCGGTGACGCTGTGCAACAACTGCGGCTCCATACGCCGGATGCTATCCGCACCCGTACAACCCGAAGAGTTCCGAATTCGGCACAAGAAGGGCAGGGAGCTGTCTCGCGGGCCGTCGGTGTCATACGGGGACGGTCAGAAAGGGGCGATACTTGCTGACTTCTGTTCAGCTCTTGGGTATGCACCACTGCGTTACCAACACTCGACATGTGGTGACAATCGAGCGCAAGGGTGGCGACCGGACGATGGACGACCAAGGGCGGGGGTCCGGCCCACGCCCTGAAGGCGGCGGGGACACGGACGCCTACAGCAGACCGCCGGACCCACTGCCGTACGAGGGAGTCTGGCGGTTCACCGCTCCCTCCGTCGACGCCTCGGTGCCGCAGGCGCGGCACGCCGTCCGTGATCTGCTGGCCCGCCAGGGCGTACCCGCCTCGGACGAACTCGTCCAAGGGCTGCTGCTGATCGTCTCCGAGCTGGTGACCAACGTGGTGCGGCACGCGGCGCTGCTCTCCCCGATGCTCGCGGTGGAGGTCGCCGTCGGCGCCGAGTGGGTGCGGGTCTCCGTCGAGGACAACCACCCCTACCGCCCGACCGCCCTGGAGGCCGACCACGCCCAGACCGGCGGCCGCGGCCTGCTCCTGGTGACCGAGATCACCAAGGAGGCAGGCGGCGCCTGCGACGTCGAACACACCGCGACCGGCGGCAAGGTGATCTGGGCCGCCCTGCCCCTCAAACCCGCACCGTAGAGCTGGTCACCACCCGGCGCCGGCGCCCGTCAGTTCCCTGATCGCGGGGCGGGCCGCGTCCAGGACCGTCATGAACCAGGTGGAGAACGCGTCCCTGACGTGCCGTTCCGTCAGCTCGACGGGCGTCACGAAGGCCGTCGAGCCGACCTCCTCCGGGTCCGGCCGCAGCGGCGACTGGACCATGCCGACGAAGAGGTGGTTGAACTCTTGCTCCACCAGACCGGAGTGCGGGTCCGGGTGGTTGTACCGGACCGTGCCCGCCTCCGCGAGCAGGGACGGAGAGACCCCGAGCTCTTCGTGCGTACGTCGCGCAGCCGCCGCGAAGGGCGCCTCACCGGGGTAGGGGTGGCCGCAGCAGGTGTTGGACCAGACGCCGGGGGAGTGGTACTTGCCAAGCGCGCGCTGCTGCAACAGCAGCCGGCCCCGCTCGTCGAACAGGAACACCGAGAACGCCCGGTGCAGCTGCCCGGGCGGCTGATGTGCGGCGAGCTTCTCCGCGGTGCCGATCGTCGTACCGTCCTCATCGACCAGTTCCAGCAGGATCGCTTCGGCGGAGCCGTTCGACGAGGTGTGCGTCGCGGTGCCACGTGTGATCGGCATACCCATCCTTCGCATCGGATTTCGGGACCCAAGTCTGCCGTACGAACCCGGCACTCCCGACACCACGCGGTGTCCCGCTTGTCCGGTTCCGTCGCGCGGCCGAACCTGGACAAGCGGGGCATCACCGATCAGACGCCGAAAGCGGTCGGATACTTGATCGTGCCCGTCGGCACCGGCGAAGAATCGTCCAGTACCAGTGCCATCATCGCCTCGTCAGGGGCCTCGAAACCGGGCCGGATGCCGTATCCGGAAGCGGACGTGAAGCCGAAGCGCGGGTAGTACTCCGGGTGGCCGAGTACGAGCACCAACCGCTCCCCACGCGCGCGTGCCGACTCCAGCACGGCGCGTACGACGGCCGCTCCGGCGCCCTGCCGCTGATACGGCGGCCGTACCGCCACGGGAGCCAGCGCGAGCGCCGGCGCACCGTCTACATGGCAACGGGTGAGCAGCGCGTACGCCACGACCGTGCCGTCCGCTGCCTCGGCCACGTACGACAGGCCCGGCAGCCAGGCCTCCGGGTCGGCACGCAGCGCGTCCACCAGCTCGGCCTCCGCCTCGGTCGGGAAGGCCGCCGCGTTCACCGCGTACACCTCGGCACGGTCGGCGGCGGTCTCCGGGCGGGTGAACCAGCCGGAGGCGTCCCTCGGCCGCAGTACGTATCCGACGTAGCCGTACTCGCCGCCGTGCTCCCGGCGCTGCGCGATCTCCGCGCGGGCGCCCGCGACGGCCTCGGGCATGCCGGGCCGAGTGAGATCGGCCATGTCCGCCTTGGCGGCGAGGGGGCCGTAGTACTCGTCCCAGTCGGACTCCGGCAGCTGGTACACGTCGACGACGGTGTACCCGGCGGCTTCGGCGGCCCGGCTGTTCTCCTCGGTCGTACGCAGTTCATGGTGGTCCGCCCAGAAGGCGCGGGCCTCCGGCGAGGGCGTGTCGGTGGTCCACCCGCACTCGGTGAGCACGAGCGTGCCGCCGGGGCCGAGAAGGCGCCGCCAGGAGCGCAGCGCGCTGTCGAAGCCGATGATGTACGCCGAGCCCTCGGCCCAGAGGAGGTCGAAAGACCCGTCCGGACAAGGGAGGTGGCCCATGTCCCCCTTGACGGTGCGGATCGCGTCGCCGAGCCCACGCTCCTTGGCGGCGGCCCGCAGTGCGGCGAGGAACGGCTCGTGCAGATCGACGGCGGTCACCTCGGCGCCCGCTTCCGCGGCGAGCAGCAGTGCGGAGCGGCCGGGGCCACAGCCCAGGTCGAGGACGCGTGGACGGGCGGGCAGTGGGCCCGCGAGCGAGAGGAGGCGCCGGGTGGTGACGTCGGAGCCGGGGCTCTGCCGCGGAAGTCCATGGCGCAGGGTGAAGAAGGCGTTGTGTTCAGCGTTGTCGGTCAACGTGGAAACCCTTGGGTGAGGGGCCCGGCCGACGATTGCCTGAACGTCAGCCGCGAGCCCGGGAGTTGGGGATGCCTGAGACGCTGCGCGCGGCAGCGCGGAACACGACGGTCATCAACCCACCTCCCAGATCGCCGGCCACGCTAGCACCGAGGGCGACGACACCGCCTCCCAATAAACCGGCCCTCAACAGCTTCAGTCGGAGTGGTGGAGCTGCCAGCCCCGCCAGGCCGACTCGACCATCTCGCGCACCCCGCGCCGCGCGGTCCAGCCCAGTTCTTCGGCGGCCAGGGCGGCCGAGGCGACCGCGCGCGGGGAGTCGCCCTGGCGGCGCGGTTCGACAAGCGCGGGGCGGGTGTCGCCGGTGACCTCGCCGATGAGCGTCACGAGCTCGCGTACCGAAACACCCTCTCCGCGGCCGATGTTCACCGTCAGATCGCCCTCCGAGCCTGCCGCGGTCAGCCGCCGGGCCGCCGCGAGGTGGGCCTCGGCGAGATCGGCGACGTGGATGTAGTCGCGTACGCAGGTGCCGTCCGGCGTCGGGTAGTCGGCGCCGAAGATCCGCGGGGCCTCGTCGCGGGTGAGCCGGTCGAAGACCATCGGGACCACGTTGAAGACACCGGTGTCGGCCAGTTCGGGTGCCGCCGCGCCCGCCACGTTGAAGTAGCGCAGGCACACGGTGGCGATGCCGTGTGCCCGGCCCGCCGCGCGCACCAGCCACTCACCGGTGAGCTTTGTCTCGCCGTACGGGTTCACCGGGGCACACGGGCTGTCCTCCGTGATGAGATCCACATCCGGGTTGCCGTAGACGGCCGCGGACGAGGAGAAGACGAAGCGCTCGATGCCCGCCCCGGCGACCGCTTCGAGGAGCGTGGCGAGCCCTCCCACGTTCTCCTGGTAATAGCGCGTGGGCTGGGCCATGGACTCGCCGACCTGCTTGCGAGCGGCGAGATGCACCACTCCCGTCACCGTGTGTTCAGCGAACGTCCGCTTCAGTAGCTCTCCGTCGAGCGATGAGCCCTGAATGAGAGGGATGTCCGTCGGCAGCCGGTGGGGGGCACCGGACGAGAGATCGTCGAGGGCGATGACCCGCTCTCCCGAATCGGCCATGATCCGCGCCACATGTGCACCGATATAGCCTGCTCCGCCTGTGATCAGCCATGTCATGGTCCTTCACCCTATGCCTGACCGATCAGCTCCGGCGCCGGCCGCGACTCTTGCCCTGAAAAGCGCCGTTCTGGAACCGCGATTTGGGGCGCGGGGCCCCGATCCATGATGATGATCGCAGCGGACGCGGCAGACAGATCATGCTGATCGGGCCGTGAACAGGCGGTGAACGGCAGTTTCCCATCATCCGATAGCCTCTGCCGACACGCCGCCCGGGGCCCCGCCCGGGGCGCCCCCATCGCCCACATGCCCGTCGCCGCGGACGCGTCGGAACCCAGGGAGTGAGTTCGTCTGTCGACCGCCATCCTCACCGGTCAGCCGGTCCCCGGATCGTCGCTCGAGGGCGATCTGCGGTCGCTCGGCTTCGACGTGCGGGTCGCCTCCGACGCGGCCGACGCCGAGACGCTCCTATCCGCCGTACCCGCGGATGAGCGGGTCGCCGTCGTCGACGCCCGCTTCGTGGGCCACGTCCACGCGCTGCGGCTCGGGCTCACCGATCCCCGCTTCGAGGCCGCCGCGATCCCCGGCGCCGTCACCGTCCGCCGCGCCGCCCGTCCCGCGCTGGACCGCGCGCTGCGCACGGCCGCCGGTGACGCCTCGAACGGCTCTGTGGTCGTCGGCATCGTCGCCGACCGCGTAGCCGAGCTGCTCGACGCCGAACTGCACCGCCCCGAGCTCGGCGAACTCGTCGCCGAAGTCCCCCGCGACCCGCAGGCCCGCAACGAGGCCCGGCAGGCCGTGGCCGCCCTCGACGACGAGGCGATCCGGCTGCGTACGGCCGTGAAGTCCCGCGACGGCTTCTTCACCACGTACTGCATCAGCCCGTACTCCCGCTATCTCGCCCGCTGGTGCGCCCGCCGCGGCCTGACCCCGAATCAGGTCACCACGGCCTCGCTGCTCACCGCGCTCATCGCGGCGGGTTGTGCGGCGACCGGTACCCGGGCAGGCTTCGTCGCCGCCGGACTTCTGCTCCTCTTCTCCTTCGTCCTGGACTGTACGGACGGACAGCTCGCCCGCTACTCGCTGCAGTACTCCACGCTCGGCGCCTGGCTCGACGCGACCTTCGACCGTGCCAAGGAGTACGCCTACTACGCGGGCCTCGCGCTCGGCGCGGCCCGCGGCGGTGATGACGTATGGGCCCTCGCCCTCGGCGCGATGGTTTTGCAGACCTGTCGACATGTCGTCGACTTCTCCTTCAACGAGGCGAATCACGACGCCACCGCCAACACCAGCCCCACGGCGGCCCTTTCGGGCCGGCTCGACAGCGTCGGCTGGACGGTCTGGGTGCGCAGGATGATCGTCCTGCCGATCGGCGAGCGCTGGGCGATGATCGCCTTGCTCACGGCGGTCACGACGCCGCGTATCACCTTCTACGCGCTGCTCATCGGATGCGCGTTCGCGGCGACTTACACGACAGCAGGGCGCGTGCTGCGCTCGCTGACGCGCAAGGCGCAGCGCACGGACCGGGCCGCTCAGGCGCTGGCCGACCTCGCGGACAGCGGACCCCTGGCCGAGCTGCTCGCGCGCGTCCTGCCGCGCGGGCCACGCGCCCTGGCGCCGCTGTTCGCCCTCGCCGGTGCCGTCGCCATGATGCTCGCGGCCTGGATCGACGGGCCGGGCTGGTCGGTCGTCATCTGCGCCGCCGCGTACGTCCTGGTGTCCTCAGAAGCCGTCGCGCAGCCCCTCAAGGGCGCCCTCGACTGGCTGATTCCCCCGCTGTTCCGCGCCGCCGAATACGTCACCGTCCTCGTACTGGCAGCCAAAGCCGAAGTAAACGGAGCCCTTCCAGCGGCTTTCGGGCTGGTGGGCGCTGTCGCCTACCATCACTACGACACGGTGTACCGCATCCGCGGCGACGCCGGCGCGCCGCCGAACTGGCTGGTGCGGGCGATCGGCGGGCACGAAGGCAGGACGCTGCTGGTCACCGTTCTGGCCGCGCTGCTCGCCCCCACTGATTTCAAGGTCGCACTCACGGCGCTCGCCGTGGCCGTGGCCATCGTGGTGCTCGTGGAGAGCATCCGTTTCTGGGTGACCGCCCATACGCGCGGCGCACCCGCCGTACACGATGAAGGAGAACCCGCATGATCGGCCTCGTGCTGGCGGCCGGCGCCGGACGGCGTCTGCGCCCCTATACCGACACCCTGCCCAAGGCGCTGGTGCCGGTTGGACCTGAGGACACTTCAGGCAACGAGGACAGCATCACCGTGCTCGACCTCACCCTCGGCAACTTCGCCGAGATCGGCCTGACCGAGGTCGCGATCATCGTCGGCTACCGCAAGGAAGCCGTCTACGAGCGCCGCGAGGCCCTCGAGCAGAAGTACGGCGTCAAGATCACCCTCATCGACAACGACAAGGCCGAGGAGTGGAACAACGCCTACTCCCTGTGGTGCGGCCGTGACGCCATCAAGCACTCGGTGATCCTCGCCAACGGCGACACCGTGCACCCCGTCTCCGTCGAGAAGACGCTGCTCGCCGCCCGCGGCGACGGCAAGAAGATCATCCTGGCCCTCGACACGGTGAAGTCGCTCGCCGACGAGGAGATGAAAGTCGTCGTCGGCCCCGAGGGCGGCATGACGAAGATCACCAAGCTGATGGACCCGGCCGAGGCGACCGGTGAGTACATCGGCGTCACCCTCATCGAGGGCGAGGCCGCCGACGAGCTCGCCGACGCGCTGAAGACGGTCTTCGAGACCGACCCGCAGCAGTTCTACGAGCACGGCTACCAGGAGCTCGTGAACCGCGGCTTCCGCATCGACGTCGCGCCCATCGGCGACGTCAAGTGGGTCGAGATCGACAACCACGACGACCTGGCCAAGGGGCGTGTGATCGCGTGCCAGTACTGACGAGGCTCATCCCCTCGCCGGTCGTCGTCGACATCCGTCCGGGGGCCCTGGACGACCTGGCGGCCGTCCTCGCCGACCAGCGGATCTCGCACTCCGGCAAGCTGGCCGTCGCCATCAGCGGCGGCTCCGGGGCCAAGCTGCGGGAGCGGCTGGGCCCGGCGCTGCCCGGCGCGAGCTGGTACGAGGTCGGCGGCGGCACCCTCGACGACGCGATCCGGCTCGCCGACGAAATGAAGTCGGGGCACTACGACGCTGTCGTGGGCCTCGGCGGCGGCAAGATCATCGACTGTGCGAAGTTCGCCGCGGCGCGGATCGGCCTTCCGCTGGTCGCCGTCGCCACGAACCTCTCCCACGACGGTCTGTGCTCGCCGGTCGCGACCCTCGACAACGACGCGGGACGCGGCTCCTACGGCGTACCGAACCCGATCGCGGTGGTCATCGACCTCGATGTGATCCGTGAGGCGCCGGTCCGTTTCGTGCGCTCCGGCATCGGCGACGCCCTGTCCAACATCTCCGCGGTCGCGGACTGGGAGCTCGCCAACCGCGAGCAGGGCGAGGCGATCGACGGTCTGGCCGCCGCCATGGCCCGCCAGGCGGGCGAGGCCGTGCTGCGGCACCCGGGTGGCGTCGGCGACGACGGCTTCCTCCAGGTGCTCGCCGAGGGCCTGGTGCTCACCGGTATCTCCATGTCGGTCGCGGGCGACTCCCGCCCCGCCTCCGGTGCGTGCCACGAGATCAACCACGCCTTCGACCTCCTCCATCCCAAGCGCGCGGCCAGCCACGGCGAGCAGTGCGGCCTGGGCGCGGCCTTCGCGATGTACCTGCGCGGGGCCCACGAGGAGTCGGCGTACATGGCCGAGGTGCTGCACCGCCACGGGCTTCCCGTCCTCCCGGACGAGATCGGCTTCACCGCGGACGAGTTCGTCCAGGTCGTGAAGTTCGCCCCGAAGACCCGGCCGGGCCGCTACACGATCCTCGAGCACCTCGACCTGTCCGCCGACCAGATCAGGGACGCATACGCCGACTATGCAAAAGCCATCGGTAGCTGAGCTCCGACCGGTCGTGCACCCCCCGGGTGTGAAGGACCGGCGGAGCGGCGAGCACTGGGCCGGCCGACTCTATATGCGCGAGCTCTCGCTGCGTATCGACCGGCACCTGGTGAACACGCGGGTCACGCCCAACCAGCTGACCTACCTGATGACCGTCTTCGGCGTCCTCGCCGCCCCGGCCCTGCTGGTGCCGGGGATCCCGGGCGCCGTGCTCGGCGTGCTGATGGTCCAGCTCTACCTGCTGTTCGACTGCGTCGACGGCGAACTCGCCCGCTGGCGCAAGCAGTACTCCCTCGCCGGCGTCTACGTGGACCGGGTCGGCGCCTATCTGTGCGACGCCGCGGTGCTCGTCGGCTTCGGGCTGCGCGCTGCCGACCTGTGGGGCTCGGGGCGGATCGACTGGCTGTGGGCCTTCCTCGGCACCCTCGCCGCCCTCGGCGCGATCCTGATCAAGGCCGAGACCGACCTCGTGGGCGTTGCCCGGCACCAGACCGGCAAGCCGCCGGTCCAGGAGTCGGCCTCCGAGC
Source organism: Streptomyces sp. NPDC006365 (assembly GCF_042870755.1). Lineage (NCBI taxonomy): Bacteria > Bacillati > Actinomycetota > Actinomycetes > Kitasatosporales > Streptomycetaceae > Streptomyces > Streptomyces sp. NPDC006365. The sequence goes on from NZ_JBIAHS010000019.1 coordinate 194,780, forward strand.
CGCGCACCTCCGGGATGGCGCTGGCCCGCAAGGCCGCCGCCGCGCTGAAGTTCCACCGGCTCGTCCTCGGCGTCGAGGCGTCGCTGCTGATCCTGGTCCTGGCGGTGCTGGACACGGTCAGGGACGATCTGTTCTTCTCGCGGCTCGGCGTCGCCGTACTGGCCGGCATCGCGCTCCTGCAGACCCTGCTGCACCTCGTGTCCATCCTGGCGTCGAGCAGGCTGAAGTGAGCTCGGCCATGAAGGTCGGCGCGGTGATCATCACCATGGGCAACCGCCCCGACGAACTCCGCGCCCTCCTCGACTCGGTCGCCAAGCAGGACGGCGACCCGGTCGAGGCGATCGTGGTGGGCAACGGCTCCCCGGTGCCGGACGTCCCCGAAGGCGTACGTACCGTCGAGCTGCCCGAGAACCTCGGCATCCCCGGAGGCCGCAACGTCGGCATCGAGGCCTTCGGTCCCGGCGGCACAGACGTGGACGTCCTGATGTTCCTGGACGACGACGGCCTGCTCGCCCGCAACGACACGGCCGAGCTGTGCCGCGAGGCCTTCGAGGCCGACCCGGAGCTCGGGATCATCAGCTTCCGTATCGCCGACCCCGACACCGGTACCACCCAGCGCCGCCACGTCCCGCGCCTGCGCGCCGCCGACCCGATGCGCAACTCCCGTGTCACCACCTTCCTCGGCGGCGCCAACGCGGTCCGTACAAAGGTCTTGGCCGAGGTCGGCGGCCTGCCCGACGAGTTCTTCTACGCCCATGAGGAGACCGACCTCGCCTGGCGCGCCCTCGACGCCGGCTGGATGATCGACTACCGCGCGGACATGGTGCTCCACCACCCCACGACCGCCCCCTCCCGGCACGCCGTCTACCACCGCATGGTGGCCCGCAACCGCGTCTGGCTCGCCCGCCGTAACCTGCCCGCCCCGCTGATCCCCGTATACCTCGGCGTCTGGATGTCGCTCACCCTCGCCCGCCGCCCCTCGCGACCTGCGCTGAAGGCCTGGTTCGGCGGCTTTGTGGAGGGCTGGTCCACCGCATGCGGCCCACGGCGCCCCATGAAGTGGCGTACGGTATGGCGCCTGACTCGACTGGGCCGCCCACCCGTCATCTGACAAGCTCGGTATCTGAGAGCATTCGGCGGTACCCGGTCCCTGGCTCCTGCCCAGGCCCGAACCAGGCTGCCCACATTGAGGACGAAAGTTTCCATCTGTGAGTGAGACAACGCATGACGGCAGGGTCGCGGTGAGCGACCGACCGTCACCCGATGACGGGCTCTCCGCGGCCGACCTGGCCGCCAAGTACGGGCTCGCGGTCAGCGGCGCCCGGCCCGGACTCGTCGAGTACGTCCGTCAGCTCTGGGGACGGCGTCACTTCATCCTCGCCTTCTCCCAGGCGAAGCTCACCGCCCAGTACAGCCAGGCGAAGCTCGGGCAGCTGTGGCAGGTGGCCACGCCCCTGCTGAACGCGCTTGTGTACTTCCTGGTCTTCGGGCTCATCCTGGGGGCCGACCGCGGCATGGGCCGTGAGGTCTACATCCCGTTCCTGGTGACCGGTGTGTTCGTCTTCACCTTCACCCAGAGCTCGGTGATGGCCGGAGTGCGGGCGGTCTCTGGAAACCTCGGCCTCGTACGGGCCCTGCACTTCCCGCGCGCCGCGCTGCCCGTCTCCTTCTCGCTGCAGCAGCTCCAGCAACTGCTCTTCTCGATGATCGTGCTGTTCGCGGTGACGGTCGGATTCGGCAGTTACCCGCGTCTGTCCTGGTTGCTGATCGTCCCGGTGCTGGTCCTGCAGTTCCTCTTCAACACCGGCCTCGCGATGATCATGGCCCGGATGGGATCCAAGACTCCGGACCTCGCGCAGCTGATGCCGTTCGTCATGCGTACGTGGATGTACGCGTCCGGTGTCATGTTCTCCATCCCGGTGATGCTGAAGGACAAGCCCGCCTGGATCGCCGACATCCTCCAGTGGAATCCGGCCGCCATCTACATGGACCTGATGCGCTTCGCCCTGATCGACGGTTACGGCTCCGAGAACCTGCCCCCGCACGTCTGGGCGGTCGCCCTCGGCTGGTCCCTCCTCGTCGCCGTCGGCGGGTTCGTGTACTTCTGGAAGGCTGAGGAGCGGTACGGCCGTGGCTGAGCAGATCACCGACACACGGATCCCCACCGTCATCGCGGACGAGCTGCACATCGTCTACCGCGTCAACGGCGCCAAGACCGGCAAGGGCAGCGCCACCGCCGCCCTCAGCCGCATACTCAAGCGAGGTGGCGAGGAGCGCGGCGTCCGCAAGGTGCACGCGGTGCGCGGCGTCTCCTTCATCGCCTACCGCGGCGAGGCCATCGGCCTGATCGGCTCCAACGGCTCCGGCAAATCCACGCTGCTGCGCGCCATCGCCGGACTGCTGCCCGCCGAGGAGGGCAAGGTCTACACCGACGGCCAGCCCTCGCTCCTCGGCGTGAACGCGGCCCTGATGAACGACCTGACCGGCGAGCGGAACGTCATCCTCGGCGGCCTCGCGATGGGCATGTCCCGCGAGCAGATCCGCGAGCGTTACCAGGACATCGTGGACTTCTCCGGCATCAACGAGAAGGGCGACTTCATCACGCTGCCCATGCGGACGTACTCCTCCGGCATGGCCGCCCGCCTGCGCTTTTCCATCGCCGCCGCCAAGGACCACGACGTCCTGATGATCGACGAGGCGCTCGCGACCGGCGACCGCTCCTTCCAGAAGCGCTCCGAAGCCCGCATCCGCGAGCTGCGCAAGCACGCGGGCACGGTGTTCCTGGTCAGTCACAACAACAAGTCGATCCGTGACACCTGCGACCGCGTCCTGTGGCTGGAGCGCGGCGAGCTGCGCATGGACGGCCCGACCGACGAGGTCCTCAAGGAGTACGAGAAGTTCACCGGCAAGTAGGCCCGGCTCCACTCCGGCCCCACCTTCCCGACCCCGCCGGAACGCTCCGGCGGGGGTCCCTCGTGCAAGGCCCGTGCAAGGTTCGAGCAGGGGATGATCAAGCCGGGCAAAGAGGAAGCCAACTCTTGTTCGCCGTAGGAAGCTTGACGCCAATCGGTGCGTTGTTGTGATGTCCAGGACACCCAGGCGAAGCAGGGAACGTTGTACAACGTAAGCTGTACCGGTGCTTATTCGCGGCAAGTAGGGCGATAATGCGCGAGACCGGCGCCCCGCGAAGGTGCGGACGTCCGGGCGGCGTGTCCGAAATGGGCGGTTATTGGGTTAGCGGTGTAGAACGGGAGACGTGACGGCAATGGCTACGGAAACTCTCCAGCTCCGCGAAGCATGTGCCGTCCCCGTACTGGGCAGCGAGCGGTGACGGCAGCCGGGACGGCGCGCGCCTCCGGCTCGGAGCGCACCACCCTCGACAAGGCCGCGTACGAGAACTTCCCCGTGGCCCCCTTCTTCCTGCCCAGGGCCTGGCGCACCGACCTCATGGCCGTGTACGGCTTCGCCCGACTCGTTGACGACATCGGCGACGGCGACCTCGCCCCCGGCGGCGCCGACGCCCGCCTCCTCGGTGTGCCCCCCGAGCAGGCCGAGGACCGCCTGGTCCTCCTCGACGCCTTCGAGGCCGACCTCCGCAGGGTCTTCGACGCGACCCCGCGCCACCCGCTCCTGCGCCGCCTCCAGCCCACGGTCCGCCGCGCCGGCCTCAACCCCGAGCCGTTCCTCGGCCTGATCGCGGCCAACCGCCAGGACCAGCTCGTCAAGCGGTACGAGACGTACGACGACCTGCTCGCCTACTGCGAGCTGTCGGCCAACCCGGTCGGCCGCCTCGTCCTCGCCGTCACCGGCACCTCGACGCCCGAGCGGGTGCGGCTCTCCGACGCCGTCTGCACGGCACTCCAGATCGTCGAGCACCTCCAGGACGTCAGCGAGGACCTCGGCCGCGACCGCATCTATCTGCCCGCCGAGGACATGAAACGGTTCCATGTCCAAGAGCCCGATCTCGCCATGCCCACAGCGGGCGCATCGGTGCGCGCACTGGTCGCATTCGAAGCAGAACGCGCACAGAACCTCCTGAATGAAGGCACCCCCCTCGTGGGTAGCGTCCACGGCAGGCTGAGGCTGCTGCTCGCCGGGTTCGTGGCAGGGGGGAAGGCGGCAATACGTGCTATTCGCGCCGCCGAATACGACGTACTTCCCGGCCCGCCCAAATCCGGCAAGCTCCGGCTGCTCCGCGAGGCGGGCATGACTCTGCGAGGAGAGGGGTGATCCGGACGGTGGAGTCTCCACCACACGTGTCCGCACCGGTACTCGCCGCATACAGCTACTGCGAGGCAGTGACCGGTCAGCAGGCCCGTAACTTCGCGTACGGCATCAGACTCCTGCCGACGCACAAGCGCCGAGCCATGTCGGCGCTCTACGCGTTCTCGCGGCGTGTCGACGACATCGGCGACGGCGCGCTCGCACCGGACGTCAAACAGACGCGCCTGGAGGACACCCGGGCGCTGCTCGCCCGGGTCCGGGACCGCTCCGTGGCCGAGGACGACACCGACCCGGTGGCGGTCGCCCTCAGCCACACCGCGGACCACTTCCCCATTCCGCTCGGCGGCCTCGACGAACTCATCGACGGCGTCCTGATGGACGTACGCGGTGAGACCTACGAGACCTGGGACGACCTGAAGGTCTACTGCCGCTGCGTGGCCGGTGCGATCGGGCGGCTCTCGCTCGGCGTGTTCGGCACCGAACCAGGGGCGCGGGGAGCCGAGCGCGCGCCCGAGTACGCCGACACACTCGGTCTCGCGCTCCAACTCACCAATATTCTCCGGGATGTTCGCGAGGACGCCGAAGGCGGGCGGACCTATCTGCCCGCGGACGACCTCGCGAAGTTCGGGTGCTCGGCCGGGTTCAAGGGGACCCGGCCACCGGACGGCTCCGACTTCGCGGGTCTGGTGCACTTCGAGGTGCGCAGGGCCCGCGCACTCTTCGCGGAGGGCTACCGGCTGCTGCCCATGCTGGACCGACGCAGCGGCGCCTGCGTCGCCGCGATGGCCGGCATCTACCGCCGGCTGCTGGACCGCATCGAGCGCGATCCGGAGGCAGTTCTGCGCGGTCGGGTCTCGCTGCCCGGACACGAGAAGGCATACGTCGCCGTGCGCGGCCTCTCCGGCCTCGACGCCCGGCATGTCTCCCGCCGGACCGTCAGGAGGCGCGCCTGATGGACACTCTGGGCCAAGGTGACACAACTCCCGGGAAACGGTGCGCAACCCTCCGGTCGGCGACGGCGTCCCTGACTGCGACGGCCTGCCGTGCACCGCTCCATCGCCACGGCTCGGCCGCGGGGGAGGGCGCACGATGAGCGACACCACACAGGCCGAGGGGTACGACGCGGACCGACCGGGCCTGCCCGAAAAAGAAGAAGGCGCGAAGCGCTTCCTTGAAGGGGCGGTGGCGGGTGACGGGCGGGCGGCCGTCGTGGTCGGCGGGGGGCTGGCCGGGATCACTGCCGCGTTGGCACTGGCCGACGCGGGCGTACGCGTCACGCTGCTCGAAGGCCGGCCACGGCTCGGCGGGCTCGCCTTCTCCTTCCAGCGCGGCGACCTCACCGTGGACAACGGCCAGCATGTGTACCTGCGCTGCTGCACGGCCTACCGCTGGTTTCTCGACCGTGTCGACGGAGCCGGACTCGCACCGCTTCAGGACCGGCTCGACGTGCCCGTACTCGACGTGGCGAAACGGGCGGGCAGCCGGCTCGGCAGACTACGGCGCGACGCGCTGCCCGTGCCCCTGCATCTCGGACGCAGCCTCGCCACGTACCCGCATCTCTCGCTCGCCGAGCGCGCCAAGATCGGACGTGCCGCGCTCGCGCTCAAGGCACTCGACCTCGCCGACCCGGCCCTCGACACCGAGGACTTCGGCAGCTGGCTGACCCGGCACGGTCAGTCGGCGCGTGCCGTCGAAGCACTGTGGGACCTTGTCGGGGTCGCCACCCTCAACGCGGTGGCCGGCGATGCCTCGCTCGGGCTCGCCGCGATGGTGTTCAAGACCGGTCTGCTGTCCGACCCGGGCGCGGCCGACATCGGCTGGGCGCGCGTGCCGCTGGGCGAACTGCATGACCTGAGGGCGCGCAAGGCGCTCGACTCCGCGGGCGTCCGTACCGAACTGAGAACACGGGTCACCTCCATCTCCCAACACGGGAACGGACGCTGGAGAGTTCAGGTTCCCGGCGAGACGCTGCACGCCGACGCGGTCGTGCTCGCCGTACCCCAGCGCGAGGCCCACGATCTGCTGCCCGAGGGCGCGCTCGACGCCCCCGAGCGGCTGCTCGAGATCGGTACGGCGCCCATCCTCAACATCCATGTCGTGTACGACCGCAAGGTGCTCGGCAAGCCCTTCTTCGCCGCGCTCGGCACCCCTGTGCAGTGGGTCTTCGACCGGACCGAGGCATCCGGTCTGAGCGACGGCCAGTACCTCGCGCTGTCGCAGTCGGCCGCACACGACGAGATCGACGCCCCCGTCTCCCAGCTGCGCGAGCGCTATCTGCCGGAGCTGGAGCGGCTGCTGCCCGGCACGCGCGGCGCCGAGGTACGGGACTTCTTCGTGACCAGGGAGCGCACCGCGACGTTCGCTCCGACCCCAGGCGTCGGGCGGCTGCGGCCCGGCGCCCGCACCAAGGCACCCGGCCTCTGCCTGGCCGGAGCGTGGACCGCCACAGGGTGGCCCGCGACCATGGAGAGTGCGGTCCGCAGTGGCGTGAGCGCGGCGGGTGCCGCGCTGAGCGCCCTGGGCCGGCCTCGCGATCATCTCTTCGAGCTCTTCGAGGAGGCGGCGTGACGCTCGATCTGAGCGGAGCAGGCTCCCGCACCCCCCGTATCGCAAATAGAGGAGAGACTGTGCCCACTGTGCCCCCGGCATCGACGCCCGCTCGAGGGACCTCGGTGGACGTGACCGCGCTCCTGGAGCGCGGCCGGACCCTGGCCACACCGGTACTGCGGGCGGCCATCGACCGCCTGGCCCCTCCCATGGACACTGTCGCCGCCTACCACTTCGGCTGGATCGACGCCGAGGGCAACCCCGCGGACGGCGACGGAGGCAAGGCCGTACGCCCCGCGCTCGCCGTGCTGTCCGCGCAGGCCTCCGGAGCCGACCCCGAGGTGGGCGTGCCGGGTGCCGTCGCCGTTGAACTGGTGCACAACTTCTCGCTGCTGCACGACGACCTGATGGACGGCGACGAACAGCGCCGCCACCGCGACACCGTATGGAAGGTGCACGGCCCCGCCCAGGCCATCCTCGTCGGTGACGCACTGTTCGCGCTGGCCAACGAGATCCTCCTGGAACTCGGCACGGCCGAGGCGGGCCGCGCCACCCGCCGCCTGACCACAGCCACCCGCGCCCTGATCGACGGCCAGGCGCAGGACATCTCCTACGAGCACCGGGAGCGGGTCACCGTCGAGGAGTGCCTGGAGATGGAGGGCAACAAGACGGGCGCCCTGCTCGCCTGTGCCTGCTCCATCGGCGCGGTGCTCGGCGGCGCCGACGACCACACGGCCGACACGCTGGAGAAGTACGGCTACCACCTCGGCCTCGCCTTCCAGGCCGTGGACGACCTGCTCGGCATCTGGGGCGACCCGGAGGCCACCGGCAAGCGCCCCTGGAGTGATCTGCGCCAGCGCAAGAAGTCCCTGCCGGTCGTGGCCGCTCTCGCGGCGGGCGGACCGGCCTCCGAGCGGCTCGGCGAGCTGCTCGCCGAGGACGCCAAGGCGAGCGACTTCGAGAACTTCTCCGAGGAGGAGTTCGCCGCGCGCGCCGCGCTCATCGAGGAGGCGGGCGGCCGCGAGTGGACCGCGCAGGAGGCCCGCCGCCAGCACACGACCGCCATCGACGCCCTGGACTCGATCCGGATGCCGGACCGGGTACGGGCCGAGCTGGTGGCGCTCGCCGACTTCGTCGTCGTACGAAAGAGATGATCACTATCGGTCGAACAAGCCTCGCGTAGTCGCCGGCCGGTGCTGCGGGACAACGAGCACCGGCCGACGGCGGACCCACAGCAGACGTCACCACTGCACGAAGGGGAAGCCATGACAGCGACGACCGACGGAAGCACCGGGGCCCTGCCGCCCCGGGCAGCCTCGGCCAGCGAAATCCGTATGACGATTCCCGTGGCGGCCGGGACTTCCGACGTATCGGACGCCGCCCAGCGCGCGATACAGCGCGCCACCGATTTCCTGCTCACCACGCAGGACGCCCAGGGCTGGTGGAAGGGCGACCTCGAGACGAACGTCACGATGGACGCCGAGGATCTGCTGCTCCGCCAGTTCCTGGGCATCCTCGACGAGAAGACGACACACGCTGCCGGACTGTTCATCCGCGGCGAGCAGAACGAGGACGGTACCTGGGCCACGTTCTACGGCGGACCCGGCGAACTCTCCACCACCATCGAGGCGTACGTCGCGTTGCGGCTGGCCGGTGACAGCCCGGACGCGCCGCACATGGCGAAGGCCTCGGCATGGATCCGGGAACAGGGCGGCATCGCCGCGTCCCGGGTCTTCACCCGGATCTGGCTGGCGCTGTTCGGCTGGTGGAAGTGGGACGACCTGCCCGAACTCCCGCCGGAGCTCATCTACTTCCCCAAGTGGATGCCGCTCAACATCTACGACTTCGGGTGCTGGGCCCGGCAGACCATCGTTCCCCTCACCATCGTCTCGGCGAAGCGCCCGGTGCGGCCGGCGCCGTTCCCGCTCGACGAACTGCACGCCGAACCCGCCAGCCCGAACCCCGCCAAGCCGCTTGCTCCGGCGGTGAGTTGGGACGGTGTCTTCCAGCGTCTCGACAAGGCGCTGCACGTGTACCACAAGGTCGCCCCGCGCCGGCTGCGCAGGGCGGCGATGAACAGCGCGGCCCGCTGGATCATCGAGCGGCAGGAGAACGACGGCTGCTGGGGCGGCATCCAGCCGCCCGCCGTGTACTCGGTCATCGCGCTGCATCTGCTCGGCTACGACCTCCAACACCCGGTGATGCGGGCCGGGCTGGAGTCCCTGGACCGGTTCACCGTATGGCGCGAGGACGGCGCCCGAATGATCGAGGCATGCCAGTCACCGGTGTGGGACACCTGCCTGGCGACCATCGCGCTCGCCGACGCGGGCCTGCCCGCCGACCATCCGCAGCTGGTGAAGGCCGCCGACTGGATGCTCGGCGAGGAGATCGCCCGGCCCGGCGACTGGGCCGTCCGCAGACCCCAACTGCCGCCCGGCGGCTGGGCGTTCGAGTTCCACAACGACAGCTACCCCGACATCGACGACACCGCCGAGGTCGTCCTCGCGCTGCGCCGCGTCAAGCACCACGACCCGGAGCGCGTCGACAAAGCCATCGGACGCGGGGTGCGCTGGAACCTCGGCATGCAGTCGAAGAACGGCGCATGGGGCGCCTTCGACGTCGACAACACCAGCTCCTTCCCCAACCGGCTGCCGTTCTGCGACTTCGGCGAGGTCATCGACCCGCCGTCGGCCGATGTCACTGCGCACGTCGTGGAGATGCTCGCCGTCGAGGGGCTGTCCCACGATCCCCGCACCCGGCGGGGCATCGAGTGGCTGCTCGCCGAACAGGAGGCGAACGGCTCCTGGTTCGGCCGCTGGGGCGTCAACTACGTATACGGCACAGGGTCGGTGGTGCCCGCACTGGTCGCCGCCGGACTGCCCGGCTCGCATCCGGCCATTCGCCGTGCCGTCGCCTGGCTGGAGACGGTGCAGAACGACGACGGCGGCTGGGGCGAGGACCTGCGCTCCTATCGCGACGCCGCCGAGTGGAGCGGCCGGGGCGCCTCCACCGCCTCCCAGACCGCCTGGGCCCTGCTGGCGCTGCTCTCCGCGGGGGAGCGGGAGTCCAAGGCCGTGGAGCGCGGGATCGCCTGGCTCGCACAGACCCAGCGGGAGGACGGCACCTGGGACGAGCCGTACTTCACCGGCACCGGGTTCCCATGGGACTTCTCGATCAACTACCACCTCTACCGGCAGGTCTTCCCGCTGACCGCGCTCGGCCGGTACGTCCACGGTGAGCCGTTCACCGGCCCTCAGGCGAAGGGGAGTTGATGGCCACGACACCAGCCGTCGCCCCGCTGCTGATCGCCTGCGCGCTCGGCATCGAACGCCTCGCCCTGCGCGGTGGCGGGCGCAGCGGTGCGGCAGGCCCGGTCACCGTGCTGCGTACCGGCATGGGACCCCTGGCCGCCGACCGGGCGGTCGACCGGGCGCTCGCCGATCCGGCACTGAGGGACGCGGCCGTCCTGGCCACGGGCTTCTGCGCCGGACTCGCGCCCGGCATGCACCCCGGTGACCTGGTCGTCGCCGAGGAGACCGGGGACGCGCGGGGCCGCACCCCGTGCGTGGGCACCGATCTACTCGTCAAGGAACTGGGGCGTGCCGCGCCCGGGCGCACCGTACACGCCGGACTGCTCACCGGCGCCGACCACGTCGTCCGCGGACATGAACGGTCGGAACTGCTCAGGACTGGCGCAATAGCGGTCGACATGGAGTCGGCGGCCACGCTCCACAGCGCCGTCCGCGCGGGAGCGCGCCCGGTTGCGGCCGTCCGGGTGGTCGTGGACGCTCCAGAACATGAACTCGTCCGGATTGGCACGGTACGCGGTGGAATATCAGCTTTCCGTGTACTTCGTGCCGTCCTTCCAGTTTTCATCGAATGGCACCGTTCTTTGCTGCTCCCCAGGAGGTGAGCCAGATGGCCATGCCGCTCCGTCAGTCCATCAAGGTGGCGACGTATCTCTTTGAACAGAAGCTGCGCAAGCGGGACAAGTTTCCGCTCATTGTCGAGCTGGAACCGCTGTACGCCTGCAATCTGAAGTGCGAGGGCTGCGGCAAGATCCAGCACCCGGCCGGAGTGCTCAAGCAGCGCATGCCGGTGGCGCAGGCCGTGGGGGCGGTGCTCGAATCCGGTGCGCCCATGGTGTCCATCGCCGGTGGCGAGCCCCTGATGCACCCGAAGATCGACGAGATCGTGCGGCAGCTGGTGGCCAGGAAGAAGTACGTCTTCCTGTGCACCAACGCCATGCTGCTGCGCAAGAAGATGGACAAGTTCAAGCCCTCGCCGTACTTCGCGTTCGCCGTGCACATCGACGGTCTGCGTGAGCGGCACGACGAGTCCGTCGCGAAGGAGGGGGTGTTCGACGAGGCCGTGGAGGCCATCAAGGAGGCCAAGCGGCGCGGCTTCCGGGTCACCACCAATTCGACCTTCTTCAACACCGACACCCCGCAGACCATCATCGAGGTGCTCAACTTCCTCAACGACGACCTGAAGGTCGACGAGATGATGATCTCGCCCGCCTACGCCTACGAGAAGGCGCCCGACCAGGAGCACTTCCTCGGTGTCGAGCAGACCCGTGAGCTGTTCAAGAAGGCCTTCTCGGGTGGCAACCGGCGGCGCTGGCGGCTCAACCACTCGCCGCTGTTCCTCGACTTCCTCGAGGGCAAGGTCGACTTCCCCTGCACGGCGTGGGCGATCCCCAACTACTCGCTCTTCGGCTGGCAGAAGCCCTGCTATCTGATGAGCGACGGGTACGTCACGACGTACCGGGAACTCATCGAGGACACCGACTGGGACGCCTACGGCCGGGGCAAGGACCCGCGCTGCGCCAACTGCATGGCGCACTGCGGCTACGAGCCAACCGCGGTCCTGGCCACCATGGGTTCCCTCAAGGAGTCCCTGCGGGCCGCCCGCGAGACCGTCTCCGGAAACCGAGGGTGACGCCATGACGGCAGTTTCCCTGGGCGTCCCCGAGTTGCCGGTCCGGCCGATCGCGGAGCGCCGCGTCTCGCGGCAGATCCAGGTCGGGCCGGTGGCTGTCGGGGGAGGGGCGCCCGTCTCGGTGCAGTCGATGACGACGACGCGTACGTCGGACATCGGTGCCACGTTGCAGCAGATCGCCGAGCTGACGGCGTCGGGCTGCCAGAT
>NZ_JBIAHS010000020.1:0-201418 GCF_042870755.1 Streptomyces sp. NPDC006365
TTACATTCCGAACCCGGAAGCTAAGCCTTACAGCGCCGATGGTACTGCAGGGGGGACCCTGTGGGAGAGTAGGACACCGCCGAACTAAATGTAGAAAAAGCCCCCGTGCCATTCGGCACGGGGGCTTTTTGCGTTAAAGACGTCCCGCTGCTTTGAGAGCCAGATAAGCGTCCGCCAAAGCCGGAGGAAGATCGTTCGGTGTTGCGTCCACGACCGTGACGCCATGGCGGATGAGTTGCTCGGCGGTGCGATGGCGTTCTGTCTGAGCCTGGGCTGCGGCTGCGGCTTCGTACACGGCATCGGTGTTTCCCCTTGCCGTGGCCATGTGCTCTATGTGCGGGTCGGCTACTGAGGCAACCAGGACTGTGTGGCGCTGGGTGAGGCGGGAGAGTACGGGAAGCAGGCCCTCCTCAATGGGGGCCGCGTCGAGGCTGGTGAGGAGCACGATCAGGGAGCGGCGTGGGGCTGTGCGGAGGGCGGTGGCGGTGAGGCCGCGTGCGTCCGTCTCGACAAGTTCCGGTTCGAGGCGGGCCATGGCGTTCACCAGGGAGGGGAGGACATCGCCCGCGGCTCGGCCCTGCACTTGGGCGCGCACCCGGCGGTCGTACGCGAGAAGATCCACGCGGTCGCCGGCTCGGGATGCGAGGGCGGCCAGGAGCAGTGCCGCGTCCATGGAGGCGTCGAGGCGTGGGGCGTCGCCCACGCGGCCCGCCGAGGTACGGCCTGTGTCGAGGACCAGCAGGATGTGGCGGTCGCGTTCGGGGCGCCAGGTGCGTACAGCGACCGTCGTCTGCCGGGCGGTGGCGCGCCAGTCGATGGAGCGGGTGTCGTCCCCGGGAACGTATTCGCGGAGGCTGTCGAACTCGGTGCCCTCGCCGCGGGTCAGGGCACTGGTGCGGCCGTCGAGTTCTCGCAGGCGGGCCAGCTTTGACGGGAGGTGCTTGCGGCTGGTGAACGGGGGCAGGACGCGTACGGTCCAGGGGACGTGGTGGGTGCCCTGGCGGGCGAAGAGGCCGAGAGGTCCGAATGAGCGGATGGTGACGCGGTCTGCCTGGCGGTCGCCGCGGCGGGTGGGGCGCAGACGAGTCGTGATACGGCGGCGTTCGCCCGGGGGGATCGTCAGTCGGTGACGGGATGCGGTGACTTCCGTGCCGGGCTGCCAACTGCTGGGGGGCCAGGCGTCGCGGATACGGGCGCGTAGAGGGCGGGCGGTCGGGTTGGTGACTGTGAGGGTGACATCGGCGGCTTCGCCCAGGCGTACCGAGGTGTCTCCGGAGCGGGTCAGGCCGAGGCGGCGTACGGGTGCGGCCAGGGCGAAGTCGCAGGCGCAGGCGAGGGCCAGGGGGATGTTCACGGCGAGGATGCCCGTCCAGCCGGGTTCCCAGATGCCGACGGGGAGAGTGCCGAGGGCCGCGAGGAGGGCGGCGCGTCCGGTGAGTGCCATCAGCGGGGTACGGGGACGTGGGCGAGGATCGCGTTGATCACGGAGTCGGCGGTCACGCCTTCCATCTCGGCCTCGGGGCGGAGCTGGACCCGGTGGCGGAGGGTGGGGAGCGCGAGGGCTTTTACGTCGTCGGGGATGACGTAGTCGCGGCCGGTCAGCCAGGCCCAGGCGCGGGCCGTGGCCAGGAGCGCCGTTGCGCCGCGAGGGGAGACGCCGAGGGCGAGGGACGGGGACTCGCGGGTGGCGCGGCAGACGTCCACCACGTAGCCGGTGATTTCGGGGGAGACCGCTGTTTTGCCGACTGCCGCGCGGGCGGCTTCCAGGGCGGCGGGGCCGGCCACGGGCCGTACGCCTGCCGCGCGCAGGTCGCGCGGGTTGAATCCCTCGGCGTGGCGGGTGAGGACGTCGATCTCGTCCTGGCGGGAGGGCAGCGGGATTGTCAGCTTGAGGAGGAAACGGTCCAGCTGGGCTTCGGGGAGGGGGTATGTGCCCTCGTACTCGACCGGGTTCTGGGTCGCGGCGACCAGGAAGGGTTCGGGGAGGGGGCGCGCGGTGCCGTCGACCGTGACCTGGCGCTCCTCCATCGCTTCGAGGAGCGAGGACTGGGTCTTGGGCGGGGTGCGGTTGATCTCGTCGGCGAGCAGGAGGTTGGTGAAGACCGGGCCGGGCTGGAAGGAGAACTCGGCGGTGCGGGTGTCGTAGACGAGGGAGCCTGTGACGTCGCTGGGCATCAGGTCCGGGGTGAACTGGACACGCTTGGTGTCGAGTTCGAGGGCGGACGCGAGAGCGCGTACGAGCAGCGTTTTGGCGACGCCGGGAACTCCTTCGAGCAACACGTGTCCGCGGCAGAGGAGGGCGACGACGAGGCCGGTCACGGCGGGATCCTGGCCGACCACGGCTTTGGCGATCTCGGCGCGCAGGGCCTCCAGGGAGGCCCGGGCGGCGCCCGGATCCCCGGTGTGCGCGGCGTTGTCAGTGGTCGGGTCCATCATGGACGGCGTACCTCTCTTTCGAGGGCGTCGAGTTGGTCGGCGAGGTGGATGAGGGCTGCGTCGTCGCGGGGCGGCGGGCCGAAGAGAAGAGAGTGCGGGGACGACTGTCCGTCGCCGTGGAGGCGGGCGGACAGGGCGGGGAGCAGGGCTTCGGGCGCGTGTGCCTGGGCGGGGGACAGGCCGACGAGGGGGGCGAGGCGGGTGCGGGTGGTGGAGCGCAGAGCTGCGGCGGCGCGGTCGCGGGCGTTGGACTTGCGGTAGAGGCGGGCGCGGCCTTCGACGGTCTCGGAGGCGCGGATCGCGACGGGGAGCCGTTCGGGGACGAGCGGGCCGAGACGGCGGGCACGCCAGAGGGCGGCCAGGGCTGCGGCGATGAAGAGCTGCAGGCTGCCCCAGAGCCAGCCGGAGGGGATCAAGTCGAAGAAGCTGCGGTCGCCGGCGTCGGTGGCGGAGTCGTCGGAGAGCGAGGGGAGGTACCAGACCAGGTGGGGGCGGGAGCCGAGCAGTTGGAGAGCGAGCGAGGCGTTGCCCTGCTCGTCGAGGCGGTCGTTGTGGAGGATGTCGGGGGCACCGAGTACGACTGTGTCGCCGTCCCCTTCGAGCGCCGGGACGCGCAGCAGGGTGGGCAGACCGTCGCTGAGGTAACAGGAATCGGCATCGGGCGCGGTCGTCGTGTAGCGGATGCCACCGGTGTCGGCTGTGCCCGCTCGCTGGGCGGCGGGCAGGGCGCAGTCGGGCGGGAGCGTGGAGTCGTAGCTCGGCGTGGGGTCGGCGGTGACTCCGGGGGCGAGGCTGCCGACGGAAGGGATGCCGGGCGCGACGAGGAGGGTGCGGCCTCCGGAGTTGGTGAAGGCCGAGTGGAGCCGGGTCTGCTGGCGGTCCGTGAGCAGGTCCGGGGCGGCGACCAGGAGCGTGGTGTCGGGGCCGGTGGCGTTGCGGGCGTCCTCCAGGGTGGTGACCACGCGGGTGGACACGCCGCGGTCGGCGAGGAGTTCGGCGACGGCGCGGCTGCCGTTGGGGTCGACGGAGCGCGGGTCGAGGCTGCCGTGCTGGGCGTCGGAGCGGACCGCGGCGATGGCGATCGCGGCCACGAGGAGGATCACGAGCCCGAGCAGGACACCGCGCGCGCGGGTCCACACCTGGCGAGCGGTGGGGGAGGCCGAGGTGGTGGACGGAAGGGTGGCCTCGGTGGTCATTCGGCGGCCCCATGGCGCGTGCTGTGGGCCGTGCTGTGTGTGCTCGGGGTGCTGCTCACGAGGACCGGCTTTGTGCGTTCCACGTCGCGGTCGAGCTCGGTGAGGCGCTGGTATGCCTGGGGCGTGGCCGATCGTCCGCCGTACGTGACGTCGTCGAAGTCCCGGGCCGCGGCGCTCAGCCGGTCCGTGTGGGAGGGAAGCGTACGGCCTGCCTCGGCGGCTGCCTCGTCGGCGGTGCGGCCGGGGCGGGGCTCGAGCAGGACGCGCTCCTCCAGGGAGCGGACGACAGCGCGCATGCGCTCCTGGACGGCCTGGTTCCAGTGGCCCTGGGCGGCGTGGCTCTCGGCGGCGGCCCGGTGCTCGGCGGCGCTGCGCGGCCGGTCGTCGAAGAGCGGGGCGGCCGATGTGGGGCCGCGCCTGGGAGTGCCGAGCCGCCACCACAGGGCGCCGATCAGCGCCGCGGCCGCCAGCGCGATGACAACGAGGCCGAGTGCGCCGCCCGGGGTAGCGCCAGAGGCTGCGCTGAACAGCTTGTCGAGCCACTCCCAGAAGGCATCCAGGGCGCGCTGGAACCAGCCGGGGTCGTTCTCGTGGTACATCCGCTTGGACAGCTCGCGCCGCGCCGCCTCCCGCGCGGGGTCGCGCGGGATCGTCACCGGTGGTTCGTCGGCCGAGCGTGGCAGCACGAATACGGCCGCGGCGCCGGAGCCCGGCAGCGCGAGCACCGCTGTGAGAACACCCCCCGACGGGCTCACCGCATCAGCCCCCCGGGGTGGTGCCGGGGGCGTCGGAGCCGTAGCCCTGGACGCCGGCGGCGCGGGCCAGGTCGAGGTCGAGGGCCTCGCGGCGGATGCGCTGGTCGACGTACAGGAGCACGGCGACACCCGCGATGATCGGGAACGTGAGCATCGACCCGATCACCGAGCCGATCCCGCTGACGATGAGGAACGTCCAGCCGAGGTCCGCGGTGCCGCTGTTGAGGAGGCCGCTGACACCGCCGCCGCTCAGGGTGGCGGCGAGGAAAGCGAACGGGATCACGATGATCGAGGCGACCACGTTCGCGATGATCGTGGCGAGCAGTTGGATGCCGAAGACCCGCCACCAGGAGCCGCGGACCAGCTTGGCGGAGCGGCTCACGGACTTCAGGATGCTCTGCTTCTCCAGCATCAGGGCGGGCGAGGCCAGCGAGAAACGGACCATCAGCCAGATCGCGACGACACCCGCGGCCATGCCGCCGAGGACGGCGAGTGCGACACCGCCGTCGCCTCCGCCGGCGAGGGCGACCAGGACACCGGGCACCGTGCCGATGGCGACGACCGAGACGCCGATGAGCGGGAGCAGGAAAGTGAGGCCGAAGAGTTTCGCCAGCTGGGGGCGGGCGTCGCGCCAGGCCTCGGCGGTGGTCACCGACTTGCCGAGCACGGCGCGGCTGGTCACGGTCGTGAGCAGGGCGGTCGCGACGATGGTGCCGAGCAGCGTGATCAGCAGGATGACGCCGGAGCTCAGCAGGGTGTCGCTGAGGGCGCGGGTGAGTTCGCCGACGGTGGCGCTCGGGTCGTTGAGGGCGTCCGAGCTCGCGGTGTCGTCAAGGACGAAGCCCTGGAGCAGCACCACGACGATCTCTGTGAACACCGCGACGGTCAGCGAGATGCCGAGGACCGTGCGCCAGTGCGTACGCATGGTCGACACGGCGCCGTCGAGGATCTCGCCGACGCCGAGCGGACGGAGCGGGATCACGCCGGGCTTGGCAGCGGGCGGAGGACCTCCCCAGCCGCCTCCCCACCCGGGGTGGCCGCCGGGACCGCGGCCGTAGCCACCGCCGTATCCGCCGGGACCGCCGTATCCGGGGCCGCCGGGGGGCTGTCCGCCCCAGCCGGGGCCAGGCGGAGGTGGAGGCGGGGCCTTGGCCGGGCTCCCCTGGGAGCTGCCGGGGGCGGACCACTGGCCGGGCGGGGGCTGCTCCTTGGACCACTTCGCGCCTGGGCCCGACGGGTCGGGCGCGGGCTGTCCCGGCTGATCCGTGGGCTCTGGGGCAGCGGGCCGGTCCGCGGGCTCGGCCGGGCCGGAAGCGCTCGGCTCTCGACCGTCCTGCCCGTCGGAGGGGGCAGATCCGGGCGATGCCCAGCCCGGAGTGTCTTTCATCGTCGCTCCTTCACGGTGCCCGTCCGCGGTTGCGGCGGCAGGTTGGCAGCCATCGTGCCACGGTGCGGCCGGGAAGTGACTGGCCCCCGTATGGGCTGCACACCTTCAATTGTCCGCCCTGTACGGGGCAGACTGGGCGGATGGCTGATCAGTACGTGCATTCCCGCGAGGACAAGGCACCCACCGAGATTCCGGCGATCCGGTGGGACGAACCGCCGGAAGGCTCCGTACTGGTCCTTCTCGACCAGACGCGGCTGCCGGCCGAGGAGGTCGAGCTGGTGTGCACCGACCCTCCGGCGCTGGTGGAGGCGATCCGCACACTCGCTGTGCGCGGAGCGCCGCTGCTGGGTATCGCGGGGGCGTACGGGGTCGCGCTCGCCGCCGTGCGCGGGTTCGACGTGGACGACGCCGCCGACGCGCTCGCGAGCGCTCGGCCCACCGCGGTGAACCTCGTGCACGGCGTGCGCAGGGCCCAGTCGGCTCATCGTGCCGCCCTGGCCGGCGGCAGTGACCAGGAGCAGGCCGCCGAGGCCGCGCTCGCTGCCGCTCGCGCTCTGCACCAGGAGGACGCCGAGGCCAGCGGACGCATGGCCGAGCACGGTCTGGCGCTGCTCGACGAGCTGCTGCCCGGCGGCAATCACCGGATCCTGACGCACTGCAACACCGGGGCGCTGGTGTCCGGCGGGGAGGGCACGGCGTTCGCCGTCGCACTCGCCGCGCACCGGGCCGGACGGCTGCGCAGGCTGTGGGTGGACGAGACGCGGCCGTTGCTGCAGGGTGCTCGCCTGACGGCGTACGAGGCGGCGCGCAACGGGATGGCGTACACGCTGCTCACGGATAACGCCGCGGGGTCGCTGTTCTCGGCGGGGGAGGTGGACGCGGTGCTCGTCGGGGCGGACCGGATCGCGGCCGACGGTTCGGTGGCGAACAAGGTGGGGAGCTACCCGCTCGCAGTACTGGCCCGGTACCACCACGTACCGTTCGTCGTGGTGGCGCCTGTGACGACGGTGGACCCCGACACCCCGGACGGGGCGTCCATCGAGGTCGAGCAGCGCGCCGGTCATGAGGTGACCGAGCTCATCGCACCCCAGGTGCCGGTGGCGGGAGCGGAAGCGGGAGGCGGGATTCCGGTGGCACCCCTGGGGACCCAGGCGTACAACCCGGCGTTCGACGTGACGCCGCCCGAGCTGGTGACGGCGATCGTCACCGAGGAGGGCGCCGTTTCGCCCGTCACGGCGGAGGCGCTTGCTGAGCTGTGTGCCAGGTCACGCCAGGTAACGATTTAGTTAATGGGATGATGGCATTCATGAAGGGACGAGTCCTTGTCGTCGATGACGACACCGCACTGGCCGAGATGCTCGGCATTGTGCTGCGTGGTGAAGGTTTTGAACCGTCTTTCGTAGCCGACGGCGACAAGGCGCTGGCCGCTTTCCGTGAGACCAAGCCCGATCTGGTGCTGCTCGATCTGATGTTGCCGGGGCGGGACGGTATCGAGGTGTGCCGCCTGATCAGGGCGGAGTCCGGCGTACCGATCGTGATGCTCACGGCGAAGAGCGACACCGTCGATGTGGTGGTCGGGCTCGAATCGGGCGCTGATGACTACATCGTGAAGCCGTTCAAGCCGAAGGAGCTGGTGGCGCGGATCCGGGCGCGGCTGCGGAGGTCGGAGGAGCCGGCGCCCGAGCAGCTCGCCATCGGCGACCTGGTCATCGATGTGGCCGGTCACTCCGTGAAGCGGGACGGGCAGTCGATCGCGTTGACGCCGCTGGAGTTCGACCTGCTGGTGGCGCTGGCCCGGAAGCCGTGGCAGGTGTTCACGCGTGAGGTGCTCCTCGAGCAGGTGTGGGGCTACCGGCACGCGGCGGACACCCGCCTTGTCAATGTTCATGTACAGCGGCTTCGTTCCAAGGTCGAGAAGGATCCGGAGCGGCCGGAAATCGTGGTGACTGTCCGTGGCGTCGGTTACAAGGCCGGACCCAGCTGACGTGTCCCGGGACAGTGCCGCTCCGGCGCCCGGTCAGCCGGGCAGCCGCTCGCGGCCTGTCGGCCGGAGGGCGGCGAGTTCCTTGTGGGCTCGGTTCAGCGAGGGCTGGCTGTTGCAGGGCGGGGTCCAGGGCAGCCCCGTCCTGAGGCTGTTCATGCGCTGGGTGCGCCGTCCGCTGCTGCCCGTCATGCGACTATGGCGGCGCAACATCCAGCTCAAGGTCGTCGTCACGACGCTGTTGATGTCGCTGGGCGTCGTCCTGCTGCTCGGCTTCGTGGTCATCGGGCAGGTGCGCAACGGCCTGCTGGACGCCAAGGTGAGGGCCTCGGAGAGCCAGGCCACCGGGGGGTTCGGCGTGGCCAAGCAGCGGGCGGACGCGGCGGCGAGCGCCGGGGGCGACGACGGTTCGAGCACGGACGAGCGACCCGTCCAGAACATCGGGGCCTGGCTGGGCGACCTCGTGGAGTCCCTGTCCAGTGGTGGCCAGGGCGCCTTCGACGTGGTCACGCTCAGCTCCTCCAGCGCGGTCGCCGGCGCGGACAGCGGCGGGCGCGGCCCGCGGTCGTCAGGCGACGTCGATCCGGCCACGAGCGTGCCGGAGGCTCTGCGCCACCGGATCGACGAGAGCATGCTCCCGGCCCAGAGCTACACCCGCATCGTCTACAACAACGGCCAGGACTCCCAGCCAGGGCTGGTCATCGGCAAGCGGGTGAGCGACCCGAACGGCGATCCGTACCAGCTGTACTACCTCTTCCCGCTCACCCAGGAGGAGAAGTCGCTCAGCCTGGTCAGGGGGACGCTCGCGACGGCCGGCCTGTTCGTCGTGGTGCTGCTCGGGGCGATTGCCTGGCTCGTGGTGCGGCAGGTCGTCACACCCGTACGGATGGCCGCGGGCATCGCCGAGCGGCTGTCCGCCGGGCGCCTTCAGGAACGTATGAAGGTCACCGGCGAGGACGACATCGCACGGCTCGGTGAGGCTTTCAACAAGATGGCGCAGAACCTTCAGTTGAAGATCCAGCAGCTGGAGGACCTGTCGCGGATGCAGCGGCGGTTCGTGTCCGACGTGTCGCACGAGCTGCGTACGCCGCTGACGACCGTACGGATGGCCGCGGATGTCATCCATGACGCGCGCGTGGACTTCGATCCCGTGACCGCGCGGTCGGCCGAGCTGCTCGCGGACCAGCTGGACCGGTTCGAGACGTTGCTCGCGGATCTGCTGGAGATCAGCCGGTTCGACGCGGGCGCGGCGGCTCTGGAGGCAGAGCCGATCGACCTGCGCGAGGTCGTACGCCGGGTGGTGAGCGGGGCCGAGCCGCTCGCCGAGCGCAAGGACACGCAGATCAAGGTCGTCGGTGATCACCAGCCGGTGGTCGCCGAGGCCGACGCGCGGCGGGTGGAGCGGGTGCTGCGGAACCTCGTCGTCAACGCCGTGGAGCACGGCGAGGGCAAGGACGTGGTGGTCAGGCTCGCCGCGGCGGGCGGCGCGGTCGCGGTCGCGGTGCGTGACTACGGAGTGGGGCTCAAGCCCGGCGAGGCGACCCGCGTGTTCAGCCGCTTCTGGCGGGCCGACCCGGCACGCGCGCGAACGACCGGTGGTACGGGCCTTGGGCTGTCCATCGCCCTGGAGGACGCGCGGCTGCACGGCGGCTGGCTGCAGGCGTGGGGCGAGCCGGGCGGCGGCTCGCAGTTCCGCCTGACGCTGCCGCGGACCGCGGACGAACCGCTTCGGGGCTCGCCGATACCCCTGGAGCCCAAGGACTCCAGGCGCAACCGCGGGCTGAACGAAGCGGGGCTGCCCCTCAACGGCACGCAGAAACTCGCCACGGTGCCGGCGCAGGCGCACGGCGAGCGCAGAGTACCGCCGATGCCGCCGCGGGCGCCGGTGGCACCGCGGCTGGCGGGCGCGGTGGATCCGGCGGCGCTGCCCGGCAACGGCGCGCGCGTGGTGCCGCGGCCCGCGGCGGAGGTGCGTGCGGTGGCCACGGCGCCCGCGGAGTCCGGGGAGCGCGAAGAACCCGGTGAGGCGCCGTCCGAAGGTGGCGCGGGAACCGGCGAGGGGCCTGATCAGTTGAAGCAAGGGGAGGGATCTCGTGGGCGCTGACCGCGATCGCGGTGGCCGACGGCGTCCGATGCGGGTGGTGACGTACGTCGGCTGTGGAGCCGTACTGCTGGCCGGGTGCGCCTCGATGCCGGACAGCGGGGATCTGCGCGACGTCGAGGCTTCGCAGCGGCCGGACGCGCAGGTCAGGGTGTTCGCGATGCCGCCGCGGGAGAACGCCCAGCCCGAGGAGATCGTGCAGGGCTTCCTGGAGGCGCTGACCAGCGACGAGCCGGAGTTCGACACGGCGCGCAAATACCTCACCGAGGACGCCTCGAAGAGCTGGCAGCCCGAGCGCTCGACGACGGTACTCGCGGACGGGCCGACCGCACTGGCCCAGCACAGCGGCAGCAGGGAGGCCACCGGCGACTACGCGTACGCGCTGACCGGTGACAAGGTCGCCGAGGTGGACCAGCAGTTGGCGTACGAGCCCGCCGAGGGGGCGTACGAGGAGACGTTGCATCTCACGAAGCAGAAGGGGCCGGACGGCAGCAAGCAGTGGCGCATCGACGTGCTGCCGCAGGGCGTGGTGCTCGGCAACTCCGACTTCCAACGCCGCTACGTCTCCGTCAACAAGTACTACTTCGCGTCGAACTCGCCGAGCGCCGAGCGGCTCGGGACCGTGGCCGATCCGGTCTATGTGCGCCAGCAGGTCGACCCCGTGACCCAGATGGTCAAGGCACTGCTGAACGGGCCCACCAGCTGGCTCAAGCCGGTCGTCAGGTCCCGCTTCCCCACCGGCACGGCGCTGAAGAAGGGTGTCAAGACGCTGACGCCCGACGACCAGAACAGGCTGAGGGTGCCGCTGAACAACAAGGCCGAGGGTGTCGGGCAGACGCAGTGCGCCGAGATGGCGGCCCAGCTCATCTTCACCCTGAAGGACCTGACGCCCACGGGCATCGACGAGGTCGAACTGCAGCGCCCCGACGGCTCACAGCTGTGCGCGATCAAGGAGGGCGACGCCGAGATCATCGCCTCGCACGGCATGAGGCAGCGTGTCCAGTACGAGTACTTCATCGACGGCGAGAAGCGACTCGTACGGATACCCGCCGGCAGCGAACAGGAGGCCGAGCCGGTGCCGGGAGCACTTGGCGCGGGCGACACGGCGCTGCGTACGGCCGCGGTCTCGCGGAACGAGGAGAGTGCGGCGGGGGTCTCGCTGGACGGGCGCTCGCTGTACGTGGGGTCGCTCGCGTCCGGTGCTTCGCTCGGGGACCCCGTGCTGCAGAGCAGGGCCAAGTCGGAGGACGACGGGCTGACGACGCCCAGCTGGGACGAGGGCGGCGACCTGTGGGTGGCCGACCGGGACCCGAAGAACTCGCGGCTGCTCCTGCTGGAGGAGGGCAGGGGTGAGCCGCTGGAGGTCAGGACGCCCGGGATCGAAGGGCGGATCGAGGCGGTGCGGGTGGCCGCCGACGGCGTGCGGGTCGCGTTGATCGTGGAGGAGGACGGCAAGACCTCGCTGCTCATGGGGCGGATCGAGGGGCAGAACGGACCGGATGGACGGCCCGTCGTCACGATCCACGACCCGCGTTCGGTCGCACCGCAGCTGGAGGAGGTCACGGCCATGTCCTGGGCCGGGGACAGCCGCCTGGTCGTGGTCGGCCAGGAGGAGGGCGGCGTGCAGCAGATCCGGTACGTCCAGGTCGATGGCTCCACTCCGGTCGGCGCGCCGCCTTCCGCGCTCACCGGTGTGGAGGAGATCGCCGCCTCCGAGGACGAACGGCTGCCGCTGGTGGCGCACTCCGAGGACGGGATTGTGCGGCTTTCGTCCGGTGCGCAGTGGCAGAAGGTGGTCAAGACGGGGACGGCGCCGGTTTATCCGGGGTAGCCCCGCAGCTGTCCACAGGGAGTTATCCACAGGGGTGGCTCGACTGCTCAGGCGTTGGCACAGTGGTGGGCATGCGCGGGTGGTGGCAGGACCTCACCGACCTGGTGCTGCCGGCCGAATGCGGAGGCTGCGGGAGGGCACGTTCGGTGCTCTGTTCGGCGTGCCGTACGCGCCTGATGGGGGCCGCGCCGCGCCGGGTGCGACCGGTGCCCGAGCCGCCGGGGCTGCCGGTGGTGCATGCGGCGGCTCCGTACGAGGACGAGGTGCGGGCGGCGCTCCTCGCCCACAAGGAACGGGGTGCGCTGGTGCTCGCAGGGCCGCTGGGAGTGGCGCTCGCGGGTGCGGTGCGGGCGGGGCTCGCGTCCGGTGGCGGGCCCGGGGCACCGGTGTTGCTCGTTCCCGCCCCTTCCGCACGGCGGGCGGTGCGGGCGCGGGGGCACGACCCGGCGCGGCGGATCGCGCTCGCGGCGGCGGGCGAGCTGCGGCGCGCGGGGACGCCGGCCCGGATGCTCGCAGTGCTCCGGCAGCGCCGTGCCGTGGCAGACCAGTCGGGGCTCAACTCCCGGCAGCGGCTGGACAATCTGGCCGGCGCCCTGGAGGTGGCCGCCGGGGGCGCCCGGATGCTGGCCGAAGGTGGCCGGACCGTCCTCGTCGACGACCTGATGACGACGGGCGCGTCGTTGGCGGAGGCGGCGCGGGCGCTGCGCGCCGCTTTTGAGGACGTGGGAGACGTGCCACAAGCGGTCGCGGGAATGGGCGGTCCGAACGGCACCGGAGACATGCTCAGTGCGGCTGTGGTCGCAGCCTCTCCGTCATCTTTCGAAATAAACTGGAACTGACTGGGAAGTTGCGTCGTTGCAGGTAGCGAGAGGTTCAATTCGCTGGAATGGAGGTACCCCGCGGTAGAGGGTGACGACATCCGTCCGGGCGAGATATGTTCGGTTGTGAGGGAATGGCGGGTTGCTGTCCCCCTATATCGGATTGCCATGCTGGGGGTTTCTGCAATCACCCGCGGCGGTGGGGTGGAGATCTTGCCCATGGGGGAGGAGGAGGTGGAGTCACCAAGTCCGAGGCTCTGGGACTTGCCGGAGCCTGGTGCAAAAAAGGGAGTTGCTCCGCACCGATGCGGAGCGATCCGGGAACGGAGTTCTGCGTGGACATCGTCGTCAAGGGCCGCAAGACCGAGGTGCCAGAGCGGTTCCGCAAGCACGTGGCCGAGAAGCTGAAGCTGGAGAAGATCCAGAAGCTCGATGCCAAGGTGATCAGCCTCGACGTCGAGGTGTCCAAGGAGCCGAACCCGCGACAGGCCGACCGGTCCGACCGAGTGGAGATCACGCTTCACTCCCGCGGCCCGGTGATCCGGGCGGAGGCAGCGGCCAGTGATGCATATGCGGCGCTCGACCTGGCGGCGGACAAGCTGGAAGCCCGGCTGCGCAAGCAGCACGACAAGCGCTACACGCGCCGTGGTGCCCGTCGGCTCACGGCAGCTGAGGTCCCCGACCACGTTCCGGGTGTGGCGACACTGAACGGGAATGGCAAGACCGTCCACGAGGAAGAGCCCGAAGGAGTGCCGACCAAGAAGATCGGCTCCCTCGAGGTGAAGGGCGAAGGCCCCCTCGTCGTGCGCGAGAAGACTCACGTCGCCTCTCCGATGACCCTCGACCAGGCTCTCTACGAGATGGAGCTGGTCGGGCACGACTTCTATCTCTTCGTCGACTCCGAGACGAAGGAACCGAGTGTCGTCTACCGGCGGCACGCATACGACTACGGCGTCATCCACCTCAGCACGGACCCGATGGTCGCCCAGGCGCAGAAGCCCTCGACGGGCGGGACGCTGGGCGGCTGACCACGCCCGATGAGCTCCCCCAGCCTTCGCTGGGGGACCCCCAGTCGGTGCCCCTGGAGTGCGTGTGCGCCCCCAGGGGCACCGGTGCGCGACCCCTCGGGGCCCGCTGCGTCACCGGACTGTCGTCCGGGCATGAAATCATGGCCGCACCGGGCCCCAACCGGTGGGCCGTTGCCTTGGGTTGGCGATGGCACAGGATCACAGGCCACGGCCTTCAGGGGGAGGAACGATGGCGGACAGCTTCGGACCGATGCAGGACGAAGACGCCGACGACGGCGTCGTCGGCATGGGCCCGGACGCGGGCTCCGGCCCGAATGCCGGCTCCCCACGCAAGGAGCCGATCCGGGTCCTTGTCGTGGACGACCATGCCCTTTTCCGCCGAGGCCTGGAGATCGTGCTCGCCGCCGAGGAGGACATCCAGGTCGTCGGGGAGGCGGGTGACGGGGCCGAGGCGGTCGACAAGGCGGCCGACCTGCTGCCCGACATCGTGCTGATGGACGTACGGATGCCCAAGCGCGGCGGTATCGAGGCGTGCACATCCATCAAGGAGGTGGCCCCCAGCGCGAAGATCATCATGCTGACGATCAGCGATGAGGAGGCCGACCTCTACGACGCGATCAAGGCGGGCGCGACCGGCTATCTCCTCAAGGAGATCTCCACGGACGAGGTGGCCACGGCCATTCGCGCCGTCGCGGACGGGCAGTCACAGATCAGCCCGTCGATGGCGTCCAAGCTGCTCACCGAGTTCAAGTCGATGATCCAGCGCACCGACGAGCGGCGGCTGGTGCCGGCACCTCGGCTCACTGATCGTGAGCTGGAGGTTCTCAAGCTGGTCGCGACCGGGATGAACAACCGGGACATCGCCAAGGAGTTGTTCATCTCCGAGAACACCGTGAAGAACCATGTGCGGAACATCCTGGAGAAGCTGCAGCTGCACTCCAGGATGGAGGCCGTGGTGTACGCGATGCGGGAGAAGATTCTCGAGATCCGCTAGGTACTCCGCGGGGAGCAGGCGCTCCGCGGGTAGCGGGACAAGGGGCAGTGGGAAGCTGCGGGTCGTGTGCGGCTGGTCGCTCCCCCGCTCTCGGCTTCGCTCGAGCGGGGGACCCCCGTCGCGGCGGAGCCGCATGTGTCAAAGCCCCGCCCATTACAGGGCGCTGGTCAGCTCTCTCGTCAGCGGCTCGCGCAGTTCCGGTGCGTCCATCCTCTCCACGCGTACGTCCGTGCAGTCCACCCAGCTTGCTGCCTCGACGAGCGCTTGGGCCACCGCAGGAACCGCCTTCGGGCCGTCGAGGGTTATCTGCTTGGCCACCAGTGTCCGGCCCTCGCGGGCGGGGTCCACACGGCCGACGAGGTGGCCGCCGGCGAGGACCGGCATCGTGAAGTAGCCGTACACCCGCTTCGGTTTGGGGACGTAGGCCTCCAGGCGATGGGTGAAGCCGAAGATCCGCTCTGTGCGGGCCCGCTCCCAGATCAGCGAGTCGAACGGGGACAACAGCGTCGTACGGTGGCGGCCGCGCGGCGTGGTCTCCAGGGCCGCCGGATCTGCCCAGGCGGGCTTGCCCCAGGCCTCGACGGCCACCTGGACCAGTCCGGAGTCCGCAATCACCGCGTCGACCTGCTCGCCCTTGAGACGGTGGTAGTCGGCGATGTCCGCGCGCGTGCCGACGCCCAGCGCCTGGCCCGCGAGCCGGACCAGACGGCGCAGGCACTCGGTGTCGTCCAGCTCGTCATGGAGCAGCGTGTCGGGAACGGCGCGCTCGGCGAGGTCGTACACCCGCTTCCAGCCGCGTCGCTCGACGCACACCACCTCGCCGTACATCAGCGCGCGCTCGACGGCGACCTTCGTGCCCGACCAGTCCCACCACTCGCTGGTCTTCTTCGCGCCGCCCAACTCCGTGGCCGTAAGGGGGCCTTCGGTTTTCAGCTGCTTGATGACCTGGTCGTACGTGCCGTCCGGGAGCTCGTGGTTCCAGTGCGGGCGGGCGCGGTAGGCGCGGCGGCGGAAGGCGAAGTGGGGCCACTCCTCGATGGGGAGGATGCAGGCGGCGTGCGACCAGTACTCGAAGGCGTGGGGTCGTGCCGGAGGCGCGCCCGCGGATGCGGTGGTCCAGTAGGCCTTGTCCACCGTCTTGCGGCCGACGGCGCCGAGTCGGGCGTACGGGATGAGTTCGTGGGAGCGGGCGAGGACCGAGATCGTGTCGAGCTGGACCGCTCCCAGGTGCCGCAGCACACCGCGCACGCCGGCCTTGCGGTCGGGAGCGCCGAGGAATCCCTGGGCGCGCAGGGCGATACGGCGGGCCTCGTCGGCGGAGAGTTCGACGGTGGGGCGAGGGAGACTCGTCATGGCCCGCACGATAGGCGGTGCCACTGACAATCGGACCCGGCCTGCCACTGTCGCCCCGGAAGCGCCGGGTATCGGGCAACCGCGACTCAGGTGCGCTGTGGAGCCGGCAGGTACGGTGCCGTCGACGGCAGCCCCAGATCGGACGGGAGCAGGGAGCCGACCCAACAGTCGCGGCGCACGCCCTTGTTGTTGATGCCGGAGCGAAGGACGCCCTCGACGGCGAAGCCGGCGCGTTCGGCGACCGTACGGGAGCCCGTGTTGCCGACCTCGGCCCGCCACTCCACGCGGTCGACCGCCCGGTCCGTGAAAGCCCAGCGGGACGTGGCGACCACGGCCTCGGTGATGTAACCGTTGCCCCGGTACTGCTTCGTCGCCCAGAAGCCGATCTCGCCGACACCCAAGGAACGCATGGTGAGGCCGACCGTGCCGACGAGTTCGTCGGCGGCCGGCAGGAAGATGCCGAACGTGAACATCGACGAGTCCGCCCAGCCGTCGGGCACCATCTGCTCGGTGAAGCCCGTCGCGTGCTCCCTCAGATAGGGCGAGGGGATCGGGATCCAACGCTGGATGTCGGGGTCCTGACAGGCGTCGTACACGGCGTCGGTGTCGTGCGGTCCCACCGGGCGCAGCAGGAGACGCTCGGAGGTCAGTGTGACGGGGTCCATTGCCCGATTCTGCTCGGCGTTCCCCAAGGAAGCCATCTTTTTGCGCTGCGTGAAGGGGTGGTTACTTTTCGCTGCGTCGACGCGGCACCTTCCGCAACTCCCGTCCGTTGTCCTAGTGGCTGTCACGGGCAGACCTCCCGGCGCGGCGGGGTCCTCGCTTACGATGGCCGTTGCTCAATCTGTGATTTGAAACTGATGTTGAACCCGACCGTCCGGCCCGACCGGCAAGGAGACAAACCCCCGTGTCCGTCCTCTCGAAGATCATGCGTGCAGGCGAAGGCAAGATCCTGCGCAAACTGCACCGCATCGCGGACCAGGTCAACTCCATCGAAGAGGACTTCATCGACCTCTCCGACGCCGAGCTGCGGGCCCTCACCGACGAGTACAAGGAGCGGATCGCCGAGGCGCTTGCCGACGAGCCCGACGAGTCGAAGCACGACGCAGTCCTGACGAAGGCTCTCGACGACCTGCTCCCCGAGGCGTTCGCGACCGTCCGTGAGGCCGCCAAGCGCGTCCTCGGCCAGCGGCACTACGACGTCCAGATCATGGGCGGCGCCGCCCTGCACATGGGCTATGTCGCCGAGATGAAGACCGGTGAGGGCAAGACCCTGGTCGGCACCCTGCCCGCGTATCTGAACGCGTTGTCCGGCCGGGGCGTCCACCTCATCACGGTCAACGACTACCTGGCCGAGCGCGACTCCGAGATGATGGGCCGTGTCCACAAGTTCCTGGGCCTGAACGTCGGCTGCATCCTGGCCAACATGACGCCGGCCCAGCGCCGCGAGCAGTACAACTGCGACATCACGTACGGCACGAACAACGAGTTCGGTTTCGACTACCTGCGCGACAACATGGCGTGGTCGAAGGACGAACTGGTGCAGCGGGGCCACAACTTCGCGATCGTCGACGAGGTCGACTCCATCCTCGTCGACGAGGCCCGTACGCCGCTGATCATCTCCGGCCCGGCCGACCAGGCCACCAAGTGGTACGGCGACTTCGCCAAGCTGGTCACGCGTCTCAAGCGGGGCGAGGCGGGCAACACCCTCAAGGGCATCGAAGAGACCGGCGATTACGAGGTAGACGAGAAGAAGCGCACCGTCGCCATCCACGAGCCCGGCGTCACCAAGGTCGAGGACTGGTTGGGCATCGACAACCTCTACGAGTCGGTGAACACCCCGCTGGTGGGCTACCTGAACAACGCCATCAAGGCCAAGGAGCTCTTCAAGAAGGACAAGGACTACGTCGTCATCGACGGCGAAGTCATGATCGTCGACGAGCACACCGGCCGTATCCTCGCCGGCCGCCGCTACAACGAGGGCATGCACCAGGCGATCGAGGCGAAGGAAGGGGTGGACATCAAGGACGAGAACCAGACGCTCGCCACGATCACCCTGCAGAACTTCTTCCGCCTCTACGACAAGCTCTGCGGCATGACCGGTACGGCGATGACCGAGGCCGCCGAGTTCCACCAGATCTACAAGCTCGGTGTCGTGCCGATCCCGACCAACAAGCCGATGATCCGCAACGACCAGTCGGACCTGATCTACCGCACCGAGGTCGCCAAGTTCGACGCGGTCGTCGACGACATCGCCGAGAAGCACGAGAAGGGCCAGCCGATCCTCGTCGGCACCACCTCGGTCGAGAAGTCCGAGTACCTCTCGCAGCAGCTCAGCAAGCGCGGCATCCAGCACGAAGTACTGAATGCGAAGCAGCACGACCGTGAGGCGACGATCGTCGCCCAGGCCGGCCGCAAGGGCGCCGTCACCGTCGCCACGAACATGGCCGGACGAGGCACGGACATCAAGCTCGGCGGCAACCCCGACGACCTCGCCGAGGCTGAGCTGCGCCAGCGTGGCCTCGACCCCGAGGAGCACATCGAGGAGTGGGCCGCCGCGCTGCCCTCGGCCCTGGAGAGGGCCGAAAAGGCGGTGAAGGCCGAGTTCGAGGAGGTCACGGACCTCGGCGGCCTTTACGTCCTCGGCACCGAGCGGCACGAGTCGCGTCGTATCGACAACCAGCTGCGTGGTCGTTCCGGCCGTCAGGGCGACCCGGGCGAGTCCCGCTTCTACCTCTCCCTCGGTGACGACCTGATGCGGCTGTTCAAGGCCCAGATGGTCGAGCGAGTGATGTCGATGGCGAACGTCCCGGACGACGTGCCGATCGAGAACAAGATGGTCACGCGCGCGATCGCCTCCGCCCAGTCGCAGGTCGAGCAGCAGAACTTCGAGACCCGGAAGAACGTCCTCAAGTACGACGAGGTCCTCAACCGGCAGCGCGAGGTCATCTACGGAGAGCGGCGCCGCGTCCTGGAGGGCGAGGATCTGCAGGAGCAGATCCAGCACTTCATGAACGACACGATCGACGCGTACATCGACGCCGAGACCGCCGAGGGCTTCTCCGAGGAGTGGGACCTGGACCGGCTGTGGGGCGCCTTCAAGCAGCTCTACCCGGTGAAGGTCACCATCGAGGAACTCGAGGAGACGGTCGGCGACCGCGCGGGCCTCACCGCCGAGTTCATCTCCGAGTCCATCAAGGACGACATTCACGAGCAGTACGAGGCACGTGAGGCGCAGCTCGGCTCCGAGATCATGCGGGAGCTGGAGCGCCGGGTCGTGCTCTCGGTCCTGGACCGCAAGTGGCGCGAGCACCTCTACGAGATGGACTACCTCCAGGAGGGCATCGGCCTGCGTGCGATGGCCCAGAAGGACCCGCTGGTCGAGTACCAGCGCGAGGGCTTCGACATGTTCACCGCCATGATGGACGGCATCAAGGAGGAGTCCGTCGGCTACCTGTTCAACCTGGAGGTCCAGGTCGAGCAGCAGGTCGAGGAGGTCCCGGTCGAGGACGCCAAGCCGTCGCTCGACAAGAAGGAGGACGCCGTGCCCGCGGGTGCGCGTCCGGAGATCCACGCCAAGGGGCTCGAGGCGCCGCAGCGGCCGGACCGTCTGCACTTCTCCGCGCCGACCGTGGACGGCGAGGGCGGTGTCGTCGAGGGCGACTTCGCCAGTGACGAGGAGCCGGTGCGCTCCGAGTCGGACGGCCTCACGCGCGCGGAGCGCCGCAAGCAGCAGAAGGGCCGGCGCCGCAAGAAGTGACGGTTCGCTCCGCTGGGTCGAAACCTGGCCGGCGAAGGTTGGCTGTGAAGGGCCGGGCACCTCGGGGTGCCCGGCCCTTCGGGTTGTCGGGTTTGAAGCTGCGGGTGCGTGGTGGCTGGTCGCGCCCGCGCGGCGGAGCCGCACATTGACACAGCCCCGCGCCCTGAGAGGCCTGCGGCCTCCTTGGGGGGCGCGGTACCGCACCGGACTCCGGCAAGTCCGCTCAGCTGTCGTCCGTACGTGGCATGCGGGCGCCGCCCAGTTCCACCGCTGTGCAGCGCCAGCGGAGGTCGTGGCCCTTCTCCAGACGGAAGGCCATCGCGCGGAGCTGGTCGCCCGCGCCGATACGGGCGAAGGCCTCGATCGCGCCCGGGCGGGGGACCTCGTAGCCGACGTCGCGTACGACCGGGCGGGTGCCGTGGGTGCGGAGGGGGCCACGTTCGGCGAGCCAGGCCAGTTCGTCGTACGCGCGGCCCGCCGTGTGCCGGAGCATGCTGTGAACGGGACGCTGCCCGCTCAGCACCGCGAGCAGGAGGTCGGCGAAGAGGTCGGTGGGACGAGGCTGCGGCGGCGTCCTGAGCGGGCTTCGGGCGGGCGCCCTGTGGCGAGGGCCCGCCGTCCGGGGCGGGTTGCCGCCGGGCATGGTCCGGGAGGTGCTCGCAGTGCTCCCGCCGGGCCCCGTGACGGTGGCGCTGCCGCTGTTCTCGCCCCGCGGCGAGCTGCCCGGAGTCTCCCTGCCCGGTGTGCTGCGTGGAGTGGTTCCGGTGGGGCGGCGGGTGTCGTGGCGGCCGGGTGGGCGGGTGCCCGGGCTGCGCTTCGTCCTGGTCATCACCTTGGTCATGGCCTTCGTCCCCGCTCGCTGGGCCCGAGTCGATACCGGGCAGTAACTTGCTGTCGGGGATCTTGTACGGCGCCGGAGCGGGCAGCCGCAAGGACGTCGGCTGCGCGCCGTGGTGGCCGGAATTTTCACCTATCAGGGTGATGAGGGTGTACGAGGCTCATGGCGGGGCTGGGGTGTACCGGGTGAGACCCAGGCCGTGTGGTTGACGTCGTGCGAGGGGTCGCCCCGACTCGAAGGGGGACGCCTCGCACGTATCCTGAAGGTCCTTCCGGAGGCGCGGGACAGTCCTCCTGGGAGTCCTCCGACTACGAAAGCGGCCAGCCATGCGCGTCTACGTCCCCCTGACCCTCTCCGGTCTCGCCGAGGCGTACAAGACGGGCGAGCTCGGGGCCGGGCCCTTCGTCGCGTACGCCGTCACGCCCGCGTTGCGCGAGTGGTATCTGTCCGACGACATCGAGGAGTTGGAGTACGCGGCGCTGAACCGGGCCGCGCTCGCCTCGCTGCGGCTGCTCGCGCTCGACCCCGGCTCCGTGCGGCGACGCGTCGTCGTCGCCCTCGACGTCCCGGAGGGGGCCGCGGTCGCCGATCCCGACCGCGGGCTCGACCCCGGCTCGCTCGGAGAGGTGCGGGTCGAGGGGCCCCTGCCGCTGACCAAGGCCGCGGCCGTGCACGTCGACTCGGGCGGGGCCGAGGCGGACGTCACGGCGGCGGCGGACGCGCTGGGCGCGGCGGACACGGGTGACGACGACGCGCAGTTCGTGGTGGACGGGGCCGAGGACCACGAGCTGCTGTGGTTCGCCACGCAGGAGATCCCGAACCTGGTGGGACTCGGGGACTGAGCACTGACTGAGGCCGGCGGTGAAGAAAATGCCGGCCGCGTTGTCAGCGCGGGCGGGTACGTTCATTGGCATGGGGAAGCACAAAGCAGCGCACATTGTGTGGGACTGGAATGGGACCCTGTTCCACGACAACACGGCCATCATCGGGGCGACGAACGCGGCGTTCGCCGAGCTGGGGCTGGAGCCGATCACGCTGGAGCAGTACCGGGAGCTGTACTGCGTTCCGGTGCCGCGGTTCTACGAGCGGCTGATGGGCCGGCTGCCCACGGACGCGGAGTGGGCGATCATGGACGAGACGTTCCACCGGTACTACACGGAGCACCGGGTCGGCTGCGGGCTCACCGACGGGGTGCCGGGGCTGCTCGCAGAGTGGGCTTCGGCCGGGGGCAGCCAGTCACTGCTGAGTATGTACGGACATGAAGAACTCGTCCCGCTGGTACGGGACTTCGGGATCGAGCCGCACTTCATACGGGTCGACGGGCGGACCGGGCCGTCCGGCGGCAGCAAGGCCGAGCACATGGTGCGGCATGTGGGGGCGCTCACCGGCGTGGAGCCCGCTCGTACGGTCGTGATCGGCGACGCGGCGGACGACGCGATCGCGGCCCGGCACGTGGGGGCGCGGGCCGTGCTCTACACCGGGGGCTCGCACAGCCGGGCCAGCCTCGAAGCGGTAGGGGTTCCTGTCGTGGACAGCCTGGAGGAAGCGGTCGTGGAGGCGGAGCGGTTGGCGGCGTGAAGGGGCGTACGGGCGTACGGGGGTACGCCCGTACGGGGGTGATGACGCGCGTCGCGTAGCCCCCCCCGAGGTCAGGTCACCGGAGCCTTCGCTCGTAGCACCGTGAGGAACTCCCGCATCCAGCGGGAGTTGTCCGGCCAGACACGCGACGAGACGAGGGTGCCGTCCACCACGGCCTCGGCGTCCTGGAAGCTGGCGCCCGCGGCCTGCATGTCCAGCTCCAGCGCCGGGTACGCCGTGACGCGGCGCCCCCGCAGGCCGTCGATCGCCGCGGTCAGCAGGGGGCCGTGACAGATCTGGGCGACGGGTTTGTCCGTGTCGAAGAAGGACTTCAGGATCTTGCGGAGTTCGGGGTCGTTGCGGAGGTACTCCGGTGCTCGGCCGCCGGGGATCACCAAGGCCACGTACTGGCCGGGGTCGACCTCCGAGAAGGCCAGGTCGGCGGGCCAGGTGTAGCCGGGCTTCTCCGTGTACGTGTCGAAGCCGGGTTCGAAGTCGTGGACGACGAAGCGGAGTTGCTTGCGGGCAGGGGCGGCGATGTGGACGTCGTAACCCTCTTCACGCAGGCGCTGGTAGGGGTACAGGACCTCCAGTGACTCCGCGGCGTCTCCGGTGACGATCAGGATCTTCGCACTCATGGTCGCTGCGCTCCCTTCGCCGGGATCCGTCCCGCCCAACGTGCCTCTGCGTCGGGCCTTTGCCAAGGGGGCTACGCGCTGGGGTTTGCGTGAGCTGGGGGACCGGGGTGCTCGGTGCGGATGTGTGGACGGGTGGTTTCTTACTCCCAACCCTCAAGCCGCATGCTTTCCCGCGCCACCCGTAAGCCCCAAGCGCCCGCTCGTAAGCCCTCGCGCACTGTGCAGACTGTCAAAATCCCACCCCCTCTTTTGTACACATGCGGCTCATGACGGAGCCCCCGTGCGGAGCGATAGCCTTGTCACGTGATCAGCGCGATATGTCGCGGGAGCGTCTGTCTTCCCGCTTTGCGCCCGGACCGCACGGACGACATCCGTGGCCGGGCGGTCGCTGGTCTTCGCGGGCGGTACGGGTCACCGAGAGCAGTCTCACAGTCTCCGGCGGTGCCGAACATGGCCGATAACGCCCCGCCCCTCTCACATCGCGGCATAGCGTCGAAGCAGACCGGACACCCCGCGTCACGGCGCTACGTCACTTCACGTTTTTCGGCGTCACGCAACGGCGCGCGACAGGAGCCAGAGGACAATGCAGACCAAGCTGGACGAAGCCAAGGCCGAGCTGCTCGAACGGGCCGCCCGGGTAGCTGAGAACAGCCCGGCCGGGGTGCATCTACCGACCGGGACGAAGGACGAGGGCACCTCCGCCACCCCGGACCACGCCACCGTGCTCGCGTTCCTCCAGCGCTACTACCTGCACACCGCCCCGGAGGACCTCACCGACCGTGACCCGGTCGATGTCTTCGGAGCCGCCTTCTCCCACTACCGACTGGCCGAAAACCGACCCCAGGGCACGGCCAATGTGCGGGTCCACACCCCGACCGTCGAGGAGAACGGCTGGACTTGCAGCCACTCCGTCGTCGAGGTGGTCACCGACGACATGCCCTTCCTCGTCGACTCCGTGACCAACGAGCTGTCTCGGCAGGGGCGCGGCATCCACGTCGTGATCCACCCCCAGTTCGTCGTACGGCGCGATGTCACCGGCAAGCTCATCGAGGTCCAGCCCACCCGGCCCGCCGCCGAAGACCTGCCGCACGACGCCCACATCGAGTCCTGGATCCACGTCGAGATCGACCGCGAGACCGACCGCGCCGACCTGAAGCAGATCACCGTCGATCTGCTGCGCGTGCTCTCCGACGCCCGCGAGGCCGTCGAGGACTGGGAGAAGATGCGGGACGCCGCGCTGCGCATCGCCGACGACCTGCCGGCCGAGCCCACCGCCGACGATCTGCGCGACCAGGAGGTCGAGGAGGCCCGCGAGCTGCTGCGCTGGCTGGCCGCCGACCACTTCACCTTCCTCGGCTACCGCGAGTACGAGCTGACGGAGGACGACTCTCTCGCCGCCGTCCCCGGCACCGGTCTCGGCATACTGCGATCGGACCCGCACCACAGCGGCGACGACGCCCACGGCCACTCGCACTCCTTCAGCCGGCTCCCCGCCGACGCCCGTGCCAAGGCCCGCGAGCACAAGCTGCTCATCCTCACCAAGGCGAACAGCCGCGCCACGGTGCACCGGCCGTCCTATCTCGACTACATCGGCGTGAAGAGGTTCGACGAGAACGGGAACGTCATCGGGGAGAGGCGCTTCCTCGGGCTCTTCTCCTCCGCCGCGTACACCGAGTCCGTACGCCGTGTGCCGGTCATCCGTCGCAAGGTCCAGGAGGTCCTCAAGGGCGCGGGCTTCTCGCCCAACAGCCACGACGGGCGCGATCTGCTGCAGATCCTGGAGACATACCCCCGTGACGAGCTGTTCCAGACCCCGGTCGACGAGCTGCGGTCCATCGTCACCTCCGTCCTCTACCTGCAGGAGCGCCGGCGGCTCCGCCTCTACCTGCGCCAGGACGAGTACGGCCGCTACTACTCGGCCCTCGTCTACCTGCCGCGCGACCGCTACACCACGGCCGTACGCCTGAGGATCATCGACATCCTGAAGGAGGAACTCGGCGGCACCAGCGTCGACTTCACCGCCTGGAACACCGAGTCGATCCTGTCCCGGCTGCACTTCGTGGTCCGCGTCCCGCAGGGCACCGAGCTGCCGGAGCTGTCCGACGCCGACAAGGAGCGCATCGAGGCGCGGCTCGTCGAGGCCGCCCGTTCCTGGGCCGACGGTTTCGCCGAGGCGCTGAACGCCGAGTGCGGCGAGGAGCGCGCGGCCGAACTGCAGCGCCGGTACGGGAACGCCGTCCCCGAGGGCTACAAGGCCGACCACAACCCGCGCGCGGCGGTCGCCGACCTGGTCCACCTGGAGCAGCTCGGCGACGGCAAGGACTTCGCGCTCAGCCTGTACGAACCGGTGGGTGCCGCGCCCGGCGAGCGCCGCTTCAAGATCTACCGCACCGGCGCGCCGGTCTCCCTCTCCGCCGTCCTTCCGGTGCTCAGCCGGCTCGGCGTCGAGGTCACCGACGAGCGCCCCTACGAGCTGCGCTGCTCGGACCGTACCTCCGCCTGGATCTATGACTTCGGCCTGCGCGTGCCCCCGTCCAAGGGCGGCGGCGACTATCTCGCCGACGATGCCCGTGAGCGCTTCCAGGACGCCTTCTCGGCGACCTGGACGGGGCAGGCCGAGAACGACGGCTTCAACTCGCTCGTGCTGAGCGCCGGGCTGAGCTGGCGGCAGGCGATGGTGCTGCGGGCGTACGCGAAGTACCTGCGCCAGGCCGGTTCGACCTTCAGCCAGGACTACATGGAGGACACCCTCCGCAACAACGTCCACACCACCCGGCTGCTCGTCTCCCTCTTCGAGGCGCGGATGTCCCCGGACCGCCAGCGCGCGGGTATGGAACTGACCGACGCCCTCCTGGAGGAGCTGGACGCCGCCCTCGACAAGGTCGCCTCCCTCGACGAGGACCGGATCCTGCGGTCGTTCCTGACCGTCATCAAGGCGACCCTGCGCACCAACTTCTTCCAGGAGGCGACGGGCGGACAGCCGCACGAGTACGTCTCCATGAAGTTCGACCCGACGGCCATCCCCGACCTTCCCGCGCCGCGTCCGGCGTACGAGATCTGGGTGTACTCCCCGCGTGTCGAGGGCGTCCACCTGCGGTTCGGCAAGGTCGCGCGCGGCGGTCTGCGCTGGTCCGACCGCCGTGAGGACTTCCGGACGGAGATCCTCGGCCTGGTCAAGGCGCAGATGGTCAAGAACACCGTCATCGTGCCGGTCGGCGCGAAGGGCGGCTTCGTCGCCAAGCAGCTGCCGGACCCGTCCGTGGACCGCGACGCCTGGCTGGCCGAGGGCATCCGCAGCTACAAGACCTTCATCTCGGCGCTGCTCGACATCACCGACAACATGGTGGCCGGTGAGGTCGTACCGCCCGCCGACGTCGTACGGCACGACGAGGACGACACCTACCTCGTCGTCGCCGCCGACAAGGGCACCGCGACCTTCTCGGACATCGCCAACGAGGTCGCGCAGAACTACAACTTCTGGCTCGGCGACGCGTTCGCCTCGGGCGGCAGCGCCGGCTACGACCACAAGAAGATGGGCATCACCGCCCGCGGCGCCTGGGAGTCCGTGGAGCGGCACTTCCGAGAGCTGGGCGTGAACACGCAGACCGATGACTTCACCGTCGTCGGCGTCGGCGACATGTCCGGTGACGTGTTCGGCAACGGCATGCTGCTGTCCGAGCACATCCGGCTGGTCGCCGCCTTCGACCACCGGCACATCGTCATCGACCCGAACCCGGACGCGGCCACCTCGTACGCCGAGCGCCGCCGCCTGTTCGAGCTGCCCCGCAGCTCCTGGGCCGACTACAACAGGGAGCTGCTGTCACAGGGCGGCGGTATCTTCCCGCGCAGCGCCAAGTCCATCCCGCTCAACAGCCACATCCGCCAGGCCCTCGGCATCGAGGACCGCGTCGCCAAGATGACCCCGGCCGACCTGATGCGGGCCATCCTCAAGGCACCGGTCGACCTGCTGTGGAACGGCGGCATCGGTACGTACGTGAAGGCGTCGACCGAGACGCACGCGGACGTCGGCGACAAGGCCAACGACGCGATCCGCGTGGACGGCGCCGACCTCAGGGTCAAGGTCGTCGGCGAGGGCGGCAACCTCGGCCTGACCCAGCTCGGCCGGATCGAGTTCGCTCAGCACGGCGGCAAGGTCAACACCGACGCCATCGACAACAGCGCGGGCGTGGACACCTCCGACCACGAGGTGAACATCAAGATCCTGCTCAACGCGGTCGTCTCGGACGGCGACATGACCGTCAAGCAGCGCAACAGGCTGCTCGCCGAGATGACCGACGAGGTCGGCCAACTGGTCCTGCGCAACAACTACGCACAGAACGTGGCGCTCGCCAACGCGCTCGCCCAGTCCCCGGACATGCTGCACGCCCAGCATCGCTATCTGCGCCACCTGGTGCGCGCCGGGCACCTCGACCGGGCCCTGGAGTTCATGCCCACCGAGCGCCAGATCCGTGAGCGCCTCAACACCGGGCACGGTCTGACCCAGCCGGAGACGGCCGTCCTCCTCGCGTACACGAAGATCACGGTCGCCGACGAGCTTCTGCGCACCTCGCTGCCCGACGACCTGTACCTGCGCAGCCTGCTGCACGCGTACTTCCCGACCGCGCTGCGCGAACAGTTCCTGTCGCAGATCGACAGCCACCCGCTGCGCCGCGAGATCACCACGACGGTACTGGTCAACGACACGGTCAACACGGGCGGTACGAGCTTCCTGCACCGACTGCGCGAGGAGACCGGAGCCTCACTTGAGGAGATCGTCCGGGCGCAGACCGCGGCCCGCGCGATCTTCGGGCTGAGCGAGGTGTGGGACGAGGTCGAGGCGCTCGACAACAGGGTCGAAGCGGCCGTCCAGACCCGTATCCGCCTGCACTCCCGCCGTCTCGTCGAGCGCGGCACCCGCTGGCTGCTCAACAACCGGCCGCAGCCGCTCGAGCTCGCCGAGACGATCGACTTCTTCAGCGAGGGAGTCGCACGGGTCTG
This sequence comes from Streptomyces sp. NPDC006365, assembly GCF_042870755.1. Classification (NCBI taxonomy): domain Bacteria; kingdom Bacillati; phylum Actinomycetota; class Actinomycetes; order Kitasatosporales; family Streptomycetaceae; genus Streptomyces; species Streptomyces sp. NPDC006365. The sequence goes on from NZ_JBIAHS010000020.1 coordinate 27,693, forward strand.
GGCCGAGCTGCCCAAGCTGGTGCGCGGCGCGGACCTGGAGTGGTACCAGCGGATCTACGACGAGCTGTCGGCCGCCGGTGTCCCGGACGGTCTCGCCCAGCGCGTCGCCGGTTTCTCCGCGGCCTTCCCGGCGCTCGACGTCGTCGCGGTGGCCGACCGCACCGGCAAGGACCCGATGGAAGTCGCCGAGGTGTACTACGACCTCGCCGACCGCCTCCGCGTCAGCCAGCTCATGGACCGCATCATCGAGCTCCCGCGCGCCGACCGCTGGCAGTCCATGGCCCGCGCCTCCATCCGCGAGGACCTGTACGCGGCCCACGCGGCGCTCACCTCCGACGTCCTCGCCTTCGGAAACGGCACGGCCACACCGGAGCAGCGCTTCAAGGCCTGGGAGCAGAAGAACGCGGCGATCCTGGGCCGGGCCCGTACGACCCTGGAGGAGATCCAGAGCTCGGAGTCCTTCGACCTGGCGAACCTGTCGGTGGCGATGCGGACGATGCGGACGCTCTTGCGTACGCATTCGTAGGCGGTACGTACGGCGGTATGTACGAGGACGGGGGCGACCGGGACATTTAGGATCAATGGGGTGAACCTTGATCTGTCCCGGCCGCCCGACGTCACCGTCGTCGTCATCGTCTACAACGACGCGTCCCGCCTGCCGACGGCCGTCCGCTCCGTGCTGGCGCAGACGCTGCGCGGCGTCGAGGTCGTGATCGTGGACGACCGCAGCACCGACGGCTCGTACGAGGCGGCCCGGCGGCTGGCCGCCGAGCATCCCGATCGCGTACGCGCCTACCGGCTCCCGGAGAACAGTGGTGGCTGCGGCGCGCCGCGCAACCACGGCCTCGCGCAGGCGCGCGGTACGTACGTCGTCTTCCTCGACAGCGACGACGTACTGGAACGCAACGCCTGCCGGAACCTCCTGGAAGCGGCCGAGACCACCGGCGCCGACCTCGTCTCCGGGCTGTGCGTCCGCGTGCATGTGGACGCGCGCAGCCGCAAGGAGATCAAGTGGTACCCCTGGCTGTACACGCGCACCCGCACCCTGGAGTCGATCGCCGAGCTGCCCGACCTGCTGGTCTTCGACACGCTGTCGACGAACAAGTGCTACCGCAGACAGTTCCTGCTGGACCTGGGCCTTCGCTTCCCCGTCGGCATCCACTACGAGGACCTGCTCTTCTCGGCGCAGGCGTATGTGGCCGCCCGCCGCATCACCCTGATCCCCAACCGCGTGTACGACTGGAACGTCGTCGAGAAGGCCGCCGCGAAGTCGATCAGCAACCGGCGCGACGAGATCGCCAACTTCGCACAGCGGATGGAGATCCATCGCCGGGTCGACCAACTGCTGGCGGAACAGGGCCTGCGGAAGCTGAAGTTCCACAAGGACGTCAAGTTCCTCAAGCACGATCTGGTGCTGCACCTGCGTGAACTGCCGTTCCGGGACGCCGCCTTCCGGCAGGAGTTCGCCGCGATCGCCCGCAACTACCTCGAATCGATCGACCGCGCCGCGTTCGACGAGGTGGAGCCCATCCACGCCATCTGCGCCCATCTGCTGCGCAAGAGCGACTGGGACCAGCTCCTCCCGGCCGTGGACACGCTCACCAACCGCGACAAGATCTCCTCGCCGCTCCTCGAACGCGACGGGCGGATCTACTGGTGCGACCCCGGTCATCTCGACGGCGACGGTTTCGGGCGGCAGGTGCTGGACGTCACCAGACTCGGCTATCACACCAAGCCGCTCCAGAAAATGTTCCTGCGCAATGCCCTGACCGGCTACGCGGAAGCGGCCGGCACGGTCCGTCTCGCCGGGCGCATCACCAACCCGCTCGGCATCATCCCGCCCGGCGCGCGGCTCACCGGCGAGCTGGAGTTCTATGCCCGCCGCGAGGGCCTGCGCTTCCAGACCTTCCGGTTCCCCGTGGCCACCCTGCGGCACGAGGGCGAGACCATCGCCTGGGAGGCTTCGGCGGACCTTGCGCGCGGGCTGCGTCCGCTGGGCATCGTGGACGCCGTATGGGATGTACGGCTCCACCTCGACGTCGACGGCGCCCGCACCACGACCCGTCTCACCGCCTCCGAACCAGGCCTGGTCGCCGGGCAGTTGCCCGTCCGGCCCCGGCTCACCAGGCTGGCCGCCCACCACATCGAGCCCGGGATCTCCTCGCGCGGCCATCTCTGCTTCCGGCTGGTGTCCCGCGAGCAGGTGGAAAGGCTCGTCGCGCGCGGCGTGCAGGGGTCGCCGGGCCGGCTCGCCAAGTCCGGCTACCGGAAGGCGAAGACGGTACGCAGGAAGCTGACCTCCGGCGACACCAAGATCCGGATGTACCACGAGGTGTTCAGCCGGCTGCCCGTGAAGAAACGCCTGGTCGTCTTCGAGAGTCACCTGGGCCGGCAGTACAGCGACAGTCCGCGGGCCATCTACGAGGAAATGCGGCGCCAGGGCCTGGAGTTCGAGGCGGTGTGGTCGTACACGGGCAGTCCTGAAGGCTTCCCGTCGGATGCCACGCTCGTACGTCGCTGGTCGCTGCCCTATCTCCAGGCGCTGGCCCGGGCCGAGTTCTGGATCGACAACCAGAGCTATCCGCTGAAGCTCACCAAGCGGCCGCAGACCACGTACATCCAGACCTGGCACGGCTCGGCCCTCAAGCGGATGGGCTTCGACGAGCCGGAGTGGAAACTCAGGTTCCGTCGCGCTCAGGAGGAGCAGCAGCGCACGCTGGACCGTTTCGACCGCTTCCTGATCCGCTCCGAGCATGACGTCCGTACGCTCGCCCGCGCCTTCCGGCTCAAGGAGAAGACGCTGCTGCGGGTGGGCTATCCGCGCAACGACGCGCTCGTACGAGCCCGCCGTGCCACCGAACGACCGCCACTTGCCGCCGAGTTGGGCATTCCCGAGGACAGAAGGGTCCTGCTGTACGCGCCCACCTTCCGCGGACGCGGGAAGGGCCGCTTCACGCTGCCCTTCGACGTGGAGCGTTTCGCGGACACCTTCGGCGACCGCTATGTCCTCCTCGTCCGCCCGCACTACCTGGACCACGTGGTGCTCCCGCCGTCCGTGCGGGGCCGCGTCATCGACGTGTCGACGCACCACGACGTGACCCCGCTACTGGCGCTCGCCGACGGCCTGATCACCGACTACTCGTCCGTGATGTTCGACTACGCCCTCCTCGACCGGCCGATGTTCTTCTTCGCGTACGACTACGAGAAGTACGTGTACGAGGGCCGCGGGACCTACTTCGACCTGCTGGAACGGGCACCCGGACCCGTCGTGCGCACCGAGGAGGAACTGCATGCCGTCCTCGGCTCCTTGGAGAAACAGGTCGTCAAGTACGCGGCGGCGCGGGAGCGGTTCGTCGCGGACTTCGGCGAGTACGACAAGGGGAACGCCGCGCAGAGCGTCGTCGAGCAGTTCTTCTCCCAGTGGAGGCCCTAGTGGAGGCGTGCGTGACCGGGTGTCCCGAGCGGGACGTCTTCTTCGTCTCCAACAGCGTCAACGAGCTGGGCGGAGTGACGAGTTGGTCGCACCAGATGGCCCGGTTGTTCACCGGGCGCGGGCATCGCGTGCACATGGTCGGCGTCACTCCGGCCGAGGTCGAACAGGAGCTGGGCGACGAACTCCCGTACCCCACAACGACCTTGTACGACGCCCAGCCGCCCCGTCCCGGCCGCGCCCGCCGGGCGAGCATGCTCGAGCAGGCCGCCAGGCTGACGGCGCTGTTCCGGGCGGCGCGGCCCGGCGCGGTCGTGATCGTCACGCAGGTGTGGGCCATGGAGTGGGTGGAACTGGCCGACACACGGGGCGTGACCGTCATCGGCATGACCCACGAGTCGTTCGCGTACTCCAAGGCGGCCGGGCGCTTCCGGCGCGTGCTCAGGCACTACCGCGACGTCGACCGCCTGCTCGCCCTGACCCGCGAGGACGCCGACCTGTGGATCGGCCAGGGCCTCAACAACGTCTCGTACATGCCGAATCCGCTGCCCTTCATACCTGACATCCCTTCGCCGCGCACCGTGAACGTGGTCGTCAGCATGGGCCGACTGCACGACCAGAAGGGCATCGACATGCTCCTCGACACCTGGTCCGAGGTCGCACCGCACCACCCCGACTGGACGCTGCGGATCTACGGCTCCGGGGAGGACGAGGAATTCCTGAAGAAGCAGTGCACGGCACTGGGGCTCGACAACCGTGTCGAGTGGATGGGGAGTACGGGCGATGTGCCGGGCGCGTTGCGCGGCGGCTCGGTCTTCGTCCAGTCATCGCGGGGTGAGGGCTTCCCGCTCGCCCTGATGGAGGCGATGGCGACGGGCCTGCCGTGCGCCGCGTTCGACTGCGCGCCCGGAGTACGCGAGATCGTCCGGGACGGGGAGGACGGTCTGCTCGCGGGCCTCGGCAACACGGGTGAACTGGCCCGCAGGCTGGGCATGTTGATGTCCGACAAGGAGCTGCGGGACCGGATGGGGGACGCGGCGAGGGCGAACATCCAGCGATACAGGACGGATGAGGTCGTACGGCGCTGGGAGGGCTTGTTCGCGTTCTTGGAGCGCTGATATTTGGGGCGCTGATTTCGAAAGGTGCTGGGGGCGCCCTTTAGGGGCGCGGGGAACTGCGCGACCAGCCACACACAGCCCGCACCCGCACAACCACTGCAGTACTACGGCGATCCCGCGCAGCGCTACCGCTGACTTGCGGTGAACCTTTCATACTCCTTGAGCACATCCTCCGTCGCCCCGTCCATGCGGAGCATCCCCCGCTCCAGCCACAGCACCCGGTCACACGTATCGCGGATCGACTTGTTGTTGTGACTGACCAGGAACACCGTGCCCGCGTGCTTCCGCAGCTCCCGGATCCGGGCCTCGGACCGCTTCTGGAACGAGCGATCCCCGGTGGCCAGCGCCTCGTCGATCATCAGCACGTCGTGATCCTTCGCGGCGGCGATCGAGAACCGGAGCCGTGCCGCCATCCCGGAGGAATACGTGCGCATGGGCAACGTGATGAAGTCGCCCTTCTCATTGATCCCGGAGAAGTCGACGATCTCGTCGTACCGCTCACGGATCTGCTCGCGGGACATCCCCATGGCGAGCCCTCCCAGGCGGACATTGCGCTCACCGGTGAGGTCGTTCATCAGAGCGGCGTTCACGCCGAGCAGGGACGGCTGGCCATGCGTGAAGATACGGCCGCTCTCCACGGGCAGCAGCCCCGCGACCGCCTTGAGCAGGGTCGACTTGCCGGACCCGTTCGTTCCGATCAGCCCGATGGCCTCCCCCTTGTACGCGGTGAAGGACACGGTCTTGACCGCGTGCACCTTGCGTACGCCCGCCGCCTGCTCCGTCTTCTTGCCGCGGAGGATGCGGTTGAGCGCGGCGGTCGCGGAGCCGCGGCCGGCGCCGGTGCCGTTGACCCGGTAGACGATGTCGACGCGGTCGGCGATGACGGTGGGGATCTTCTCGCCGTACTCAGTGTGCTCAGTGTGTTCAGCCACGGCCGTACGTCTCCTCGGCCTTCCAGAAGTAGATGAAGCCGCCGACGCCCGCGAGGAGCGCCCAGCCGATCGCGAGCGCCCACACGTGGTGCGGCAACTGGCCCGCCTGGAAGCTGTCGATCAGCGCGAACCGCATGAGGTCGATGTAGATCGCGGCTGGATTGCACTCCAGCGCGAGCAGCAGGACCTGCGGCAGGTCCTGGTGACCGCTGAGCACCCTGTCGATGCTCCACATGACACCTGAGACGTACATCCAGGTGCGCAGCACGAACGGCATCAGCTGCGCGATGTCCGGCGTCTTCGCCCCCATGCGGGCCATGATCATCGCCACGCCCGCGTTGAACACGAACTGAAGTGCCAGAGCCGGGACCGCCAGCAGCCAGGACGCCGCGACCGGCACCCCGAAGCAGAGCAGGATCACGACCAGCGCGGCCATCGAGAACAGCAACTGCTGGAGTTGTTGCAGCGCGTACGACACCGGCAGCGCGGCCCGCGGGAAGTGCAGCGCCCTGACCAAGCCGAGGCTGCCGGAGATCGCCCGCGTGCCCGCCATGATCGAACTCTGCGTGAACGTCCACACGAACACGCCCGTGACCAGGAACGGGACGTAGTCGGGCACTCCCCGGCTGGTGCCCATCAGCTTGCCGAAGACGAGGTAGTAGACCGCCGCGTTCAGCAGCGGCGTCGCCACCTGCCAGACCTGCCCGAGCTTCGCCTGGCTGTACTGCGCGGTGAGCCTGGCCGTCGCGAACGCCGTGATGAAGTGCCGCCGCGCCCACAGCTGGCGGACGTACGCGGGCAGGGAGGGGCGGGCGCCGCTGACTGTGAGGCCGTAACGGGCGGCGAGCGCGGCGGGGTCGTCGGGCGGGGCGTCGGGGTGGGCCGGCGCCGGAAGCGCTGTGTCGAGGACCTGACTCACATCGGCATCCTTTGGCGTTTACGTCGGGACGGGACCGTATCGTCGCAACGTGAGCGTAAGTCGATTCGACGTCGGAACGCAACCGTTTCGTCGTGACGCCCCTATGCTGTGGTCATGACGACGAACCCCGACGGGAAAGCTGCCGGAAATGCCGACGGAGCCGCCCAGAGCCCCCAGCAGCCGCGCCGAAGGGTTCCCGCCGGGGCGGCCGTACTCCGCGAGGATGTGACGGAAGCCATCCGGTCGGCCGTCTTCGAGGAACTCGCAGCCGTCGGCTACGCCCGGATGTCGATCGAGGGCATCGCGCGCCGCGCGGGCGTCGGCAAGACGGCGGTCTACCGCCGGTGGCGTTCCAAGCTGCACCTGGTGCTCGACCTTGTGTCGGCGATCGCGGTACAGGGCTTGCCGGCGCCGGACACCGGCACCCTGGAGGGCGATCTGAGGCTGCTGTACGAGGTCACGGCCCGCGCTCTGCGCCACCCCGTCGCCTCGCAGATCATCCCCGACCTCCAGGCGGAGGCGGCCCGCAACCCGGACATCGCGGAGGCCATGCAGAAGGCCCTGCGGGAAGGGCAGGAGGGCGTCGCGAGCGGCATCGTCGCGGCGGCCGAGCGGCGCGGCGAGGTCCGTATGGGCATCGACGACGAGATGGCCCTCGACCTCATCTCCGGCCCGCTGTACTGGCGCTCGGTGGTGATCCGTAGTCCGGAGCTGCCGAAGGGCTACCTGGAGAACCTGGCGCGGGCCACGGCTGTGGCGCTCAAGGCGTTGTAGGTGGTGTGGGGGCTCTGGTGGGGCGCGCGGTAGCCCGCGTTGCAGACCGGGCGCCGGATCGTTGTCATCCGTGACTCACACCTCGGGCCCGCGCTGGCGCATACTGGTTTCACGATGACGAAGCCTTCCGCGCCCCGGCGCCATCTGCCCACCAGTCCCTTCAAAGCTCCGGTTGCCCCCGTCGCCAAGCACTTCGCTCTGGGCGACCGAGTGTCGCACGACCAGTTCGGCCTGGGCACGATCGTCGGCGTCGAGGACGGCGTCGCGATGCTCGTCGACTTCGGCGCCCGCCAGGCCCGAATCGTCAGCCCCTACACCCGCATGGACAAACTCTGACGGAGCCCGTCGGCAACGCTCGCCGCGGAGTGGGACAGCCGTCCCGCCCGCGGCGAACGCGTTTCCGCCCTCGCGGCCACCGAACCAGTCGCTCCGTCAGCCCCACGGCACGGGCGGCTCGTCCGCACGAGGCGGAGCGACTGAACAGTGAGGCGTTGTCGTAAACCAGACCGCGCCTGACGTGCGTCTATGGCTCCGCCCCTGATCCGCTGAGTCCAGGACTCCCGCCCATCACGCGATACATCCCGATCGAGTCGTGCTCGGCGGTGTCAGCGAACCCGAACTTCTCGTACAGAAAGCGTGCGGGGCCGTCCGCGATCAGCGAGACATAGGCGGTGGCGGGCGCCCGGCGCTCCAGTTCCCCGGTGAGGGCGGCCATGATGCGCTTGCCGAGGCCGCGGCCCTGGTGTGCGGGGTGGACGCAGATGTCGACGATCTGGAACGCGGTGCCGCCGTCACCGATGACGCGCCCCATACCGATGGGCTCCCCCTCATGGTGAAGGACCACCCCATGCCACGTATTGGGCAGGGCGAGCGCCGCCGCTTCGGGGTCCTTGTCCGAGAGACCGGCATCGGTGCGCAGGCGGCGGAAGACCTCGACGGAGGGCACACACACGCTCAGTTCGTAAGGGTCGTTCAAGCTGTCCACTTCCGTCCGCGTGATGTTCGCAGTGATTGGTCTGCCTCCCGTACGACTCGTTCTGCGCGGAACTGATGCGCGGGCCAACGCGAAACGCGTGACGCCCGGCGCCCATCGAGTGGCTGCGCTGCGCCGGGTACGGGACCTTCGCCAGCTTGGAGCGGATGCGCGATATGCGGGAGTCCATCGGAGGATCTCTTCTCTCGTCCGCCGTCACTCTACTGGCCTGCCCGAACAAGACATCTCCGCATGTCTGGAGAACCGTCGAACTTCGGCTGAAGAACCAGGCCGCCGGGCAGGGATCCCGGCGCAGGCAACTGGTCGCGGGCCTGCGCCGGCATCGGTTCCACCGGCGGTCGCAGCACCATACGTCTGGTCTACGGTGCGGGCGCTGGTAGCTGTTGTCGTACCGGTCTGCTGCCGGTGCCGAGCCGGATGCGCGGCCGGGGCGGGCAGCCGGAGGCGGAGTTCCACACATCGATCCCGACGTAAGCCTCCATCGCGGGCTTCCTGACCCGGACTCGGCTCCCCTCGGCAACGGTGCTCCGAACGCAATTCCGAGGGGAAGCCCAAGCCCTCATAGAGCCAGGTCAGCGCCCAGAATCGGAGCGGCGCTCACGAAGAAACAACGGCGGCTCGATGCCGCTTCATCATCATCACCAGGCCACCCGAAATCCCCAGCCCCACGAGCAAGAGCAGGCTTCCCTTGAACACGGCCCCGTGCCAGCTGTAGTCGGCGGTGTAGGCGGTCGGGCGGGTGGCTTCGTCGTCCAGGCGCACGTCGTCGATGGTGGCCGGCATCGGGTCGCCTCGCCGAACCTTTGCGGCGTCCTTCAGCTCCACGTCCTCTTCGGTGACCGTGCCGTCGGCGCTGGCGAACGTTCCCACCCAGGCGCAGGACTCATCGCCGCACTTTTTGTCGGTGGGGGTGAGCGTGCCCACCGGGCCGTGCGCCAGAGCGCTGCGGGCGCCAAGGCCCTCGGTAATGATCATGCCTAGGCCGAGAACGCAGGTCAGCAGCAGGATGAGCACGACCACCACCCAGAAGAACACCCTGCCGCCGGTGCTTATTGGCTTCTGACGGGTACGTTGTGGCTTCTGAGAGGTCATAGTGCGGTAAACACTACTGATCGAAAAGGGTGAACGTCCCTGGTCCGGTGGTTCGGCACGAACCCGGATCGATGCCGCACGAGGGCCAAACGACTGCGACCAGTCCCACATGACGGCCGAGTTCCGCCACTTCATGGGTGTCCCGCCAGCCGCGTTCACCGCTGGACGGCGTCCCGCCGCAACCCCGTGCACTGCCTGAGGTTCCAAGACTGGCAAAGGCGGAGTTGCAGTCAGGCACTGTCCGGGGCCGCCGGCCGCGCCAGGAGGTTCAGCATGGTGGCGCTGGACGGCAGCGGTGAAACGCCGTTGTTCACCGCCTGGGAGTCGAGCGCGCCCGCCGGACCCTGAACAGGACCGCCGGCGCCACGAGAGCCAGGAATCCGGCCACCGTCAGTATCCAGGCCGGGACACCGCCGACCCTCGTCACACCGCCCTCGTAGTACGTCACGCGCTGGTACGGCGTGTCGGCCTCCGCCCTGCGCAGCTCATGGTCGCCGTTGATGCGATCCGGCTCGGGGAACTCCTGCCGGTACGCCGTGAGGAAGAGATCCCCGGAACCCGCGAAGTCCCGTACCGCGTCCTTGGGAACGACCTTCCCGGCATACAGCAGCTCCGGCTCGCGCCCCCCGATCGCCGAACGCGGCTCCATACGGTGGTCGGCCAGCACATACAGCCCCAGCGACTGAGGGGTCTTCGCCAGCCGGGACAGCCGCATCGGGTACACCAGCTCGTCGCTGGCGAAGCTGAGCAGCAGCGGATCGAGGTTGCCCGTCAGCACCTCGCCGTTCTCCTCGGGGGCCAGCCGGACCGCCACGTACTCCCACTCCGCGTCCACATACGGCTCCAGCTCGCTCGCGAGGGCTTCCGGGAGCTCGAAACCGTTGTCGGCCAGCCAGTCGCGCAGGGCATCCGGGTCGGTGGCGGTCAGCCGGGCCAGGTCGAAGGGGCCGAGGCGCCCGCGGCCGACCACGCCGACGGAGCCGGGGTCCTGCGGGGCGGCGCCGGCGTCGTCCGCGTGGCCGGTGAGCCAGTCGAGAGGCCAGTCGTCGCTGTCGGGCCAGAAGTGGTGGCGGGCGCGCTGCTCGGGCCTGATCTCGCCCCCGAGGGCGTCGAACAGTGAGGAGTCGCCCAGCTCGACCGTCGCCCGATCGGGTACGGGCATGATCCATGCGGCCTCCGCGGCGTTCCCGTCGACTGTCAGCTGCATCGCGATCTGCTCGGTGCGCCCGTCCCAGCGCACTGCCGAGACTTCCTGGTCCACGCTGACCCGCATCGCGTCGTCGACCACCATCGCGCCGCAGCCGCACGCGTAGGCCGGGCTGATCAGTGAGCCGATCTGGAGTCCGACCAGCATCAGCACGACCACCAGCAACTTCTGTCTCACGTACTTGCCCCCTTGACGTTCGCCGCACGTACGGACGACGCGCGGACCCGGCCGGTTCCTACCCGGGACTGAAACGGGACGGGGACAGCCGGGACGCGGCTGAACTCCGTTGAACCGTGGGCCAGTTCGCACCCGGTGGAGGTGAAAATCTCTCGCAGGCATCGTGGTGGTCGCGCAGTCCGCCCTCCGCCGACGTCCCTCTACCGCGGTCGCATCAGGCCGAGATCCTCGCCCCATGCATCCAGCACCGCACCGTGTCCGGCCCGCCGGGCCGCCGGCTCGACACGGGCGAAGACGTGTCGTTGCAGGGGCACGTCGCCTGTTCCTGAGATGTGGGCCAGAGCGCCGAGCAGCATGTCGGTGTCCCAGCCGGGCAGCGGGTATCGGGCGAGTTCCCACTCCAGGTACCTGTTGTAGGGGCGAGGACGACGGTCGAGAGCGAAGAGCAGCTCCAGCAGGAATCGAATGCTGTCGGCGGCGTCCAGGCGGGCGGCGAGTGAATGGCCGTCGCGGTCGTTCTTGACGGAGCGGTAGAGGGAGTTGGCATAGGCGTCGAGCCAGCCACGGGAGTCCCGGAAGGCTTCATCTGCGTCGAGACGTGCCTTGTCGACCAGGAGCTGGGCGATGCCTCCGTCGAGCCGGTCGAGCACGATCCGGGCGCGGGCGAGGGCGTAGCGCTCGAAGCCGGGCATTCCGGCCGTGCGGAACTCGCTGAGCGGGACGACGACGAGGTCGAGCTCGGGGGTGCGGTGGCCTGTGAACCGGGTGAGATCCGTTGCCGCGTCATCGGCGAGGATGACGTACAGGTCGTGGTCGGAGTACTTGGTGGTCAGGCCTTCGTGGGCCCGCGAACCTTTGAGAACCAGGCCGACGACGGCGGAATCAGCGAGGGCGAGTTCGACGAACGCGTCGTAAGTGAGGGGCTGCTGAGCAGTCACTGTGTGATCTCCGGTGGGATGGTGACGGGTATGCCTGCCGGGGCGGCCCCGCTGTCGGGGCGCCCCGCACCGTCCGCGGCGACACTTGGCCGCCGCCCGGAAGATCAACGCACGTGTGGACCCTATCGCCAGGCCGACCGAGGCATCGAATCAACGCGGATTCAGGGACACCGGTTCGCAGTTCGGCGTCAAGTCCCTGACCGACCTGGTCCCGTCAGGACTCCCTCAGACGCGCTGTGCCCCCGGATACAGCCGTACCCATCCCTCCCAGGCCGACGTGATCATGTCGGCCACGTTGTACCTGGCCTTCCAGCCCAGTTCGTCGGCGATGCGGGCGGCCGACGCCACGACGCGGGGCGGGTCTCCGGGGCGGCGGGGCGTGACGACCGGGGGCAGGTCGTAGCCCGTGAGGTCGTTGATCAGGTCGATCATCTCGCGGACCGATACACCCTCGCCGCGGCCGATGTTGAGGGTCAGGTCCGTGCCGGGGGACGCGGACAGACGGCGGGCCGCCGCCACGTGTGCCTCGGCCAGGTCGACCACGTGGATGTAGTCGCGTACGCACGTGCCGTCCGGCGTCGGATAGTCGTCGCCGAAGATCCGTGGCGGCGCGCCCTCCGTGAGCTGTTCGAAGACCATCGGCACGATGTTGAAGACCCCGACGTCGGCCAGCTCCGGCGTTGCCGCGCCCGCCACGTTGAAGTAGCGCAGGGAGGCGGTCGACAGGCCGTGTGCGCGGCCTGCGGCGCGGGTCAGCCACTCGCCCGCCAGCTTGGTCTCGCCGTACGGGCTCATCGGCACGCAGGGCGTCTCCTCGGTCACCAGGTCGACATCCGGCATGCCGTACACCGCCGCTGAGGACGAGAACACGAAGGAGGGCACTCCCACCTCGGTCACGGCGGACAACAGCACCCGCAGACCCTCGACGTTCTCGTGGTAGTAGTGCAGCGGCAGCTCGACCGACTCGCCGACCTGCTTCTTCGCCGCCAGGTGGACGACACCGGTGACGGCATGGTCCGTGAGTACGCGGGCCACCCGGTCCGCGTCCAGGGTCGAGCCGACGACCATCGGGACCCCGTCGGGGACGCGCTCGGCGATCCCGGTGGACAAGTCGTCGTACACCACGGCCTGTTCGCCCGCCTCAGTCATCGCGCGGACGACGTGCGCCCCGATGTAGCCGGCGCCGCCGGTTATCAGCCAGGTCATGTACGGCCGTCCCCTCGTCTGTCGGTCGGTAAGACCATCGTCGGTCACTGGGCCCCGTCGTGCATCAGTGAAACAGCCGCCTCAGCCGACGGCGCAGTACGGCGGTCATACCCCGCCGACCGGGCGCGAGCCGCAACGCCAACGAGCCCGAATGGGTCGCGTACGGCTGGACGAGCAACACGCCGTGCCGGCCGCTCGGCACGACCGTACGACGCAGCAGTCCGGGCCCCGCGGCCGCGTGCGCGGTGGTGTCGCGGGCCGAGCCGTCGTGGAACCGCAGTCGCAGCCGCAGGTCCCAGGTGCCGGAGTCGAGCGCAGAGAGGTCGACCGGCACCTCGGCCCACCAGGAGCCGACCGAGGCCTCGACCGAGGAGTCGAACCCTGAGTCCACCCCTGAGTCCACCCCGGAGCCGGCCTCGCAGTCGTCCGGCAGAAGCGGCGCCGTGAGACCGAGCCCCACGCTCCCGTCCTCCCGGTGCACGAACTCGACGTCAACGCCTGCCGGTCCCGCCTCCGTCATCCGCCCGTACAGCTCATGCAGACGCAGCCGAAGCCGGGTGCCACGCGCGCGTGGCCGCAGTTCCGCGTCGACGGCGACAGGGAGGAGTCGTACAGGCCGGAACAGCAGGTGTTCCAGGGGCACTTGGGGCAGGTCGGCGGACCAGAGCGGGGTGCCGTCCGACGCCCGTGGATATGGCGGCGTCAGCCGGGCCGGACGCGACGCGAGTTCTCTGATGCGGTCCAGGTCGCGCGGCTCCTCGGAGGCCATGACGACCTGCGCGACGACCCGCCCGGGCGCGGGGGCGGACGCGAAGTCACCCGCGTCGAACGTCGCGAGGTACGCGCGCGTGATCGCCCACCACTCGCGCCGGTACCCGGCACCGCGCAGGCCGAGCTCGCGCGCGTACATCCGCAGGCTGTGGTCCAGGAACGCGGCGCGCGCCGCCCGGGCGAGCCGCTTCTCACCGGCGGCGAGGAGGACGTCGTACGCCATGCCGTGGGCCGTCAGCCTGGACCGCCAGTTGTCCATGCCCGCCCGGTCGAGCGAGATCGACAGCCGCCCGGCGGACCGGCGCACGTGCCAGACGTACACCAGGTCGGGGACCAGTGCGAGGCGCGGCCCGGCGGCGAGTACGCGCGCGGTGAACACGAAGTCCTCGTAGGGGAAGCGCCCTTCGGGGAAGCGAATGCCGTGCTCGCGCAGGAAGCCGGTGCGGTACAGCTTGTTGACGCAGAGCGTGTCGTGGACCAGGCGGGTGCGGAGCGAGGGGTGGGGGACGAGGACGGGTCTGGCGTAGAGCTCGGGCCGCCAGGGGACCTCGCGACCGGACGGCAGCTCGCGGCGTATGCACAGGCCGGCCGCGACCTCCGTGCCGTGCCCGACGGCGGCGGAGAGCAGCGTGTCCACCGCGCCGGGCGGCAGTACGTCGTCGCTGTCCAGGAACATCACGTACGGGGCCGTCGTGGCGTCGATCCCGTCGTTGCGGGGGCTCCCGCAGCCGCCGCTGTTGACCTTGCGGCGTACGACCTTCAGGCGCGGTTCGCCGCGCGCGAGCTGGTCCAGGAGGTCCGGGCTGCCGTCCGCCGAGCAGTCGTCGACGGCTATCACCTCGCGGACGGCCGGGCCCTGCGCGAGGGCGGAGCGCACCGCGTCCGTCACATGGGCGGCGTCGTCGTGACCGATGACGATGACGCCAACCTGCGACGGGTGAGGGTGTGTGGCTTGCATGGTGTGCCTGGCTTCCACGGGAAGAAACAGAGGCTTTGTGACTGATTCTCCGTTACGAGGTGCTTGTTGTCCCGTGGGGAAAGATGGCGGTAATGAGCGCAAGCTCCCTCAGAAGCAGCGTCTCAGCGGTCAGCCGTTCTGCAGTTCCGCCGCGTCCAGTGCCGCCGTGAGCTTGTCGAGCCGGGCCCGCAGCTCCCGGATCTCGTGCAGGTCGAAGCTCGTCGCGGCGGCGATCCGGCGCGGTACGGCGAGTGCCCGCTCGCGCAGCACGCCGCCCTCGTCCGTGAGCCCGACGACCACCGACCGCTCGTCGCGGGCGCTGCGCTCACGCCGTACGAGACCGGTCGCCTCCAGGCGCTTGAGCAGCGGCGACAGGGTCCCTGAGTCGAGCCGCAGGTGCTCGCCCAGCTTCTTCACGGGCAGCTCGCCGTGCTCCCACAGCACGAGCATGACCAGGTACTGGGGGTAGGTGAGCCCGAGGTCCTTCAGGACGACCCGGTACACGCCGCCGAAGGCGCGCGACGCGGCGTTCAGGGAGAAGCAGATCTGCTGGTCGAGACCCAGGAAGTCCCCGGCATCGGGCAGGGCGTCGGCTGCGGCGTCCGTGACGGTGGGATCCGGAGTCGGAGTCGGTGTCGGAGCGGTCATGCCTCCAGGGTAACTCAAGTGCGCCATTTGATTGTGCACAATTGAATTGTGTGCTCTACTTGCAGTCGTGCGGCAGGCACTCCAAAGGCCCGCCGATACGAACTTGATCTTGACCCTGATGATGAGAGGGACGTTTCCCATGGACGCGCTCTACACCGCTGTCGCCACCGCCACCCACGGCCGTGAGGGCCGCGCCTTCACCAACGACGGCCGCCTCGACCTCGAGCTGGGCATCCCGAAGGAGATGGGCGGCAACGGTCAGGGCACGAACCCGGAGCAGCTGTTCGCCGCGGGCTACTCCGCCTGCTTCGCCAGCGCCCTCGGTCTGGTCGGCCGGCAGGCGAAGGTCGACGTCAGCGAGGCGGCGGTGACCGCCGAGGTCGGCATCGGCAAGCAGGGCGAGGGGTTCGGCCTCGCGGTCACTCTGCGTGTGGAGCTGCCCGACTCCGTGGACGCCGAGACCGGCCGCAAGCTGATCGAGCAGGCCCACCAGGTCTGCCCGTACTCCAACGCCACCCGCGGCAACATCCCGGTCGAGCTCGTCGTCGAGTAATCGAGCAACCGCAGGCCCCTGGTCAAACCCTGTTCGTTGCCCGGTCCGCACTCAACGCGGGCCGGGCATCCGGCGTTTCAAGCGCCGCCATCGTCGCCGCGGCCCGCTCCAGCAGCAGCGGCAGCCCGATCACCGCCAGTACCCACACCACCACGATCAGCCGGTCGCCGATGTTGATGTCCGGATGCCCCGCCTGGTTGACGACCCCGCTGAAGGCCGCCGCGATCAGGAACGCCGCGTAGGCCGGACGTTGCCGCAGCACACCCCACGCCCCGGCGGCCAGCGCCGCGATGAACAGCGGCTGCCAGAACTGCCGACGCAGCCACTCCACCCAGAAGTTGAGCTCCAGTCGCCAGAACTCCGGCCACGGGTCCGCGCGGTCGGGCAGCGTGAAGTGATGGGCGAGCAGGTCCTGGAGACTCTCGTTCGTGGAGGGGTGGTTCAGCAGCCCGGCGGCCGACACGGTCCCCAGGGCCGCGCAACCCGCCACCACGGCGATCACCCGCGGAGCGGGGCCAAGTCGCCCTCTCCGTACGGCGATCACCGCGCACGCCCCCACCAGGCACAGCCCGAGGAACAGTGCCTGCGAGTGCTTCACCGTGAAGAGCAGCAGCAGCGAGCCGCCGATCAGCGCGGCGCCCGTGCGCGTCCGGCCGTCGAGTGCCAGAGCGCAGCCCCACAAGGCCGCCAGGGTCAGAGCCACTTGGAGACCCTCGGTCATGGGGCGCATGGCGGTCGTGCCGACCGGCAGGGCGTAGTACAGGGCCTGCCCGGTGAGGGCCACGGCGGTCGGGGCGCGCAGGGCGCGCAGGACCAGGAAGACGAGGACGCCCCCGGCCGCGGCCACGAACACGCTCGACAGCCAGATGCCCCAGGTCACACCGAACACCGTGACGAACGGCGCCAGCAGCGCGGGATACCCGGGCCGCGCCTCGAAGATCCGCATGAACCGTTCGGAGTTGAACGGCACCGTGTGCGCGGTCGTCTGACCGGCCCGCAGCCTCCGGTCCACCTCCGGCCACAGCTCGCGCCGGCACTCCTCGGGGATCCGCCCGACCGGGCCCGGAGACCGGAACCGCACCACGTCGACGCTCCGCTCACGGCGCGCCTCGGCGTGCCGGCCCGCGCAGACGTAGTCGATGGTGGCGGCAGCCGCCTCCCGCTTGCTGTCACCGCGCAGACTCAGGGCGTACGACAGGTAGTTCCTGCTGTCGGGAGTGTCCCGCCCGGTGATGTTGGCGAGCTGGAGCAGCGCGAAGACGGAGGCGAGAACGATCACGCAGGTACGCGCCTTGAAGCGGGGCATACGGCTCTTTCATAGTCGTGTAAAGCGCTCCGCTGGGAGTGCGGTTCGCAGCTGCGGGTCCGTCGTGGCTGGTCGCGCCCCGCGGCGGAGCCGCATATGTCACAGCCCCGCGCCCCCAAGAGGCCTGCGGCCTCCTTAGGGGGCGCGGTACCGCACCGGACATCCGCAAGTCCGCTTGGAGGCCTCAGCCCTTGCGGGCCTTGACCAGCGCCCTCGTGATGATCGGCGGCAGCAGGTCCTTGGCGATCCGCCTGGTGCGGCTCGGCCGCCGCTTGGCGGCGGTGACGGTGGCGGGCCGCGTGGCGGCGCGCGGAGCGGGCGCGGGCTTCGGGGCGGGCTTGGGCGCCTCGATGACCGGCTCCGGCTCTTCGCCCGCGTACTTGGACACCGGGTGCTTCGGCTCGGTCGCCTTGTGGCCGGTTATCCGGATCAGCCCGTACCCGGCGACCTGCTGCACCTCGTGCCACATGTCGTCGCGGCCCGCAAGCCACTCGAGCAGCGCGTCGCGCAGCGGCTCGGGGTCGCCCCAGGTGCCGTAGAACTTGGTGCCCGTCACGCAGATGGGGCGCAGCGCGAACGTGGGAATGGCTCCCCAGGTGGCTGCGGCGACGCCCGGGCAGTGCTCGGCGCGGTAGTCGTCGAGCACGACCACGCCGTCGGGCAGCAGGATGTCGCGCACCGCCTCGATGTCCGCGTTCACGTGCTCGTACAGGTGCGAGGCGTCGATGTGCGCGAAGCGGCAGCTCTTGTCCGGGACGCGGTCGGCGACCACCTGGCTCGGCGCCTGGATGACCTCGGGCAACTCCTCGTGGAACGCGAGGTAGTTGGCCTCGAAGGCCCGCCGGGTCAGCGTCGAGTACGACTTGTTCATCTCCTTGCTGTTGGCCGCGTCCTCCGCGGGGGAGTCGAACAGGTCGCACACCGTGAACGTGTCTTCGTCACGCAGGTAAGAGCCCATGAAGATGGCGCTTTTTCCCATGTAAGCGCCGAGCTCCAGCAGATTGCCGGGCTGCTGGCTTTCGAGCTGCCGGGACAGGAACCAGTCGAACAGCTGCTGATCGACGGCACGGAACCAGCCCTTGACGTCCGACAGCGTTTTGGGACGGGGCAGCTCGGTGGTGCTGGAGGTCATGTGTACTCCGTACAGCGGGGTCTATGGAATTTCTGTGTCCAGGGATGGGATCCGAGGGCTTCAGGGACTGTCAACGACGGGAACGGAAACTCCGGGTGTCGAAACAGTTGCCGGTGGTGAGGCGGTCGGATAGTCACCGGTTCGGGGGGAATCGAGCACCCCTGGAATGCCGTCTTCCACCGATGGCACCGGATGGCGCTCGTCGAGCGGCACCACGGCCGGCAGCCCGGCGGTCTCACCGAGCACCACCCGGCGTACGACACGCTCGGCGGCCCGTCCGTCGTCGTACGGGCAGAAGCGCTCCCGGAACGCGGCCCTCAGCTGCGCGGAGCGCGAACCGCGCCAGTGGCCGGTCGCGAAGATGTCGATGAGTTCGTCGTCGCTGCGCGCGACGACTCCCGGCGGGAACGTGCGCAGATCGAAGTACGTGCCACGTGCCGCCTCGTACGCCGCCCAGTCGTCCGCGTGGATCACGATCGGCCGGTCGAGATTCGCATAGTCGAACATCAGGGAGGAGTAGTCGGTGATCAGCGCGTCCGAGGCCAGGCACAGGGACTCGATGCTCGGATGCCCCGACACATCGATCAGACGGCCGCCGCTGCGGGCCGGCGGCTGCTCGGGCGAAGGGTGCGCGCGGGTCAACAGCACGAAGCGCGGGCCGAGTTGGCGCAGGACGCGCTCCAGGTCGAGCATGTGACGCTGGGAGCGGCGGTAGTCGCGGTGCGTCGGCGCGTACAGGATCGCGACCGAGCCTTCCGGGATGCCGAGTGTTTCGCGCAGCCGGGCCACGTCCGCCGAAGTCGCCCGCTGGAACACGTCGTTGCGGTGCTGGCCGTACTCGAGCGTCGTATAGCCGGAGGGGAAGACGCGCTCCCAGACGAGCGTGGAGTGGCGGTTGCCGGACAGGCAGTAGTCCCACTGGTCGACTCCGCGCAGCAGCTCGGCGAAGTCCGTGCCGCGGGCCGCCGCCGGGCGGTCCTGGAGATCCAGGCCCATGCGCTTGAGCGGCGTGCCGGACTGCGTCTGGACCAGGATCTGACCCGGTCGCTTGACCAGCTTGCGGTCGAAGTCGACGTTGCTGACGAGGTACTTGGAGCGGGCGAGCGCCGTCCAGTACGCGGCCGTGTCCGGGCTCAGCTTGCGGGTCGCGGTCGGGACGGTGTGGTGGTGCTCGGGCGCCGCGATCCACGCGGTGCGGATGTCCGGCGCGTATGTCCGGAACGCGTCCTCCAGGGCTGCCGGGTTGCAGCCGTAACCGCGTCCGTCCCCGTTGGAGAACACGGCGCGGTCGCCCCGTACGGGAAGCCGGAGCTGGACGCGGTAGTGCAGCCACAGCGCCATGGCCCGTGCGCCGCGGAACGCCGCCGAGACGACCTCCGTCACCCGTCTCTTCAGCTGTGCCGCCGCCCACAGGGTGCGATACGTGCGGTGGCTGCCCAGGCGGATGAGCACGTGCCGCAGCCAGTTGCGGGCCGGGAGGCGGGCGCCCGGAACCCGGTAACGGGCGTAGTGCGCGCGGGCCCTGCGCAGGAACTCGGGACGGGAGCCGCGCGGCAGCCGGTCGCGTCCGAGGAACACGGCCGAGAGATGGTCGACCATGCGGCGGAACAGGACGGGGCGCCAGTGCGCCAGTTCCGGGTGCGCGTCGAGATGGGTGAAGACACGGTCGTACTGGTCGAAGATGTCGAAGTGACCCCGGCCGGTGGTCGTGCCGGGCGTGCTGGGCATGCTCCCCTGACGCCGCCCGCGGTAGTGGACACAGACGCGGTCGAGCGTCGCGATGGTCTCGGAGGCCATCAGGACCGAGTACGTCCAGGGGGTGTCCTCGTAGTGGCCGGGAGAGAACGTGAAGCCCTCCCGCTCGATGAACTCCCGGCGGTACGCCTTGTTCCCCACCACCATGAGGACCTTGAGCAGCCCCGGCCGGTCGTCGAGGCAAAACGGCGCCGGGCCGCGCTCGGTGAGCTGCGCCGCCTGGACGTTGCGTACCGTTTCGCCCGTCCAGAAGGTGCGCGCGAAGTCGTAGACCAGGACGTCCGGTTCCTCGGTCTCGTTCAGCCGGTCGGCGAGCGCGCGCAGGGCGTGCGGGGTGAGGGTGTCGGCGCCGTCCAGGAAGACCAGGTAGTCGCCCTTCGCGCGCTCCAGACCGGCGTTGCGGGCTTCGCCGCGGCCCCTGTTCTCCCCGAGGTGCACGGGCCGTACGCGCGGGTCGCGGGCGGCGAACTCGTCGATGATCGAGCCGCAGGCGTCCGGCGAGCAGTCGTCGACGGCGATCAACTCGAGGTCCGGGTAGGACTGTTCGAGGACGGATGCGAGACATTCGTGCAGGTAGGCCTGCACCTTGTACGCGGGGACGATGACACTGAACCGGGGCACGTCACATCCATGGGTCGGCGCGGCAGACTGCCCGGAAACGGCCGAAGGGGTGACGTGGTTACGCCAGATGTGGCATATGGGGGACGTCGGGAGTGAGTTGAGGGGTGGCCGGTACCGGCCACCCCTCAACAGATCACTCTGAAGCGCTACTTCACCGCGCCCGCCATCACACCGGACACGAACTGCCGCTGGAACGCGAAGAACACAGCCAGCGGGATGACCATCGAGATGAAGGCGCCGGGCGCGAGCGTCTCGATGTTGCCGGAGAACTGCCGGGTCTGCTCGGTCAGTGCGACCGTCAGCGGTCGCGAGCCGGAGTCCGAGAAGACCAGCGCCACGAGCATGTCGTTCCACACCCACAGGAACTGGAAGATGCCGAGCGACGCGATGGCGGGTGCGCCGAGCGGCAGGATCACGGTGGTGAACAGCCGGGTCTCACCCGCGCCGTCGAGCCGTGCGGCCTCCAGGAGCTCACGGGGGATCTCCGCGAAGAAGTTCCGCAGCAGGAAGATCGCGAACGGCAGGCCGAAACCCACGTGGAAGAGGACGACGCCGATGACGCTGCCGTAGATCCCGAGGTCGCCGAAGAGAGCGGACAGCGGGATCAGCGCGACCTGCACCGGCACCACGAGCAGCGCCACGACGGCCAGGAACCACCAGTCGCGGCCCTTGAAGTCCATCCAGGCGAAGGCGTATCCGGCCATGGCCCCGATGACGATCACCAGGGCGGTGGCCGGAACGGTGATCCAGATCGTGTTGAGCAGGGAGTCGGTGATCTCCTCCTTGCCGAGCAGGGTCGAGTAGCTCTCGGTGGTGAGCTGGGACGGTTTGCTGAAGACGTCCCACCAGCCGGAGGCGGCGATGTCGGTCGGGTCACGGAACGACGAGGCGAGCAGCCCGACCGTCGGTGTCACCCAGAGCAGCGCGATCAGGATCAGCACGACCCGCATCACGCCGCCGGCCGCGCCGCTCGCGAGCCGGGAGACCAGCGAGCGCGACGGCGGACCGGACGCCTCTGTGGTCACCAGGGGTTCTTTCAGTGGTACGGAGGGTGCGGTCACCGTCGGCGCTCCCTTCGCAGTCGGCGGATGTTGACGATCATCACCGGTAGGACGAGGAGCAGGAGGACGATGCCGATCGCGCTGCCGAGGCCGAGGTCGCCGCTACCGCTGAACGCCGCGTTGTAGAGCTGGAGGGCCAGCACGTTGGCCTCGTCCTGGGTGGGCTGCGGGGCAATGATGAAGATGAGGTCGAAGATCTTCATCACGTTGATCATCAACGTGATCAGCACGACGACGAGGACCGGGGCGAGCAGGGGAACCGTGACCCTGCGGAACACCTGCCACTCGTTGGCCCCGTCGACCCTGGCCGCCTCCAGGAGGTTGCGGTCCACTCCGGCGAGGCCCGCCGCGATGAGCACCATCGCGAAACCGGCCCACATCCAGGCGTACGCGCCGATGACGGCCGGTGTGACCAGGCTCGGGCCGAGCCAGTCGATACCGTTGTAGGGCGCCGCGAAGTTCGAGGCGGGGAGCCGGAGTTGGGCGCCGTCCGCCTCCGCGGGCAGCGTGAACGTACCGTCGTCGGCCGCCTTCGCGGACGCCACGACGTCGCCGTCCTTGACCGCCTCGACCTTGATGCCCGCGAGGCCCTTCTCGCGTGCGTCGACGGCGCCCTTCTCGCCGCCGCCACCCAGCCGGAAGTCCAGCCAGACCGTGCCGGACACCCCGTCGCCCGAGGCCTCGGCGAGCTTGGCGTCCTGCGGGTCGCCGGGCAGCTTGTTCGGGGCGATGCCGACCAGAGGGAGCAGTGCCGGGGAGCCCGCGCTCACCGTGCCCTCGGAGGTGAAGGCGCCGCCTCCCGACGCCTTGAGATCACTCTCGGTCGAGGGGCGCGCCTTCGGGTAGACGGACGACTCGGCGAAGGCGTCGTGCACCCCCACCACGACGGCGTTTGCGACGCCCTGGTCGGGGTCCGCCTCGTAGACGAGCCGGAAGATGATGCCGGCGGCGAGCATGGAGATCGCCATCGGCATGAAGATGACGAGCTTGAACGCCGTTGCCCAGCGCACCCGTTCGGTCAGCACGGCGAAGATCAGACCCAGGCCGGTGACCAGGGCGGGGGCCACCGCGACCCAGATCGCGGTGTTCTTGACCGCGGTGAACGTGGCGTCGTCCGTGAAGATGTCGGCGTAGTTCTGCAGGCCGACGAAGCCCGAACCGTCCGCGTCGTACAGACTGCGCCAGACCGAGTACCCGATCGGGTAGACCACGAGCGCGCCGAGCAGCACCAGCGCGGGCAGCAGGAACAGACCTGCCACCCACGGCCGGGTACCCATCACGCTCTTACGTTTTCCGGCGGGGGGCACCGGACCTGCCGGGCCCCCCGCCACCGCCGCCTGGGACGACATGGACTGCCGTCAGCCCTTGTACGCCTTGGCGGCGGAGGCCTCGAGCGCCTGCTGCGCGCCCTCGACGTCCGAGGGGTTCTTCAGGAAGTCCTGCAGGCCCTTCCACTCGCCCTGACCCTGGGTGCCACCGAAGGCGGCGGGAGCCTGGTCGGACATGTCGAAGCGGAAGTCGTCGCCCGCGGCGAGCAGCGCCTTGGCGATGTCCCGGGCCACGTCGTCCTTGTAAGTCTCCAGGTCCATCTCCTTGTTGGGAGAGATGAAGCCGCCCTGGGCCGCCCAGATCTCGGCCGCGTCCGTCGACGCGAGGAAGGTCAGCAGGGCTTGGGATGCCTTGTCGTCCTTCAGGGCCACGGCCATGTCACCACCGCTGACGACCGGCGACTCGTCGCCGACCGCCGGGAACGGGAAGACCTTGGCGTCCGTGCCGATCTTCGCCTTCGTGTCCGCGTTGATGTTCGCGGCGACGAAGTCGGCCTCGAAGACCATGCCGGCCGGGGTGTCACCGGAGAAGGTGTTGATCACGGACTTGGGGAACTCCGTGCGCAGCGCGGTGGCCTTCCCGCCCGCGATCAGCTCGTCCTTGCCCCACAGCTCGGCGAGTGTGGTCAGGGCCTCCTTCACGGAAGGATCCGTCCACTTGATCTTGTGCTGGGCGAGCTGGTCGTACTTCTCCGGTCCGGCCTGCGAGAGATAGACGTTCTCGAACCAGTCGGTGAGGGTCCAGCCGTCCTGCCCGGCTATGGAGACCGCGGGTGAACCCGCGTCCGACAGGGTCTGCGCCGTCTGGACGAACTCGTCCCAGGTCTTCGGCTCCTCGGTGATCCCGGCGGCCTCGTACGCGGCGGTGTTGTACCAGACCAGTGACTTGTTGGCGGCCTTCGCATAGACGCCGTACTGCTTGCCCTCGTACGCGCCCAGGTCCCTCCAGCCCGCCGAGAAGTTCTTGTCGAGCTGCGCCTGCCCCTCGGGGCCGAGGGGCTTGACCCAGCCCTTCTCGGCGAACTGGTGGAGCACGCCGACTTGCGGCAGGAACGCCACGTTCGGCGGCTTGCCGCCCTGGATCTTCGTGCCCAGGAAGGTGGAGGTGTTGTTGCCGGTCGGTACGTAGCTGACCTCGGCGCCGGTGCGCTTCTCGAACTCGTCCAGCACCTTGGTGAAGTTGTCCTGCTCGGGGCCGGTCCAGACGGCCGCGACCTCGAGTTTCTGACCGTCGAGCTTGGGGAGCTTCACGGTGGCCGCGTTGTCCGTGTCGCCGCCGGCGCTTCCCTCGCTGCCTTTGTCGTCGTCGCCGCCGCACGCGGTGAGCGTGAGTGCCATCGCCCCCGCGACGACGGCGGCTGCGGCCTTCGCGGCCCCGCCTTTCCTGTTCGGCCTGCGTGTACGAAGAGTGCTGCGCATGACTTGCCCCGTTCTCCGTCGAACGTCCGAGCGCTGCCTGTTCCCGTGCGCTCCCGGTGTACGCCTGCCCGCTTGGCGGCGGCAAGAGCGCCTGCGGTGTCAAGTGCGTGATCGTAACCGCGTCGTGACGTGCGCTCATGTGGATGGAGTCGAATGGAGTCTTGTGTGGAGTCGTGTGCGGGCGTAAGGAGTCGCCGGGTGGTTGAGGGCTGTACAGAATGCTGTGCGGAATGGCGGCTTCGGGGCGGCTTCAACGCGCCTTCACAGCAGTGAGGGAACCTCCGTGGCGGACACGGAGCGGGCGGCTCTCTCCAACGCGCTGGCGAGGAGGGCCAGGTCGGTCGGGCCATTGCCCAACTCGCGTATGGGGCGACGGGCGGGCGGGTCGCCCATTCGGTCCCACTCGAGGGGGACGACGGTGGGGCGCAGGGTTGACGTGCGGGGGATGCGGCCCGTGACGCGGCCCCCCTGGAAGGGGGTTGACCGGCCGCGGGGACCGGTGAGGCGTCCGCGGCCGGGGGCGGGGTCCTCCGGGCCGGCCGAGGGGGCTTCGAGGGCGATGCGCAGGGCGGCCTGCCGGGCCAGCTCCGTCTCGGCGGTACGGGGACCGCCCGCGGTGGCCGCCACCAGATGCACGCCGAGCCGGTGACCGCTTCGTGCGACGGCTTCCAGGGCCCGTACGACGGATCCCGCCGCCGGGCGCCCCGGCGAGCCCAGTGCGGGGGACAGGAGCGCGTCGAAATCGTCGACGATCACGGCCAGCCGGGGGAGCGGGGGACCTGCGTCCGCCGCCGCCCGCTGCCGCTCGGCGGCGGGGCGCAGGCGGAGGGTGGAGCTGGGGGGTGCGTCCAGGTCCGCGGCTCCGGGGGTGGCTCCGGGGGGTGCGGTGGTGGACCCGTTCGCCGAGCGCTGGCCCACGATGCGGCCCTGGAGCTGCCGCCGTCCGTGCCACTCGGTGAAGTCGAGGCGGCCGAGGAGCTCGGCCCGTCGCTTCAGCTCGGCGGTCAGGGATTGCGCGAACTCCCGCATACGGACCGGGTCGTGGGCCGCGAGATAGGTGGTGACATGGGGCAGATCGGTGCAGACCCGCAGACCGCCACCGTGCGCAGCGGTGCCGCCGCCGGTGCTGTCCCACCCGTCAATGAGCACGATGCCCAGCCGGTCGGGCCGCTCCGCGGCGGCGAGCGACGCGGCGACGGAGCGCAGCAGCTCCGTACGCCCGCTGCCCGAGGGCCCCTCGATCAGCAGATGCGGGCCCTCCTGGGCGAGGTCCACGCTCGCCGGCCCGCGTGGCCCGGCGCCGAGCACGGCGACCGCGCGCCCGCCGAGCGCTTCCGTGTCGTCGGCCGCGTCAGCCCAGCGGGCCATCAGGGACGCCGGGGTGGCCCGGGCCAGCCCCAACTCGTCGAGCAGCCGCGCCGCTTGGGGCAACGGCGCGGACACGCGCGCGTGCCGCTCACCAGGGACAGCGTCCGTACGCAACGGGGCCAGCGCCCGTGCGAACCGTTCGGCCCAGGCCATGGACACCGCGTCGACGGAGGCCACGGTGCCATGGCCGACGGGTCCGCGGGGGAGCTCCGCGGCCTGGGTACGCGTGGCGTCGGCGAGGGCGCCCGGTGCGACCCGCATCAGCCGCAGCGCCGTGGCCACGTCCCCGCTGAGCAGGGCGACGGCTCCACAGTCCCGGAACACCGAAGAAGCCGCACATGCCGCCTCGTACGTCTCCGTCACCGGCGAGGCGGGCGACGCGGCCGCCGTCTCGGCAAGGCACACGACATGAATCCCGACCCGCGGTCCCTCAACCGCCAGCCGCGATACGGCTTCCCGCACGGCAGCGGGCCCGGGGTCACCGTCCACGACGACCACGGTGTACGGGCCGGGCCAGGCGCCGTCGCCGGCGTCGTCGGTCTGGGCCCAGGAGGGGCGGCGGTCGCGGCCACGGCCTCGGGGAGTGCCGTCGACTTGGCCGCCGCCGAGCGGGATTCCCAGATGGGTGGCGTCGCGGTCGCGCGTGGGGGGCCTGGAGCCGGGGGCGGAGTCCTCGTCGGCGGGCGCGGCGCTGGAGCCGGGGCCGCCGGGGGCCGTCGGGTCGGTTGGTGGGTGTCCCCGGTGGGCGCTGACGGTGGTCGGCGTGGAGTGGTGGCCTGCGGCATCGACGGGGTGGGGCCCGTCACCGTCGCGTCGGGTCGGGGCGGTGGTCCGGTCGGAGGACGTCCCTGGGGCAGCGCTGCCGTGGTTGCCCGAACGGTGTCCCGGCTGGGCGCCTTCGGCGGACGGTCCGGGGCGGTGGCTCAGGGTGTCGTCGTAGTCGTGGCTGCGCTCGCCGCCGGCGCGCTGGGCCGGGTTGGAGGTGCGATCGGTGACTCCGCCGCCGTAGCCGGGGGCGGAGCCGTGGTCGTCCGACCGGTCTCCCGGGCGGGCGCCTTCGGCGGATGGACGGGGGCGGTGGCCCGCGTCGTCGCGCCCAGCACCGCTTCGGGCGTCCGGCCGGTGATCCGGGTGGGCCACGTCGGCGGTCGCCCTGGGGCCGGGTCCCGTGCCGTTGCCCGAGCCGCGCTCGCCACTGGCGCGGTTGCCCGATGGGTGAACCGGGCGGGCGCCGCCGGTGGACGGGTCGGTGGGGTCGCTCGCGTCGGCGCCGCGACTGGCGCCGGCCGGCTCGTTCGACTGGTGATCTGCGTGGGTGCTTGCGGCCGCTGCTCCGGGGCGGCCGGTGGTGGCGTCGTCGTAGCCGCGCTCGCCACCGGCGTGGTTGCCCGTCGGGTGGTCCGGGCGGGTGCCGTCCGCGGTCGACCCCGGGCGGACGGTGTGGACGCCGTCGGCGGATGTTCTGGAGCTGCCGTACCCGCCCCGCGCGTCGCCGTCGCCCGCCCGGCGAGTCCCCGGGATCGCACCGGTCGTGTCCGGGGCGGCGGCGATGTGGGCCTGGGCCCCGTGGGCAGCCGCGGTGGCCGCGTACGACGGACGGAGCCCCGTCCTGCGGGCCGTGTCCGCCGTGTGGTCCTCCAGGCGGCGGAGCAGTTCCTCCGTACGGGATGTGGTCTGTTCACGGTCGTAGGCCAGGAGCAGACGGCAGTCCTGGCCGTGGGCGGGGCGGACGTGGGGGAGCCAGCCGAGCCAGGACCACTCGGCGATGCGCTCCTCCAGAGGGCGCGAGCGGTCCGCGCTGAGCAGGACGATCTCCAGCGAGTCGGGGGAGTGCAGCGCGACGAGCTGCGCCACCACCGCGCGCGCGAGCCCGGAGAGGCGGGGCCGCGGCCCCGCGACGCCCAGCGCCCCGACCTCACGCAATCCGGTGGTCACCGGCACCGCGGGCAGTAGCCCGGAACCGTCCGGCGCGCTCCGGTCCGCCGTACCGAGCCGCACCGCGAGCGTCTCGGGGTGCTCGGGGCCGCGCTCCCAAAGCCGGGGCCCCGGCCCGAGCGCGGCCAGGAGCAACGCTGCAAGGTCGGGCCACCGCTCCGGCTCCCGGGCCCCCTCTGTCACGGGCTCGGGGGACGGTGCTGCGTCCGCTGCGTCCGCTGCGTCCTCTTCGGACCTGTCGTACGCCGACGTCGGAGACGGTTCGCCCCGGCCGCCCGCCAGTCGCCGGGCCCACGCCGAGAGCCCGCCGCGTTTACGCGCCTCGCGCGGCACCGTCGTACCCCTCGTCGGCGTGTCCTTCCGGGTGCTCTCTGCCCTCCCGGTGCTCTCGACCTCGCGTGCCCCGCCCTGTCCGGGCACGACCGGCGGTTCCACGGAGCCGTGCTCCTGCGCCTCGGAGGAAGTGCCCTCCGCGGCTCCCCACCCCGCCGTACCGAAGCCATGGTGGGTGTCGCTCGCCTCCAAGACGGCGGAATGGGCGGCGGAATCGTCCCCCACGCGTGCGTGCGGCACGGTTCCGGCGGGCGCGGGCAGCGGCGGCGGCTCCTCGGGCGCCCCCAGCACCCGTACATGCCCCTCCCCGTCCGGCACCGTCTCCCGTACCGCCTCCGCATCCCCCGCCCGGACCAGCCGCAACGCCGACTCGCCCACCCGCAGCAGCGCCCCCGGCGCCAAGCGCGCCGGGCGCTCGCCCACGCGCGCGCCGTCCAGCGTCGTGCCGTTGGTGGAGCCGAGATCCGCGACCGACACCCGCCCGTCCGCCGCGACCGTGACGGCGCAGTGCAGGCGGGAGACGTCCGGGTCGTCCAGGGGCACGTCCGCGTCGGCGGAGCGGCCGATGTCGATACGGCCGCCGTGCAGCAGATGGACGCCGCCCGCGTCCGGACCGGCCACGACATGGAGCCGGGCTTCGGCCGCGTCGACCTCGGGGCCGGGCTCCGCCGGGGCGCCCAGGCACAGCACGGCGCCATCGATCAGCGGCGGCTCACCGAGCGTGCAGCGCTGCGCGTCCAGCCGCTCCGCTCCCGCGTACAGCACACCGGGACCCTCGCCCCCGACCGCCGAGGCAAGGCCGGAGGCCACCACGGCGAGCGCGGTCCCGGCGGGCGCCGTCACCAGCACGTCGCAGGACGCGGCACGCCCCTCGGGACGCGTCCCCAGCGGGTCTACGACGGTCAGCCGGATCTGCATCGCCGTCAGCGGTCCCTTCTGCGCGGGCGCCCGCGACGAGGCTGCGCTGCGATCCCCACCGCAGCTCCCCCCACCACACTCGGGCACGTCGGCCAGTACGGGAAGCATCCTCGCACCTGCCACTGACAACGCGCCCGCATCCCACGTACAAGTGATCTTGATTGGTCGGCTCTGTGCGCAAAAGTGCCTGACCAATGCGCCATTGAGATCGATCACGCCAAGATCCGGCAACCAACCACCCAGGAGTGAGCGTCTTTGCCTGAAACGGAAGGGATCGCCCCACGTAAATCCACAGGACGGCATCCACAGGATGACGACAACCCGGTGCCAGTTCGGCGGCACTACAGTGGGTCGGAACACCCGCAGCAAGGGTGACGGACCAGCCAAGCAAGCAGCAGGGAGCGCATGACGTGCGGCCGGTAGGGAGCAAGTACCTCCTTGAGGAGCCGCTTGGACGCGGCGCCACAGGCACCGTCTGGCGAGCCCGCCAGAGGGAGACCGCGGGAGCCGAGGCGGCCGTTCCTGGCCAGCCCGGCGAGACCGTGGCGATCAAGGTCCTCAAGGAGGAACTCGCCAACGACGCGGATGTCGTGATGCGGTTCCTGCGGGAGCGCTCTGTTCTGCTCCGCCTCACCCACCCGAACATCGTCCGGGTGCGCGATCTCGTCGTCGAAGGCGACCTCCTCGCCCTCGTCATGGATCTGGTCGAAGGTCCCGACCTGCACCGCTACCTGCGTGAGAACGGCCCCTTCAGCCCCATGGCCGCCGCCCTCCTCACCGCCCAGGTCGCCGACGCGCTCGCCTCCAGCCACGCCGACGGCGTAGTCCACCGCGACCTGAAGCCGGCGAACGTCCTGCTCAAGCAGGACGGCGGCCAGATGCACCCGCTGCTGACCGACTTCGGCATCGCCCGGCTCGCCGACTCGCCCGGCCTGACCCGCACCCACGAGTTCGTCGGCACACCCGCGTACGTCGCCCCCGAGTCCGCCGAGGGCCGCCCGCAGACCTCCGCGGTCGACGTCTACGGCGCCGGAATCATGCTGTACGAGCTGGTCACCGGCCGTCCGCCGTTCTCCGGCGGTTCGTCACTCGAGGTGCTCCACCAACACCTGAACGCCGAACCGCGCCGCCCCTCCACGATCCCCGACCCCCTGTGGACGGTCATCGAGCGCTGCCTGCGCAAGAACCCGGACGAACGGCCCAGCGCCGAGAACCTCGCCCGCGGCCTGCGCACGGTCGCCGAGGGCGTCGGCGTGCACGCGACCTCCGCGCAGATCGCCGCCGCCGAGGGCGTGGCCGCGCTGCTCGCCCCGGATCCGGCACCCGCCACCGTGCCGGGCGAATCCTGGGCCGCCGACCCCACGCAGGTGCTGCAGCACGGCGCCGGCTCCTACGACCCGAACGGCGCGACCAGCGTCCTGCCGCACACCGGCACCGGTGACGCCGACCCCACCTCCGTACTGCCCCACCGCGGCGCCTCCGACCCCACCTCGGTGATGCCGCCGGTGCCGCCGAACCAGCCGCCCTCCGGCGGCCCGGAAGACCCGCACCCCTGGCAGAACCAACTGCGTGCGGCCCGCGACCGCAACGAGCAGACGCAGGTCCAGTCGTATCTCGACCCCGGCGAGGACCCGCTCAGGCGACGTCCTCAGCGACAGGTCGCACGCCCGCAGCAGCAGCCGCGACAGCGGCCCCAGCAGCGACCGCAGCAGGGCTATCCGCCCCAGGGCCAGCCGCAGCAGTACGCGCCTCAGCGCCAGCCCCAGCAACAGCCGCAGCGATACGCTCCCGCGCCGCCTCCGCCGCAGCAGCCGGCGGCGCGGCCGCCTCGCGAGCCCCGGCCGCCGCGTGAGCCGCGCCAGCGCAGCGCCAACCCGATGAAGATCCCTGGGCTCGGGTGCCTCAAGGGGTGCCTGTTCACGATCATCATTCTCGTTGTGGCGGGGTGGCTGATCTGGGAACTGAGCCCGCTCCAGGACTGGATCGGGACGACCAAGGGGTACTGGGAGCAGCTCACGGACTGGTTCCAGACGGCGACGGACTGGGTGGGGGAACTGAACTCGGGATCGGGTTCTGGTTCCGGCCAGTAGGCCCGTCTACCTCTCTTCGTCCCTCCTTGTCTCTTCCCTGTGCCGTTAGATCACTTGAGATCCGTTTGAGCCTGTCCGGGACTATTCGGGCCCGTTGGGCACCTTCATGCCTGTACTGGCCTCCTCGGCTCTCCTCCGAATCCCCAGAACCGCGGTGCGGTTCTGGGGATTTGTCGACACCTGGCGGGTGATTTCTGTCTCCGGAGTGAAGGTTGGGTCTGCGGGCGCGTAGCTTTAGCGACAACACGCGTCCGTAGGAGCAGTCTTGGCACGGAAGATCGGAAGCCGGTACACCGCGCACCAGATTCTGGGGCGGGGCAGCGCCGGGACGGTGTGGCTGGGCGAGGGGCCGGAGGGGCCCGTCGCCATCAAGCTGTTGCGTGAGGACCTCGCCTCCGACCAGGAGCTCGTGGGTCGCTTCGTTCAGGAGCGGACGGCGCTGCTCGGGCTCGATCATCCGCATGTCGTCTCCGTGCGTGACCTGGTGGTCGACGGCAACGACCTCGCGCTCGTCATGGATCTCGTACGAGGGACGGATCTGCGTACCCGTCTCGACCGCGAGCGGCGGCTGGCTCCCGAGGCCGCGGTCGCGATCGTCGCGGACGTCGCGGACGGGCTCGCTGCCGCGCACGCGGCCGGTGTCGTCCACCGGGACGTCAAGCCGGAGAACGTACTGCTCGACATGCAGGGACCACTCGGGCCCGGCGGCTCGCATCCGGCGCTCCTGACGGACTTCGGTGTGGCCAAGCTCATCGACTCGCCGCGGCGGACCCGGGCGACGAAGATCATCGGTACGCCGGACTATCTGGCGCCCGAGATCATCGAGGGGCTGCCCCCTCGGGCGGCCGTCGACATCTACGCGCTGGCGACCGTGCTGTACGAGCTGCTCGCCGGGTTCACGCCGTTCGGCGGCGGTCACCCCGGAGCGGTGCTTCGGCGGCATGTCACGGAGACGGTGGTCCCGCTTCCCGGGATTCCCGACGAGTTGTGGCAGCTGCTCGTGCAGTGTCTGGCGAAGGCGCCGGCGTCGAGGCTGCGGGCGTCCGAGCTGGGGGCGCGGCTGCGGGAGCAGCTGCCCGAACTGGCGGGGATGCCGCCGCTGGATGTGGACGAGCCGGAGCCGGAGTCCGACGCGGCTCCTGCGGAGCCGGAGGCTCCGCGCGACGTCGAGCGGGTGCGGCGGGGTGCTGTGCCGCTGGTGCCGGGGCGCGCCGCGCCGGACTCGAACCGTGACACGCATACGAGCATGCGCGTGCCGGGGCCGGACGAGCTGGCGGGCGGCGCCAGGGGCACCGCCCGCGCGCCCCGCGCCGCCGGTGCCCCGCGGCCCGGCTCCGCCCGCAACCGTGCCGCGGCCCGGCGCCGACGCCTCACGCTCAGCGCGGTGGCCGTCGCCCTCGCGGCAGCGGTCGGCATCGGCACGTGGCTCGCCACGACGGGCGACAACGCGGACGCGAAGCCGCAGGGTCCGGGGGCGTCTGCTCCGGCTACGCCGTAACCGTCGCCCCCCGGCGGGGTGCCCCGTCAGGGGCGCGGGGAACTGCGCGAGCAACCCAAGACAACCCGTAGCCGACACACGACCTGCGAAGGGGGCAGGGGCCGCAGCCCTCAGTTTTCGGTAAGGGACGGGGCTGGGGAAAAGAGCGCCTGCACGCCGGCCTCCACCCGCCCGCGGCCGCAAAACCGACCGCCCCCCACCACCACAGGCGCCCCGCTCATCCGGCGGAGCCACTTGGCGGAGCCGTTACGCTGGGGGTGTGGCAGTTGTCGATGTATCCGAAGAGCTCAAATCCCTCTCTGCGACCATGGAGTCGATCGAGGCCGTCCTGGACCTCGACACGCTGAGGGCAGATATCGCCGTGCTCGAGGAGCAGGCGGCAGCGCCGTCCCTGTGGGACGACCCGGAAGCGGCGCAGAAGATCACCAGCAAGCTGAGCCACCTCCAGGCGGAGGTCCGCAAGGCGGAAGCCCTGCGCAGCCGGATCGACGATCTGGGCGTGCTCTTCGAGATGGCCGAGGAGGAGGACGACCCGGACACCCGCGCCGAGGCCGAGACGGAGCTCACCGCGGTCAGGAAGGCCTTGGACGAGATGGAGGTCCGGACGCTGCTGTCGGGGGAGTACGACTCCCGCGAGGCGCTCGTCAACATCCGCGCGGAAGCCGGCGGCGTCGACGCCGCCGACTTCGCCGAGAAGCTCCAGCGCATGTACCTGCGCTGGGCCGAACAGCAGGGCTACAAGACCGAGGTCTACGAAACCTCGTACGCGGAAGAGGCCGGCATCAAGTCGACCACCTTCGCCGTCCAGGTGCCGTACGCCTACGGGACGCTGTCGGTGGAGCAGGGCACGCACCGGCTCGTCAGGATCTCGCCGTTCGACAACCAGGGGCGCCGGCAGACCTCGTTCGCGGGCGTGGAAGTGCTGCCCGTCGTCGAGAAGACCGACCACATAGAGATCGACGAGTCCGAGCTGCGGGTGGATGTGTACCGCTCGTCCGGTCCCGGCGGCCAGGGCGTCAACACCACTGACTCCGCGGTGCGGTTGACCCACCTCCCCACGGGAATCGTCGTCTCCTGTCAGAACGAGCGGTCGCAGATCCAGAACAAGGCGACCGCCATGAACGTACTGCAGGCGAAGCTGCTGGAGCGGCGCCGGCAGGAGGAGCAGGCCAAGATGGACGCCCTCAAGGGCGATGGCGGCAACTCCTGGGGCAACCAGATGCGTTCGTACGTCCTGCATCCGTACCAGATGGTCAAGGATCTGCGCACGGAGTACGAGGTGGGCAACCCGGAGGCCGTGTTCAATGGCGAGATCGATGGCTTTCTGGAGGCCGGAATTCGCTGGCGCAAGCAGCAGGCGAAGTAAGCGACTTTCGTAGACGTCGTTTTGTCGACAGGGCAACTGCCGTCTTATGGGCGGCAGTTGCCCTTTCTGCAGTCCAATGTCTGGGTTTTACGTCACACTCACATTGAGTATCGGCCGTCATATGACCTTGATCTGGACATCACGGTCGCAACGACCTTGACGATGCTTTGAAGAACAGGAAGGCTGACGCGCGGCATGCGTATCTCTGGGGCGCATGTGAACCGGGGGGCTTCGAGAGCGTCCCTGATGTCGTCGCCCCAGGCGCTGCTCCATTCACGATGAGCTATCTGGGGGTAGCAGGCAGATGACCAAGAAGACGCGGATCCGTGTCGCGCGGGTGGCCGCCGGTGCGGTGATCGCCGCCGGTGCTTCGCTGACCGCCGCGGGTGCCGCTTCGGCCCTTGACGTCGGCGTCGAGGTGGGCGGTCTGAGCGTCGGTGCCAGCGCCGACGAGAACGGTGTTGGTGTCGGCCTCGGTGTCGAGGACCCGTCCGACCCGCCTACGGAGATCCCGACCGACGAGCCGCCCACCGACGAGCCGCCGACCGACGAGCCTCCGACCGACGAGCCGCCCACGGACGAGCCGCCCACGGACGAGCCTCCGACGGACGAGCCGCCCACGGACGAGCCCACCGAGGACCCGACCAACCCGGGTAACGGTAACGGCAACGGCGGTGGCAACGGCGGTGGCGGCAACGACACCGACCCCGACGGCGGCTCGCAGCCCGTCGAGCAGAGTGAGGGCAAGGAGAGCCTGACCGAAACCGGCAGCGGTACGGGTACGGGTACGGGTGCCTCGGACACCTCCGCCCAGGGCACCGGCGGTGGCGGTGAGCTCGCCGAGACCGGCGCCGCCGAGACCACCTTCCTGCTGGTCGGTGCGGCCACGATGATCGCCGGCGGTATCGGCTTCCGTCTGCTGCCCCGCCTCATGAACGGCCGCGGCGCCGCCGCCTGACGCATGTCAGAGGCTGACCTGCCGTAGGCGTACGAACGCGAGAAGGGCCCGGAGTCCAGTCCAGGACTCCGGGCCCTTCTCGTCGTACACGTAACGCCTCTTGCTGGGCTTGCTGTGCGAAATGCCTCGCCGCTCGCTACGCGGTCTGGTGCGCCAGCAGGGCCACGGCCGCGATCAGCACGGCCAGCAGCGCGATCAGCGCCATGGGGTTCAGGCCCGCGAACGGGCTCTCCTGCTGCAGTCGCTCCCTGTTCGCACGGCAGACGGGGCAGCGGCCTTCATTCACGGGCGCGGCACAGTTCGCGCACACCAACCGGTCGTACGTCATGCGCTCGCCCTCCTTGCACCGGTTCCACGTAGACAACGCTCTCAACGCTCTCAGGAACGAGAACGTTCCCCCTCCACTGTGCCAGGTTCCCCGGATTTAGGCTCGCGTCCCCTTATCCTTCGCGGTCCTGGCGCATTCGAGCCCTTCCCATGTGCGACAAAACGTGCAACCCTCGCGCAACCCCGACCGGCGACTGCGCCCGCCCACCGGGTTCGCGTATGGTCACGCTCACCTACCCCCGCTGACTCGTGGTGCATCCGTGATCCGATTCGACAACGTCTCCAAGGTCTACCCAAAGCAGACCCGCCCCGCACTCAGGGATGTCTCCCTGGAGGTCGAGCGCGGCGAGTTCGTGTTCCTGGTGGGCTCCTCCGGCTCCGGAAAGTCCACCTTCCTGCGGCTGATCCTGCGCGAGGAGCGCGTCAGCCACGGCCAGGTCCACGTCCTGGGCAAGGACCTCGCGCGCCTGTCCAACTGGAAAGTGCCGCACATGCGCCGCCAGTTGGGGACGGTGTTCCAGGACTTCCGGCTGCTGCCGAACAAGACGGTCGGCGAGAACGTCGCGTTCGCGCAGGAGGTCATCGGCAAGTCCCGCGGCGAGATCCGCAAGTCCGTGCCCCAGGTGCTCGACCTCGTCGGGCTCGGCGGCAAGGAGGACCGGATGCCGGGCGAACTCTCCGGTGGAGAGCAGCAGCGTGTCGCCATCGCGCGCGCCTTCGTCAACCGGCCGAAGCTGCTCATCGCCGACGAGCCGACCGGAAACCTCGACCCGCAGACCTCCGTCGGCATCATGAAGCTGCTCGACCGCATCAACCGGACGGGCACCACCGTCCTGATGGCGACCCACGACCAGAACATCGTGGACCAGATGCGCAAGCGCGTCATCGAGCTGGAGCAGGGCCGCCTCGTCCGCGACCAGGCACGCGGCGTCTACGGCTACCAGCACTGACCGCCCCCGCCCGCAGCTGTCCATGGAAAGGCCTGAGTAGACGCCATGCGCGCCCAGTTCGTCCTGTCGGAGATCGGCGTCGGTCTCCGCCGCAATCTGACGATGACCTTCGCGGTCATCGTCTCCGTAGCCCTCTCCCTCGCCCTGTTCGGCGGCTCGCTCCTGATGAGCGATCAGGTCAGCACGATGAAGGGCTACTGGTACGACAAGGTCAACGTCTCGATCTTCCTCTGCAACAAGAGCGACGCGGAGTCCGACCCCAACTGCGCCAGGGGAGCGGTCACCACCGAACAGAAGAAGCAGATCGAGACCGACCTCGAGAAGATGTCCGTCGTCGACACCGTCGCACACGAGTCGTCGGACCAGGCGTACAAACACTACAAGGAGCAGTTCGGCGACTCCCCGCTGGCCAGCTCGCTCACCCCGGACCAGATGCAGGAGTCCTTCCGCGTCAAGCTGACGGACCCGGAGAAGTACCAGGTCATCGCCACCGCCTTCGACGGCCGTGACGGGGTGCAGTCCGTGCAGGACCAGAAGGGCATCCTGGACAACCTCTTCGAGCTGCTCAACGGCATGAACTGGGCGGCCCGCGCGCTGATGGCGATGATGCTCGTCGTCGCGCTGATGCTGATCGTCAACACGGTGCGCGTCTCGGCGTTCAGCCGCCGCAGGGAGACCGGCATCATGCGTCTCGTGGGCGCTTCCGGCTTCTACATCCAGGCGCCGTTCATCATGGAGGCCGCCGTCGCCGGACTCATCGGCGGAACGGTCGCGTGCGGGTTCCTGGTGGTCGCCAGATACTTCATCATCGATCACGGACTCGCCCTGTCGGAGAAGCTGACTCTGATCAACTTCATCGGCTGGGACGCGGTGTTGAAGTATCTGCCGCTCATCCTCGCCACAAGTCTGCTGATGCCGGCGCTGGCCGCGTTCTTCGCGTTGCGCAAGTACCTGAAGGTGTGACGCATGCCAATGGGGGCCGTACTGCCAACGAGGCGTACGGCCCCTTGCCTTGTCCTAGACTCACCGGCATGTCAGGCCGAGACCTGTTCTGTCCGCCCCGCCGTATCCGCCGCGGGGCGGCCCTGACGTTGGTCTTCGCGAGCGTCCTCGCCACCGGTGCCGCGACCGGCTCTTTCAGCGCGTCCGACGAGAAAGCCGCTTCCCAGAGCGCCCGAACCGCGACGGTCGGGTCCGCCGACTCCGCCGACTCCGGCGGCCGCCAGGAGGACGTGTCCGAGGCCGCCGCCGAGGCGATGGCCGACGGCAAGTCGCCCGTGGAGGCGGCCGAGCGCGCGGTGAGCCGCAGCGGCGACCGCTGGGGCGCGATCTACTCCGAGGGCGAGTACGAGGAGTTCGAGGAGGCCCTCGACGGCGCCTACACAGGCGTCGGCCTGTGGGCCCGGCGCGAGCACGACGGACGTATCGCGGTGGCCCGCGTGCGGGACGGCTCGCCCGCGGAAGCCGCCGGGATCCGCAAGGGCGACCGACTGCGCAGCGTCGACGGCAAGCGCGTCGACGGCCGGCCGGTGACCGAGGTCGTCGCGTTACTCCGCGGCGACGCCATCGGCGCCGCCGCCGGTACGGCCGTCTCCCTGGGCCTGGAGCGCGGCACGCGCGCGTGGACCGAGACGGTGCGCCGGGCGAGGCTGTCCACGGAGCCCGTGACGGTACGCGAACTCGCCGGCGACGTCACCGTGATCGGGGTCGCCGCCTTCACCAAGGGCTCCGGCGAACTCGTACGGGCCGCCGTGGCCGGGACCCCTGCCGGCGCCCGGATCGTCCTCGACCTGCGCGGCAACTCCGGTGGCCTGGTCACCGAGGCCGTCACCGCCGCCGCCGCCTTCCTCGACGGCGGCCTGGTGGCGACGTACGACGTACGCGGCGATCAGCGCGCCCTGCACGCCGAGCCGGGCGGCGACACCTCCAGACCCCTGGTCGCGCTCGTCGACGGCGGCACGATGAGCGCGGCCGAACTCCTCACGGGCGCCCTGCAGGACCGTGGACGCGCGGTCGTCGTGGGCTCCAGGACCTTCGGCAAGGGCTCGGTCCAGATGCCGAGCCGCCTCCCCGACGGTTCCGTCGCCGAGCTGACCGTCGGGCACTACCGCACTCCTTCCGGGCGCAGCGTCGACGGCAGGGGCATCAGCCCCGACCTGGAGGTCGAGGAAGGCGTCCTGGAACGGGCCGAGATGGTATTGAGTGGCCTCGGGGACCCCTCGTAGTGCGAAAATGGCCGCACTATGGCTAAGGAAAAAGGGCGCAAGCTGATCGCGCAGAACAAGAAGGCGCGGCACGACTACCACATCCTCGACACCTACGAGGCCGGTCTGGTCCTCATGGGAACCGAGGTGAAGTCCCTGCGCCAGGGCCGGGCGTCGCTGGTCGACGGGTTCGTGTCCCTGGAGGGGCACGAGGCGTGGCTCTACAACGTGCACGTCCCCGAGTACAGCCAGGGCACGTGGACCAACCACAGCGCCCGGCGCAAGCGCAAGCTCCTGATGCACCGCGAGGAGATCGACAAGCTGGAGCAGAAGTCCCAGGAGACGGGCCACACCATCGTGCCCCTCGCGCTGTACTTCAAGGACGGCCGAGCCAAGATCGAGATCGCGCTGGCGAAGGGCAAGAAGGAGTACGACAAGCGCCAGACCCTGCGAGAGAAGCAGGACCGGCGCGAGACGGAGCGCGCGGTGTCGGCGGTACGGCGCCGGCAGCAGGCGTAGGGGTTCCCGGATCCCGGGGAATAGGTTGGCACCGACCTGCGTTGGTCACGTACGATGGCGGCTGCACCCCACAGCGGGTGCGGGCCCCTCTCCGGAGGGGATTGAAAAATCAACATGGGGATGATCGGTTTCGACAGCGGATGTCGAAGCAGGGGAAGCGTGTCGAGGAAGCGGCCATGATCTCGTAAACCACAGGCCGAAAAAAATAATCGCCAATTCTAAGAGCGATTCTCCCCAGGCTTTCGCCCTCGCTGCCTGATTCAAGTAGCGAAACGAAGCCTCTCTGATGGGAGTGTCAGCCCGGGCTCGTTCCCGACCCGGATCCTGGCATCAGCTAGGGAACTAAACCTCTAAGCCCGGTCACGGGGCGTAGAGGGAAATCAAACAGTGACTGGGCCCGTCGGCGACTTGTTCGCGTGATCGCCGGGGCCGAGAAAAGCGCAGCGAACTGCACACGGAGAAGCCCTGGTTCTGCACCGTTGGACGCGGGTTCGATTCCCGCCATCTCCACGAGCTGGAGGGTGGACTGTGCTTGCGGACAGCGCGAGCACAGTCCACCTCGTTTGTATCTCTGGGGGCATGCCCCCAGACCGCCCTCATCCCATGTGAGACGAAGGCCCGGTGGTCATGACGACCACCGGGCCTTCGTCGTTTCCGGTCACACCACTCTGGTCACACCCGTGCTTGAAGGACCATGTTGAGCGGGGTTTCGGCGGCGGTGCGTACGTCGCTGAAGCCCGCCTCGGACAGCAGGCCGCGCAGGGTCCTTCCGCCCGCCTGGGCGCCGAGCGCGTCGCCGCCCTGGGAGATCGCGTTCGGAACGCACATGTAGGTGGAGGCGGCGTAGTACATCCGGCCGACGGGGTTCAGGTTCTCCGCCAGGGTGTCGCCGGACTGCGGTTCGACGATCATCCAGCTGCCGCCGGGTACCAGGCACTCGCGGACCCGGCGGGCGGCGGCCACAGGCTGCCCGTAGTCGTGCAGGGCGTCGAACGTGCAGATCAGGTCGTAGCCGAGCGCCGGGAACTGCGTGGCGTCGCACACCTCGAAATGGGCACGGTCCGCTACGCCTGCCTCGGCCGCCGCCGCCCGGGCCCGCTCGATCGATCCGGTGTCGTAGTCGAATCCGTGGAAGGTGGAGGCGGGGAAACGCTGCGCCATGAGGATCGTGGTGACCCCGTACCCGCAGCCGACGTCGGCGACGCGGGCGCCCGCGGAGAGGCGCTCGGGCACGCCCTCCAGCGCGGGGATCCAGTCGTCGAGCAGGTAGGCGCCGTAGGCGGCGCGGAAGACCTCCGCGATCCCGTGGATCACGCCGTGGTCCTGCTCGCTGTAGCCGATGCCGCGTCCGGACCGCATGACCCTCTCCAGGCGGTCGAGCCCGCGCAGTGCGCTGACCGCAAGACCGAACAACGCACCCGCGTTCACCGGGCCGTCGGGGTCGAAGGCGAGCGCCTGCTCCGGCGCGAGGCCGAAGCGGTCGTCGGCGGCCGAGGTGCCCGGGTGGTGGGTCAGGTAGCCGCCCGCGGCCTGCGAGCGGGCCCACTCCCGTACGTACCGCTCGTGGGTGCCGGTGCGTGCGGCGAGTTCGGCCGAGGTGAGCGGGCCGTCAGCGAGTGCTTCGTAGAGGCCGAGCCGGCCGCCGAGCACGACGAGGCCCGCGGCCATCGTCGCGCCGTAGTCGCTGATCGCGGCGCCCAGCAGCTGATCGAGGCGGGCGGTGTCGATGGCGGTGCCGGTGTCTGTCGTGGTGGTCATGGTGGGTCTTCCCGTCGGGTGCTTGCTCTGTCACCCGAGAAGGCGTGAGATGCCGTCGTACGCCGGAAGATCGGCCCTTACGGGGTTCGGTGAAGGTGGCCTTACGCGTCTTACGTGCCCCAGCGGACCGGGGCGTCCGGCCGGTAGGCACACCAGGTACCCGTGCTGACGGCGGCCCGGAGATGCCGTGCCAGCGCGGGGTGCAGCGCGTCGAGCCGCCGCAGGACCGCGCGGATGCGCTGGGTGACGGCGGAGCGGGCGCGGTCTGCGTTGCCGCCGCCTCGGCGGTCGCGGCCGCCGAGGCCGGTGGCGGCGGTGAGTTCCGCGAGCAGGAACTCCATTTCGGTACGTGCCGCCTCGACGCGACCGGTGTCGCCGAACTCCTCGGCCTCCTTCAGGTCAGCCTGGAGCTCGACGATCCTGGCCTCGTACTCCCGCCGAGCCTGCGAGTCGATCACCGGACCCGTGTCGGACTGCTCGACGGCCGCCCCCATCAGTTCCGTGCAGTGCACCTCGCGGCCCGGACGGGAGAGCAGTACGGACAGGTCGTGCAACCCCTTCGCGTCGGGCAGGCGCACTGTGACACCGTCGAAGGCGGCGGTCCACACCGAGCCTTCCAACCGGAAGACGTTCCTGGCGCGCTCCGGGGGCGTGGGCTCGGTGCGGCTCACGCGTCCCGCATCTGCCGGGCCTGCGGCAGCCGACCCCGAGGTGATCGCGGCGAGCTCGGCCCGCGCCCGCGCCACCGCGGCCGACAGGGGCAGCGGGGGTGCGTCGGTCGCCGTGAGACGGGTGTCCACCTCCGGCGGGCCGAGCACGTCATCGACGATGTCGCCGCGTTCCGACCCGGTCGAGTGCCACAGTGTGGCCGCGGCCCGCTCCCGGCCGGTCAGGTGGGTGAGCCGGGCGATCCAGCGCAGGGTGAGCGCGGTCTCGGACACGTAGCCGAAGCCGAGGAAGGCGTCGAGGGCCCGGCTCAGGTACTCGGCGGATCGCGGGAAATCGCCTGCCAGCGCGGCGAGTGCGCCGAGCGTGCGCAGGCTGATCCCGGCGCCGATCGGGTAGTCGATCTCCTCGCAGTACTGCGCCGCGTGCGCGCACATCGCCCGCCCGGCGACCGGGTCGCGCAGCGCGATGAGGCTGCCCTGGATCGCGACGGCCCAGGCCTCCAGGGCAGGGCTGCCGATTCCCGAGGCGATCCGATGGGCGGCGCCGGCCTGGTCGATCGCCTCCTCGACCCGGCCGAGCGAGGCCAGCGCGAGCGCGCGGAACGTGAGCAGCTCGTTGTGCCACGGCGTCATGTCGTGCGCGACGGCGATGTCGATGGCCTCGTCGATCCAGCGCAGTGACACCTCGTGCCGCCCGGCCCTGCGCTCGTGGAAGTACAGCGCGCGCCGGGCGTTGACGGCGGCGAGTCCCGACGAGGTGCCGTCGATGGCCTGCCGGGCGAGCGCGACGCCCCGCTCTCCCGAGCCGCGCAGGACGTGCGCGACCGACGCGGCGGCCGCGACCTCCGCCCAGGTTTCGTGCCGGGGCTCGGGCCACCGGTCCAGGACGAGATCGCCGAGCTCGGCGATCGGCATCGCCCTGCGGCTCTTGAGAAGCCCGCAGAGCGGGATGAACAGCGGGCGCGCCCGGTCGGGGACGTCGTCGTGCGCCACGCACCAGCGCAGCGCGTCGGCCACGTCGAGATGGGTGTTCTGCAGCGTGATCATCAGGTCGACCGGCCACGCCCGGAGCATGCGGTCGCGTACATCGACCGCCGTACCGACGAACGAGTCCACCCAGCGACCCTCGACCCGCTGCAGTTCACCGCGCTCGGCCAGCCGCTCCCGGGCGTAGCCGCGCAGCGTCCGCAGCATCCCGTACCAGCTCCGGCTGCCCTGCCGGCGGACCGTCACGAGCGACTGCGCGACCAACTGGTCGAGTTGCTCCACCGTGGCGAGCAGGTCGTCGCCCGGCTCGCCCGCGACCGCCTGCGCGTGCTGGGCGGTGAACCGTCCCGAGAACACCGAGAGGCGCTCGAACACCCGCTTCGCCGGGTCCGACAGCCGCTCGTACGACCAGTCGATCGCCGCCTCCAGGCTGCGGTGGCGCTCCGGGCCGCGGTCCCGGCCGCGGCTGAGCAGGTCGAGCCGGTCGTCGAGGTGGCCGAGCACCTCGCGTGGCGTCAGGCTGCGCAGCCGGGCCGCCGCCAGCTCGATGGCCAGGGGCAGCCCGTCGAGACGGCGGCACAGGGCGACGACCGCCTCCGGGTCGGCCACGAGATCCACGTCCGCACCTGCAGCCGCCGCCCTCTCAAGGAGAAGACGCACCGCAGGCGACCGCATCGCGTCCTCGGCGGTGGCGCCGGACGCCGGGAGCGCCAGTGGGCCGAGGGGCAGTACGTGCTCGCCGGCGATGCCGAGCGCCTCCCGGCTCGTGGCCAGCACACACACGCCGTGGCAGCGGTCCACCAACCGGGAGACGGCGTCGGCCGCCGCGTCGAGCAAGTGCTCGCAGTTGTCGACGAGGAGTACGCGGATCGCCTCACCGAGACCGATGAGCGCGGCGTCCAGCGATGGGAAACCCAGCGCGTCGGCCACAGCGAATTCCACGGCCGCCGGTTCGTCGACGGCTCCGAGGTCGCACATCACCACCGGCCGCACCACTTCGGAGGCGGCCACGGCCTGCACAAGTCGTGTCTTGCCGACGCCGCCGACCCCCGTGACCGTGACCACCGGGCTCCTGGCGAGCAGCGCGCGCACGGCGTCCAGCTCAGTCTCGCGGCCGAGCAGCTCCCGCGCCGTTCGTAGCACCATGCCGCACCCCTCAGACCGTGCCGGTCCGCCCCTTCAACAGTATGGCCGGTGCGAGCGCCGTGCAGGAGGGGCCGTGAGAGTGCGGCTCGGGGCAGCCGTCAGGTGCTGCCCCGAGCCGCACGCAGGTCAGCGCAGGGAGAAGGTGGACAGGCGAAGGCCGTTGTCGAGTACGAGGTACACGTCCTGGCGACCCTTCGCCGCGTTCGAGAGGGAGGCGGTCACCGTCTCGTAGGTGTACGGCGAGCGCGTGCCGCCGAACTGGGCCGTGCCCACCAGCTCTCCGGTCGGCGACCCCAGTCGGATCTCCACCTTCCCGGCCGCTCCGGCCACCCTCGCGCTGAAGTTCGGGACGCGCGAACCCAGTTGGGAGTCGGCGAACTTCAGCCACGCGCCGTCATCAGCGGCTCCCGCAGCGGTGCCGCGTGCCTTCGACTCGTCCACCAGCCGTACGCCCGCGTAGTCGTCGAAGTTCTCCGCCCGTGTCACCCGTGAAAGGTCCCGCGCGGGAATCGTCTCGCCGCGCACCTTCAGCGCCGTACGCGCGCGGACGTCCTCGGAGGAAGCGCCCACGAGAACGTCGTAAGTCCCGCTCTCCACCACCCACTTGGACCGCGTGACATCCCAGTGCGCGAGATCGTCCACCGAGAGCTTCAGCTTGACCGTCCTCGTCTGGCCGGGCTTCAGCGACACCCGCTGGAACGCCTCCAGCTGCTTCAGCGGCTGCTTGTCGCGCGAGGTCCGCTGGTGGGTGTAGAGCTGCACGACCTCGTCCCCGGACCGCCGCCCGGTGTTGGTGACGGCGACCTCGTAACCGCCGTCGACGCGCTTC
Organism: Streptomyces sp. NPDC006365; assembly: GCF_042870755.1. Classification (NCBI taxonomy): domain Bacteria; kingdom Bacillati; phylum Actinomycetota; class Actinomycetes; order Kitasatosporales; family Streptomycetaceae; genus Streptomyces; species Streptomyces sp. NPDC006365. The sequence continues at coordinate 71,886 of NZ_JBIAHS010000020.1, forward strand.
AACTGCCCGTAGCGGAAAGAGGTGTACGAGAGCCCGTGGCCGAACTCGTACAGCGGATCGCCCTTGAAGTACTGGTAGGTGCGGTCGTGCTTGATGTTGTCGTACTCCAGGATCGACGGCAGGTCGGACTCCGACCGATACCAGGTCTGGGTGAGACGGCCCGCCGGGTTCACGTCGCCGAAGAGGACGTCGGCGAGGGCGTTGCCGGTCTCCTGGCCCGCGTGGGTGGTCCAGAGGAGGGCCGGGACGTTCTTCTGGAGGTCGCCGAGGGTGGTCGGGTAGCTGTTCTCCACGATCACGACGGTGTTCGGGTTGGCCTTGCGTACCGCCTTGACCAGGGCTTCCTGGGACGGTGCCAGGCTCATGTCCTCACGGTCGTCGTTCTCGCGGCCGTTGATCGCGGGCATGGACCCGACCACCACGACCGCCGTGTCCTTGCCCTTCACCGCCGCCACGGCCTCTTCGGTGCCGCTGCGGACGACGTCCTTGGTGTAGCGCGCGGCCTCCTCCTTGGTCACCAGACCGAGGGTCCCGTCGTCGCCGGTCGGGCCGAGGTAGACCGGGTTCGACCACCAGGGCTCACGGGTCTCGTACCCGGCGTAGCGGAGGAGATACGTGCCGTCCGTCTGCTCCTCCAGCGCGAACTGCTGCTGCACGAACCAGCCACCAGGCTGTACCTGGTCGTTGACGAAGCCCGACCCCTTGGCGCCGACGTACTCGCCGTTCGCCGCCGACCTCAGGGTCACGATGCCGGCGCCCCAGTCGAATACGTCGAACTGGACCGCCGTACCGGACGAGGTGCCGCTCTCCTTCAGCGGCTCGCCGTCGGCGTCCGAACCGGCTGTCACGTACGCGCCGGTCGAGACGTTCTTCAGCGCGATGCGGTCCACGCCCTCGCTGCTGGTCACGGAGGTGCCGAGCTTCGCGGCGATGCCTTCCTTCGGGGTGATCCCGTAGGGAAGCGTGCCCGAGTACCAGTCGGTGTAGAGGGTGTCGGCGAGCGGGCCGACCACGGCCACGTTCTTCGCCGAGGTCTTCAGGGGCAGGGCGCCGCCCGAGTTCTTCAGCAGTACGGCCGCATCGGCCGCCGCCTTCCGGGCGAGCTTCTGATGCGCCGGGCTGTTCACCACCGATTTGTCGATGGAGCCGTACTTGCCGCCGCCCGGGTCGAATTCGCCGAGCCGGACGCGGATGCTCAGGATGTGCCCGACGGCCGTGTCGACGTCCGACTCCTTCAACTGGCCTGCGGCTACTGCCGACTTGATGGCCGTGGTCGTCGGTGCGGAGTTCGCGTCGTCCGTCGTGAAGCTGTCGATGCCCGCCTTGAGCGCTGCCGCGTTCCCCTCGGCGAGGGTGTCGTAGTACTTCTGGCTGCCGGTGGCGATCAGGTTGTTGGGCGCGTAGGCGTCGGTGACGTTCAGCAGGTCGTACGAGGACCAGGTGCGGACCTCGTCGTCGAGGGCCGGATTGACCGTCGCCGGGCGGCCGTTGACCAGGTTGTACGAGGACATCACGCCCGTTGCCGCGTCCGCCTCGATCGCCGGCTTGAACGCCTGCTCCTCGTACTCCTTGAGGACGCGCGGGCGCAGGTCGGACGATGTGGTCGTGCGATCGACCTCGTTGTTGTTGCCGAGGTAGTGCTTCAGTGTCGGGGCCGTCTTGAGGTGGTCGGGGTCGCCGCCGGTCAGGCCCGTGCCGTACGCGATGGCCATCTCGCTCGTCAGATACGGGTCCTCGGAGTAGCCCTCCTCGTTGCGGCCCCAGCGCGGGTCGCGCAGCGGGTTCACCACGGGCGCCCAGAGGTTGAGGCCCCAGCCGGGCGGGCGTTCCTGCTGGAAGCCGCGCGTCTCGTCGCCGACCGCTGAGCCCACGCGCTCGATCAGTTGTGGGTCCCAGGTCGAGGCGAGCCCGACGGCCTGCGGGAAGACGGTGGCCTCGCCGAGCCAGGCGACTCCGTGCAGGGCCTCGGTGCCGGTCTTGAAGGGCTTGATGCCGAGGCGGGGGATCGCGGGCTGGTACTGGTGGAGCAGGGAGATCTTTTCGTCGAGGGTGAGCCGGGTGAGGAGGTCGTCCACGCGCCGGTCGACGGAGAGTTTCGGGTTGCGGAAGGCGTAGGCGGGGTCCGCGGCGGCCGTTCCGGTGGCGGTGACGCCGAGTCCGGCGATCAATGTCAGTGCCAGGACGGGGACGGCCCGTCTCACGGTGGGTCTCTGTCTTCTCTTGCCTTTCATGACACGGCTCCTTCGACTAAGGCCTTGCACTTGAGGCTTGGAGAGTTCACTTCCGTGGGAAGAGCCTGTGCTCGGGGGCGTCAGGGCCGCCGCGCCGTGCTGTCCCGCACAGTCAGCCGTGGCGGCAACAGCGTCGCCTCCGGTACGGACGCGCCGCCCAGCTTCTTCATCAGCAGTTCGACCGCTCCTGCGCCCACCTCGGCGGACGGTATGGCGACCGACGTGACGGGGACGCGGACGCGGGCGGCCAGCTCGTCCGGGCAGATCGCGGTGACGGAGAGGTCGCCGGGGACGCGCAGGCCGAGCTGCTCGAAGGCGTCGATGAGGGGTTCGACGATCGGCTCGTTGTGGACGACGACACCCGTCAACGCCGGGCATTCGCGAAGGAGCTGCTCGGCGACCTGGCGGGCCGCCGCGGGCTCCGCCTCGCACGGGTGCACCGAGGAGGACAGCCCGTGCCGGTCCGCTGCCGCGGTGAAGCCCCGTACGACCCGCTGGGCGAAGCCCGTCTCCCGTACGTACACCTCGGGCGGCGAGCCCACGAGTGCGATCACCCGGTGGCCGAGGCCCGCCAGATGCTCGACGCACACCTCGCCCGCCGCCTGGAAGTCCAGGTCGATGCAGGTGAGCCCGTCGGGCTCGGCCGGGAACCCGATCAGTACCGAGGGCCGGTCCAGGGCGCGCAGCAACGGCAGCCGCCCGTCGTGGAGCTGGACGTCCATCACGATGAGCGCGTCCACGAGCGCCGTGTCCGCGACCCGCCGCAGCCCGTCCTCGCCCTCCTCCTGGGTGAGCAGCAGTACGTCGTGATCGTGCCGGCGCGCCGTCGTCACCACGGACACCGCGAACTGCATCACCACCGGTACATGGATGCCCGCCCTTAACGGCACCACCAGCGCGAGCACATTGGACCGGCTGCTGGCCAGCGCCCGTGCGCCCGCGTGCGGCCGGTAGCCCAGCTCGCGGATGCTGTCCTCGATCCGCTGCCGGGTCTCCTCCGAGATCGGGCGCTTGCCGCTCAGCGCGTACGACACGGTGCTGGGGGAGACCCCAGCGTGCCGCGCCACGTCGGTGATCTTCACCATGCTCCGTCCTGATTCTGTTCCTGCTCCGGAGAGGCCGCTTCCGCGGAGAGCGCCTCCTGCGAGCCGAGTTCCAGCGACACGAATCCGGTCCCGGCCTTGGCCCGTACCGTCCGTCCGCCGGCGGACAGTCCCCAGGGCGCCGAGGGATCGCTTGACGAGGCCCGCAGCGTGTCCCCTTCGCGTACGACCGTGAAGGTCACGCCGTCCACCGGCACCGTGACCTGTGCGCCGCGTTCCAGGCCGTACGCGTGCAGGGTGACCCCGTCCGCGTACGGATAGTCGGGCCGGTCCTCGACGGCGCCGACCGGAATCACCGCACCCGGCCTGACCAGCAACGGAACGCTCGAGAACCCGTGCTTCTCGCGCACCCAGCGCGGTCCGGTGACCGTCTGCCCGCTGAGGAAGTGCGTCCAGGTGCCCTCGGGGACGTAGTACGACACCTCGCCCTCGTCGGAGAACACGGGCGCGACCAGCAGATCGGAACCGAGCATGTACTGCCGCTCCAGATGCGCGCACCCGGGATCGTCCGGGAACTCCAGGACCATCGCCCGCATCATCGGCACCCCCTCCGCGTGGGCGGCGCGGGCAGCCTCGTACAGATACGGCATGAGGCGGAGCTTGAGCCTGGTGAACAGCCGCAGCACATCGACGGCTTCCTCGTCGAACAGCCACGGCACGCGATACGACGACGAGCCGTGCAGTCTGCTGTGCGAGGACAGCAGTCCGAAGGCGATCCACCGCTTGAACAGGGCGGGCGTCGGCGTGCCCTCGAAGCCGCCGATGTCGTGGCTCCAGTAGCCGAAGCCGGACAGGCCGAGGGACAGCCCGCCGCGCAGCGACTCCGCCATCGACTCGTACGTGGCCTCGCAGTCGCCGCCCCAGTGCACCGGGAACTTCTGGCTGCCGGCCGTCGCCGACCGCGCGAAGACCACTGCCTCCTGCTCGCCGCGGTGCTCGCGCAGCACGTCGAAGACGGTGCGGTTGTAGAGGTACGTGTAGTAGTTGTGCATCCGCTCCGGGTCGCCGCCGTCCGCGTACGCCACGTCCACCGGGACCCGCTCGCCGAAGTCGGTCTTGAAGCAGTCGACGCCCTGTGCGAGCAGTGCCTGAAGTTTCGACGCGTACCAGTCGCGGGCGGCCGGGCTCGTGAAGTCGACCAGCGCCATCCCCGGCTGCCACAGATCCCACTGCCAGACGCTGCCGTCCGGCTTCTTGAGCAGATGCCCGAGGGCCCGCCCCTCCGCGAACAGCGGGGAACGCTGCGCGATGTAGGGATTGATCCACACGCTGATGTTCAGTCCGCGTTCCTTGAGCCGCTTGAGCATGCCCTCCGGGTCGGGGAAGACCCGCGGATCCCACTGGAAGTCGCACCAGTTGAACTCGCGCATCCAGAAGCAGTCGAAGTGGAAGACGGACAGCGGCAGTTCGCGCTCCTTCATGCCCTCGATGAAGGAGGTGACGGTGGCCTCGTCGTACGAGGTGGTGAAGGACGTCGACAGCCACAGCCCGAACGACCAGGCGGGCGGCAGAGCCGGCCGGCCGGTGAGCGCCGTGTACTTGCGCAGGATGTCCTTGGGCGTCGGCCCGTAGATGACGTAGTACGTCAAATGCTGTGTCTCGGCGCTGAACTGGACCCGCGAGACCGTCTCCGAGCCGACCTCGAACGACACCCGTCCTGGATGGTCGACGAAGACGCCGTAGCCCGCGTTCGTCAGATAGAACGGAACGTTCTTGTAGGCCTGTTCCGTGGCCGTGCCGCCGTCGGCGTTCCACATGTCGACGACCTGGCCGTTCTTGACCAGCGGCCCGAAGCGCTCGCCGAGGCCGAAGACGTTCGTGCCCACGCCGAGGTTCAGCTGCTCCCGCAGATAGTGGCCCCCCTCGGCGTCCCGCATGATGCCCATGCCCTTGCGGCCACTGCTCGTGAGGGTGCGGCCGTCGGCGAGGAAGTCGATGTGCCAGGGGCCGTCGCGGGAGACCTTCACGGACAGGGCGCCCGCGGTGAGGGTCGCGTACTCGTCGTCGTACGTGGCGGTAGCCGTGAACTCCTCCTGTGCGACCTCGAATTCGGGTCCGCGTGGCTCCTCGCCCTCGAAGTGCGTGAACGTCACGCCGATGACGTCGGGCATCGGCGCATGCGCGCTGATCGTCACGACCGGTCCCTTCAGCAGGTCGCCGCGGTGGCGGATGGGCTGGGTCGGCGCGTGGATCTCCAACGTGCCCTGCGCGGCGGTGACATCGAGGACCTCGACTGGATGGGCCGCGGTCACGCCCTCGCGCAGCAGCCAGTAGCCGTCGCTGAACTTCACCGGCACACCCCTTACTTGACGGCACCCACGGCGATACCGCGGGTGAGTGTCCGCTGGAAGACGAGGAAGAAGACGATGGCGGGCAGTACGCCGAGGAGGGCGGCCGCGTTCGTCATCGTGGCGTCCATCAGGCGCTGGCCCTGCAGCACACCGAGCGCCACCGACACCGTCTGGTTGTCGTTCGAGATCAGCATGACCAGTGGCAACAGGAACTCGTTCCAGGTCCAGATGAAGAAGAGGACCAGCAGCACTCCGATGGTCGGCCGGCTGACGGGGACCACGATCCGCCACAGCACCTGCCACTTGTTCGCCCCGTCGATCCGGGCGGCCTCGATGATCTCGCGCGGGAACTGCCCGAGAATGGACGACAGCAGATACGTACCGAAGGCCGCCTGGATCACCGTGAACACGATGATCACGCTCAGCCGGGTGTCGTAGATGCCGACTTCCTTGCTCAGGTAGTAGATCGGGTAGACCAGCGCCTCCTGCGGCAGCATGTTCGCCAGCACGAAGAACGCCAGCACCCAGGTACGGCCCTTGATCCGGCCGATGCCGATCGCGTACGCGTTGAGTACGGAGAGCACGGCGGCCCCTACGGCCACACTGCCGCTGATCAGGATCGAGTTGATGAGCTTCTGCCCGAAGTCGACGCGCTCCCAGAAGTCCTTCAGGCCGTCGAGATAGAGGCCGTCGGGAAGGCTGAGGGGGCCGCTCGCCGAGTACTCGGCCGGGGACTTCACCGCGTTGACCGCGACGATCAAGAACGGCAGCACCATGAAGGCGGCGGCGATGACGAGGGCGACGAGGACGGGATAGCGGCGTATGGCTGTCGTCATCTGCGGAGCCCCTCCTCGGCCATGAGCCCTGCCTCGGTCATTTGATGAGCCCTTCCTCGGCGTCCTCCGCGCGGGTCTGGAGCTTGAGGCCGACCAGGGCCAGCGCCAGGATGATCACGGTCAGTACGGTCGAGATCGCGGCGCCGTAGCCGACCTGCGTCTTCTCGAAGAACGTGGTGAAGGAGAAGTACGAGGGCACATTGGTCGCCCCGCCGGGCCCGCCCTTGGTGAGCACGTACACCGCGCCGAACACCTTGAGCGCGGCGATCGTGCACCACAGGAGGACCACGTAGATCTCCGGGCGGATCTGCGGCAGCGTGATGTGCCAGAACCGCCGCCACCATCCCGCGCCGTCCAGCTCGGCGGCCTCGTACAGCTGTGGGTCCACACGCTGGAGTCCGGACATGAAGACGACCAGCGGGAAGCCGATCTGCACCCAGACCATGACGCCCATGACGCTGTAGAGCGCGAAGTCGGGGTCACCGAGCCAGTCCTGCTGGAAGCTCTCGAGACCGATGGCCTTCAGCAGCTCGTTCAGCGAGCCGTTCTCCGGCGCCAGGATCCAGCTCCACACGATGCCCGCGACGGCGATCGGCAGCACCTGCGGAAGATAGAAGCAGGCGCGCAGCACGGCGGCCGTCCTCGTCCCGAAGTGCTTGCCGACGAAGTCGAACAGGGCGGCGGCGAGGACGAGTCCGATGACCGTCGGTACGGCCGCCATGGCGACGACCATGAAGAGGCTGTGCCGGAAGGAGGCCCAGAACTCGCTGTCGTCCATCAGCTCGCGGTAGTTGGCGAGCCCGGACCACTCCGGGGAGCCCACGCCCTGCCAGTCGGTGAAGCTCACCCCCGTGTTCATCAGGAACGGCACGACGACGACCGCGAGGAAGGCGAGCACTCCGGGGAGCAGGAACAGGGCGTACGAGTCACGGGGGCGGCGCGGGAGCCTGGTCCCGGAGTGCTTCTCGACGACCCGCCCGCCCCGTTCGACGGTCACCGTCATTGCTTCGGTACGTCCTTGTCGTACGCCTCCTGAAGTGCCGTGAGGTAGTCGTCCGGCGATCCGCTCCCGGTGATCAGCTTCTGCGTCTCGGAGACGAGGACGTCATAGAAGCCGGGGACGGGCCAGTCGGGATAGAAGGCCAGGCCGTCCCTCTCCGAGAGGGTGTTGAAGTCGCCGATCAGCTTCTTGGCCTTCGGTTCCGTGATGGCCGACGCGTCGGCGGCCACCGGCACTCCGCCCTTGTTGCCCAGCAGGTTCTGGATCCTCTCCGACATGGTGATGTCGATGAAGTCGTACGCCAGCTCCTTGTTCTTGGCGCCCTTGGGGACGACCCAGAGGTTGCCGCCGGAGCCGAGGGTCATGTCCGACCCGGGCCAGAGGAACGTGCCCCAGTCGAACTTGTTCTCCTCGGCGAAGCGGCCGTACCACCAGCTGCCGGAGAACAGGATGGGGTTCTCACCGGAGATGAACGCCGTGCCGGCGTCCTCCGCCTTCGTTCCGCTGGACTTCTTGCTGATGTACCCCTTCTTCACCCAGTCGGCGAAGGTCTCCGCGCCATACGTCCAGGCCTCGTCGTGGAAGTCCGTCTTGCCCTTGTAGAGCTCGTACTTGTCCACCCAGGCGCGGTCGGCCTTGGTGAGTGCGAGCTGGTAGAGGTACTGATGGGCCACGTACTCGGCCCCCGCGTTGGCGAACGGGGTGACACCCTTGTCGACGAACTTGTCCATGGCGGCGGTGAGTTCGTCGAACGTGGTGGGCTCGGTGATCCCGTGCTTCTTGAAGAGGTCCTTGTTGTAGAAGACCATCGCGTACTCGGCGTAGTTGGGGATCCCGTACCAGTTGCCGGAACCCATCACGCCCTCGGCGCTGTACTGGCTGGTGGTGCGCACGCCGGAGCTGAGCTTCTTGTCCCAGCCGCGCTTGGTGGCTTCGCCGGTGAGGTCGGTGAGGAGTCCCTGCTTGGAGAGGAGTCCGGCCGTGGCGTTGCCCTTGTTGTACTCCATGAGGTCGGGCGCGTCGCTGGAGTTGAGGACCATCGGGGCCGTTTTCTGGATCTGTTCGAAGCCCTTCTCCTCGAACTTCACCTTCACGCCCGGATGCGTCTTCTCGAACTCCTTGATGGCTTCGTTCCAGGCCACGCCCATCGCGCTGTTGGGCGCTTCGTAGTGCCATAGCCGCAGCGTCTTCCCATCGGAGGACCCGCTGTCCGAGTCGCCGCAGGAGGCCAGGAGCAGGGCTCCGCTCAGAGCCGCCGCGGCCACCGCCACCACACGCCTTTGTGCCGTCAACATCCTGTGCCTCCAGGGGAGTCGGATGGGTATGGGGACATCACGCAGCTCATCGAATCGATTCGACGCGTGATGTCGAAGCGCTTCGACGGGGGAAGGTATGTGGGGGTTGGGGGGTGCGTCAATGAGGTGGGCAAGGTGGGCTTGGATTGGCACGAAGTGGGGGTGAAGGTTTCGGTCGTGTGGGGTCGGTCGGTCTCCGGTGAACGGGGTCTCAACGGATCTTGAATTTCTGTGCCGTGGGCAACTAAATGGAGGGCCCCATGGGTCACACGAGGTTGTTGGGCCTTGTTGGACAACTACTGATCAGTGGATGACCAGAACTGACTCACGGAGGTCATGAAATGTTGCGTTCTCACCTCGTCAGCCGCCGCGTGTTACGCACCGCCACGACGATGACGTTGGCTCTCGGTGCGGGGCTGGCCCTGCCGACCGCCCTGGCCGCCACAGCCGGTGCCGCGGAGCCGTCGGCCACCGCCGTGGTCAGCGACAACGGCCGCGAGCTCGCCTACACGGCCGCCGCCGGCCAGTTCAACAACGTGCTCGTCGACGAATCGTTCACCGACGGCTCGAAGGACACCATCACCTATGTGATCGAGGACATCGTCCCGATCAGCGCGGGGAACGGCTGCGTCCACCCTGACCCCGCGGACCGGGCCAAGGTCTCCTGTACGGTCGCCGCCCTGGACAGCCAGTCCCCCTACACCACCATGCGGATGGACCTCGGCGACATCGCTGACAGCGTTGCCATCACCAACTCCACCGACCAGGCCTTCCACACCAACGCGTTCGACCTGGGCGGCGGCAACGACCGGCTGACCCACACCGGCAGCGTCGACGGCAATGCCGTCCGGGCCGGAGCGGGCGACGACATCATCACGGCGGGTGTGGCCGCGATGGTCTTCGGCGACGACGGCAACGACACGATCACCACCAGCGGCGACATCACGGAAGGCGGCGCGGGCAACGACGTGATCCAGGGCGGCCCTGACACCCAGATCCTGCGCGGCGACGACGGCAACGACACGCTCCGCGGCGGGGACGGCGACGACTTGCTGTACGGCGGCAGGGGTGACGACATCCTGCACGGCAACAGCGGCTTCGACCAGCTCTGGGGCAACACCGGCAACGACGAGCTGTACGGCGGGCCGGACGCGGACACGCTCTCCGGGGGCGCGGGCACGAACATCATCGTGCAGGACTGACGGTGTTGAATGCCCGGGGGAACTGCCGGGTCATCCGCGCAGTTCCCCGGGCGGTTCGCCGACTCATCCGTCACCCCCGTCAGCCTCTGCCGAGATCCACCCGCCAGTCGTTCGACATGATCCAGTGGCCCCTCGGGTACTCGAACTCGACCTCACCCAGCAGCTCGAACCCGGCCCCGCGGCACACCGCGTTCGACGCGGGATGGTCCACCCTCGGAAACGCATGAAGGTACCGGTGCTCTCCGGCAGCCCGCGCCGCCTCCACCACCGCACGAGCAGCCTTCACCGCGAGCCCCCGTCCCTGGAACTCGGGCAACACACCCCACCCCGTCTCCCATGCCGCCCGGTCCCGCCACACGCGCTCCCAGAAGCCGATCGAGCCCACCGTCTCGCCGGTGTCCGCCAGCGTGACCCGGTACATCTGCCCCCGCTCGATGCCGAGGTAGCGCTGGTGTCGTGAGGCGAGCTTCTCTTCGCTCTCGGGGCCGCCCAAGTGCTCCGTCATCTCAGGGCTGTTGGTCCGCTGGAGCAGCCAGAAGTCGCCTTCCGCCCAGGGCTCCAGTCTCACCTGCCGCGCCTCCGTGATGTCCATGTCGGTCACTCTAGGAGGGGGGTCTGACAACGGCAGGGCGCGCTTGACCGTGGCGAGTTCGACGACTGGAGACACCTCAACTTGCCTTGCCCGTAAGGCTATTGTGGTTCGGACATGCGTACGGATCTACGGGAGGCGGCGGATCATGGCGACGTTGACCGCGAGCGCACAGGCGCCGATCGTGGCGGGAACGCCACTGTTCGGTTCGATGAGCGAGCTGCTGAACGATCCGCTGGCGGCGTATCTGCGGGCGCGGAGCGAGTACGGCGACGTGGTGCGCTTCCGCGCCGGGCCGCCGGGGCTGCGTGTGGAGACCTACTCGGTGTTCTCGGCCGAGGGCGCGCAGCAGATTCTGGCCACGCAGGCCGCCAACTTCCGCAAGGACACCGTCTTCTACGAGGAGCTGCGGGAGTCCGTCGGCAACGGGCTGCTCACCAGCCAGGACGACGTCTACCTCCGCCAGCGTCGCCTCATCCAGCCGTTGTTCACCCGTCGCCGGGTGGACGGCTACGCGCATCAGGTCGCCGACGAGGCTGCCGCCCTGGCCGAAGCCTGGCGCCAAGCCCCCGGTGGAGAACTCGAACTGGTCGGTGAAATGCGCCGGTTCGCACTCCGTATGGTCGGCCGGATCCTGTTCGGGACGGACGGGGAGAAGGCGTTCGAGGTGATCGAGCGCACGATGCCCCTGCTCCAGGAGTACTCCGTGAAGCGGGCCCTCTCACCCGTCAAGCTGCCTCGTACATGGCCCACGCCCGCCAACCGCCGCGCCGGGCGCCACCAGGCCGAGTTGTTCGCGCTCTGCGACACGATCATCGAGAGTCGCCGCGGCGGACGGGGCAACGGCTCGCGGGACGGCACCGAAGACGGTGGTACCGAAAGCGACGGCACCGAAGACCTTGTCACCCTCCTCGTCCGTGCCGAGAACGCCGAGGACGGCAGCCTCGACGCCGCCGAACTCCGCGAGCAGGTACTGATCTTCCTGCTGGCCGGCCACGAGACCACCGCCACCGCGCTCGCCTTCGCCCTGCACCTCCTCGCCCGCCACCCCGAGCACCACAAGCGCGTACGGGACGAGGTGGATCGCGTGCTCGGCGGCCCCGGCGGGCGGGCGCCCACGGCGGCGGACATGGCGGAGCTGCCGTATCTGACGATGGTGCTGAAGGAAGCGATGCGGCTGTATCCGTCTGCGCCCGTCGTCGGCCGCCGCGCGGTAGCGGACGCGGAGATCGACGGCGTACGCATACCGGCCGGCGCCGACGTCTTCGTCAGCCCGTGGGTCACCCAGCGCCACCCCGACTACTGGCCCGATCCGGAGCGCTTCGACCCCGAGCGCTTCACCCCGGAGGCGGAGGCGGGCCGCCCCCGCTACGCCTGGTTCCCGTTCGGGGGCGGACCGCGCGCCTGCATCGGACAGCATCTGTCGATGCTGGAGTCGGTGCTGGGGCTCGCGGTGCTGCTCCAGGCCTACGAGTTCAAGCCCGCGGACGACCAAGAGGTGCCGCTCGGCGCAGGGATCACCCTGATGGCCAAAGGACCTGTCCGCTGCCGGATCACGCCTCGGTCACCGGCGTACTCAGCCTGACGACCGGGGCGCTGACGGACGCGCTGACGGCCGTTCAGCCTGACGACTCGGACCGACGGACGCTCAGGGGATACGGATACTGCGGAGATCGGGCGTACCGCGGCGCGTGGCTTCCGTCCTCCGGCACCTTCAGCTCCGCGAGGTAGTCGTCCACCGCGCCGCGTGTGCAGTCGCTGCGGCCGTAGACGCTGTGCCCCGCGCCCTCGTACGTCAGCAGGGCGGTCGTCCCGCGGGTCGCAAGAATCAGGTGAACCTTTCGACATCGGCGTGCAGTTGGAAGGACTGACGGGGTCCGCCCGGCCCTGGTCTGCGACGCCCTCGCCCCGCAGTACGAGTTCGTCCGCTCGGGCGGCGGTATCGCCCTCGTCGGCGACCTCGGCGACCTCGGCGACCTGGAACGGAACGGCCGCACCGAGGGCGTCACCCACGTCCATATCGACCACCCGGTCTTCCGTCAGCGCGAGGCCCTGATCCAGACGATGCCGAGCCGCCGGCAGTCCTGGGCGGCCACGCAGTTCACCGAGCTGCTGGTCTCGCTGTTGCAAGGGCGATCAGCAGAGCGACCGCGGCCGTGGTGACCGGGACGCCGTACCCGGCGGCGGCCGACACTTGCTCCACGACCCACCCGCCGACGGCCGACCCGCACGCGATCCCGCCCAGCAACCCCGTCACCGCCAGCGTCATCCCCTCGTTCAACCGGCCCTCGGGTGTGCGGCCTTGGATCAGCGTCATGGCCGTGACCATCGTCGGGGCCGTCGCCATCCCGGCCACCAGCAGCGCACCGGCGAGTACCACCAGCGAGCCCGTGAGCATGGCGGCCAGCAGGGGGCCCGACATGAGGACGGCCATCGCGGCGAGGCTCCACGGGTAGCGTCGCTCGGCCGGTCCCGGCGGCTTCAGCGCCCCGTACAGCAGACCGGCCGCGCCCGAACCGGCCGCCTGGAGCGCGAGTATCACACCCGCCGCCGATCTGTGTCCCTGTGCGTCCGCGAACGCGATCGTGACCACCTCCAGCGACCCGAAGACGGCGCCGGTGGCGAGGAATCCGATGAGGAGAGGGGGCATGCCGAGTGCGCGTAGGAGGGATTTCGAGGCCGTACGGGGACGACCCCGCACCGGTGGCTCCGTGGCACGCTGGGCCGCGAAGAGCAGTACGCCTGTCAGCATCAGCACCGCGCCGGCCAACGTGCCCGCCTCCGGGAAGAACGTCCCGCACAGGAACGCGGCCAGCACCGGACCGAGCATGAAGCACAGCTCGTCCGCGGCCTGTTCGAAGGAGTTCGCGGTGTGCAGGCCCGCCGGATCGCCCTTCAGCAGGTGGGCCCAGCGTGCCCGGGACATGCCCCCGGTGTTGGGGGTCGTGGCCGTCGCGGCGTAGGCGACGAAGAGCGTCCAGTCGGGCGCCCCGTAACGCACGCAGAGCAGCAGCGCGAGCGAGCCCAGCGCCGCGGTCGCCGTCGCGGGCACGGCGATCCGCGCCTGCCCGTAACGGTCGACCAGCCGCGCCGTCCAGGGCGCGACGACCGCCGTCGTCGCCAGCCCGGTCGCCGTGACGGCGCCGGCGAGAGCGTACGAGTCCCGCGCTCCCGCGATCATGATGACGGCGCTGATACTGAACATGCCCATGGGGAGCCGGGCGATCAGATTCCCGATGGTGAAGGCGAGGGTGCCCGGGATCGTGAAAAGGCGGCGGTAGGGGGTGCCCGCGCCGGACTTGCGCCTGTGGCCGGGCGCCTTCCGCCGGGGGCCGAAGTCTGCGGCCACCAGGCTGTCGGCGGTGACGGTGAGGACGGTCGTACGGCGATCTGGCGCACGGCGATTCGGCGTGCTGCGGTCTGTCGTACGGCGATCAGGAGACTGCTGCGGCATGGAGCAACCGTCGTCGGTGCCCTGACCAGGGGTCCAACACTTACTCCGTACCGATTCACGCACCTGGGTTGTAAGTTCGCCGGATGCCGTCCTCTCCTGGTCCCGGTGCGGTCGATCCCCGCCTCCTTCGCGCCTTCCTCACCGTTGCCGAGGAGCTCCACTTCACCCGCGCCGCCGCCCGGCTGTACGTGGCCCAGCAAGCCCTGAGCCGCGATATCCGGCGTCTGGAACGGGACTTGAAGGCGGACCTCTTCGTACGCAATACCCGGCGGGTCGCGCTCACGGCCGACGGCGAACGGCTGCTCCCGTACGCGCGTCGCGTGCTGGAGGCGCAGGACGCGCTGCTGGCCGAGTTCGGGCGGGCCGCGGACGACGGGCAGCGTCCTCTGCTCGTGGATGTGAACAGCCCGGGCCTGGTCGGTGAGCGCATCCTGCCCCGGGCCCGTGAACTCGCCCCCGACTGCGAGCTGATGGCCCGCTTCGAGAGCGGCCTCACCGGAGCCGCGGCCGAACTGCTGGCAGGCCGGCTCGACGCGTCCTTCGGCCGGTTCGCGGGACTGGACCCGGCGATCCGTGCGCGCCTGGAGCAGCAGCCCGTACGGTACGAGCCGATGGCGATCCTGCTGCCCGAGGACCATCCGCTGGCTGACCTGGACGTCGTGCCGCTGGACGCGCTGGCGGGCGAGTCCGTGTACGCCGGCGCCGGGAACCCCCGTACGCCGGAGTGGACCGACCTGGCCCGGCAGCTCTTCGAGGGGCGCGGCATCGAGATCGCGCCGCCTGCGCCACTCGCCGTGGGGACCCGGGAGTTCCAGCGGATCATGGCCAAGACGCGGAATCCCGTCCTCGCCGCGGTCGATTTTCCGGCCATGCCCAAATCGATATGTAAGCCACTCGTCGACCCCGTGCCCCTGTCGCCGGTGTCACTGGTGTGGAGAAGAGGTCTGGTACATCCAGGTATGGAGGCACTCCGTGCCGCCGCCGCGGAGCTGGCGGAGGCAGAGGGATGGCTTCGGCGTCCCGCCGGTGCATGGATTCCGGCCACCGATGAGCTCATCATGTCGCAATGCACCTGACACGTGGCACACACACAACTCCTACGTGCGCTACATTCGAGGGCCGGGTGCAGTGTGGTAATAGGGGGGCGCCTGGATCGGGTGGGGGCCCGATCCGGACAAAATAGTACGTAGTGCCCGGACTCGTACGCGCCCAATCAGTCCCGTGGGGGGATGTGCGTGCGCGTGGAGAAGTGGCGAGAAGACGCCCAAGCGGCTGGGGGGTATACCGACCGGCCGGAAAGAGGCGGAACCTATCCGTCGACCCGTCGAGATGCGGGGGATTCGTTTCATGGTGGTTCTGGCGATATATCCATGCCCAAACAGCGAAACAGCCGAGACGGCGACGACAATGAGCAGCACATAGGCGGCGAGCAGCAAGCGGACGCCGGTCGGCGCATGGGCGAGACGCAGCGATTCGCCCTGCCGGAGACCGAGCACCACCATGACCCGGACGAGGTCACGGTCCAACTCGACGTCGCCGGCGCGCACCTGGAGGACTGGCTGGTCCAGCAGGCCAAGGGGCCCCGGGGTGGTCAGAGCGTCGAGGGTTCGGACGGACCGGTCTTCGTAGACGAGACGGGCCGTCGCAGCCGCAGATACCGCCGTATCGGCATGGCCGTCGGCCTCACCTGCGCGGTGTACGCCGTCGTCATCATCGCCACGCTGCTGTCGGGCAACTCCAGCGCGCCCTGGCTCCCGGTGCCGGGCAAGGAGGACGACAAGCCGGCCAGCAAGGTCGACTCCCCGACGCTGCCGCCCGCGTCCGCGGACCCGTCCGCCACGGCGAACCCCTCGTCCGGGCTGAGCCCGTCGGTCGATCCCGGTAGGACGTTGGCGCCGGGCGCCGATCCCTCGCCGAGCAAGTCGGTCAAGCCCACGGAGTCGGACGGGCCGACCAAGCCCGCGCCGACGGACCCTGCCACGAAGCCGGGCCCGAGCGACGACCCGACCGGGTCCGACCCCACCAACGATCCGACCGACGAGCCCACGACGCCGACGCAGGACCCGGATCCGGACCCGACGCAGGACCCCACGGTCGATCCCCCGGCGGACGGTGCCGACCCGGTCGCCGCCCCGCCGCCGGCGGGTGACACTACGCCCGTAGACCCGATCGCCGTCATCGACCCGATCGGCGTCATCGACCCGATCGGCGTCATCGGCCCGATCGGCGACGTCGGCCCGATCGGCGTCATCGGCCCGATCGGCCTCATCGAGCAGCCCGCCGCCCCGTCTTCTCCGGAGTACGTCCTCTGATGGCATCCAGCTCCCGCCGTCGCGGCAAGGCCTCCGGCGCAGTACGTCGTCGTCGCCTGCCCATGCGCTACCTGCTGCCCTCCCTCGTCCTCGTCGCCCTGATGGCGATGCTGATGCTGCGCGGCTTCGTCCACAGCGAGATCCTCGCGGACTACCGCATCAATACCCCCACGGCCAACGACCGGGTCCCCCAGGAGGTCCTGAAGGGCGGCCCGGTCATCGATACGCGCCGCGGCGGCACCGACAGCCGGGACGACGTACCGGACCGCCGTATCGTCCTCACCTTCGACGACGGGCCGCATCCCGAGTGGACCCCCAAGGTCCTCGACGTACTGAAGAAGCACGACGCGCACGCGGTCTTCTTCATCACCGGCACCATGGCCTCGCGCTATCCGGACCTCGTCCAGCGCATGGTCGACGAAGGCCATGAGATCGGCCTGCACACCTTCAATCACCCCGACCTCTCCCTCCAGGCCAAGCGCCGCATCAACTGGGAGCTCTCCCAGAACCAGCTGGCGCTCGTGGGCGCGGCGGGCATCCGTTCGTCGCTCTTCCGGCCGCCGTACTCCTCCTTCGCCGACGCCATGGACAACAAGTCCTGGCCGGTCACCGAGTACATCGGCAGCCAGGGCTACATCACCATCGTCAACAACACCGACAGCGAGGACTGGCGCAGGCCGGGCGTCGACGAGATCATCCGCCGCGCCACGCCCAAGGGCGACAAGGGCGCGATCGTCCTGATGCACGACTCCGGCGGCGACCGCTCGCAGACCGTTGCGGCGCTCGACAGGTTCGTGCCCCAGATGAAGGAACGCGACTACGAGTTCGAGAACCTCACCGAGGCTCTCGGCGCGCAGAGCGCCCACACCAAGGTCACCGGCCTCGAGCTGTGGAAGGGCAAGGCTTGGGTGTACGCGGTCCAGGCCTCCGAGAAGACGACCGGCGTCCTGGTCGTCGGCCTTGCGATCATCGGCGTCCTCGTCTTCGCCCGCTTCGGCCTGATGCTGCTGCTCTCCGCCGTCCATGCCCACCGCGTACGCCGCAAGGGCTTCCGCTGGGGTGGCCGCGGACCGATCACCGAACCGGTATCGGTGCTGGTTCCCGCGTACAACGAAGCCAAGTGCATCGAGAACACGGTGCGTTCGCTGATGGCCAGCGAGCATCCCATCGAGGTCATCGTCATCGACGACGGTTCGAGCGACGGCACGGCCCGCATCGTGGAGGGCCTGCGCCTGCCGAACGTACGCGTCGTGCGCCAGCTCAACGCGGGCAAGCCCGCCGCGCTCAACCGCGGCATAGCGAACGCCCGTTACAACCTCATCGTGATGATGGACGGTGACACGGTCTTCGAACCGGCCACCGTCCGCGAACTCGTCCAGCCCTTCGCCGACCCGAGCGTCGGCGCGGTGGCCGGCAACGCGAAGGTCGGCAACAAGAGCTCCCTCATCGGCGCCTGGCAGCACATCGAGTACGTGATGGGCTTCAACCTCGACCGCCGTATGTACGACATCCTGCGGTGCATGCCGACGATCCCGGGTGCGGTCGGGGCCTTCCGCCGCTCCGCCCTGGAACGCGTCGGCGGCATGAGTGACGACACGCTCGCCGAGGACACCGACATCACGATGGCGATGCACCGCGACGGCTGGCGCGTCGTCTACGCGGAGGACGCCCGCGCCTGGACCGAAGCCCCTGAGTCCGTCCAGCAGTTGTGGTCCCAGCGCTACCGCTGGTCGTACGGCACGATGCAGGCGATCTGGAAGCACCGCCGCGCGATCATCGAAAAGGGCCCCTCGGGCCGTTTCGGCCGCGTGGGCCTGCCGCTGGTCTCCCTGTTCATGGTGGTGGCGCCGCTGCTGGCCCCCCTGATCGACGTGTTCCTTCTGTACGGGCTCATCTTCGGCCCCACCGGAAAGACGATCGTCGCCTGGCTGGGCGTCCTGGCCATCCAGGCGAT
Organism: Streptomyces sp. NPDC006365; assembly: GCF_042870755.1. NCBI lineage: Bacteria > Bacillati > Actinomycetota > Actinomycetes > Kitasatosporales > Streptomycetaceae > Streptomyces > Streptomyces sp. NPDC006365. The sequence continues at coordinate 90,153 of NZ_JBIAHS010000020.1, forward strand.
CTGCGCGGCGTACGCCTTCCGCCTGGACCGCGAACGCATGACCCATCTCATCTCGCTGCCGTTGCAGCAACTCCTCTACCGCCAGCTGATGTACGTAGTCCTGCTGCAGTCCTGGATCACGGCTCTCACCGGTGGCCGGCTGCGGTGGCAGAAGCTGCGGCGCACGGGGGTTGTGGGGTCGGCGCCAGGTGGTTCGGTTCCTGGGGCGGTGCCCGGGCAGCGGGTGGCGCGTGGGGATGAGCGGAGGCCCGTGGGATGACGCAGGGGTATGCGGAGGGGGCGGAGGAGGGCACGGGGGCCGGTGCGTCGCCGTACGAGAACTCGTACTGGACGTCGTATGAGGAGACGTACGGGCAGCCGTACGGGCAGTCGCACGAGGGGGCGTACGGGCAGTCGTACGGGAATGGGCACATCCCGCAGGCCCCGCACGCTCCGCAGGCCCCGCAGGCGAATCCCCAGCAGAGGTGGAACGAGACGCAGCTGCTGCCGGAGGTGCCGGAGGTGCCGGAGCAGCTGGTGCCCGAGGCCGCTTCTCATGGACCGGCCGCCGGGGCCCCGTCCGATACCAAGACCAAGCCCTCCCCTTCCCGCCCCGGCCGTGACCGCTATCTCGACCTCCTGCGCTCCATAGCCCTGGTCCGCGTGGTCGTCTACCACATCTTCGGCTGGGCATGGCTGACGGTCCTCTTCCCGTCCATGGGCGTGATGTTCGCGCTTGCGGGCGCCCTGATGGCGCGCTCGCTGAGCCGCCCGGCGTGGGGCGTGATCCGCGGCCGTATCCGCCGACTCCTGCCTCCGCTCTGGGCCTTCAGCGCGGTCGTACTCGCGATGATGTTCGTGGGCGGCTGGAACCCGTCCAAGGACGACGGCGGCCTGGGCTGGCTGGGCCTGGTCAACTACATCATCCCGATCGGCGCCCCGCCCTATCCCTGGCAGATCGGCTCCAAGTCGGGCCTGCTGGAACAGACTTGGGCGGTCCAGGCGGCGGGCCCGCTCTGGTACCTGCGCGCGTACCTCTGGTTCGTGATCGCCTCCCCCCTGCTGCTGTGGGCGTTCCGCCGAGTCCCGTGGGCAACGCTGCTGGCCCCGCTGGCGCTGACAGCGGTGGTAGGCACGGGAATCGTGAAGATCCCCGGCGAAACGGGCAACGCGGTAACGGACTTCGCGGTCTACGGCAGCTGCTGGATCCTGGGCATGGCCCACCAGGAGGGCGTACTGAAGAAGATCCCGCGCTACGCGGTGGTCTCCGTCGCCTCCCTCCTGATGACCTTCGGCCTGTGGTGGGCCTCCGGCCACCTGGGCCCCGACGGCTGGGACCTGAACGACATCCCCCTGGCCCAGGCCGCCTGGTCCCTGGGCTTCGTGGCGATCCTGCTTCAGTACTCCCCTTCCTGGCAGGAACTCCCAGGTCGCCTGGCGCGCTGGGACAAACTGGTCACCCTGTCGAACAACCGCGCCGTAACGATCTACCTCTGGCACAACTTGCTGATCATGGCGACGGTCCCGCTCCTGGACATCCTCTACCGACTCCCGTTCATGGACGACCGCTTGTCCAACGCCCTGACCACGACGTACACCCTCTGGATGTTCGTCCTGGTATGGCCCCTGATCGGTCTGATGATCGTGAGCGTGGGATGGGTCGAGGACTTGGCGGCCAAGCGGGGGCCTCGGCTGTGGCCGGACGGGGCGAAGAAGGGCGGGAGTCGGGGCCGGTCGCGGTCCGGGTCAGGGTCAGGGTCGCGGGGGCGGGCTCGGGCGCGGTAGCTGCCAGACCTTGCGGCCCCACCGTGCGCGGACGCACGCCGGACGGAGACGACAAGGGCGGTCGTCCGGGAGCGCCGTTCAAGAGCACTCCCGAAAGGCACGACCGTGCAATTCACTTCTGAGGAGCACCTCGACGACGGCGTCCTCGAGCGCGAATTCACCCTCGGCGAGATTCCCGGCACCCTGTGGACGCCCGGGTCCGCACCGGCCCCGCTGGTCCTGATGGCCCACAACAACGGCCTGCCCAAGGCGGAACCCCGGCTGGTGGCCCGGGCCCGGTACACCGCGGCGCGCGGCTACGCGGTGGCCACGGTTCGCGTGCCTGGAGTTACGTCATGGGCAGGAATTCGGGCAGAGTGAGGGCCGAGTGGGCCGGTCGCCCTTCCGCGGAGGGCATGGTGCTGAGTTTGCGCAGCATGTCGTTGCGCTGCTCCAGGGCCCGGGCCGTGGTGGGGAAGAGTGTGGCGCCGCCCTCGCCGACCTGTTCCTGGTTCACGGTCACAAACTCACGGGTGTTGTGTTCGTAGGCGGCGAAGCCCGAGGCGTGGTCCCGGTCGGCCAGGGAAGCGGCGAGCATGTACGCGCCGACGAGCGCGAGGCTGGAGCCCTGTCCGGTGAGGAACGAGGGCGCGTACGCGGCGTCACCCACCAGCGCGACCCGTCCGCTCGACCAGCGGGGCATCCGGATCTGGCTGACCCCGTCGAAGAACAGGTCATCCGCGTCGCGCATGGCGGCAATCATGCCCGGGACCTCCCATCCCGCGTCGGCGAAGACCGCGGCGACCAGGTCCCGTTGGGCTTCCGGGTTCCGGAACGCGTCGAACGGCGGTTCCGGGTGGGCGAAGTTCAGGAAGGCGTGCACTTCGTCGTTGTCCCCCACGGCGTAGAGTGCCGCGGCTCTGCCCGGGGTGTTCCACATCATGGTCTCGTGGGAGAGCCCGAGGGTGTTGCGCATGGTGAACACGGCGAAGCAGTAGCCGAGGTACCGGTGGAACCGCTCTTCGGGGCCGAACAGCAACTCGCGGGTACGTGAGTGCAGTCCGTCCGCACCGACCACCATGTCGAACGTACGCCTGCTGCCCCCGCGGAAGGTGACGTCGACCCCGTGGCCGGACTGGTCGAGGGTCTCGATGGAGTCGTTGAACAAGAACTCCACGTCGTCACGGACCGCCGCGTAGAGAGCGCCGGTGAGATCCCCGCGCCGCACCTCCAGGTCCTGTCCCGCGACACCGCCGGTGACGGCGTGCGGGTTGACCGAGGCCACCTCGCTGCCGTCCCCGTCGAGGAAGGTCAGCCGGCGCAGATCGATGTGCGCGTCCTGGAGTCGCGGCAGGATTCCCATCCTCCGGACGACCTCGAGTGCGGTGCCACGCACGTCGATGGGGTAACCACCGTCACGAGGTGTGCCCGCCTTCTCGACCACCGTGACCGCGAATCCGTAGCGGTTCAGCCAGAACGCGAGGGCGGGCCCCGCGACGCCGGCCCCGGATATCAGGACCTTGCGCCTAGGCGTGGTATGGACACCCCTCGACAGATCGGTGCGGGTCATTCCTTGACTCCTTTGCTCATGGTCCGGGCGACAAGCAAGGACAGCGCCGTGACGGCGCCGGCTATGACGAAGCCGGTGACGAAGGCCGATTCGGCCGGGACATCCGACCCGGAAGGGGTCCCGGCGGCGAGGAGCGCAGCACCAACCTGCGAACCCACGGCCATGCCGAGCACGCGAGTCACCAGGACCAGGCTGGTGGCGATGCCGGTGTCACTTTGATCGACGGATGTGGCGGTGCTGGTCACCATTGCCGTGATGCACAGGCCGTTGGCAAGCGCGATCATCATTTTGCCGATGACGAGGTGCCAGACCTCGGTGTGCACGGCTGCCAGTGCGATCAGGGCGGTGGCCATGATGACGATCCCGGCGGTGGCCACGGCACGCGAGCCGAAACGCCGAGCCCCGATCCCACTGATCGGCCCGGCGAGCGACGCGGCCACTGTGCCGGGCAGCAGGTAGAAGCCGATCTCGGTGGCGCTGGCCCCGAAGCCGTACTCGTCGGCGGGCACATCGAACAGCTGCGGGACGAGATAGACCGCCATCGCGGTACCGAGGCACATCACGAACGTCAGCACGCACGACTTCCATATCGCAGGCCGTGCCAGCATGCGCAGATCGATCATCGGCGAGGCCGCACGACGCTCAACGGCTATCCATCCGGTCACGAAGGCGGCCAGAAGCACGATGAGGGCGCCGAACACGAGTGGCTGCGAGCCGGCGTCGGCCGCCAGCCCGAGTACGAGCATGAGCGTGACCAGCGTCCCGCTCAAGAGACCCAGGCCGGGCCAGTCGACCCCGGCGTCGTCCGACCGGCGCGGCGCATCATGCGGCATCAGCCCGTTCACAAGCAGGGTGGACCCGATGACCGCGATCGTCGGCAGCGCGAACATCCAGTGTCGGGACAGCTGCTCCGCCACGGGCCCGGCCGACAGTATTCCCGCCATCCCGCCCGCCACGAACAACCCGCTGACCACCCCGATGGCCACCTTCGAATCTCCCTCGGGGAGGTGTTCGCGCACCAGGATGAACGACAGGGGCAGCGCGCCCACCATCGCCCCTTGCAGTACCTGGCCGAGCAGCAGCACGGGCAGGTTCGGCGCCAGCGCTGACACCAGGCCTCCGGCCGAGACCACCGCCATCAGCCGGATCAGGACTCGTTTTCCGCCATAGCGGTCGCCGAACTTGCCTGCGACCGGTGTGATGAGCGCGCCGGTGATGGCGAGCACGATGCTGAGTAACCCCCCTTCGGCTCGACTCATATCCAGCTCGCGTTGCAGGAGCGGGAGCGTCGGCGCCAACACCCCCTCCAAGGCACCGGTGGAGACCGCCAGCAGGCCGAGGGCCCAGACAGCGGCCTTCTGGATGCGGACCGGGGGAGCCAGAGTTGCGGTCATGGACGTCCTTTCCGTGATTGCCGGGCGAGTAAGGGGGCGGCCGTACGCGTAGCGCTGCCGCCTTGCCGGGCCCGGCGCGGACCGCAGCGGCCATTCACGCGGGGCGCAGTGTGCTTGGTGCTTGGTGGACAGGGCCGAGGCCGTCCGGCGGGGCGAACCCGGGGAAGCGGCACCCGAGGTGGCGCATGCACGGCTCCGCCGGGCGGAGCGGGTGTACGGGTACGGCACGCGCCACCATGAGCTGGATATTACACTACACCGTGCAGTGTAGGACGGTTAAGATGTGCCCATGCCGACCACGAAGACACTGCGCGAGGGGTCCGCGCGGAAGCGGGCCGCCATCCTCTCGGCGGCCCGGGAACTGTTCCTCGCCGACGGCTTCGACCGGTCCAGCGTCGACGCGGTCGCCGCCCGGGCCGAGGTGTCCAAGCGGACGGTCTACGACTACTTCGGCGACAAGCGGACGCTGCTGCAAGCAGTCGTCGACGCCGTCGGCCAGTCACTGATCACCACGATCCGGCGCACCCTCGACGACACCCTCACCGACGTCGCCGAGGCCGCCGAGCTCGAGGACGCCCTGGTCACGTTCTCGATGCGCATCGCGACCGACATGCTCGGCTCGGCGGAGTACGCGACGCTGCAACGCCTGGTCCGGGCGGAGTCCGGCCACCTGCCGCACCGGGGTGAAAACCCCCTGGCCGACACCCCCGACGAGGCAATTGCCGAGCGGTTCGCCGCCTTCGCCGCGGCCGGGCTGCTCGACGTCCCCGACCCCCGACTCGCGGCCGACCAGTTCCTCGCGCTGACCTTCGGCGTCGCGCTGGACAGGCTCGGTTCCGCGAATGCCGCGGAGGACACCCGCGTCCGGCCACTCGTCGTCGAGGGAGTGCGGACCTTTCTCCGGGCATACCGAACCATGTAGGGCTGGGGCAACACGGAGGAACAGTGCGCCGTCGGCCCACGTTTCCTCCCTCTGCTCCTCCCTCTTCGCGAGTATGAGTTCGTCTGAGACGGCGAGTGGTGGTTGCTGGTCACCGGCATCAGGGCGCCCGCGTCCGGGACGCCTGAACGACCGTCAACAAATCGGAGGGAACGAGGAGTCGGCATCGCGAAGTGTCAGCCCGGAGGCCAACTGGACGCCGTCTGTTACGGAGCTGTGTCCGCTTCGTTGAAGATGGAGCCAGGTGGACGACGCCATCCGACGGTTTGCACTGGCCAAGGCGGCAGTTGTGCCGCTTCCCGCGGATCACTCAATAGAAGCCCCCCGACTGCTATTTGGTGAGCTTATGGGTGCTTTGGGGTTCGTGCGGACCTGTCCTCGGGGCAGTTCGCTCTGGTGTCCCCACCGCCGCGTCGATAGCGTTACTCCGCTCATATAAACCCTCGCCCCACCGGGAGTTGTTAGTGAACCGCCGCCCCACCCTGCTCGCAGCGATCACGCTGACCGCCGCTGCGGCTTTGACGCTGTCCGCCTGTGGCGGCGGCGACAGCGACAGTTCCAAGGACAACGACAAGATCGCGGGCGCTGATGTAGGGGCCGACAAGGAGTCGGCTTCGCCGAGCGCGAGTGCGGCCGCCTCTGCCGAGCGCCCGAAGATCGAGTTGCCGTCGGATCTGACACACACCTTCACCCCAGAGCAGTCCGATGACGCTGTCCAGAATGCGGTCCTCAAGGACAACGCCGAGCTCGTGCGCGCGCTTGACGCGGCCATTGTTGCCCAGAACCCACGGCTGCCCGCCCTGGAGTTCTATACAGAGGGCGAAGCCGCGGTAGCCGCCGAGAAGTGGGTCAAGGCGTACACGGATGCGGGCTGGACGATCACTGGAAGCGTGCGCTACTTCGATCGCCAGGTCACGGTGAGTTCCAAGGACACTGCTTCACTCACCTACTGCGCAGACGAGAGCAAGGCATTCGGCAAGGTCATCAAGACCAAGGAGATCAAGAAAACGAAGGTCACCAAGAAGAGCTACGTCGCTTATGGCGCGCAGGTGGAGAAGAACGATGACGGGGTTTGGGAGCTCATGAAGATCGTCTCTACCCGAGGGGCTGACAGGTGCCAGCCATGAGTCGACTCTTCCGCATCGCGGCGGTTGTGCTGGTCGCGGGCTCTATCGGTACGATTTCGGCCCCCATTGCTAACGCCGAGCCAACCCCTCCAGGGGGAGGGTCATTCGGTGGTGGAACCGGCAACGGTCCATCGGGCGAGGCTGACGGTGACACCATCTCCGCGACCGCTGGCGGCGTCGTCTTCGACCGCTCGAAGAACGGCAGCGGCGACTCGGTGGGTTCCGTTACCTCCACCACGTCCTGGACCCCGCCCCCCTGCTGGTACGCCCCGAAGTACACGCCCGAACAGCTCCAGAAGCAGATGGAACCGATCTGGGAAGCCGGGTCGACCGGCAGCGGATGGGACAGCGAGCAGCGCAACCGATACGTCAACGGCGAGCCGTACAAGGACTTCAACAAGGACAAGACCGGCGAGGGGTATTTCTGGGACTCGTATGTCGACGAGGACTATCCGCCTGGCTGGGACAAGTGCCAGGAACCCCCGTTCTGGGTGGACGAGGGCGACCCTCCGCCGGCCAACATCGAGAACGCCGTCACTCCCGAGATCCTCGCCCAGCTCGCGTACGCCGAAATCCAGGTGCCCGGCACCGAGGTGACGCTGGCACCCGAGGGCACGACCAAGGTCAATCTGCCGACGTGGGCGTGGCTGGACGGCGCCGACTTCAAGCCCGTCTCGGTCACCGCGTCCGTACCCGTGATCGGCATCCAGGCGACCACGACCGCCGAGCCTGTCTCTCTCAAGATCGACCCCGGTACCGAGGACGCGGAGACCTACCCCGCCTCTGGCGAGTGCGAGATCAACAACGGCAAGATTGGCGAGCCGTATGCCAAGGGCAAGGCCGACGAGACGCCGCCGTGCGGCGTGAAGTATCTGCGCTCCTCGGGGGACGGCACGTACCCGCTTACGGCCACGGTCACTTGGAAGATCTCTTGGGTCGGCACGGGTATCGATGCGGAACAGCCCCTCCCGGACGGTGAGTTCGGTGCCGAGCAGGACGTGATCGTGCAGGAGATTCAGGCCGTCAATCGCTGACCGCGGTGACGGACCCGTGCCGCGGCCAACTGTCCCCTCTGAGGGGATGGTTGGCTCCGCGATGCCGTGGCCTTCTGCCGACGAGCGCGCGCCCGTTCAGGCTCGTGCCTGACAAGTGGCCTGTCCCGGGGAGAGAAACGGTGCGCCGGCTGAGGGCATCGTTGGGTGATTGGAAGGTTTGGGACACCGGGGCGGTGTTTGGGTGTCCAAACCTTCCAGTCGTTCAGGTGGTGCGCGGGTACGGGTGGGTCTTCAGGGCTCGTATCAGGTCATCTAGACGAGGGCGGGTTGTTATGAGGATGACCTCGGGTTCGTCGCTTTCGCGGAGGTGGATGGCTCCGGTGGAGGTGGCAGCGACGTAGACGCAGTTCGAGCCGTCGCCGCTGTACGTGGACTTCTGCCAGTCGGTGGTGTGCACAGTCGGTCCCCTCTCACGTTTCCCGGATGAGGCGGTGGATGAAGTCGCGTGATTTGGCGGGGCTGAGGGCGCACGACTCCATGCGGTCCAGCACGGAACGGTACTTACTCAACTGCGCCTCCGCGTCGAGGAATTCACAGGCGCCGTGATGGTTGTCCAGCTGGACGGTGTCGAGTTGCGGGACCGGGCCCTCGACGTAGTCGAAGGACTGGCCCGTGGTCGGGAAGTGGTCGGCTCCGAAGGGGACCACCCTGACGGTGACATTGGGCAGTTCGCTCATGCCGATCAGGTGCTTGAGCTGGCCGAGAGTGACGGCAGGGCCGCCGAAGCCCATGCGGAGTGCCGTCTCGTGGATGATCGCCGAGTACGGGGGCGGGTCCTTCCGGTGTAGGACGCCCTGCCGCTTGATGCGCAACGTGAGGCGGTGCTCAATCTCGTACTGGCGCATGGGCGGGGCGACTTGCTGGAAGAGGGTTCGGGCGTGGTCCGTGGTCTGGAGCAGGGCCGGGATATGGACGATGAGTGCCGCCCGTAGCCCGGTGGCGTGGTGCTCGAGTTCGGCGAGGTCGATCAGCGCGGCGGGCAGGTGCTCGCGGTACTCCTCCCACCACCCGCGCGTCCGCCGCCCGGTCATGGCGACGAGGGCATCGATGAGCCGGTCGTCCGAGCAGTCGTACACGTTGGCCATGGAGCGAACCCGGTCGGCGCTGATGGGTGTGCGGCCGGTCTCGATCATGCTGACGCGCGCCTGGTTGACGCCGAGCAGCTCGGCGGCGCCGGTGGCTGTGAGCCCGGCCCGTTCACGGAGTTTGCGCAGCTCGGCGCCGAATCTCCGTTGCCTCAGGGTCGGATTGCTGGTGGGTGGCAAAGCGTTTCCTTCCTGGCCGCGACGCGGTGTCCCTTCTCCCTCACGCGAGTGAAGCTTCGATGCTTCCTGCGCAAAAAGTTAGATCCATCTAACCATTTGCTCTACGGTAGTCACGTACCGCCCAACTGCCCTCGCCTGTAAGCCGGAAGCGCACCACACCCCTGGCAATGCCACCGCCCGGCGCCGCAGTTGTGCGAGCTCAAGTTCCCCTCCCTTCTCTCCCGGAGGCATTCATGGTCACCGTAGCCCCGCCCGACACCTGGTCGTACGCCCTTCGCCTGCCTCATGACCCACGCGCTGCACGCGTCGCACGTATGACCGTGCGGGCTGCGCTCAACGGACACGGAATGTCCGAAGTCCTCGACGTCACCGAGCTGTTGACCTCCGAGTTGGTCACCAACGCCTACCGCCATACCAAAGGGCCGGCCTCCCTCCGGCTGACCGCGCCGGGGGACGGACGGTTGCGGGTCGGCGTATGGGACAGCAGTCCTCAAATCCCCGCGCCCTTCGACGAGCCTCCTGGTGATCGCGTCGCACCGCCTGCCCCGACGGACGCGGAAGGTGGGCGCGGGCTGCTCCTGGTACGGGAGTACGCGAGCTCGTGGGGCGGCTGGCCCCTTGGTGACGAGCTGCTCGGGCCCGGTGCCGGGAAGCTGTTGTGGTTCGAGGTGGGAGGGAGCGGGAGGTAGTAGTCAGTAGCCGTCCGCGGCAGCCCCTGTGCCCCAACTCCCGTGGCCTATAGGGTGCGAGTGCAAACAGACGGTCACAGATGGCAACGGGGAAGGTTTGGCGTGAGTCAGCGGCAGGTGCAGAAGATGTTTCGGCTCATGGCTGGTGGGGATGCCGTTGAGCTCACCAGTGCCATGGCGTCCGTGAAGAAGCTGGCTCGGCTTGCCTTCATTGCGGAGCAGTTCGGGTATCAGTACGCCGATGTTCGGCAGGGTGGGCAGGGCAATTCGCTGAAGATGCTCATCGTGCCCGATCCCAGTCCGCAGGCTCAGACTCGTGCCGCGCAGAACTGGGCCCAATATCCGCAAGCCGGGGACGGGACGTCTCTGCCGCCCTTCGTACCTGATGCGCTGGAGCTGCTGAAGGCTCGGATCAACTTCGATCTCACCGGCAAGAGTGCCGAGAAGCGGATGGGGTTCGGGGCCATCGGGGTCACCGTCGGTATGGCCATCGGGGTCGCACGGGCCAGTGGGGACGGGGTCACCTTCGTCATTGGGATGTGGGTGCTCCTTATGGCGATCCTGGGTGTCGGGTTCGTCGTCACGCGGAAGCGGAACGCCAAGTTCGCGGCGCGGTTGCAGGCCGCCGGGTTCACGCCCGTTGCGGATGAGACGGGGAGGGTGCGGTATCTGCCTCCGGGGGCGCAGCTTCCGGGGCACGCGAATCCGTTCGCCGGTCAGCAGCACATACAGGCGGGGCAGGGCAATCCGTTCGCCGGCCAGCAGCAGGGTCAGCCGGCGCAGACATACGGCCGGCAGCAGGGTCAGCCGGGACAGCCGTACGGCCAGCCGCAGCAGCCCTACGCACCCCAGCAGCCGTACGCGCCCCAGCAGCCCTTCGCACCCCAGCAGCCCTTCGCACCCCAGCAGCCCTACGCGGCCCCGCAGGCCCAGGCTCCCGCCCCCGGACCGTACGGCGGTCAGCAAGCCCCCGCCCCCGGACCGTACGGCAGCCAGCCGGGCCAAGCAGGCCAGCCGGCCCCCGGCCCCTACGCCCAGCCCCAGCCTCAGCCGTACGCCCAACCCGACAACCCCTACGGCCAGCCCCAACCCCCTCAGCACTGAACAGCCGAGCATTGAGCTTCTTCAGCGGTGCCGTTCCAGGGTGGATGGGGATGCCCTGGCGTGCTCCCCTGCACTGCCGGGCCGTGCCCACGACCTGACCGTCGCCCGTACCCACCGGATCAGCAGGGTAGATGATCAACGAGGCCCCTGGGCTGCTTGGTTGAGACGTCATGAGACGTCATGAGACGTCAGACATCTCCACCGACAACCCGGGGCCTCGTCTGTCACGCACCCTCGGCCATCCCCCGAGCGGTGGCCGGACTGAAGAAGCTCAGTGAGCGGGGCGGGGCAGTACAGCAAGGGCTGTCGAGGCTATATCGGTCAGCGTCTCCTCGCTCGCTCCGGCCTTGCCCAGCGCTTCAATGCCGCGCAGTACGGCGAGCACCAGCGCAGCCAGCTTTCCCGGATCCGCGTCCGCGGCAATATCGCCATTGCGCTGACAGGCTGCGATGTCGCCCTCCAGTAGCGCCTGCAGCGCCTCGATGGCCGCGCGCGCCCGCTTGGCCACCGTCTCGTCGTGTTCGGCCAGCTCGGCGGCGCCCTTGGCCAGCAGGCATCCGCGGCGGGCGGTGTCTGCGGCAGTCGCCGCCGCCACCGCGTACACGTGGGCGGACAGCCGCGCGTAGGCGTCCGCGTCGTTGCCGCGCAGCTGCCGGCTCACAGCATCGACGGCGGAGCCGCAGTAATCGTCGAACACGCGGTGGAACAGTTCCTGCTTTCCGCCGAACGCGCCGTACAGGCTGCCTTTGCCGAGCCCCGTCGCCTCGGCGATGTCCTCCATTCGCGTGGCGGCGTACCCACCCGACCAGAACCGCTCCCGGGCAGTGTCCAGCACCTGCTGCTCGTCGAACTTCCTGGGTCGTGCCATGAGGACAGCTTAGCCATTCTTGACTGGTTCGTCCATAACAGTCTAGCGTTATGGACGAACCAGTCAAGAACTGAGGAGTGGGCCGTCATGACGGAAGTACTCGCAGGCAAGGTGGCAGTGGTCACCGGAGCCAACAGCGGCATTGGGCTCGCCATCGCCAGGCGGTTCGCCGCCGAGGGGGCGCGGGTGTTCCTGGCCGGTCGCCGTCAGGAGCCGCTCGACGCGGCCGTCGCTGAGATCGGGCCGGCGGCCACCGGTGTGAGGACCGATGTTTCGGTACAGACGGACCTCGATGACCTTTACTCGGTCGTGCGCGAGCAGGCGGGCCGCATCGACGTGCTCGTCGCCAACGCCGGCAGCGCTGTCCCCCAGCGTCTCGGTGAGATCACAGAGGAAGCCATCGACGCCACCTTCGGTACGAACCTGAAGGGCACGATCTTCACCGTGCAGAAGGCGCTGCCCCTGCTGTCGGACGGCGCCTCCATCGTAGTGACGGGATCGACCAGCGCCCTCGTCCCCGAACCGGGCCTGGAAATCTACGGCGCGTCGAAGGCGGCGGTGCGCAACCTGGTGCGCAGCTGGGCGCTCAGCGCGCAGGAACGGAAGTTCCGGGTGAACGCGCTGAGCCCCGGCCCGACCGAGACCCCGGGCCTGATCGGCGCCGTAGGCCCGGACCACCAGCTCGCCTCGCAGGTGCCGCTCGGCAGGATCGGCCGCCCGGACGAGATCGCCGCCGTGGCGACGTTCCTGGCCTCGGACGCTTCCAGCTTCGTCAACGGCGCCGACTGGTTCGTCGACGGAGGCCAGGCGCAGGTCTGATCGTGCCCCTCATGCGGTGGGCATACCGGGTGAACCGACGCCCCGCCCCACAGGCGGGGCGTCTTCGCTTGTTGAACGCGGTCACCCCCGAGCCACGTACTCTCCCTCAGTAACGCAATCAGCTCCGTACGATCCCCACCCGGCGCACCCCGAACCCACGCGGTCCCCCCTCGCGACCTCACCGCCGCCCCCGCCCCCTCGTGAGAGCAACGTTCCCCGGCGGTCACTCACAGGCACAGACCGGAAACGCGCCATCCCTACCTTCGGGACTCATCAACCCAAGTACGGACCCCACGTACGACACCTGAGCCCGGAGAACCGTGGAGGCGTCATGACAGCCCCTAGTACAGCCCCCGCATCGAGCAAGGGAGGCCGCTGGATCGAGCACTGGGATCCGGAGAACGAGACCTTCTGGAAAGAGACCGGCGAGAAGGTCGCCCGGCGGAACCTTTGGTTCTCCGTGCTCTCGGAGCACATCGGGTTCTCGATCTGGACCCTCTGGTCGGTGATGGTGCTCTTCATGGGCCCCGAGTACGGGCTCACCCCCGCCGACAAGTTCTTCCTCGTCGCCATGGGGACCCTGGTCGGCTCGATCGTGCGTGTGCCGTACACCTTCGCCGTCGCCCGCTTCGGCGGCCGCAACTGGACGATCTTCTCGGCGAGTGCGCTGCTCGCCCCGACCATCGCCGCGTACATCGTGATGGAGCCGGGCACCTCGTACTCCACGTTCATGGCCTGCGCGGTGCTCGCGGGCATCGGCGGTGGCAACTTCGCCTCCTCCATGACCAACATCAACAGCTTCTTCCCGCTGCGGAAGAAGGGCTGGGCGCTCGGTCTCAACGCGGGCGGCGGCAACATCGGTGTACCGGTGGTGCAGCTGGTCGGGCTCGCGGTCATCGGGGCGAGCGGCGGGCCGCGACTGCTGCTGGGCCTCTACATCCCGTTCATCATCATCTCCGCCGTCTGTGCCGCCGTCTTCATGAACAACATCTCGTCGGTGAAGAACGACACCGGCGCGGCCGTCGACGCGGTGAAGGACGGACACACCTGGATCATGTCCTTCCTCTACATCGGCACCTTCGGCTCCTTCATCGGCTACAGCTTCGCCTTCGGCCTCGTGCTGCAGACGCAGTTCGGCCGTACGCCGCTGCAGGCGGCCTCGATCACCTTCATCGGCCCGCTGCTCGGCTCGCTGATCCGGCCCCTGGGCGGCTGGCTCGCCGACCGCTTCGGCGGCGCGAAGATCACCCTGTGGAACTTCGCGGCCATGATGGTGGCCACCGGCGCGATCGTCGCGGCCTCTGTGGAGGAGTCGCTGCCGCTGTTCAGCGTGGCGTTCATCGCGCTGTTCGTCCTGACCGGGCTCGGCAACGGCTCGACGTACAAGATGATCCCCGGCATCTTCCAGACCAAGGCTGTCGCCATGGGGCTGGATGGTGAGGCGGCCGCCGCGTACGGGCGCCGTCTGTCCGGTGCCTCCATGGGTCTCATCGGGGCCGTGGGCGCGCTCGGTGGGCTCGGCATCAACCTCGCCTTCCGCCAGTCCTTCCTCTCCGCGGGCACCGGAACCGGCGCCTTCGTCGCCTTCCTCGCCTTCTACGCGGTCTGCTTCGTGGTCACCTGGGCCGTATACCTTCGCCGCCCGGCGCCCGCCAAGGGCGAGGCCACCACAGCCTCTGAGGCAAAGCCGCAGCTCAGCTACGCGGAGGTGTGACGTAACACTGCCGACATCAAGCGGAACCGAGCCTGTCACGAGCCGTTGACAGGCTCGGTCGACCGCTGATGTACGGCGGGCACGACCGGTACGTACAGACCGGTGCGGGATGAATCAACATCGGGACGACAGCTGATGCACGACGAACTGCAGCGACCAGACCGACACGAACACGGACCCCTCGCGGGATTCACCGTCGGCGTGACGGCGGCCCGCCGTGCCGACGAACTCGGTGCACTGCTCCAGCGGCGTGGTGCCGCCGTTCTGCACGCTCCGGCCCTGCGCATCGTGCCCCTCTCCGACGACAGCGAACTGCTCGCGGCGACCAAGGAACTCATCGACCAGGCGCCGGACGTCGTCGTTGCCACCACGGCGATCGGGTTCCGGGGGTGGGTCGAGGCCGCCGACGGCTGGGGGCTCGGCGAGGCCCTGCTCGACCGGCTGCGCGGTGTCGAACTGCTCGCCCGCGGCCCCAAGGTCAAAGGCGCGATCCGGGCCCAGGGGCTGACCGAGGAGTGGTCCCCGTCCTCCGAGTCCATGGCCGAGGTGCTCGACAGGTTGCTGGACGAGGGGGTCGACGGGCGCCGGATCGCGATCCAGCTGCACGGCGAGCCGCTGCCCGGCTTCGTCGAGGCGCTGCGGGATTCGGGCGCGGAGGTCGTCGGCGTACCCGTCTACCGGTGGATGCCGCCGGAGGACATCGCCCCCGTCGACCGACTGCTCGACGCCACGGTCTGCCGCGGCCTGGACGCGCTGACCTTCACCAGCGCGCCGGCCGCCGCCTCGCTGCTGGGCCGCGCGGAGGACCGTGGGCTGCTGCCCGAGCTGCTCGCCGCCCTCAACCACGACGTGCTGGCGGCCTGCGTCGGCCCGGTCACCGCGCTGCCGTTGCAGGCCCGGGGCATCGACACGGTCCAGCCGGAGCGCTTCCGGCTCGGCCCCCTCGTGCAGGTGCTGTGTCAGGAACTGCCTTCGCGGGCGCGCACGTTGCCGATCTCGGGCCATCGGGTGGAGATCCGCGGGCACGCGGTACTGGTGGACGGCGCGCTGCGGCCCGTACCGCCGGCCGGGATGTCCCTGCTGCGCGCGCTGTCCCGGCGGCCGGGCTGGGTCGTGTCCCGCGCCGAACTGCTGCGGGCGCTGCCCGGTGCGGGGCGGGACGAACACGCCGTCGAGACGGCGATGGCCCGGCTGCGTACGGCACTGGGGGTGCCGAAGCTGATCCAGACCGTGGTCAAGCGGGGTTACCGGCTCGCCCTCGACCCGGCGGCGGACTCGAAGTACGCGGACGTGTGACGCTTCCTCGGCTGCGCGTCAGCCGCCCTGGGGGTTCCGGCCGCGCTCGCGGGCAGGCACTGTAGGGGTACGACCCTCACCGACCCCTATGGCGGTAACCCCAAGGCGGTGACAGGAACATGGCATTGGGTACAGCCGCGGCC
This sequence comes from Streptomyces sp. NPDC006365, assembly GCF_042870755.1. Classification (NCBI taxonomy): domain Bacteria; kingdom Bacillati; phylum Actinomycetota; class Actinomycetes; order Kitasatosporales; family Streptomycetaceae; genus Streptomyces; species Streptomyces sp. NPDC006365. The sequence continues at coordinate 105,880 of NZ_JBIAHS010000020.1, forward strand.
ACGGCCTCGTACGAGCAGCGGTTCGACTCCGGGCGGATCTGTCTGGATCTGTTGGCGACCACGCATCCCGAGGAACGGCTTGACGCGGTCGAGCCGTTGCGGGCCTGGATCAGTGGATCGGGGCTTGTTCCTGCGGGTACGCCGCTGGTTGCGGCCGACGCGTCCTGGCTGGTGGGCTTTCGCGAACTGCGCGGGCATATCGGGCGTTTGGTGCGCGGCGAGCCCTCGCGGGACTCCCGGCCCTTCGGCATCGCGCTGGCACGCGTCAATGAACTGGCCCGTGTCGCGCCGCCGCCGGCTCCGCGCGCGGTGTGGGACGACGAGGGTTCGCTCGTACGGGCCCTCGACGGCGCCCCTTCGTGCGCCGCGCTCCTTGCCGCTGTGGCCCGCGATGCCGTGGAGCTGATCACCGATCCCGTTGCCCGGGCGGGCATCCGGCAGTGCGAGGGGGACAACTGCCCCATCGTGTACCTCGATACGTCTCGGGGGCGGCGGCGCCGGTGGTGTTCCAGTGAGACGTGTGGGAACCGGGAGAGGGTTGCTCGGCATCGGCGGCGGGCGGCGCTTGCCCGGGCGTGAGGGTTTCTTCCCCGGCCCCGCCCCTTCCCGAAATTGGGGGCGCGCCCCCAACCTCCGCCAGGGGGCTGACAGGTCGTGTTCTGACCGCGGGTTCGTTGTGGCTTGTCGCGCAGTTCCCCGCGCCCCTATGGGGTGCTGTCCTGTACGTCCCATTTGCGCTCGCTGTTTTCTAGTGACATTGGCAACAACGTGTTTCCTCCTGTCGCCGTCGGGGCAACGGCGCGATCTTGCCAGTGTGGCGGAAATGTAAAGCCCGAGTGACGGGAATGTGCTGCCATGTCCGGCTGGTCCCGGGTGGTCGAAGAAACTTGGGTCACACGTTGAACAGCCCAACTCCTGTGTGCGTACCCGGTGTAGAGCGACCGACTCGGGGGAACCCCCGGACACCGGAGGTAGGCGTGCGCAAGGATTCCGCCGTGGCCGATGAACGACCGCCGAGGGCCCGACATCGCATGTCCCAGCCCTCGGAGCCCGACGAGGAGCTGATGCGTGCGCTGTACAGGGAACACGCGGGGCCCCTGCTCGCCTATGTGCTGCGGCTGGTCGCGGGGGACCGGCAGCGCGCGGAGGACGTTGTGCAGGAGACGCTCATCCGCGCCTGGAAGAACGCCGGTCAGCTCAACCGAGCTACCGGTTCGGTACGCCCCTGGCTGGTGACGGTTGCCCGGCGCATCGTCATCGACGGCCACCGCAGCCGGCAGGCCCGGCCTCAGGAGGTGGACCCGTCGCCGCTGGAGGTCATCCCCGCGGAGGACGAGATCGACAAGGCGTTGTGGCTGATGACACTGTCGGACGCGTTGGACGACCTGACCCCTGCTCACCGGGAGGTCCTGGTCGAGACGTACTTCAAGGGACGTACCGTCAATGAGGCGGCCCAGACGCTGGGCATACCCAGCGGCACCGTGCGCTCCCGGGTGTTCTATGCCTTGCGTTCGATGAAGCTGGCGCTGGAAGAGCGTGGGGTGACGGCATGAGCACATACGGGGGATACGGAACGGGTACTCCTGGACCTATGCAAACTCCGCAGGGTCAGGGTGATGTGCACGAAACCGTGGGGGCGTACGCCCTCGGCATCCTCGACGACGCCGAGGCGACCGCCTTCGAGGCCCACCTCGCGACCTGCGACTGGTGCGCGCAGCAGCTGGACGAGCTCGCCGGCATGGAGCCGATGCTCGCCGCCCTCGCGGATCTGCCGGAATCCCAGGGAACCCCGGCCATAGGCGAATCGCTGTCCGCCAAGCCGAGCCCACGTCTGGTCAACCGGCTGGTCGACGAGGTCGCGGAGCGCCATGCCCAGAAGCGACGGCGCGGCATGTACATGGTCGCGGCGGCAGCGGCGCTGATCATCGGCGGCCCGGTCACCGCGATCGGGGTCACAGGCGACGGCGAGAGCAACAAGGTGGAGGCGGCGCCGCGCTCCACGAGCCCCGCCGAGGACGCCTTCTTCCACGACATGAAGGACAAGGTCTCCGCCACCGACCCGACCACCAAGGTCAGCGCCACGGTCGGCATGGAGGACAAGGCCTGGGGTACCCACGCGGTCCTGGAACTGAAGAACCTCAAGGGCCCGGAGAAGTGCTCCCTCGTCGCCGTCGGCAAGAACGGCGAGCGCGAGACGGTGAGCTCCTGGTCCGTCCCCAAGTGGGGTTACGGCATCGAGAGCAGCACCAACGAGAAGGCGAAGAAACCGCTGTACGTCCACGGCGGAGCAGCCATGACACCGAACGAGATCGACCACTTCGAGGTCGTCACGTTCGAGGGCACGCGTCTGGTGCAGGTGGACGCGTGACGGAACTGCGCGAGCCGCGAGCGCATACGTAGCTTCCGGGGCCCCCTTCGCGTACGGTTGACGGCTGCCATGCACGTCAGAAGGGGGCCCGGTGGCCGCTCAGGTTCAGCAGGAAGCCGCGCTCGGTTCGGTCGACACATCTGCCCACGACTCCGTTCGGGAACGGGAGATCGGGGTCGAACAGGAACACCTTGACCGGGTGTACCGACGCCTCGAGGAGAAGATCCACGAGGCGGAGTTCCTGATGAACGACGCGGCCAAGCGCGGTCAGGTCGGCACGCCGGGCGCGCTGGCCGAGCGGGACGCTCAGGTGTTCCGTGCGGGGATCCACCTCAACCGCCTGAACAACGAGTTCGAGGACTTCCTCTTCGGACGGATCGACCTGCTGGCCGGCAAGGACGGCAAGAAGGGTCCGGACGGCGCCTACACGGCGGTCGAGCCCGCCGAGGGGGCCATACGGTCCGACAACACAGCGGACATCGCGGAAACGTTGCACATCGGGCGGATCGGCGTCCTCGACGCGGACTACTCCCCGCTGGTCATCGACTGGCGGGCGCCGGCCGCCGCGCCCTTCTACCGCTCGACACCGGTCGATCCGGGACGGGTCGTACGCCGCCGGGTCATCCGCTCCAAGGGCCGTCGCGTACTGGGTGTCGAGGACGACCTGATGCGACCCGAGCTGGCCGCCTTCCTCGACGGGCACGAGCTGCCCGTCGTGGGCGACGGCGCGCTGATGGCCGCGCTCGGCCAGGCCCGCGGCCACACCATGCGGGACATCGTCGCCTCCATCCAGGCCGAGCAGGACCAGGTCATCCGGGCGCCCGCCGCTTCGGTGACGTACGTGGAGGGCGGCCCCGGCACCGGCAAGACCGCCGTGGCCCTGCACCGGGCCGCGTACCTCCTCTACCAGGACCGCCGCCGGTACGCGGGCGGCATCCTGATCGTCTCGCCCACGCCGCTGCTGGTGGCGTACACCGAGGGCGTCCTGCCGTCCCTCGGCGAGGAGGGGCAGGTCGCCATCCGCGCGGTCGGCTCCCTCGTCGACGGGGCCGAGGCCACGCTGTACGACTCACCGGCGGTGGCCCGCGCCAAGGGCTCGTACAGGATGCTGAAGGTGCTGCGGAAGGCGGCGCGGGGGGCGCTGGAGACGGCGGGTGAGGCGGGCCCCGCTGCTGAGTCCGGCGGGCGCGGCGACGCGTTCTCGCGCTCCGCACGGGACGGAAACGGCGCGGCTTCGCGGGCACGCGGCCAGGGACGCGTGAACCAGCGCGCGCCCGGCACGGGTGGCGCGCCCGGACGCTCGCGGAACGCCGACGCGGAACAGCTTGCCTTCGGCGACGACTTCGGCGATGGCGACTTCGGTGACGACGGGGCGCAGGCCCCCGCCCTCCCGACCACCCGCCTCCGCGTCGTCGCCTTCGGGCGCCGCCTCGAACTGGAGGCCGACGAGCTCGACCGCATCCGGCGTACCGCCCTGTCCGGCACCGCGCCCGTGAACCTGCTGCGTCCGCGCGCCCGCAAACTGCTGCTCGACGCCTTGTGGGAGCAGTCCGGCGCCGGATCCCGGCACAGCGACCCGGAGCTGGCCGCCGAGCTGCGGTCGTCGTTCGACGAGGACATCAGCTCCGAGGACAGCTTCATCGCGTTTCTGGACGCCTGGTGGCCCGAGCTGACACCGCGCGCCGTACTGGCCGCGATGGCCGACGAGAAGCGGCTCGGACGCTGGGCCCGGCGGATCCTCAACCCCGGTGAGGTGCGCCGCGTCGCCCGCTCGCTCGGGCGCGACGGGCTCTCCGTGCACGACGTGGCGATGCTCGACGAACTCCAGGCGATCCTCGGCACACCGGCCCGCCCCCGCAAGAAGCGCGAGGTGGACCCGCTCGACCAGCTCACCGGCCTGGAGGAGCTGATGCCGGCCCGCGAGGAGTCACAGCGCGAGCGCGCCGAACGGCTGGCCCAGGAACGTACCGAGTACGCACACGTCATCGTTGACGAGGCGCAGGACCTGACCCCCATGCAGTGGCGCATGATCGGCCGCCGCGGCCGGCACGCCACCTGGACGGTCGTGGGCGACCCCGCCCAGTCCTCGTGGTCGGACCCGGACGAGGCCGCCGAGGCCCGAGACGAGGCCCTCGGCACCCGCCCACGCCGCCGCTTCACGCTCACGGTCAACTACCGCAACCCGGCCGAGATCGCCGAACTGGCCGCGCGCGTGCTGGCGCTGGCCATGCCCGGCTCGTCGTCCCCGTCCGCCGTTCGGTCGACGGGCGTGGAGCCACGTTTTGTGACGACGAACAATGGACGCAGCACCGTCGCACGGGACGGGCTCGCGCGGACCGTCCGGGAGGAGGCCGCGCGGCTGCTCGACCGGGTCGACGGCACGGTCGGCGTAGTCGTCGCCATGAACCGGCGCGCGGAAGCCGCCCGGTGGCTGGCCGGGCTCGGCGATCGCGTCGTGGCCCTCGGGAGCCTGGAGGCCAAGGGACTGGAGTACGACGCGACCGTCGTCGTCTCGCCCGCGGAGATCGCCGACGAGTCGCCGGCCGGACTGCGCGTGCTGTACGTCGCCCTGACCCGGGCCACCCAGCAGCTCACCGTCGTCTCACAGGACCGCGACGAGCACGACGCGAACGGAGTGCCCGACCTACTGCGCGACTGACGGGTCCGACCCCGCGGCATTTCCCGTGGCCCGGAAATGAACTCTCGGGACGGGAATTGCCTTGAGGGGATCCTTTGTTACGGTGGATGAGGCACCGACCCGATCCAAGCCCCCGGGCCCAACCTTCGTCGCTTCGAGCGACCACTTGCCGCGAGGCGAGCATGGCGGGTCGGTGCCATTGAATGTGTGAGAGGTACAAGGGGCCTGTGTCACCTGGTGACACAGGCCCCTTTTCCTGTCCCAAGTACGCCGGAATTTCCCTGGCACCCCGTGCCACCTGCGCGAACAAAACGTTCGCAACCCGGGGTGGCTACCGTGTACTCCGCGGTAGGTGCGACGATCGGACGGCATACGAGCGACACACAGCGAACACGGTGAAAGCAGAGGAAGTCGGCCATGGCAACGGCGCCCAGCGTCTCCTACTCGATGACGGTCCGGCTGGAGGTGCCCGCGAGCGGAACCGCGGTCTCCCAGCTCACCGGAGCCGTCGAGTCCCACGGAGGCTCGGTGACCGGCCTCGACGTCACGGCGTCCGGCCACGAGAAGCTCCGGATCGACGTCACCATCGCGGCGACGTCGACGGCGCACGCGGACGAGATCGTCGAGCAGCTGCGCGGCATCGAGGGAGTCACGCTCGGCAAGGTGTCCGACCGTACGTTCCTGATGCACCTCGGCGGCAAGATCGAGATGCAGTCCAAGCACCCGATCCGCAACCGTGACGACCTCTCGATGATCTATACGCCGGGTGTGGCCCGCGTCTGCATGGCGATCGCCGAGAACCCCGAGGACGCCCGCCGACTGACCATCAAGCGCAACTCGGTCGCGGTGGTGACGGACGGTTCGGCGGTGCTGGGCCTCGGCAACATAGGGCCCAAGGCGGCCCTGCCCGTGATGGAGGGCAAGGCGGCCCTCTTCAAACGCTTCGCCGGCATCGACGCCTGGCCGCTGTGCCTGGACACCCAGGACACGGACGCGATCGTCGAGATCGTCAAGGCCATCGCGCCGGGCTTCGCGGGCATCAACCTCGAGGACATCTCGGCTCCGCGCTGCTTCGAGATCGAGGCCCGCCTGCGCGAGGCCCTCGACATCCCCGTCTTCCACGACGACCAGCACGGCACCGCCATCGTCGTACTCGCCGCCCTGACGAACGCGCTGCGCGTCGCGGGCAAGGCGATCGGCGACATCCGCGTCGTCATGTCCGGCGCGGGGGCGGCCGGTACGGCCATCCTCAAGCTGCTGATCGCGGCGGGCGTCAAGCACGCCGTCGTCGCCGACATCCACGGTGTCGTCCACGCAGGCCGCGAGGACCTGATGCAGGCCGCGCCCGATTCGCCACTGCGATGGATCGCCGACAACACCAACCCCGAGGGTGTCACGGGCACGTTGAAGGAAGCCGTGCGCGGATCCGACGTGTTCATCGGTGTATCGGCGCCCAATGTGCTGGACGGCGACGACGTGGCGGCGATGGCCGAGGGTGCGATCGTGTTCGCGCTCGCGAACCCCGACCCCGAGGTCGACCCGGCGGTCGCCCGCCAGACGGCGGCGGTCGTGGCCACGGGCCGCTCCGACTTCCCGAACCAGATCAACAACGTGCTGGTCTTCCCGGGCGTCTTCCGCGGCCTCCTGGACGCCCAGTCCCGCACGGTCAACACGGAGATGATGCTGGCCGCCGCGACGGCCCTCGCGGACGTGGTGACCGAGGACGAGCTGAACCCGAACTACATCATCCCGAGCGTCTTCAACGACAAGGTCGCCGGGGCGGTCGCGGGAGCGGTGCGCAACGCGGCGAAGGCGGCGGGCGCGGCGGTCACGGGCAGCACGACGGCCTGAGCCGCCGTGACCCAAGCCGAACACAGGCTGACCCGAGCGGATTGGCCCGGTCCGGCTGCGTCGTACGCTGTGATGGTCGCCACGGCGGCCCGGATACGGCGCGTCGTGGGACCCGCTGTCCCTGGCCGCCCCTAGGGTTGCGGCCAGGCTCAGGCCTTGCAGGCCCTGCGATCTGCTGCCGGGAGCAGACGGAGCGTCGCCGTTTCGCGGCTGTGGCGCTTTTCGTGTGACTCCCAGGGGCGCCGGATTGGCTTTCCCGCCGCAGGTGCGGGCAGGATGCGTCTCTGGGCGCGAGGGTCTGGCTTTGGACCCGGGTCCGGGGACCGACCGAGGACCCTGGCAGCATCGGCTCCGCTGGTGCTCATCATGCGGCTCCGCCGCGTGGCACGCCTCAACGGCAAGAAGAACACGGGAGTAACAACATGAACCGCAGTGAGCTGGTGGCCGCGCTGGCCGACCGCGCCGAGGTGACCCGCAAGGACGCCGACGCCGTTCTGGCCGCGTTCGCCGAGACCGTCGGCGAGATTGTCGCGAAGGGCGACGAGAAGGTCACCATCCCCGGCTTCCTGACCTTCGAGCGCACCCACCGTGCCGCTCGCACCGCGCGCAACCCGCAGACCGGCGACCCGATCCAGATCCCGGCCGGCTACAGCGTGAAGGTCTCCGCTGGAAGCAAGCTGAAGGAAGCCGCAAAGGGCCAGTGACCTTGCCGTCTACACCGTCATGGACGGTGTATGGCGCCTAGGCAATGCGAATGGGGCGGCACCCGGAAGTCCGGGTGCCGCCCCATCGTCGTCGCGCGCTCACAAGTGGCCTCGAACTCCCCCACTCTCGGCTTCGCTCGAGCGGGGGACCCCCATGCCGGGCTGCTTTTGGCTAGCCGAGCGCCTTGCCCGGCAGTTCCACCTTCGCGCCCAGGTCCCCCAGCTTCTCCATGAAGTTCTCGTAACCGCGGTTGATCAGGTCGATGCCGTGGACCCGGGACGTGCCCTGGGCCGCCAGGGCCGCGATGAGGTACGAGAAGCCGCCGCGGAGGTCGGGGATGACCAGGTCGGCGCCCTGGAGCTTCGTCGGGCCCGAGACGACCGCGGAGTGCAGGAAGTTGCGCTGGCCGAAGCGGCAGTTGGAGCCGCCGAGGCACTCGCGGTAGAGCTGGATGTGCGCGCCCATCTGGTTCAGGGCGGAGGTGAAGCCGAGGCGGGACTCGTACACCGTCTCGTGGACGATCGACAGGCCCGTCGCCTGCGTCAGGGCGACGACGAGCGGCTGCTGCCAGTCGGTCTGGAAGCCGGGGGCCACGTCCGTCTCCAGCGCGATGGACTTCAGCTGGCCGCCGGGGTGCCAGAAGCGGATGCCCTCGTCGTCGATCTCAAACGCGCCACCGACCTTCCGGTAGGTGTTCAGGAACGACATCATCGAGCGCTGCTGGGCACCGCGGACGTAGATGTTGCCTTCGGTCGCCAGGGCCGCGGAAGCCCACGAGGCGGCCTCCAGGCGGTCCGGAAGGGCCGCGTGGGTGTAGCCGCCGAGCTTGTCCACGCCCGTGACGCGGATGGTGCGGTCGGTGTCCATCGCGATGATGGCGCCCATTTTCTGCAGGACGCAGATGAGGTCCTCGATCTCCGGCTCCACGGCCGCGTTCGAGAGCTCCGTGACGCCCTCCGCGAGGACGGCCGTCAGCAGCACCTGCTCGGTCGCGCCCACGGACGGGTACGGCAGCGTGATCTTCGTGCCGCGCAGCCGCTGCGGAGCCTCCAGGTACTGGCCGTCCGCCCGCTTCTCGATCTTCGCGCCGAACTGCCGCAGCACCTCGAAGTGGAAGTCGATCGGCCGGCCGCCGATGTCACAGCCGCCCAGGCCCGGGATGAACGCGTGGCCGAGACGGTGCAGCAGCGGTCCGCAGAACAGGATCGGGATGCGAGAGGAGCCCGCGTGCGCGTCGATGTCCGCGACGTTCGCGCTCTCCACGTGCGAGGGGTCCAGGATCAGCTCGCCCGGTTCCTCTCCCGGCCGGACCGTCACTCCGTGCAGCTGCAGCAGCCCGCGTACGACGCGTACGTCGCGGATGTCGGGCACATTGCGCAGCCGACTCGGAGCGCTGCCGAGCAGGGCGGCGACCATGGCCTTCGGTACGAGGTTCTTCGCACCACGAACACGGATCTCACCCTCCAGCGGGGTTCCGCCGTGGACAAGCAGGACGTCGTCTGAACCGTTGACGGTCATGTATCTCGCGTTCCGATGAAGTTGGACAGGGGCAGGTTCACAGGGACAGGTTCGCTGGGCGGCCGGTGAACCGGAGAAGCAAGCGTAATGGCCGCCTACCCCGGTATCGGTAGCCCAAGTGCGGCTCAGCTCCGTCATAGCTTTGCCACAACACGAACGGTTCTCCGGCGGGTACGCGGGGTCACTGGCGCGGCCGTGCGCTCTGCTTGCTTCTGTACGCCCTGAGCTGCCTTCACCTCTGCATTGGCAATGCCTCCCCTCCCAGAGGGAAGATGCGGGATCATGTCTGGCATGACCGAGGTGTCCTCGCTCACAGGGCGGCTGCTCGTGGCCACTCCCGCCCTGGCGGACCCGAACTTCGACCGCGCTGTGGTGCTGCTCCTCGACCACGACGAGGAGGGTTCCCTGGGTGTCGTCCTCAACCGCCCCACCCCGGTGGACGTCGGCGACATCCTCGAGGGCTGGGCGGACCTCGCAGGTGAGCCCGGCGTCGTCTTCCAGGGCGGGCCGGTCTCGCTCGACTCGGCGCTCGGCGTCGCGGTCATCCCCGGCGGCTCCTTGGGGGAGCGTGCACCGCTCGGCTGGCGCCGGGTGCACGGCGCGATCGGGCTCGTGGACCTGGAGGCCCCGCCGGAGCTGCTCGCCTCGGCCGTCGGCAGTCTGCGGATCTTCGCCGGGTACGCCGGTTGGGGCCCGGGCCAGCTGGAGGACGAACTGGTCGAGGGAGCCTGGTACGTGGTCGAGTCCGAGCCCGGCGACGTCTCCTCCCCTTCTCCGGAACGGCTGTGGCGCGAGGTGCTCCGCAGGCAGCGCAACGAGCTGGCGATGGTGGCCACGTACCCGGATGACCCTTCGCTCAACTGATGCCTGTGAGCTTCAGTACCCTTGCAGTCATGAGCACTCTTGAGCCTGAGACCCAGCCTCAGCGCGGGACTGGTACGGGGACCCTGGTCGAGCCGGCGCCGCAGACCTCGCACGGCGACGGTGACCACGAGCGCTTCGCCCATTACGTCCAGAAGGACAAGATCATGGCGAGCGCGCTGGACGGCACGCCTGTCGTCGCGCTCTGCGGCAAGGTGTGGGTCCCGGGCCGCGATCCGAAGAAGTATCCCGTGTGTCCCATGTGCAAGGAGATCTACGAGTCCATGGGCTCCGGGGGAGACCAGGGCAAGGGCGGCGACAAGTAACGCCCGTTTTCCTTCGGCGACGGTTCGTCGCGTAGCCCGGCATGCCTGATGAGGCCGCGGCACCCGAGTGCGGGTGCCGCGGCCTCGTTGTGTCCGGGTTGTGTGTCCAGGGCCGTTGCACAGGGCGCTTTCGGCGGTCACAGAGTGGTAGAGACCTCTTGGTTGGTCTTGTTTGCATGTCCATGAACTCCTAGCCTCCGTTGTGTTGTGCAGAGTGAAACAAGCATTGCGCATGTTGCAACACTCGCCCTTTCGGAGGATGCCCGATGAAGTTCCCCGTCAGATTCCCTGTCCGAACAGCCGCCCCGGTAGCCGCACTTGTGGTCGCCGCCCTCACCGCGACCGCCTGTGCCCCCCAGACCTCCGACAACTCCGGCGGTACGGACGAGAAGAGCGGGACGCTGCGCGTGTGGCTCTTCCAAGAGGTCAGCAACGGGCCGAAGGAGAAGGTCGTCCAGGCCACCGTGGACGCCTTCGAGAAGGCCAACGAGGGGACGCAGGTCGAGGTCGAGTACATACCCGTCGAGACCCGCGCCCAGCGGATCAAGGCCGCCTTCAACGACCCCAAGAGCGCGCCGGATCTCATGGAGTACGGCAACACCGACACCGCCGGGTACGTCAAGGACGGTGGACTCGCCGACGTGACCAAGGAGTTCACGGACTGGAACGAGGCCAAGGACAGCGACCCGACGGCCAAACAGTCCGTGACGGTCGACGGGAAGATCTACGGCGCCCCGTTCTTCGTCGGCGTCCGCGCGCTGTACTACCGCACCGACGTCTTCAAGGAACTGGACCTCGAAGTTCCCAGGACACAGAGCGAGTTGATCTCCACCGCCAAGGAGATCCGGCAGGCGAAGCCCGAGCTGTACGGGCTGGCGGTCGGCGGGGCGTTCACATACGGCGCGATGCCGTTCGTCTGGTCCAACGGCGGCGAGATCGCCGAGGGCAAGGGCGGTTCGTACGCGGCGTCGATCGACAGCCCGGCGGCCCAGAAGGGCATCAAGGCGTACACCTCGCTGTTCGGCGACGACAACTGCCCGGCCGCCAAGTGCGCGAGCATGGGCGGCAACGACACGATCACGGCCTTCGCCTCCGGCAAGGCGGGCATGGCGATCGGCGGTGACTTCAACCACCAGGCGGTCGAGGCCGGGACCGTCAAGGGCAAGTACGCCGTCGTACCGCTGCCGGGTCTGAAGTCGGGCGAGATCGCACCTGCCTTCGCGGGCGGCAACAACATCGGCGTACTGAAGAGCACTTCGCACCGTACGCTCGCCGTCGACCTGATGAAGCAGCTCGCGTCGAAGAAGACGCAGGGCGAGCTCTTCGACGCGATGGGCTTCCTGCCGACGTACTCGGACGTGCGTGCGGACGTCGCGAAGAAGGAGCCGTTCGTCGCGCCCTTCGTCGAGACGCTCGGCGCGGGCACCAAGTTCGTGCCCGCCTCCCCGGCCTGGGCCGAGATCGACGCCTCGCTCGTCCTGCCGACGATGTTCCAGGAGATCGTCAGCGGCAAGAAGAACGTGGCCACGGCTTCGAAGGACGCGGCGACAAAGATGAACGCCGCGTTCAGCTCCGCGGGGTGAAGCGGATGACGGAGGGTGCGTCCCCGGCAGCCCCGCCGCTTCCTGCCGCGAGTTCGCCGGGCGGGGTGACGGCCTCGCCCGGCCGGGTGGCGGCGGGCCCGGCGCGTGGGGGCGCAGCGCCGGGGCGGAAGTCGCGGCGCGGCAGGGCGGGCTGGGCTCCTTGGATCTACCTCGCTCCCGCCCTTGTCGTCATCGGTGGGCTGCTCGTCTATCCCGTCTACCAGCTCGGGCTGATCTCCTTTCTGGAGTACACGCAGGCCCAGGTCAGCGGCGGTGAACCGACGACCTTCCAGGGTTTCGGGAACTACGCCACGCTCTTCGGGGACGAGCAGTTCTGGCAAGTGCTGCTCGCCACCGTGGTGTTCGCGGCGGCGTGCGTCGTGGCGACGCTCGCGGTCGGCTGCGCGCTCGCCGTGCTGCTGACGCGCGTACGGGCGCTGCCGCGGCTCGCACTGATGCTGGCCGCGCTGGGCGCGTGGGCCACGCCCGCGATCACCGGCTCCACGGTCTGGCTGTTCCTGTTCGACCCCGACTTCGGGCCGGTCAACCGGATGCTGGGGCTCGGCGACCACTCGTGGACGTACGGCCGTTACAGCGCCTTCACCCTCGTACTCCTCGAAGTCGTCTGGTGCTCCTTCCCGTTCGTGATGGTCACGGTGTACGCGGGCATCCGCGCCGTACCCGGCGAGGTGCTGGAGGCTGCGGCCCTGGACGGCGCCTCCCAGTGGCGCATCTGGCGCTCGGTGCTCGCGCCGATGCTCCGGCCGATCCTCGTGGTCGTCACCATCCAGTCGGTCATCTGGGACTTCAAGGTCTTCACCCAGATCTACGTCATGACGAACGGCGGAGGCATCGCCGGTCAGAACCTCGTGCTGAACGTGTACGCGTACCAGAAGGCGTTCGCGTCCTCGCAGTACAGCCTCGGCTCGGCGATCGGAGTGGTGATGCTGCTGATTCTGCTGGCAGTCACGCTGGTCTATCTGCGGCTGCTGCGCAGGCAGGGGGAGGAGCTGTGAGTGCGTTGAGTTCGGTGCGGTCGTTCAGGTTCCCCACGCGTTTGCGGGTGCGGCGGCCCTGGCGGCTGGCCGCCGAGGCGTCGGCTCTGCTGATCGCCGCGGTGGTCGCGTTCCCCCTCTACTGGATGGTGCTCAGCGCCTTCAAACCGGCCGGCGAGATCGAGTCGACCGAGGCCCGCCCCTGGACGCTCACGCCGTCCCTGGACTCCTTCCGGCGCGTCTTCGGACAGCAGGAATTCGGCCGCTACTTCGTCAACAGCCTTCTCGTCGCGGTCACCGTGGTCATCGTCTCCGCACTGATCGCGTTCCTCGCGGCGACGGCCGTGACACGGTTCCGCTTCCGCTTCCGTACGACCCTGCTGATCATGTTCCTCATCGCGCAGATGGTGCCGATCGAGGCCCTGACGATCCCCCTCTTCTTCCTGATGCGGGACTTCGGTCAGCTGAACACTCTGGGATCGCTGATCCTGCCGCACATCGCCTTCTCCCTGCCGTTCGCGATCTGGATGCTGCGGGGCTTCGTGAAGGCGGTTCCTGAGGCGCTGGAGGAGGCGGCGTACATCGACGGGGCGAGCCGGGCCCGCTTCCTGTGGCAGATCCTCTTCCCGCTGGTCTTTCCGGGGCTTGTGGCCACGAGCGTGTTCTCCTTCATCTCCACCTGGAACGACTTCCTGTTCGCCAAGTCCTTCATCATCAGCGACACTTCGCAGTCGACTCTGCCGATGGCCCTCCTTGTCTTCTACAACCCGGACAAGCCGGACTGGGGCGGTGTGATGGCGGCGTCCACGGTGATGACGATTCCGGTTCTGGTCTTCTTCGTACTCGTACAGCGACGGCTGGTCTCCGGACTGGGCGGCGCGGTAAAGGACTGACGTGATTTCACTGACGGATGTGATTCCGGTGCCCCTGAGCGCCGAGGCCAGGGGCGAGGAGGTCTTCGTCCTCGACTGGGACACCGGCATCGAGGAGGGCCGGGGTGCCGAGCCGGTCGCGCAGTGGCTGCGCGCGACCGTGGGCGCCGCGACCGGCCTGCCGCTGCGGCAGGCCGCCGAGGTGCCGGACGGCGCGAACCGCATCCTGCTGCGGATCCAGCCGCCCCTCGCCGACGAACTCGGCAGCCCCGAGGCGTACCGCCTCACCGTTGACGGCGACCGGGTCGTCATCGCCGGGGCGAGCGCGGCCGGCCTGTTCTGGGGTGCCCAGACATTCCGTCAGCTGCTCGGCCCGGACGCCTTCCGCCGCGCGCCGGTGACCAGGAAGCCGGAGTGGGAAGTGCCCCTGGTCACCATCCGCGACGCCCCCCGCTTCCCCTGGCGCGGCCTCATGCTCGACGTCTCACGCCACTTCATGCCCAAGGACGGGGTGCTGCGCTATCTCGACCTGATGGCCGCGCACAAGCTGAACGTCTTCCACTTCCACCTCACCGACGACCAGGGCTGGCGCATCGAGATCAAGCGGTACCCGAAGCTCACGGAGATCGGATCCTGGCGGGAGCGCACGAAATTCGGCCATCGCGCGTCGCCCCTTTGGGAGGAGAAGCCGCACGGCGGCTACTACACGCAGGACGACATCCGCGAGATCGTCGCGTACGCAGCCGAGCGGCATATCGCCGTCGTCCCCGAGATCGACATCCCGGGCCACTCGCAGGCCGCCATCGCCGCGTATCCGGAACTCGGCAACACCGACGTCATCGACACGACATCCCTCTCCGTCTGGGACAACTGGGGCGTCTCCCACAACGTACTGGCCCCCACTGACAACACCCTTCGGTTCTACGAGGGGGTCTTCGAGGAGGTCCTGGAGCTGTTCCCGTCGGAGTTCATCCACGTCGGAGGCGACGAGTGCGCCAAGGAGCAGTGGAGGCAGTCGCCGACGGCGCAGGCGCGGATCAGGGACCTGGGGCTCGCGGACGAGGACGAGTTGCAGTCGTGGTTCATTCGACACTTCGACAACTGGCTGACCGCGCGAGGGCGTCGGCTGATCGGCTGGGACGAGATCCTGGAGGGCGGCTTGGCTCCCGGCGCCGCCGTTTCGTCGTGGCGCGGCTATCAAGGCGGCATTACGGCAGCCCAAGCGGGCCACGACGTCGTCATGTGCCCTGAACAGCAGGTGTATCTGGACCACCGCCAGGACGGCGGCGCCGACGAACCGGTGCCCATCGGCTACGTACGGACCTTGCAGGACGTCTACCGCTTTGAGCCCGTACCACCGCAGTTGACCCCCGGCCAGGCACGGCATGTCCTTGGTACGCAGGCCAACCTGTGGACCGAGGTGATGGAGGACCACGCGCGCGTCGACTATCAGGCGTTTCCTCGGCTCGCCGCCTTCGCCGAGGTCGGGTGGAGTGTGCTGCCCGCACCCGCGGAACGCGACTTCGAGGGCTTCGAGCAGCGGATGACCACCCACTACAGGCGACTTGACGCCCTGGGAGTGGCCTATCGCCCGCCCACCGGCCCCCTGCCCTGGCAGCGGCGACCGGGGGTGCTCGGACGCCCGATCGAGGGGGCGCCCCCAAACGTGTGAGCCGACTCCCAAGGGGGTGCCGCGAACCGGCCGCCCTGGAACGGTGTCACCCGGGCGAAAGGCATCCAAGGGTCTGTGAAAACTGCCAATTCGCCCTGACCGGTGATGTCGTGCGAAATCGGGCAATTCTGTTGGTGACGGGTACGAAAGCCTCCTAGCGGACCCCCGCATCGTGCCGGGAGGAAGATGTGCCAGAGTTGCCACGTCCGCCCTGTCAGCACGTACCGTACGGCAACACAGGCGGGACCAGGTGGGACAGCGGGAAGGGGTAGCCGGTTTGACCACGCACGCACCGCAGGCGGCGCAGACCGTGACGCTGCCCGCCTCTCTGGACGAGGCCGTGGCGGCGCTCGCCGCCACGCCGGCGGCCGTTCCGGTGGCCGGCGGCACCGACCTCATGACCTCCGTCAACTCCGGGCACATGCGGCCCGCCGCGCTCGTCGGCCTCGGCCGGATCAGCGAGATCCGCGGCTGGCAGTACCAGGACGGCCACGCGCTGCTCGGCGCGGGCCTCACGCACGCCCGCATGGGCCGCCCCGACTTCGCGGCCCTGATCCCCGCCCTCGCGGCCGCCGCGAGAGCCGCAGGCCCCCCGCAGATCCGCAACGCGGGCACCCTGGGCGGCAACATCGCCTCCGCTGCCCCTACGGGGGACGCGCTTCCGGTACTGGCTGCCCTGGAGGCGACGTTGATCATCGCGGGCCAGGGTGGCGCCCGCCGTGAGATCCCTGTCTCGCATCTGCTCGCCGGCGTGGAGATGCTGCGCGCCGGCGAACTCATCGGGTTCGTGCGCGTGCCGTTGCTGCACGCCCCACAGGTCTTCCTGAAGGCGACGGGACGGACCGGCCCCGGACGCGCCCTGGCCTCCGTGGCATTCGTCCTCGACCCCGCCCGGCGCGGAGTGCGGTGCGCCGTCGGCGCCATAGCGCCGATGCCGCTGCGGCCCCTGGAGGCCGAGCAGTGGGTCGCCTCGCTGATCGACTGGGACAACAACCGGGCGATCGTGCCGGAGGCGCGGCACGCCTTCGGCGAGTACGTCGCCGCGGCCTGTATCCCCGACCCGGTCCCCGCGGAGGACGGCTCCGTGGAGCAACTGCCGCCCGCTGTACTGCACCTGCGGCGCACCGTCGCCGCGCTGGCCCGACGAGCACTGGGGAGGGCACTTTCGTGACCGACGACCAGCACGGAGAGGGCACCCCCCCGGCGGGCAGCCGTTGGGACCCGCTGCCCCAGGGCGACTACGACGACGGTGCCACCGCCTTCGTCCAGCTCCCCGAAGGGGGCATCGACGCACTCCGGTCCGACTCCCCGCTCGCCGCACCCGGTCACGGCTACGTACCGCCGCACATCGAGGCCGAGCAGGGGCAGCAGCCCCAGGAGGTGCGGTGGCCGGACCCGAACGCACAGCCTGGGGGGCACCCGCAGCAGCCCGCTCACGACGGTTTCTCGTACCACCCCGGGACCACCGGCCAGTGGACCTTCGAGGAGCCCGCACAGGACGGCTCGGGCGCTCCCGGGCACGACGTGACCGGACAGTGGTCCATCCCCGTCGCCGACGGTGATCTGCCCGACGAGTCCGGCGAGTTCACCACCTCGGCCCTGGTCGAGCAGTGGGGTGGTAGCCCTCCGGCAACGTTGCCGGGCGGGGCGGCGGCGCCTTGGGCGCAGGAGTCCTGGGCGCAGCCCGAGCAGCACGACTCCGAGCAGCTCGCCCCTTCGGACGAGGCCGCCCGCCATGCTGAGAGTTCCGCGGCTGCCCGCGCCGACGAGGCCGCCGAGATCATCGCCGTCTCCGGAGAGCACGCCGACGAAATCGCCGTCTCCGTAGAGAGCGGTACTGCGGAGAGGGCCCCGGGGGAGAGCGTCTCCGCAGAGCACGTCTCTGTGGAGCGCGAAGAGCCGGTGGAGGAGTCGCCCGAGTACGGCGCTCCGGAGCAAGGTTCTCCGGACCCCGCCGACGCACCGGGCGCCGAGTCCGACGCGGTGTCCCAGGAGGTGCGCGAGGCGCCCGCAGAGTCCTCGGGGTTCGCCGACGCCCCTCAGGACAGCGCCGAGGAGCCCGAGGACGGTGACTCCCCGAGTGCGCTTCACCACGACGAGATGCACCCCCTGGCCTCGTACGTCCTGCGGGTGAACGGCGTCGACCGGCCCGTGACAGCCGCCTGGATCGGCGAATCGCTCCTCTACGTGCTGCGCGAGCGGCTCGGACTCGCCGGCGCCAAGGACGGCTGCTCGCAGGGCGAGTGCGGGGCCTGCAATGTGCAGGTCGACGGACGGCTCGTGGCGTCCTGCCTGGTACCGGCCGTGACCACCGCGGGCAGCGAGGTGCGCACAGTCGAAGGGCTGGCCACCGACGGGCAGCCCTCGGATGTACAGCGGGCTCTCGCCAAGTGCGGCGCCGTGCAGTGCGGTTTCTGTATCCCGGGCATGGCGATGACCGTGCACGACCTCCTTGAGGGCAACCCGGCGCCCTCCGAGCTGGAGACCCGCAAGGCGCTGTCCGGCAACCTGTGCCGCTGCTCCGGCTACCGCGGCGTCCTGGACGCCGTGCGCGATGTCGTCGCCGAACGCGAGGCGCACGCGTCCGCCGAAACAACCCAGGACGCCGAGGAGGCCCGTATCCCCCACCAGGCGGGCCCCGGCGGGGGTAGCGTCAACCCATCGGCGTACGAGGCCTCAGCGGCGCGTGAGCAGCCCTACGGTCAGGACGGAGGCCAGGCGTGAGCAACGAAACCGCCACCACGACCACCGTGGAGGCCGCTCCCGCTCAGGACCCGTCGCCGGAGCACGGCCTGGGTGCGTCCCTGCCGTCCGCGGAGTCCCGCGCCAAGACGGAGGGCACGTTCCCGTACGCGGCCGACCTTTGGGCCGAGGGCCTGCTGTGGGCCGCCGTGCTGCGCTCACCGCACCCGCACGCGCGCATCGTCTCCATCGACACCAGCCACGCGCTCCAGATGGTCGGCGTCCGGGCCGTCGTCACGCACGAGGACGTACCGGGCAGCGCGATGTACGGCCGCGGCACGGCCGACCGCCCGGTGTTCGCCTCCGAGGTCGTACGCCACCACGGGGAGCCCATCGCGGCAGTGGCCGCCGACCACCCGGACACCGCGCGCATGGCCGCCGCCGCCGTCATCGTGGAGTACGAAGTACTCGACCCGGTGACCGACCCCGAGCAGGCCTTCGAAGCCGAACCCCTGCACCCCGACGGCAACCTGATCCGCCATATCCCGCTGCGGCACGGCGACTCCGAGGCCGCCGGCGACATCGTCGTCGAGGGCCTGTACCGCATCGGCCGCCAGGACCCGGCCCCGATCGGCGCGGAGGCGGGCCTCGCCGTGCCGCGCCCCGACGGTGGCGTCGAGCTCTACCTGGCCTCCACCGACCCGCACGCCGACCGCGACACCGCCGCCGCCTGCTATGGCCTGGAACCGGAGCGCGTGAAGGTCGTCGTCACCGGCGTGCCCGGCGCCACCGCCGACCGTGAGGACCAGGGCTTCCAGCTCCCCCTGGGGCTGCTTGCCCTGAAGACCGGGTGTCCGGTCAAACTCGCGGCGACGCGCGAAGAATCCTTCCTCGGACACGTCCACCGTCACCCCACCCTCCTGCGCTATCGCCACCACGCGGACGCCGAGGGCAGGCTGGTGAAGGTCGAGGCGCAGATCCTGCTCGACGGGGGCGCGTACACGGACACGTCGTCGGAGGCGCTGGCGACCGCGGTCTCCTTCGCCTGCGGCCCGTACGTCGTCCCGAACGCCTTCATCGAGGGCTGGGTCGTACGCACCAACAACCCGCCCTCCGGCCATGTGCGCGGCGAGGGCGCCATGCAGGTCTGCGCCGCCTACGAGGCGCAGATGGACAAGCTGGCGAAGAAGCTGGGCCTCGACCCGGCGGAGCTGCGCATGCGCAATGTGATGGCTACGGGGGACGTACTTCCCACCGGCCAGTCGGTGACCTGCCCGGCCCCCGTGGCCGAACTCCTCCAGACCGTACGGGACTTCCCGCTGCCCACCCTCCCCAAGGACACCCCCGCTGAGGACTGGCTGCTGCCGGGCGGTCCCGAGGGCGCGGGCGAACCGGGCGCCGTGCGGCGCGGTGTCGGCTACGGCCTCGGCATGGTCCACATGCTCGGCGCCGAGGGCGCGGACGAGGTCTCGACGGCCACCGTGAAGGTCCACGACGGCGTCGCCACGGTGCTCTGTGCGGCCGTGGAGACGGGCCAGGGCTTCACCACGCTGGCCCGGCAGATCGTCCAGGAGACGCTCGGCATCGAAGAGGTGCATGTCGCCTCCGTAGACACCGATCAGCCTCCGGCGGGACCGGGCTGCCGTGGCCGCCATACCTGGGTCTCCGGCGGCGCGGTCGAACGGGCCGCCAAGATGGTCCGTACACAGCTGCTGCAGCCCCTCGCGCACAAGTTCGGCATGTCCACGGAGCTGCTCCAGATCACCGACGGCAAGATCACCTCGTACGACGGCGTGCTGTCGACCACCGTCACGGAGGCGCTGGACGACAAGGAGCTGTGGGCCACCGCCCAGTGCCGCCCGCACCCCACCGAGCCACTGGACGCCGCCGGCCAGGGGGACGCCTTCGTGGGCATGGCCTTCTGCGCGATCCGCGCGGTCGTCGACGTCGACATCGAGCTGGGCTCCGTACGTGTCGTCGAACTGGCGCTCGCCCAGGATGTCGGGCGGATCCTGAACCCCGCACAGCTCAGGGCCCGCATCGAAGCCGGTGTCACCCAGGGCGTGGGCGCCGCCCTCACCGAGAACCTGCGCACCGCACGCGGCCTGGTCCGCCATCCCGACCTGACCGGTTACGCCCTGCCCACCGCCCTCGACACCCCCGACATCCGCATCGTCAAACTCCTCGAGGAACGCGACGTGGTGGCGCCCTTCGGAGCGAAGTCGGCCAGCGCGGTACCGGTGGTGACCACCCCGGCGGCGATCGCCTCCGCGGTAAGGGCCGCAACGGGGCGCCCGGTGAACCGGCTGCCGATCCGGCCGCAGGCGGCCGTGGTGACGAACGGGCAGTGACGGGACTGACGACGGGGCTGACGCCTGTTGTTGGACGGTGTGGTTCTCGTCACCGGCGTCATGGCCGCGGGGAGTCCACGGTGGCGCAGGCGCAGGCGATGGGGCACCTCCCGCTCGAGCGAAGCCGAGAGTGGGGAGGCTGCCTCGGGCCGCGCAGGTGCGCGGTGAAGTGTTCCGCCGGATGATCGTGTCGGGACGCGCGGAGTACGATCCCGGCGCCGAGGACGACGAGGCCCTCGCCCAACTCCGGCTCCGCCACCGGCTCTCGGCGGCGACGGCGACGGCGGACACGTACGCGGGCGCCGGTTTCACGGCGATCGTCCAGGACGTCATCCTGGGCGAGGACCTTACGGCGTATGTCGCGCTGGTCCGCACACAGCCCCTGTACGTCGTGGTCCTGGCCCCGCGCCCCGAGACCGTCGCCGCGCGCGAGGCGGGACGCGCGGAGACGGGCTACGGCGCGTGGACGGTCGACGAACTGGACCGCGGGCTGCGGGAGGAGACCCCGCGCATCGGGCTCTGGCTGGACACGTCGGAACTGAGCGTGGCACAGACGGTGGACGCGATTGTCGCGGGGCGGGAATCGGCTCGGGTTGCCTGACTGGGGAACGGGCCGGAGGCCTTGTGGCGCTTGGGATTTGGGGCATTGTCAGTGGTGCGGCGTATGGTTTTCGATCAGTGGGGAGCGGCTGCTGGGTCAGCGGGCTGCACCCTGCTGGGGATGCACGATGCGATCACATGCACGGGGGAGCCATGAGGACGATTGACGCCGGTACGGGGGCGTGCGCAACGGCTTGGGGCGAGGTGCCGGCGTACTGGCGAATGACCGCGCTGGTCCACGCCCTCACCCGGATCGCCGACCCGTGCGCGGGTCTCCGGCTCGACCTGCCGGCGCGGCTGCTCGACGAGGAGTTCGGTACGGGCGGGATCATGCGCTTCGAGGACGTCGACTTCCCGGCCACCCTCACGCACGAGCCGACCCGTCGTTTCCTCCGGGAGACGGGTCTTCCGGAGGACGGCGTCACGTTCCAGCTCGAGATGGACGTGCCGCTGCAGACACTCGCCGAGCGCCACGCGGCCGAGCGGACGGAGGAGGTGCCGGTCCCCGGGGGCCAACTCCCGGATGCGGCCGACCGATTGATCCGTCTCGGCCGCCTCGCCGATGCCACGGACCTCCTCGTCGACGGCGCTACCGGAGAGCTCCACGAGTGGTCCGCCCCGGCCGCCGGGCTGCGACCGCTCAACGCCGACCTATCCACGCTCGCGCTCACGCTCTGGCTGCTGCACCGCGCGAAGACGCAACGCAAGCAGTAACCGGATCACAAAGTTCATAAAGGGGGCGAGGGCGTACGACCAAGGTCCCAGGCGATCACCTCCTCGCGACAGGGGCCAACGGGAGCCGTGCCCCTTACGCTGACGGCCATGACCACCCGGGAACCGAGCGACGCCGACGTCGCGCACACCGCGGCCAAACGAGCTGCACCGGCCGAACCCGATGCCGTTGCCGTTGCCGATGCCGATGCCGAAGACAATGTGCTCAGCCGCCCCTACCGGGCACTGAGCATCGGGATCGTGTCCGTCGTGCTGCTGATCGCCTTCGAGGCGACGGCGGTGGGGACCGCGATGCCGGTGGCGGCGCGGGAGCTCGACGGGGTTTCGTTGTACGCGTTCGCGTTCTCGGCGTACTTCACGACGAGCCTGTTCGGGATGGTGCTGGCCGGGCAGTGGTCGGACCGGCGCGGGCCGCTGGCGTCGCTGACCGCGGGGATCGCGGCGTTCGCGGCGGGGTTGGCGCTGTCCGGGACGGCAGGGGTGATGTGGCTGTTCATCCTCGGCCGGGCAGTGCAGGGGCTCGGCGGCGGGCTGGTGATCGTGGCGTTGTACGTGGTCGTGGGGCGGGCGTATCCGGAGAGACTGCGGCCGTCGATCATGGCGGCGTTCGCGGCGAGCTGGGTGATCCCGTCCGTGGTGGGGCCGCTGGCCGCCGGTTCGGTGACCGAACAGCTCGGCTGGCGCTGGGTGTTCATCGGGATACCGGTCCTGGTGGTGTTCCCGCTGGCACTCGCCCTGCCGCAGATACGGCGACTGGCGTCCGGCCCGACGGAGGGTGCCGTCGCCGCATCCTTCGACCGGCGCCGGATCCGGCTGGCGCTGGGGATCTCGCTGGGCACGGGCCTGCTGCAGTACGCAGCGCAAGATCTGCGGTGGCTGTCGGCCGTGCCGGCCGTGGCGGGAACGGCGTTACTGGTGCCGGCGGTGCTGGGGCTGCTGCCGCGCGGGACGTACCGCGCGGCGCGCGGGTTGCCGTCCGTGGTGCTGTTGCGCGGGGTCGCGGCCGGGTCGTTCATCGCGGCGGAGTCCTTCGTGCCGCTGATGCTGGTCACGCAGCGAGGGCTGTCGCCGACGCTCGCCGGGTTCTCGCTCGCGGCGGGCGGGGCGACCTGGGCGCTGGGGTCCTTCGTGCAGTCCCGGGCGCGGGTGGAGCCGTACCGGGAGCGGTTGATGGGCCTGGGGATGGTGCTGGTCGCGGCGGCGATCGCCGCCGCGCCGAGTGTGCTGATCGACGCGGTGCCGGTGTGGACGCTGGCCGTGACGTGGGCGTTCGGCTGCTTCGGAATGGGGCTGGTGATCTCCTCCACCAGCGTCCTCCTGCTGCACCTGTCCGCCCCGGAGGAGGCCGGTGCCAACTCCGCCGCGCTCCAGATATCCGACGGCCTGTCGAACGTCCTGCTGCTGGCGGCGGGCGGGGCGGCATTCGCGGCGCTGGGCGGCGGCACGGTCGCGGGTCACGCCGCCACGACGGCTTCCGGCGCGACCCCGGCCGCCTTCGCCGCCGTGTTCCTGCCGATGGCGGGGGTGGCGTTGGTGGGGGCTTGGGTGACTACACGGGTGCGGGGCGAAGCCCGGTGACACTAGGTGGTACCGCGTAGTACCGTCGAGCCATGGCTGGACTCAACCTGCGATTCACGGACGAAGAACTGGACGCGCTGCGCGAGCGTGCGGCAGCGGAGGGGCGCAGCATGCAGGCCTTCGCACACGATGCCGTGATCTCGGCCATAAACGAACACTCCCGGCTGTTCAACGAAGCTGCCGACCACGTGCTCAAGGCCAGCGCTGAGCTGAACCGGAGGCTCGCCTGATGCACCACCTCACGCTGCCCGAGCTGCTGAACCTCGCGAAGCGGCTCGGGGCGGACGAGGTGCGTGACTACGGGCTTCTGGACTCGGCGCTGGCGCGCCCGCAGTCGAGCGTGTTCGGGCAGGACGCTTATCCGGACGTCTGGCAAAAGGCGGCGGCGCTGATGGAGTCGCTCGCCCGCAATCATGCTCTCGTTGACGGGAACAAGCGCATCGCTTGGTACGCGACCTGGGTGTTCTTGCACATGAACGGGCACCCCCTGGACCCGGACTTCGACGTGGACGAGGCCGAGGCCTTCGTACTCGACGTCTGTCAGGGAGCCCTGGACGTGCCCAAGATCGCCGCACAGCTGCCACGTTTTGCGCGCTGATTGTGAGCTGAATCCCATCCACGGGTCAGGCGGCGTAGTCCGCGCGTTGGTGCGATCGGGCCGCCGATAGGGTGGCCCGGTTGTCATACACACCCTGCCGCCCAACCACCCCACGGAGACCGTGACTACCACCGCCAGCAGCGCCTCCCACTCGCATCATCTGTCGCCCGCCTTTCCCGGCCGTGCCCCCTGGGGCACCGCCGGCAAGCTGCGTGCCTGGCAGCAGGGGGCTATGGAGAAGTACCTCCAGGAGCAGCCGCGTGACTTTCTTGCCGTTGCCACGCCCGGCGCCGGGAAGACGACCTTCGCGCTGACACTTGCCTCTTGGTTGCTGCACCACCATGTCGTGCAGCAGGTGACGGTGGTCGCGCCGACCGAGCATCTGAAGAAGCAGTGGGCCGAGGCGGCGGCGCGGATAGGGATCAGGCTGGACCCGGAGTACAGCGCGGGACCGCTCAGCAAGGAGTACCAGGGGGTCGCGGTCACGTACGCCGGTGTGGGCGTACGGCCCATGCTGCACCGAAACCGCGTCGAGCAGCGCAAGACGCTCGTCATCCTCGACGAGATCCACCACGCGGGCGACTCGAAGTCCTGGGGCGAGGCCTGCCTCGAGGCGTTCGAGCCCGCGACCCGCCGCCTCGCGCTCACGGGTACGCCGTTCCGCTCCGACACCAACCCCATCCCCTTCGTGACGTACGAGGAGGGCAACGACGGGATCCGGCGGTCCGCCGCCGACTACACATACGGGTACGGCAGCGCGCTCGGCGACGGCGTCGTCCGGCCCGTCATCTTCCTCTCCTACAGCGGCAATATGCGGTGGCGCACGAAGGCGGGGGACGAGATCGCCGCCCGCCTCGGCGAGCCCATGACCAAGGACGCCGTCAGCCAGGCCTGGCGCACCGCCCTCGATCCGCGCGGCGAATGGATGCCGAGCGTGCTGCGCGCCGCCGATCAGCGGCTCACGGAAGTACGGAAGGGCATCCCGGACGCCGGCGCCCTCGTCATCGCCTCCGACCAGGACTCGGCACGGGCGTACGCCAAGCTGATCCGCGAGATCACGGGCGACAAGGCGACCCTCGTCCTGTCCGACGACGCCGGCGCGTCCGAGCGGATCGACGAGTTCAGCCACAACAACGACCGCTGGATGGTCGCCGTCCGCATGGTGTCCGAGGGCGTGGACGTGCCCCGGCTGGCCGTGGGCGTGTACGCAACCACCATCTCCACGCCGCTCTTCTTCGCGCAGGCCGTCGGCCGCTTCGTACGGTCCCGGCGCCGCGGCGAGACCGCCTCCGTCTTCCTGCCGACCGTCCCCGACCTCCTCACCTTCGCCAACGAGATGGAGGTGGAGCGGGACCACGCCCTCGACAAGCCGAAGAAGGAGGGCGAGGAGGACCCGTACGCCGAATCCGAGAAGGAGATGGAGGAGGCGAACAAGGAGCAGGACGAGGACACCGGCGAGCAGGAGGAGTTCGCCTTCGAGGCGCTGGAGTCCGAGGCCACTTTCGACCGCGTGCTGTACGACGGCGCCGAGTTCGGCATGCAGGCGCACCCGGGCAGCGCGGAGGAGCAGGACTACCTCGGCATCCCGGGCCTCCTCGAACCCGAACAGGTCCAGCTCCTGCTCCAGAAGCGGCAGGCGCGCCAGATCGCGCACAGCCGCAAGAAGCCCGCCGAAGAGGCCGACCTCCTCGAAATCCCTGCCGAGCGGCGGCCGGTGGTCACGCACAAGGAGCTGCTGGAGCTGAGGAAGCAGCTCAACACGATGGTCGGGGCGTACGTCCACCAGAGCGGCAAGCCGCACGGCGTGATCCACACCGAGTTGCGGCGCGTGTGCGGCGGGCCACCGAGCGCGGAGGCGACGGCGGGGCAGTTGAGGCAGCGGATCGCCAAGGTGCAGGAGTGGGCGACCCGTATGCGGTGACAGCACGGGTTCGTGTACGAGGATCAGGGCGCCGGTTTCGTTGTGTACGGAACCGGCGCTCTCGTGTGTGCGGGGGTGTGCGAGGGTGTGCGTGGTGTGTGGGGGTGGTGCACAGGGAGTGATGTGTGCCGGGCGTACCAGGACAAACGCAACGACGATCTTGCCGAACACTGACCGGATTCTGGACGGAGTCTTCCGCTGAGCGAACCGGGTCGCTACTGTCCCGCTACGCACACGCCCCGTGGCAGCGCCGCCGCGGAGCGCAGCCGGTGCCCGCCCGGGTAGTCCCCGGGACGCTTGCCGACCGGCGGCCTCTGAAGCGCGTCGCCGTTGGGACCGGTGACGCAACCGCCGCGGAGGGGGCCGTCGACTCTCACCACTAAGGAGTGGGCGTCGTGACCGCGGAGACCTCTCAGACGCTCGACCGGGGACTGCGTGTCCTCAAGTTGCTCGCCGACACCGATCACGGGCTGACCGTCACCGAGCTGTCCAGCAAGCTCGGGGTGAACCGGACCGTTGTGTACCGCCTGCTCGCCACGCTTGAGCAGCATGCGCTCGTACGCCGTGATCTGGGTGGTCGTGCCCGGGTGGGGCTCGGCGTGCTGCGGCTGGGGCGGCAGGTGCATCCCTTGGTGCGTGAGGCCGCGTTGCCCGCGTTGCGGTCGCTGGCCGAGGACATCGGGGCGACGGCGCATCTCACTCTGGTCGACGGGACGGAAGCGCTGGCCGTCGCTGTGGTGGAGCCGACGTGGACGGATTACCACGTGGCGTATCGGGCGGGGTTCCGGCATCCGCTGGAACGGGGGGCCGCGGGCAAGGCGATCCTTGCGGCGCGGGCTGCGGCTGGGACTGTGGCGGATCCCGGATACACGCTGACGCACGGGGAGTTGGAGGCCGGCGCGAGTGGTGCGGCTGCGCCGCTGCTCGGGGTGACCGGGGTGGAGGGAAGCGTGGGCGTGGTCATGCTCGCGGATTCCGTCCCGGAGCGGGTGGGGGCGCGAGTTGTGGACGCGGCGAAGGAAGTGGCCGAGGCGTTGCGCTAGCCAGGGGTGGGCGTGGGTGGGGTCGCTTTCCCCAGCCCGCCCCTTCCCGAAACTGGGGCTGCGTCCCAGACCGCGATACAGCCCCGTGCCCCTGCGGGGTCGCAAGGCCCCACCAGCCTGCGGCTGGAATTCGTCCTGGCGTTAGATTGATCCCGTGCTCTCTCAGCTCTCGCGCCCCCGAGCCGTTGCCCTTTGTGCTCTGCCCGTCGTGGCTCTGCTGGCCGTGACGGCTTTCGTGCCGTTGCCGTTTGCGGTGGCTCAGCCGGGGATGACGGCGGATGTGCTGGGGGAGAACCGGGGAGAGCCGGTGATCACCATCAGTGGGACGGAGACTCACCGGACGCGTGGGCAGTTGCGGATGACGACCATCGTGGCGACCGGGCCCGATGCGGACGTACGCCTGCCTGATGTGATCGACGGGTGGTTCGACACGGATCGGGCCGTGATGCCGCGGGACTCCGTGTACCCGAGCGGTGACACCGTCAAGGAGATCGAGGAGCACAACGCCAGGGAGATGCGGGAGTCCCAGAACACGGCCACCGAGGCCGCGCTGGACTATCTCGGCGAGGACCCGGACGACGTCAAGGTCACCCTGAAGCTCGCCGACGTCGGCGGACCCAGTGCCGGGCTCCTCTTCTCGCTCGGCATAGTCGACAAGCTGGACGGTGACGGCAGCGGCGGCGACCTGACCGGCGGCCGTACGATCGCGGGCACCGGCACCATCGACGCCGACGGCACAGTGGGCGCCGTAGGCGGTGTCGCTCTCAAGACGCAGGCCGCCAAACGCGACGGCGCGACCGTCTTCCTCGTACCGAAGGCCGAGTGCTCGGACGCGGAGTCGGAGCTGCCCAAGGGGCTGCGACTGATCCCGGTGACGACGCTGAAGGACACGGTCGAATCCCTCCGCGCCCTGGAGACGGGCACCGGCTCCGTCCCCAGCTGCTGAACCCCCGCCCGGCTAATCCCGGTCCTCCGCCGCCTGCTCCACCAGCGGGATGATCCGCAGCGGAACCGCGTTCTCCATGACGATCGCCGTGGAGGCCCGGACGATGCCGTCGAAACCGACGACCCGGTCGATCACCCGCTGAAGATCGGCGTTGGAGCGGGCGACGAGACGGCACAGCATGTCGCCGCTGCCCGTCGTCGTGTGCAGCTCCAGGACCTCCGGCACGGTCGCCAAGTGCGCCCGTACGTCCGTCCCCTGACCCTGCCGGATCTGGAGGGTCGCGAACGCCGTGACGGGGTACCCGAGTGCCGCGGGGTCCACCTGGGGACCGAATCCGCGGATGACGCCGTTCGACTGCAGGCGGTCGAGACGGGCCTGGACCGTCCCGCGGGCGACACCGAGCCGCCGGGACGCCTCCAGCACCCCGATCCGCGGCTCCTCGGCCAGCAGCACGAGGAGCCGGCCGTCCAGCTGATCGATCCCCATGGAGGTCTCCCGGTGGTCATCCTGTACAGAAGTCCCGATCGTATGGGCCAGTCGCTGCGCATGTTGTCCAGTGAATACGCCAACTATTGCGCACCTTGCGGAACGGAGGGAGCGTATCGCCATGACTGAGACCATCCACCACACCCCTCGTACCGCGCGCGATGCAGACCCGTTCCCGGTCAAGGGAATGGACGCGGTCGTCTTCGCCGTCGGTAACGCAAAGCAGGCGGCGCACTACTACTCCACCGCCTTCGGGATGAAGCTCGTCGCGTACTCCGGACCGGAGAACGGCAGCCGCGAGACCGCCTCGTACGTCCTGACCAACGGCTCGGCGCGCTTCGTCCTCACCTCCGTCATCAAGCCCGCCACCACCTGGGGCCACTTCCTCGCCGAGCATGTGGCCGAGCACGGCGACGGTGTGGTCGACCTCGCCATCGAGGTCCCGGACGCGCGCAGGGCGTACGCGTATGCGATCGAGCACGGCGCCCGCTCGGTCGAGGAGCCGTACGAGGTGAAGGACGAGCACGGCACCGTCGTCCTCGCGGCGATCGCCACATATGGGCAGACCCGGCACACCCTCGTCGAGCGGACGGGGTACGACGGCCCGTATCTGCCCGGCTTCGTGAGCGCCGACCCGATCGTCGAGCCGCCCGCCCACCGCACCTTCCAGGCCATCGACCACTGCGTCGGCAATGTCGAGCTCGGCCGGATGAACGAATGGGTCGGCTTCTACAACAGGGTCATGGGCTTCACGAACATGAAGGAGTTCGTGGGCGACGACATCGCGACCGAGTACAGCGCGCTGATGTCGAAGGTCGTCGCGGACGGCACGCTCAAGGTCAAGTTCCCGATCAACGAGCCCGCCATCGCCAAGAAGAAGTCCCAGATCGACGAGTACCTGGAGTTCTACGGCGGCGCCGGCGTCCAGCACATCGCGCTGAACACGAACGACATCGTCGAGACGGTACGCATCATGCGGGCGGCCGGAGTCCAGTTCCTGGCCACCCCCGACTCGTACTACGACACGCTGGGGGAGTGGGTCGGCGACACCCGCGTCCCCGTCGACACCCTCCGCGAACTGAAGATCCTGGCCGACCGCGACGAGGACGGCTACCTGCTGCAGATCTTCACCAAGCCGGTCCAGGACCGCCCGACCGTCTTCTTCGAGATCATCGAACGCCACGGCTCGATGGGCTTCGGCAAGGGCAACTTCAAGGCCCTGTTCGAGGCGATCGAGCGGGAGCAGGAGAAGCGGGGCAATCTCTGACGTCCGGTTCCACGGTGGCCCGCCTGGCCCCTCGTGCAGGTGGGCTTCACACCGTCGTCCGCGGATGCGACGCTGTGATCATGAGCCGTATCGAAGCCCCTCGTGACGAAGTGACGGGGAACCTCCTCGACCGTCTGCTCGCGGGCCTGCCGGCCGAGGCGGTGCTGAGCGACCCGGACGTCACAGTCGCGTACGCCAACGACATGGCCAGCTTCTGCGAGGCCGGGACGCCCGCGGTCGTCGTGCTGCCGCGGACCGTGGAAGAGGTCCAGCACGTCATGCGCATCGCCACCGAGCTGCGCGTCCCTGTCGTCCCGCAGGGCGCCCGCACCGGACTGTCGGGCGGCGCCAACGCCTCCGACGGCTGCATCGTGCTGTCCCTCCTCAAGATGGACCGGATCCTCGAGATCAGCCCCGTCGACCGGATCGCCGTCGTCGAACCCGGCGTCATCAACGCCGCGCTGTCCCGCGCAGTGAACGAACACGGCCTCTGCTACCCGCCGGACCCCTCCAGCTGGGAGATGTGCACGATCGGCGGCAACATCGGCACGGCCTCCGGCGGCCTGTGCTGTGTGAAGTACGGGGTCACCGCCGAGTACGTACTCGGCCTGGACGTCGTCCTCGCCGACGGCCGCCTCATGCACACCGGCCGCCGCACGGCCAAGGGCGTCGCCGGGTACGACCTGACCCGCCTGTTCGTGGGCTCGGAGGGTTCGCTCGGCATCGTCGTACGGGCCGTACTGGCGCTCAAGCCGCAGCCGCCGCAGCAGCTGGTGCTGGCCGCCGAGTTCGCCTCCGCGGCCGCCGCCTGTGACGCCGTGTGCCGGATCATGGAGGGCGGCCATGTGCCGTCCCTCCTCGAACTGATGGACCGTACGACGGTGAAGGCCGTCAACGACATGGCGAACATGGGCCTGCCGGAGACAACGGAGTCCCTGCTGCTCGCCGGCTTCGACACCTCGGACCCGGCCGCCGACCTCGCCGCGCTCGGCGCCCTGTGCGAGGCCGCGGGCGCCACCCAGGTCGTCCCGGCCGACGACCTGGCCGAATCCGAACTGCTCCTCCAGGCACGGCGGTTGTCGCTCACCGCGCTCGAAGCGGTCCGGGGCGTGACGATGATCGACGATGTGTGCGTGCCCCGGTCGCGGCTCGGCGACCTGTTCGAAGGCGTCGAGCGGATCGCCGAGAAGCACCAGCTGACCATCGGGGTCGTCGCCCACGCCGGCGACGGCAACACCCACCCCACCGTCTGCTTCGACGCCGGCGACCCCGACGAGTCCCGCCGCGCCCGCGAGTCCTTCGACGAGATCATGGCCCTCGGCCTGGAACTCGGCGGCACGATCACCGGTGAACACGGCGTTGGCGTACTGAAGAAGGAATGGCTGGCCCGCGAGATCGGCCCGGTCGGCGTGGAGATGCAGCGTGCGATCAAGACGGCCTTCGACCCGCTGGGCATCCTCAACCCCGGCAAGGTCTTCTGAGCCGCCGTCCGGTAGTTGAAACCGTCCGGTATTCGGGAAGGCGTGGCAGAACCTTGCCCGAACGGGGTAGGTACTGGCGGACCGGACGTGACCCTTGCTCCGGTCTGATAGATGTGGATGCCCCAAACGACCCCCGAGCAGATACGGGACCGACGGACATGAGCGCCCCAACCCCGGCCCCCGGCGACGACAGGCCCCGCGAAGGGTATTACCCGGACCCGTCCATTCCTGGATATGTCCGCTACTGGAACGGTGCCTCGTGGGTGCCCGGCACCAGCCGACCGGCGCCGTCCGCCGGCGAATCGCTGCCGACGCCACCCGGTGGCCGCTCGGCCCCGGCCGCCACCGGTCCCGGCACCACGGAGGAGACGGGCCCGCACTTCTTCGACGAGGACCCGCCCGCCGCGGCCCCCTCGCCCGCCGAGGCCCAGCACGGCAGCCGCCCCGAGCCCGCGACCGCGTGGGGCGCCGACCGCTCCCGGCAGACCGGTTTCGGCGGTGAGCAGGACCGCCGGGTCTCCTGGGGTTCCCCCGCTGATCCGCGCCTGCCGTCCGAGCCGACCCAGCCGGAGGGCAGGTCCGAGCACACCGACGGCACGGTCACGTTCCGCGCGCCCAGGTCCGAGGACCGGGTCGAGGACCAGCCACGGGACACCCAGGACGCCCAGGAGGCGCAGCCTCCGGCTTCCGGCGGCACGGTGGTGTTCCGCAGGCCCACGGCGCGGGTGCGGCCGGCCGCGGGCTCGGAGGAGGAGCCGTCCGCTACGCCCCAGGACGCCTCGCCCGGATCCGGCTCGCCCCGGCCCAAGGCCGGAGCCTCCGGTGTCCCCGGCGCCCGTAACCCTCTCGCTTCGGAGGGCACGATGGCGTTCCGTGCCGTCACTCCGCGGCAGAGGCAGCTGCGCGACCCTCAGGTCCCGGGCCCGACCGCGGGAGGAACCGCCGTAGGGGGCACGGCTGCGGGAGGCTCGACGACGGGTTCGACCGCGGCAAGCCCGGCCGCCGCTCGCGCGGGTCTCGCCCAGGGCGGCACCGCCTCGGCGGCCGGCGCCCAGAGCCCCGCCGTACCCGCCCAGTCCACGAATTCACCAGCCCCTCGATCCACCCCCTCCACCCCTTCCACGCCCGAGCAGTCCACCCCCATGGCCGCGGGCGTCGGCGGTGGACAGCCCTCCTGGGCCCAGCAGGTGCACCGCCTCGCCGGAGCCGAGGGCGAACCGCCCGTCGTCCCCTGGAAGCCGGTGTCCGAGGACCCCTTCCAGGCCGCAGCCCGGGCGCAGGCGTCCGCGCGTCCCGCCGGGCTCGGCAAGCGGCTGGCCGCCCGGCTCGTCGACTCGCTCGTACTGGTCGCCGTGACGGGCGCGGCTGCAGTGCCGCTGGGCACCAGGGCCCTCGACCACGTCAACGACAAGATCGACGCGGCCAAGCTGTCCGGCGAGACCGTCACGGTCTGGCTGCTGGACGGCACCACGGGCGCGTACCTCGGCATCGTCCTCGCCGTCCTGCTGCTCTTCGGTGTCCTCTACGAGGCGCTGCCCACCGCCAAGTGGGGCCGTACGCTCGGCAAGAAGCTGTGCGGTCTCCAGGTGCGGGACATCGAGGGCGGCGAGCCCCCGTCGTTCGGCGCGGCCCTGCGCCGCTGGCTCGTCTACAGCGTCCCCGGACTCCTCGGCGTCGGCGCACTGGGTGTCCTGTGGGGTCTGTTCGACCGCCCGTGGCGCCAGTGCTGGCACGACAAGGCGGCGCACACGTTTGTAGCCGGGTGACCCACGAGCCGGCCCACGCACCACCCGCCCGCTGACGCATGCGTCAGCTTCTGCGGCCCTAGCCCGGACGGCTCCCCGCCCATTGCGCGGCCGGGTGCTTCGCGGTCGACTCGAGACATGACGACCGAGCCGCCGCCGCCCCCGGAAGACGATCCGTTCAAGAAGCGTCAGCCGCCACCCGGCGAGGGCGGCGGCTCTCCGTACGACACCCCGCCGAGGGGCTCGGAGGGCGGGGGCGCCACACCCCCGCCGTACGCGGGCGACCCCTACGGCGGCGGCCCGTACGGCAACGAGCCCCTCGCCGGGATGCCGCCCCTCGGCGACAGCCCCAAGCGCGTACTGGCGCGGCTCATCGACATGATCCTGGTGGGTGCCGTGTCGTGGCTGCTGGCGTGGGCGTTCGGTGCCACCGACTACGACGTGGACGGCGGCACCGTCGAGTACAGCGAGTCCCTCGGCCAGTCCCTGATCGCCGCGGTGCTCTACGTCGCGTACGACACCGTCCTGACCGCCAGGGACGGGCAGACCCTCGGCAAGAAGCTGTTCAACATGCGGGTGGCGAACCTCAACGACGGCTCGACGCCCTCCTGGCAGAACTCGCTGACCCGCGCGCTGATCCTCTGGCTGCCGTTCGCGTTCTGCTGCGCGTGCATCTGGACCGCGATCACGGGTGGCTGGAGCTTCTTCGACAAGCCCTACAAGCAGGGCCTGCACGACAAGCCGGCGAAGACCGTGGTGGTCAGCACCGGCTGAACCAGTCGAGCGCCGTGGTCAGCGCTTGCTGCCGCTGGCGACCGGAACGGATTCGGCGACACGCTCCGGGGCGACGGACGTGGCGACCGGGGCCGGCTTCTTCGGGACGGGAACCGTCATGGCCACGAGGAGACCGAGGGCGAGGGCGGAGAGCGCGATCACCGCGATTCCCGGGCCCGAACTCGTCTGTGACAGCAGCAGCATGGCGAGGGTGGAGAAGATCACGGTGCAGGAGCCGTAGGCGAGCTGTGCGGCGGTCGGACGAGGCATGAGCGTTCCTCGGGTCGGGGGTCTCCCCCCGTGCCTCTCGCCAAGGGGGAGGATGCGGATACGAATCAGGGGGCGACAACAACGGTGTCGACTTGGCAATCCGCTGATCTCCAGCGCGCCGCCAGCCGACTCTATTCCGCTGTCTGCCCGAGTGGAACGAGCGGTAAGCGTCACCTAACCCACGGTGCCGGTGCACAGGGGGCGCACGGAATCATGACGTCCACCTACTGGACGGTGCGGCGCGCCGGTTGAGCGGTACACCAACCTCGTGGTGCTCCGTACCGGCTAACTGACACCGACACCAAGATCGTGGTCGTGAAGGAGCCCTGCGATGGCACGACGATCACGGTGAAGGTCTCGGCCGCGGCGAATTGAACCACATTCCCGCAGGTCAAATCTTGATCGATCGTGACCCTCTGGCGGGTCGCGGCCGATCGTGTTTAGGTGCGTCCTGTGGCTCTCTTATTGACACTGTTTCTCACGGGGGTGTGATGTGGCCGCAGGAGGTTTCTGCAAGCTGCCGAACGGCAGTGTGGTGGTGGCGTTGAACCTGCCCACCCCCTCCGCCATGGGCGGCACCGGTTGCGTACGCATCCTCGTCCACGCACAGAACCGGGCCCGCGCGCTGACACGGGTACGCAACCTGGGCATGCGGGCGGTCTACCTGCGCGGCAACGCCGAGCCGCCGACCCCGGACGAAATCACCGCGGTCCTGCACCATCCCGACGGCCTCATATGGCGCACACCTCCCGGCGACACCACCGCCACCGCCACGGAGCTGTGGCGCCCCATCCGGGCCCTGAAGCGGCGTACGGCTCCTCCCGGCCAGCCTTCCAAGCCCGCTGCCTCCAAGGCTGCGAAACCAGCTAGACCACGGGCTTCCCGGTGAGCTCCACACCCGCCTCACGCAGCTCCTCCAGGGCCCGCTCGGTGGTCTCCTCGGCCACACCGGCCGTGAGGTCGAGCAGGACGTTCGTACGGAAGCCTTCGCGGGCCGCGTCCAGCGCGGTGGCGCGGACGCAGTGGTCGGTGGCGATGCCGACCACGTCGACCTCGGTGATCTGGCGGGTGCGCAGCCAGTCCGCCAGCGTGACGCCGTTCTCGTCGGCGCCCTCGAAGCCGCTGTACGCCGCGGCGTAGGCGCCCTTGTCGAAGACCGCGTCGATCGCGCCGGAGGCGACCGCCGGGGCGAAGTTCGGGTGGAAGCCCACGCCCTCCGTGCCCGCCACGCAGTGCTTGGGCCAGGAGTGGACGTAGTCGGGGTTCTCGGAGAAGTGGTCGCCCGGGTTGACGTGGTGGTCACGGGTGGCCACGACGTGGCGGTAGCCGGCGGGCGCCTGCCCGATCAGCTCCGTGATCGCGGCGGCCACATCGGCCCCTCCGGGCACCGCGAGGCTGCCTCCCTCGCAGAAGTCGTTCTGCACGTCGACGACGATCAGTGCGCGGCGCATGGTCGGTGTCCTTCCCCCTTGAGGGGCGCTGATGTTGCGATTGCATTGCCCGTTCCCCGCTTGTTCATGCCCCCACGGGGAAAGGCTGTCCGGAGCTGATTCCCGGGTACCCCGGTCCGGAGCTCCGCTCCCGACAGACGTGAACGGGGGCGTACCCGGGCGCACGCATCGGGCGTACGCGGGCGTGCTCAGACGTATTCCGTCGGGATCACCGCCTCCCCGCGGGACAGCTGGGTCGCGGACAGCGGCAGGTTGGCGCGGGCAGCCGCATGCCGGTCGCGTACGACGTCCAGGGGCTCGCGGGCGACGACCTCGCCGCCCTTTATCAGCTCGACCAGCAGCTGACGGTCGGCCAGCCCCGCGGGGACGGCCCCCGTGCCGATCACCTCGGCCTCGGCGACCCCCTCATCGTCGAGCCGACGCGCGGCCCACTTCCGGCCGCCGATGGACGTCTTGCCGCCCATCGACTTCTTCGCCACCGGCACGAGCGGAGCCTTCGGATCCGCCGACTCGGCACGGGCGACCAGTTTGTAGACCATCGAACACGTCGGATGGCCGGATCCCGTCACCAGCTGGGTGCCCACTCCGTACGCGTCCACGGGGGCCGCGGCCAGCGAGGCGATCGCGTACTCGTCCAGGTCCGAGGTCACGGTGATCTTCGTGTCGGTGGCGCCCAGCTCGTCGAGCTGCTGCCGCACCCGATGCGCCACGAGCAGCAGGTCACCGGAGTCGATGCGTACGGCGCCCAGCTCGGGCCCGGCGATCTCGACGGCCGTCCGTACGGCCTCGGCGACGTCGTACGTGTCCACCAGTAGCGTCGTGCCCCGGCCCAGCGAGTGCACCTGGGCCTGGAAGGCGTCCCGCTCGCTGTCGTGCAGCAGCGTGAAGGCGTGGGCGCTGGTGCCGACGGTGGGTATGCCGTAGCGGAAGCCCGCGGCCAGGTCGGAGGTCGTCGTGAAGCCGCCGACGTACGCCGCGCGTGAGGCGGCCACGGCGGCCAGCTCATGAGTGCGCCGGGCGCCCATCTCGATCAGTGGCCGCTCGCCCGCGGCCGAGGCCATCCGGGAGGCGGCGGCAGCGATCGCCGAGTCGTGGTTGAGGATCGACAGGATCACCGTCTCCAGGAGCACGCACTCCGCGAACGTGCCCTCCACGCGCAGGATCGGCGAGCCGGGGAAGTAGGCCTCGCCCTCGGGGTAGCCCCAGACATCGCCACTGAAGCGGTACGAGGACAGCCACTCGAGGGTCGGCTCGTCCACGACGCGGCGCTCGCGCAGGAAACCGAGGACGTCCGCGTCGAACCGGAAGTTCTCGACCGCGTCCAGCACCCGTCCGGTGCCCGCGACGACCCCGTAGCGCCGCCCCTCCGGCAGCCGGCGCGTGAAGACCTCGAAGACCGAACGGCGCCCGGCGGTGCCGCCCTCGAGGGCGCCCTGCAGCATGGTCAGCTCGTAGTGATCCGTGAAGAGTGCCGTCGATGGAACATCCACCGGCAGCCCCAGGTCCGCTACATCCACGAAAGCTCTCCTCGACATGACTCTCCGGTGTCCCCGGGCCGGCCGGGGGGCCGGCCCGCCGCGCAGCGGCAATGGGGCACAGCGTCCACCGGTGTATGCAGCATGGCAACGGATGATACCGCTAATCTCGTCACTCTGACGATTTCTGGGGCTCGGGGTTCTGGAGGGGCCGTTTGGCCGCCTACCCCCCTCTGGTGGCAGCATGGGCCATGTGACGGCTCCCGCACCTCTAGAGATCGAAAAGACCGAGTCGGTGGAGGAGGTCTCCGCCGTACCAGAGCCGGACGTCCCCTGGGTCACCATCGTCCACAACGACCCGGTCAACCTCATGAGCTATGTGACGTACGTTTTCCAGACGTACTTCGGTTACTCGAAGGACAAGGCCACCAAGCTCATGCTCGACGTCCACCACAAGGGCCGTGCCGTCGTCTCCAGCGGGTCCCGCGAAGAGATGGAGCGCGATGTGCAGGCCATGCACGGTTACGGCCTGTGGGCCACCCTCCAGCAGGACCGGAAGTAGCGAACTCACTCCATGCCAGGACAATTCGAACCGCTCCCCGGCGGCGGCGCGGCCGTCGCCCTCGACGAGGTCGAGATCTCCATCATCCGCTCCCTGGCGGTTCAGCTCCTGGAGCTCATCGGCCCCGGACCCGCGGAGGACGCCACCGAGGACCCGCTCGCCGAGCTGTTCTCCGAGGGTCCCAGCGAGCCGCCCGCCGACCCCGTACTGCAACGCCTCTTCCCCGACGCCTACAGCGGGCCCGACGTCGAGGCCGCCTCGGCCGAGCAGGCCGAGGAGCAGCGCCAGTACTCCGCGGAGTTCCGCCGCTTCACCGAGAACGACCTGCGCGCGGGCAAGCGGGACAACGCTCTTGCGGTGATCCGCTCCCTGGACGCGCTCGCCTCGGCGGGCGAGGGCGGGGCGGTGCTCAAGCTGTCGACGGAGGAGTCCCAGCAGTGGCTGGGCGCTCTGAACGACCTGCGGCTCGCGATCGGCTCCCGGCTCGACGTCGTCGACGAGGAGGACACCGACCTCCTCTACCGGCTGCCGGACGAGGATCCGCGCAAGCCGATGGTGATGGCGTATCTCTGGCTGGGCGGGCTCCAGGAGACGCTCGTCGAGACGCTCATGTCGTGACGTTCGTCCGAGCCTTCATGTCATGACCGTCCGGGCACTTCCCTGCTGACCTGTCAATCCGTTTTTGGACGCGTTCGCTCAAAGGCACCTCAAATCCGGATAACGATCCTGTGAGCGTCCCTGGGGTTCATCCCCCAGGGGCGCTTATGCGTGATTCGCGTCACTAAAACATACGCAAAAGCTGTGCTAAGACTTCCCGAGCTTCCGTCCCCGGCTCGCCTGCCCCTCGCGGCGTCGGCCCTTACTGAGCCATAAGCCCTTACGTCCCCAGTCCGCCGAGGTAGACCTGTATGTCACTCGAGTCCGTCACCACATCCATCGATGACGCCGTCAGCGATTTCTTCGAACCTGTCGCCACCAACGTCGGCGAAGTCGTCTTCTACACCGTGCCCGTCGGCGACACCGACCTCCCGCTCATCGTCGCCTGGCTCGTGGTCGCGGGCCTTGTCTTCAGCACCTGGTTCGGGCTGATCCAGGTACGCAAGTTCAAGCTCGCCATCGACGTCGTCCGTGGCAAGTACGACGAGGACGGCTCGCCAGGTGAGGTCAACCACTTCCAGGCGCTGACCGCCGCCGTCTCCGGCACCGTCGGCCTCGGTAACATCGCCGGTGTCGCCGTCGCCGTCTCCATCGGCGGCCCCGGCGCCACCTTCTGGATGATCCTCTGCGGTCTGCTCGGCATGGCGACCAAGTTCGTCGAGGTCACCCTCGGTGTGAAGTACCGCCAGGAGCACGAGGACGGCACCGTCTCCGGCGGTCCGATGCACTACCTGCCCAAGGGGCTCGCCGAGCGCTTCGGCAGCGTCGGCGCCAAGTTCGGCAAGGTACTCGCCGTCCTGGCCTCCATCATGATCCTCTTCTTCGGCCTCTTCGGCGGCAACCTGTTCCAGACCAACCAGAGCTACGCCCAGGTCACATCGAGCTTCGGCGGCGAGGACGGCTTCATGGGCTCCTCCGCCGGTGCGATCCTCTTCGGCCTGGTGGTCGCCGCGCTGGTCGGCCTCGTCCTGCTCGGCGGCATCCGCTCCATCGCCTCGGTCACCAGCAAGCTGGTCCCGGCCATGGCCGGCATGTACATCGTGGCCTGCCTGGTCGTCATCCTGAGCAACGTCACCGCGGTGCCCGACGCGTTCCAGCTCATCATCCAGCGCGCTTTCGACGGCCAGGGTGTCGTGGGCGGTGTGATCGGTGCCCTGATCGTCGGCTTCCAGCGGGCCGCCTTCTCCAACGAGGCGGGCCTGGGCTCCGCCCCGATCGCGCACTCCGCGGTCAAGACCAAGCACCCCGCGAGCGAAGGCCTGGTCGCCCTGCTGGAGCCGTTCATCGACACGGTCGTCATCTGCACCATGACCGCGCTGACCATCATCATCGCCGACCCGGACAGCTGGGCCGAGGCCCGCGAGGGCAACACGGACATCGGTGGCGTCACCATCACCTCCGACGCCTTCGAGACCGTAATTCCCTGGTTCCCGGACCTGCTGACCGTCGCGGTGCTGCTGTTCGCCTTCTCCACGATCCTGACCTGGGGCTACTACGGCCTCAAGGCGTGGACGTACCTCTTCGGCAAGAGCCAGACCAGCGAGATCGTCTTCAAGGCCATCTGGAGCCTGTTCGTCATCGCGGGCTCCCTGCTCTCCCTCGACACGCTGATCAGCCTGGCCGACTCGGCGCTCTTCACGCTGGCGGTCTTCAACATCATCGGCCTCTACCTGCTGGCGCCCGTCGTCAAGCGCGAGCTCAACTCCTTCCTGGACTTCGTCCGGCGCCGGAAGGCGGGCCTGCCGGACGCGGAGGCGGAGCTTCAGACCGAGAAGTCGCTCGACTGATCCGAGCCTTGTGGTTCAGCATGTGGGCCGCCTCGTACCACCCCTCGGTACGCGGCGGCCCCTCTGCTTATCCTGACCGACATGCTCACCATCACCCAGGCCCTCGTCGACCAGATCGTCGCGCACGCGCGCCAGGACCACCCCGACGAGGCGTGCGGCGTCGTCGCGGGCCCGGCGGGCTCGGACCGCCCCGAGCGGTTCGTCCCGATGCTCAACGCCGCCCGCTCGCCCACCTTCTACGAGTTCGACTCCGGCGATCTGCTCAAGCTGTACCGCGAGATGGACGACCGCGACGAGGAGCCGGTCGTCATCTACCACTCCCACACGGCCACCGAGGCATACCCGTCCCGCACCGACATCTCGTACGCCAATGAGCCCGGCGCCCACTACGTGCTGGTGTCCACCGCCGACACCGACGGCCTCGGCGACTTCCAGTTCCGCTCGTACCGGATCGTGGAGGGCGAGGTCACGGAGGAGGAGGTCAAGGTCGTGGATACCTACTGATCCCGCGATGCGGGCAGAAATCATCCACAATGTGAGATCACATTCCAGGACCCGGACCGGGAATCGATACGATGAGCCCATGGTTTTCCACGACGTGAGCGACAAGACGCCGGGCATGCTGCTCGTGGCGCGGCTGCACGTCGACCTGTGCAGGCTCGCCAGCGCCATCTGTTGATGCCGCCTGCCGCCGTACGGCTGTGAGCCGCGGCGCGGTTATCGCGTACCACCTTGCTCTTCCGCGCTGTCGCGCGCCCACCGACCTGACTTCTTCCGACAGGAGCCCGCAACCATGGCCATCGAGGTCCGCATCCCCACCATCCTCCGCCAGTACACCGACGGTCAGAAAGCGGTGGACGGCACCGGGGACACCCTCGCCGATCTGTTCACCGACCTCGACAGCCGCCACTCGGGCATCCAGGCTCGCATCGTGGACGGCGGCGAGCTGCGCCGCTTCGTGAACGTCTACCTGAACGACGAGGACGTCCGCTTCCTCGACGGCATCAACACCAAGCTGACCGACGGCGACAACGTGACGATTCTGCCGGCGGTAGCCGGCGGCATGGTCTGACCGGGCTCTGATCCCTGATGCGCTACGACTCCCCGCTGGCCGCGGTAGGCAACACCCCCCTGGTGCGCCTGCCGCGGCTCTCGCCGTCCGCCGACGTCCGCATCTGGGCGAAGCTGGAGGACCGCAACCCGACGGGTTCGGTCAAGGACCGTCCCGCCCTGTACATGATCGAGCAGGCGGAGAAGGACGGCCGCCTCACGCCCGGCTGCACGATCCTGGAACCGACGAGCGGCAACACCGGCATCTCCCTGGCCATGGCCGCCAAGCTCAAGGGCTACCGCATCGTGTGCGTCATGCCCGAGAACACCTCGCAGGAGCGGCGGGATCTGCTGGCCATGTGGGGCGCCGAGATCATCCCGTCCCCCGCGGCCGGGGGCTCCAACACGGCCGTACGCGTGGCCAAGGAGTTGTCGGCCGAGCACCCGGACTGGGTGATGCTCTACCAGTACGGCAACCCGGACAACGCGGGCGCCCACTACGCGACAACCGGCCCCGAGATCCTCGCCGACCTCCCCTCCGTGACCCACTTCGTGGCGGGCCTCGGTACGACCGGCACGCTGATGGGCGTCGGCCGCTACCTCCGCGAACACAAGCCGGACGTCAGGATCGTCGCGGCCGAACCGCGCTACGACGACCTCGTGTACGGGCTCCGGAACCTCGACGAGGGCTTCGTCCCCGAGTTGTATGACGCCTCCGTCCTGACCACGCGCTTCTCGGTCGGCTCCGCCGATGCGGTGACGCGCACGCGCGAGCTGTTGCAGCAGGAGGGGATCTTCGCGGGCGTCTCCACGGGGGCCGCGCTGCACGCCGCGATCGGTGTGGGCAATAAGGCGGTGAAGGCCGGCGAGACGGCCGACATCGTCTTCGTCGTCGCCGACGGCGGTTGGAAGTACCTGTCGACAGGCGTCTACACGGCCCCGACGACGGATGAGGCCATCGAGAGGCTGCAGGGCCAACTCTGGGCGTAGAGGGTGGCGGGGCTTGTTTCGCACCCGCCGCCCTTGTCCCGGAGCCCCCGCGCCCCTGAAGGGGCGCTGCCCCCTGGCAGGGTCCGGGGCGGAGCCCCAGAAGGATGGGACGGGTAGGGGCGGCGGGGGCGAACCACCCCCGAACCGGTGACTCCGCAGGTGAGTTCGCCCACAAGACCCCCTTACGGAGGAGCGACCGGAGGTTTTGCGCCTTACGCTCGACGGACCGCACGACCCCCGTCTTCACTCCCCGCCAGCGGAGGTTTCTGCTTTATGAAGCTCACCGTCGTCGGCTGCTCGGGGTCGTTCCCGTCCGCGGAATCGGCCTGCTCGAGCTACCTCGTCGAGGCCGACGGCTTCCGGCTGCTCCTCGACATGGGCAACGGTGCCCTTGGCGAGCTGCAGCGCCACTGCGGTCTCTACGACCTCGACGCGATCTACCTCAGCCATCTGCACGCCGACCACTGCATCGACATGTGCGCCTACTTCGTGGCGCGTTACTACCGGCACGACGGCGGCCGAGCCGCTCCCATCCCGGTCTACGGACCCGAGGGCACCGAGCACCGCCTCACCACCGCCTACGCCGACACCCCCAGCGCCTCCTCCATGAGCGAGGTCTTCGACTTCCACACGGTCAAGCCGGGTTCTTTCGAGATCGGCCCGTTCTCGGTTCACACGGAGAAGGTGAGCCACCCGGTGGAGGCGTACGGCATCCGCATCGAGCACGGCGGCCGGACGCTCACGTACTCCGGGGACACGGGCGTATGCGACCCGCTCGTCGAACTCGCCCGGGACGCCGATCTGTTCCTGTGCGAGGCCGCGTTCACCCACGGCAAGGAGTGCATCCCGGACCTGCACCTCAACGGCCGCGAGGCGGGCGAGATCGCCGCCCGCGCCGCCGCCCGTCGCCTCGTGCTCACCCACATCCCGCCGTGGACAGACCCCCAGGTCAACCTCGCGGACGCCCGTGAGACGTACTCGGGCCCGGTGGAACTGGCGGCGCCGCGAGTGACGTACGAGATCTAGCCCCTCCGGCGTGTCAGCACGGCCCTGGTCCCTCCGTACGGGCATACGCAGGCCCCCTCAGCCGAGCGGCTGAGGGGGCCTGTCCGCGGGGAGGGCGGGGTTACGCCTTGGTCAGGTCCTCGACCTCCTCCTCGGGCTCGCGGCCCGGGGTGGTGAGGTTGAACTTGACGATGGCGAAGCGGAAGAGGGTGTAGTAGACGGCACCGAAGACCAGGCCTATCGGGATGATCAGCCATGGCCTGGTCGCGAGGTTCCAGTTCAGGACGTAGTCGATCGCGCCGGCCGAGAAGGTGAAGCCGGCGTGCACACCGAGCGCCCAGGTGATCGCCATGGACAGGGCGGTGAGCACCGCGTGAATCACGTACAGCAGCGGGGCGATGAACATGAACGCGAACTCGATCGGCTCGGTGACACCGGTGACGAAGGAGGTCAGCGCGACGGAGACCATGAGACCGGTGACGGCCTTGCGGCGCTCGGGGCGGGCGGTGTGCGCGATGGCGAGGGCGGCGGCCGGCAGACCGAACATCATGATCGGGAAGAAGCCCGTCATAAACTGTCCGGCGGTCGGGTCACCGGCGAAGAAGCGGTTGAGGTCGCCGTGCACGACCTCGCCCGCGGCGTTGGTGAAGTCGCCGATCTGGAACCAGGAGACGGAGTTCACGAACTGGTGCATGCCGACCGGGATCAGTGCGCGGTTGATCAGACCGAACAGGCCCGCGCCGAAGGCACCGAGGCCGGTGATCCACGTGCCGAAGTCGGAGATGACCTCACCGATCGGCTCCCAGACCAGGCCGAAGAAGACGCCCATGAAGGTGCCGACGAAGGCCATCAGGATCGGGACCAGGCGGCGGCCGTTGAAGAAGCCGAGCCAGTCCACCAGCTTGGTGCGGTGGAACTTCTGCCACAGCACTGCGGAGAGCAGACCCATGACGATGCCGCCGAGGACGCCCGGGTTGTTGTACGTCGCGGCTATGTCCGCGCCGTCCTGGACCTTGGCCTCGGTGACCGGGAACGCCTTCAGCACGTTGCTGTAGACGAGGAAGCCGACCAGGGCGGCGAGCGCGGTGGAACCGTCCGACTTCTTGGCGAAGCCGATCGCGACGCCGACGCAGAAGAGCAGCGGCAGGTTGTCGAATACGGCGCCGCCCGCGGTCGCGAAGACGGAGGCGACCTTGGGCCAGCCGAGTCCGTCGGCGCCGAACACGTCGGCTTGGCCGAGGCGCAGCAGGATGCCCGCCGCCGGAAGCACGGCGATGGGGAGCTGCAGGCTGCGGCCGATCTTCTGCAGGCCCTGGAACAGGCCGGATCCCCACTTCTTCGCGGGGGCCGCCGTGGCTGTGGCGGTGCTCATGGTGCCTCCAATGGGCGGGCTGGTCTACACCACTCAGTGGTGTAGACCATGTTGTAGCACGGTGAAGGCCAGATAAGGAACCCGTCAATTTGTCACCCGGGGAATACCGGTCAAATCGTGATGCTTGGCGTAAATGCCCCTGCTGTGGATGTCCGTCTGAGTACCCATCACCACCATGAGGGCGTCAACTTCCTTAACGGCGTGGCCCTTTGTGTGGCGCTCCGGTCCCATGCCGGTCGCCCCGCCCCCGGACGCTCTGTCGGCACTGTGTCGAGGTCAACGGCATGCGACGCCTGTCGGTGTGTCCGAGGTTGACCTGTCGGGTTTCGCTGCCCCCGTCATGTGGTGTAGA
Organism: Streptomyces sp. NPDC006365; assembly: GCF_042870755.1. Lineage (NCBI taxonomy): Bacteria > Bacillati > Actinomycetota > Actinomycetes > Kitasatosporales > Streptomycetaceae > Streptomyces > Streptomyces sp. NPDC006365. Next base: position 150,444 of record NZ_JBIAHS010000020.1, read on the forward strand.
CCAGTGTCGTAAAGATGTGCTGTCGCGGACCAACTGCACGAGATTGTGCGCGGGCCGCTCCCCGCGGCGAGTCGCGTCCCGGCCCCCGAGAACGCGTCCTTTTTGACATCAGGGAGAAAGAAATGGCCACCAAGGCTGAGAAGATCGTCGCCGGGCTCGGCGGCATCGACAACATCGAAGAGGTCGAGGGCTGCATCACGCGACTGCGCACCGAGGTCGTCGATCCGGGCCTGATCGACGAGGCCGCCCTGAAGGCCGCCGGCGCCCACGGCGTCGTCAAGATGGGCACGGCGATCCAGGTTGTCATCGGCACGGACGCGGACCCGATCGCGGCGGACATCGAGGACATGATGTAAGCACCTGGACCACTCGGCGGGCTCCGCCGGGCTCAGCGGGCCTCGCCGGCTCAGCGGACCCGCCGGGCTTTCCCAACCGTGACGGCTCACCGGATCCGCAGGGTCCCCGACCCGCCGAGTCCGCCAAGTCCGCGGGGCCCACCGAAGCCGCAGGCCCACCGTCCCCCGCGGGCGCACCGCCCCCTCGGGCAACGTCCGAAGTGGGCCCACTGGCCCTGGTGAGGGGCTGTCTCCGTTACCGGAGGCTGTCCCTCCACGATCTGCGGCTAGGCTCATCGCCATGTCAAGAATCGACGGCCGCACGCCCGAGCAGCTCCGCCCCATCACCATCGAGCGCGGCTGGAGCAAGCACGCCGAGGGCTCCGTCCTCATCTCCTTCGGCGACACCAAGGTCTTCTGCACCGCCTCCGTCACCGAAGGCGTCCCGCGCTGGCGCAAAGGCAGCGGCGAAGGCTGGGTCACCGCCGAGTACTCCATGCTGCCCCGCGCCACCAACACCCGCGGCGACCGCGAATCCGTACGCGGCAAGATCGGTGGCCGTACGCACGAGATCAGCCGCCTCATCGGCCGTTCCCTGCGCGCCGTCATCGACTACAAGGCGCTCGGCGAGAACACCATCGTCCTCGACTGCGACGTACTCCAGGCCGACGGCGGCACCCGCACCGCCGCCATCACCGGCGCCTACGTCGCCCTCGCCGACGCCATCTCCTGGGCCCGCGGCAAAAAGCTCATCAGGGCCGGCCGCCAGCCTCTCACCGGCACCGTCAGCGCCGTCTCCGTCGGCATCGTCGGCGGAGTACCCCTGCTCGACCTCTGCTACGAGGAAGACGTACGCGCCGACACCGACATGAACGTCGTCTGCACCGGCGACGGCCGCTTCGTCGAAGTCCAGGGCACCGCGGAAGCCGAACCCTTCGCCCGCGAAGAGCTCAACTCCCTGCTCGACCTTGCCGTGTCAGGCTGCGCAGAACTCGCTGTCGCACAGCACAAGGCACTTGATACGGTCCTCGAAAGGTAAAGGACTCTCCAAGTCCGTACCAAGAGGAGCCGCAGCGCCACGGGCAACCACGGCAGCGGTCCCCGCGTCCCTACCAGTACCGGCGTACGGCACACCGCCGCACGCCCCGCCGTACCACACGGCCCCCCCCGAGGGCCTGAAGCAACGGGAGGACCGTTCCATGGCCGCGAGCCGACGCCCGCGACGTCGCAGTATCACCATCGCCGCCGCAGTGGCAGCCGTAGCGCTGACCGCCGGGCTGACCACCGGCTGCGACGCCGTCAACAAGGCGCTGGACTGCGCCAGGACCGCCGACGCCATCGCCGACAGCGTCACCGACCTCCAACAGGCCGTCGAGAACGCGGCGAACGACCCGACGCAGACCGGCGAAGCCCTCGACTCCATCGACAAGAACCTCAACGAGATCGGCGACAAGACCGACGACACCGACGTCAACAAGGCGGTCGACGACCTCCAGGCAGCCGTCACCAACGTCCGCGACTCCATCAAGAACGGCGACGAGACACCGGACATCAGCCCGGTCACGGACGCGGCCGGCGAACTGACGAAGGTCTGCACCTCGTAGGCGACCCAGGGGTTACGGAACGGGGGGCGCCCTGAACGAGAGGGGCGCCCCCTCCCGTGACGTGACTACTGTGAGAGCCATGACCCGCCTGATCCTCGCCACCCGCAACCACGGAAAGCTCACCGAGCTCAAGGCGATCCTCGCCGCCGCCGACCTCCACTACGACCTGGTCTGCGCCGACGCCTACCCCGACGTCCCCGACGTCAAGGAAACGGGCGTCACCTTCGCCGAGAACGCCCTCCTCAAGGCCCACGCCCTCGCACAGGCCACCGGCAGGCCCGCCGTCGCCGACGACTCCGGCCTCTGCGTCGACGTACTGGGCGGCGCCCCCGGCATCTTCTCCGCCCGCTGGTCCGGCTCCCACGGCGACGACCGAGCCAACCTCGCCCTCCTCCTCGACCAGCTGAGCGACGTCCCCGACCAACACCGAGCCGCCCACTTCGCCTGCGCCGCCGCCCTGGCCCTGCCGGACGGAACGGAGCGTGTGGTCGAGGGTCGCCTGAGGGGCACCCTCCGCCACGAACCGGTCGGCACCCACGGCTTCGGCTACGACCCGATCCTCCAGCCGGACGGGGACACGAGGACGTGCGCGGAGATGTCCCCCGAGGAGAAGAACGAGATCAGCCACCGGGGGAAGGCGTTTCGGGGGATGGTGCCGGTGTTGCGGGAGTTGTTGGGCTGACAGCTGACACAACGAAGGGCGCCCTGCGAAAGGGCGCCCTTCGAGGGTGCGGCGGAAGGGATTCGAACCCTCAAACCCTGTCACGGGTCACTGGACCTAAACCAGCCGTGTCGCCATTGCACCACCGCCGCTAGTCGTCAGCCATGGTACCGGTCCTGCGGCATTCACCTGAGCGGAACGTCGACGGCCGCCTCGGCACCAGGTACTGGTGACCGCATGGCGGTTGGGGCAGAGCAGGCGCAGGTTCTCGATGTGGTTGTTCCGCCAGTTGCCATCGATGTGGTCGACCTCAAGTGGCAGCGGCTCCCCCAGCCAGACCGGTTCGATCCCGCATAGGGCGCACCGTTCGTCGATGCCGAGTTCGCCCATTGCCCGCTTGAGCCGACTGCTGGGCGTGCGCTTGGGGTGTGCCGAGGAGTCCTCGACAAGGATCTCTTCAGCGGTCCTGCGGCGCTGGTTGTACCGCATCTTCTCTGTGCGTACGACCGGGGTGAAGTGCGAGGTGTCCAGGCCGTATGCCTTGCGTCGAGTGATGTCGGTGTGGTGGCCGCCTACGGAATCGAGTCCGAGTCGCAGCAAGACCTCATTGACGCTCGTCGACATGGCGACCACCGATTCAAGGATTTCCCAGGTCCACTTGACGCCCTCGCGCTCGAAATGGGACGTGTCCACACCCAACTTCTTCATGCGTTCTCGGATGTAGTTCCGCTTTGAACTCGGTAACGAACCGCTAATCGGACAGGCACGCCCGAAATGCAGAACGGCCCGTACCGGATCAGCCGGTACGGGCCGTTCGAAGAGCAGCGGGACTGTTCAGATCCCCAAGTCCTTGATGATCTTCGCGACATGCCCGGCCGCCCGCACGTTGTACAGCGCGCGCTCGACCTTGCCCTCCTCGTCCACGATCACCGTGGAGCGGATGACGCCCATGTACGTCTTGCCGTAGTTCTTCTTCTCGCCGTAGGCGCCGTAGGCCTCGATGACCGTCTTCTCGGGGTCGCCGGCCAGGGTGACCTTGAGGGACTCCTTCTCGCGGAACTTGGCCAGCTTTTCCGGCTTGTCGGGGGAGATGCCGATGACGTCGTAGCCGGCGGACGCCAGGGCGTCGAGGTTGTCCGTGAAGTCGCAGGCCTGCTTGGTGCAGCCGGGGGTGAGGGCGGCGGGGTAGAAGTAGACGATGACCTTGCGGCCCTTGTGGCCGGCCAGGGAGACCTCGTTGCCGTCGGCGTCGGGGAGGGTGAAGGCGGGGGCGGTGTCGCCGGGCTGGAGTCGCTCGCTCATCTCGGTTCGGTCTCCTTGCGGGGTGGTGGATACGGACCCGAGCGTAATAGGGGTGCCCGGGGGGTGTCCGGTGAGCGGAGCTGACAGACTGTCGGCCAGGACAGATGGCCACATACGACCATGGAGGCAGCGCGGTGTCGGATACGTCGAGCACGCCGGACATCAGAACTCCGGCGCAGATCGAGGCGGACATCAAGCGCCGTCGCGAGACCCTCGCCGAGACGCTCGACGAGATCGGCGCGCGGGTGCACCCGAAGACGATCGTCGGCGACGCGAAGGCCAAGGTCGTCTCGAACATCGACCACACCCTCGGCCGCGCCTACGTCGGCGTGAACCGCATGGTCAGCGATGTGAGGGGCCAGCTGGTGAACGAGGACGGCGCGCCGCGGCTCGAGCGCATCGTGCCGGTTGCTCTGGTGGTGGTCGGAGTCGTCGGGCTGTTCGCCGTGGGCTCCCGGCGTGGCGCCGTGGGTTCCCGGCGGGGTTCCTCGGGTTCCCGGCGCCGCAAGCGCTGACACCAGTCGGATCCCGTATGCGTACGGTCTCCGCCGACCCCGCCCGCGTACGGGCCGCGCAAAGCCAGGTAGGTTCAAGAGCGTGAGTGCGAACACCCATCACGACAAGTTGCCCATCCGGATGCTGCACGACCGTGTGCTCGTGCGGCAGGACACCAGCGAGGGCGAGCGCCGTTCTGGTGGCGGCATCCTGATTCCGGCGACCGCGGCGGTGGGCCGTCGGCTCGCCTGGGCCGAGGTGGTCGCGGTCGGGCAGAACGTACGGGCCGTGGAGCCGGGCGACCGTGTTCTCTTCGATCCGGAGGACCGCGCCGAGGTAGAAGTGCGGGGCGTCCCGTACGTGCTGATGCGCGAGCGCGATCTGCACGCGGTGGCGGCGGACCGGTTCGAGGGCTCCGAGGACTCGACCGGCCTGTACCTGTAGCTATTCGGCGCTTCTGAACGTCACGCCGCCGTCCGTCCTGCCCGACGTGATCCCGCCGCCGTCCGTCGTGCCGCCGTCCGTCGACGTACTTCCGTCGGTCGTGCCGCCGGTCGTGGGTTCTCCTCCCTCCGCCCCGTCCGTCGTTCCGCCGTCGGTCGACGTTCCGCCGCTCGGCTGGTCCGGGGCTGTCGGGGCCGGGGGTTCGATGGGGGTCTCCTCGCGGCCGGTGGTGGTCCCACCGTCGGTCCCGTCACCCCCGTTCCCGCCGTCCGTGCCGCCCGGTCCGTCCCGCTCGTCCGTCGTTCCGCCGTCGTCCTCCTCGCCCCTGTCCCACGGCGACTCCTCCCAGGGCTCCTCGGTCGGGAGTTCCTGCTCGTCCGCGCCCTCCTGGATCTGGAGGTCGAAGTCCTTGACCTCTGTGCCCTCGAGCGCGTCCTGGGTGTACTGGGCCCAGATCTGTGCCGGGTAGCCGCCGCCGTTGATGCGGTTCTGGCCGAGTGCCCCGTACAGGGAAGTGTGGGCGCCCGTCCGCGGGTTCTGGCCCATGATGGCGACGACGGTGGCGAGGTCGGGGGTGTAGCCGGCGAACCAGGCCGCCTGGTCCTCCTCCGCGGTGCCGGTCTTTCCGGCGGCCGGCCGGCCCGCCGCCTGGGCGGCGGTGCCGGTGCCGCCCTCGACGACGCCCCGCAGGACGGCTGTCGTGGTGTCGGCGGCCTCGCGGCTGACGGCCTGCCGGACGCCTGTCTTGCGGGAGGGCAGCGTGAGGGCGCCCTCGGTGCCGTCCTGGTCGTCCTTGGTGATCTCGGAGACGAGGGAGTACCGGCCGTGTTTGCCGTGGTTGGCGAGCGTGGCGTACGCCTCCGCCATGTCGAGGACGCTCGCGGTGGCCGGGCCGAGGGCGATGGAGGGGGAGGCCGTCAGGTCGGGGGTGGAGGAGGGGATGCCCAGGTCGAGAGCGGTCTGCCGGACGTTCTCGGGGCCGACGTCCACGGCCATCTGTGCGTACACCGCGTTGACGGACTTGTCCGTGGCTTCGCGGACCGGGATCGGGCCGTACGAGGCCTGGTCCTCGTTCTCGGGGGCGTATGTGCCGCCTTGCCAGCCTTCCACGGGCCGCTGGTTCGTGCCGTCGTAGACGGTGTTCGGGGTGATGAGGCGGCCGTCCTGCGTGGTCGAGCCGTGCTGCACGGCGGAGGTGAACACGAAGGGCTTGAAGGTGGAGCCGACCTGGTAGTCGCGGCGGGTGGCGTTGTTGACGTACTGCTTTGTGTAGTCGATGCCGCCGTACATCGCGACGACCTTGCCGGTGGCCGGGTCGATGGAGACGCCGCCGGCACGGACGTTGCGGTCGATCTTGCGGTTCTTCTTGTCGAGCTGGTCCATCACCTGGTCGTCGACCGCTTTGACGAAGGCGTTCTGCTTGTCCTTCTGGATGGTGGTGGTGATGCGGAAGCCGCCGGTGGCGAGGGTGTCCTCGTCGATGATCTCGCTGCCGGTCAGGTAGTCCTTGACGGCCTGCACGAGATAGCCGCGCTGCCCGGACAGCCCGGCGGAGCCCTTGGCCTCCTTGGGTGTCGGGAACTCCAGTGAGGCCCGCTCCGAGGGAGTCAGCCACTTCTCCTTGACCATGCCGTCGAGTACGTAGTTCCAGCGGTCCACGACGGCCGGCTTGTTCTCGGGGTGCGCGGTCACGTCGTACGCGCTGGGGGCGTTGAGGAGCGACGCGAGGTACGCGCCCTGTGCGGCCGTGAGGTCCTTGGCGTCGATGCCGTAGTAGGCCTGGGCGGCAGCCTGGATGCCGTAGGCGTTGCGGCCGAAGAAGCTGGTGTTCAGATAGCCCTCGAAGATCTCGTCCTTGCTGACCTCGCGGTCGAGCTTGATGGCGATGAAGAACTCCTTGATCTTCCGGGTGACCGTCTGCTCCTGCGCCAGGTAGTAGTTCTTGACGTATTGCTGGGTGATGGTCGAGCCGGACTGCTTTCCCTTGCCGGTGACGGTGTTCCAGGCGGCGCGGATCATCGCCTGGGGGTCGACGGCGGACTCGGAGTAGAAGCCGCGGTCCTCGGCGGCGAGCACGGCGTGCTGGGTGTCCTTGGAGATCCGGGCGAGGGTGACGTTCTCCCGGTTGACCTCGCCGTCGCGGGCGAGTCGGCTGCCGTCCGCGTACAGGTAGACGTTGCTCTGCTTCATCGCGGACGCGTTCGCCGCGGGGATCTCGACCAGGAAGTAGCCGAGCGCGAACAGGCCGATCAGCAGGAGGAGCACGCCGACGAAGGTGCCGAGGACCATCCGCCAGGTCGGGATCAGCCGGCGCCAGCCGGTGCGTCGCCTCAGGCGCGCGGTGCTCGGCTGTTGCGGCTGCGGCTGGTCGTTCATGTCGTGCCGGACTCCCGTTTCGCGGCGTACGTTCCTGTACGCCATCGTTCGTTCCCTGTTGCCCCCTGTTGAAGACTCTCGCACCGTGCGTTCCGTTCCCTGTGCGAGGCACACGCTTTGGCCACAGAAAATGCCTGGCACGGGGTACGGCTCGGGGACTAGGCTCCTGCGCTTCGGTGTCTGGCGGGTGGGTGCGCGGGAGGGGTGTGGTTGTGGGCGCGGGGCGGTTGTACGTGGCCGTCGCGATGGGGAGTTTCAGGCGGTACGCGGCGTATCGGGTGGCCACGGCGGCCGGAGTGTTCACGAATACCGTGTTCGGGCTGATCCTCGTGTACACGTATCTGGCGCTGTGGGACGAGCGACCGGATCTGGGTGGGTACGACCAGGCGCAGGCCGTGACCTATGTGTGGCTGGGGCAGGCGCTGTTCGCGGCGCTGGCCATCCAGGGCGGAGGCTTCGAGACCGAGCTCATGGAACGCATCCGCACCGGTGAGATCGCGATCGATCTGTACCGGCCGGCCGATCTCCAACTGTGGTGGCTGGGAAGCGACTTGGGGCGGATGCTGTTCCAGTTGTTGGGGCGGGGCGTGATCCCGTTCGTCTTCGGTGCGCTGTTCTTCCCGATGGCCCTGCCGGGGGACTTCGGAACCTGGGCGGCGTTCCTGGTCGCGTTGCTGCTGGCGGCGGTCGTCAGCTTCGGGATCCGCTATCTGGCGGCGTTGAGCGTGTTCTGGCTCATGGACGCCAGGGGCGTCACGCAGGCCCTGATGGTCACGGGCATCTTCTGCTCGGGCATGACACTGCCGCTGAACGCCTTCCCGGACGCGCTCGGCGACGTGGTCCAGGCATTGCCGTGGGCCGGGCAGCTCCAGGTGCCGGCGGATGTGCTGATGGGGGAGGCCGACCCGTTGGGGGCGTTCGCCTTCCAGGCGGCGTGGGCGGTGGCACTGCTGGCGGCGGGGCGGCTGTTGCAGTCGGCGGCCACGCGGAGGGTGGTGGTGCAGGGTGGTTGAGGCGTCCAAGGTCGCTTCCAGGGGCGCGGACGGTCTGCGGGCCTACCTGCTGATCGCCGGGATGTGGATCCGGGCCGGCATGACCTACCGCACCTCCTTCGTCGTCACGGTCTTCGGCAACCTGCTGCTGTCCGGGCTGGACTTCGTCGGCATTCTGCTGATGTTCTCGCAGGTCGACTCGCTCGGCGGCTGGACGCTGCCCGAGGTGGCCTTCCTGTACGGCCTGTCGGTGACGGCGTTCGGGTTCACCGATCTGCTGCTCGGCTCGTCGGAGGTCCTGGGTGCCCGGATACGCGACGGGTCGTTCGACACGCTGCTGGTACGTCCCGTTCCCGTGCTCGCGCAGGTCGCCGCGGACCAGTTCCCGCTGCGCCGCTTCGGCCGGGTCGTACAGGGGTCGTTGGTGCTGGGCTGGGGGCTGTTCGCCGTCGACGTCGACTGGACCGTACCGAAGGTGCTGCTGGTGCCCGTGATGCTGGTGAGCGGCGCGGTGATCTTCGGGGCGATCTTCGTGGCGGGCGCGGCCTTCCAGTTCCTGGCGCAGGACGCCGCCCAGGTGCAGAACGCGTTCACGTACGGCGGCACCACGCTGCTGCAGTATCCCCCGACGTTGTTCGGGAAGGACCTGGTGCGCGGGGTGACCTTCGTGCTGCCGCTCGCCTTCGTCAACTGGCTGCCCGCGTCCTACGTGCTGGGGCGGCCGTATCCGCTCGATCTGCCGACGTGGGTGACGTTCATGTCGCCGCTCGTCGCAGGGGTGTGTTGTGCGCTGGCCGGCTGGGTGTGGCGGGCGGGACTTCGTTCGTACCGGAGTACAGGGAGCTAGGTCAGTGACAGACGTTGTGGCAGACGGTGTGACGGGTGTTGTGGCGGACGCTTTCATCGAGCTCGACCGTGTCGAGAAGGTCTTCGACGTACGCAAGAAGACCGGTTTCCTGCGCCGGGAGCGGCATGAGGTACGGGCGGTCGACTCGATCTCCTTCACCGTGGCGCGCGGCGAGATGGTCGGCTACATCGGGCCGAACGGTGCCGGCAAGTCGACGACGATCAAGATGCTGACCGGGATCCTCACGCCGAGCGGCGGCCGGCTGCGCGTCGCCGGTATCGATCCGTCCCGCGAGCGGAGGCGGCTCGCGCACCGCATCGGGGTGGTGTTCGGGCAGCGTACGACGCTGTGGTGGGACCTCCCGCTGATCGACTCGTACAAGCTGATGCACCGCATGTACCGCATCCCGGACGGCCGTTATCGGCAGAACCTCGACCGTCTCGTCGAACTCCTCGATCTGGGCGCGTTGTTGGACGTCCCGGTGCGGCAGCTCTCGCTCGGTCAGCGGATGCGCGGGGACATCGCGGCGGCGCTGCTGCACGATCCGGAGGTCCTCTACCTCGACGAGCCGACGATCGGCCTGGACGTGGTCTCCAAGGCGAATGTCCGCGAGTTCCTGCGGGAGGTGAACACCGAGCGCGGCACGACGGTGCTGCTGACCACGCACGACCTGCAGGACATCGAGCAGCTGTGCTCGCGGGTGATGGTCATCGACCACGGGCGCATGATGTACGACGGCCCGCTCACCGGGCTGCACGAGATCGGCGACAGCGAGCGCACCCTGGTGGTGGACCTGGAGCGCGAACTGCCGCCCATCGAGGTCGATATGGCGCGTGTGGTGAAGGTCGAGGGGCCGCGGCAGTGGCTCGCCTTCCCGGCCTCGGCGTCGGCTGCGCCGCTCGTCGCGCGGATCGCCGCCGAGTATCCGCTGGTGGACCTCTCGGTGCGGGAACCGGACATCGAGGCCGTCATCAGCCGCATGTACGCGGAGAAGGCAACCTCGTAGGCTTCGGTATATGACCGACGAGCTCCCCGAACTGCGGGCGTCAGACACAGACCGTGAACGAGTCGCCGAAGTGCTCAGGGACGCCCTTGCGGAGGGCCGCCTCGACATGGAGGAGTTCGAGGAACGGCTCGACGCGACGTACAAGGCGCGTACGTACGGGGAACTCGCGCCGATCACCCGCGATCTGCCTGCCGCCGGAGTGACGCCGCCTTCTCCTGTGTCGATGGTCAAGGAGCCCGCCGGGTCGGGTGACTGGGCGGGACGGATCGTCGGGGGCGAGGGTTCGTCGCAGTGGGGCGTCGCGATCATGTCGGGGTTCGAGCGCAAGGGGCGCTGGACCGTGCCGAAGCGGTTCAGTTCGTTCGCGTTCTGGGGTGGCGGCACGATCGATCTGCGCGAGGCGGATTTCGCCGACCGTGAGGTCGTCATCAACTGCGTGGCGATCATGGGTGGTGTGCAGGTGGTCGTGCCGCCCGGCGTCGAGGTCGTCGTGCGTGGGCTCGGGATCATGGGCGGTTTCGATCACCGTGAGGAGGGTGTACGGGGCGATCCCGGGGCCCCGCGTGTGATCGTCACGGGGTTCGCCTTCTGGGGTGGTGTCGGGGTTGAGCGGAAGCTGACCAGGGCGGAGCGGTTGCGGATCAAGGAGCAGCGGCGTCAGGAAAAGCTTGAGCGCAAGGCTGCTCGGCAGGAGGAGCTGGAGGGCGGCTCCTCCGCGCACCGGGACGCGCTGGACATGGGTCACTCCGCGACCCGGGACGCGTTGGATCAGGCCCGATCCGTCCACCGGGATGCGATGGAGCAGCACCGGGAGCTGATGCGGGAGCATCGGGAGGAACGGCGCCGGGCTCGTCACGAGGATCGTGACGAGCGGCGTCACCGGGACTAAGGACTCGGCCGGGAAGGCGGCATGTCGGCTGCGGGCCCGTTGTGGCTGGTCGCTCCCCCAATCTCGGCTTCTCCCCCACTCTCGGCTCCGCTCGAGCGGGGGACCCCCATGAGCGGAGGGACCTCCATCGCGGCGGAGCCGCATATGTCACAGCCCCGCGCCCCTGAGAGACTGCGCCTCCCCTGCCCTCACAGCTCCGCCGGAGCCGACCCCTTCAGCATGTCCAGGTCTAACTTCTTCGCCATCTGCGCGTAGCCCCGGTCGCTCGGGTGCAGGTGGTCGCCCGAGTCGTACAGGGGGTTGAGGCGGCGCGGGTTGTACGGGTCGCGGACCGCCTCGTCGAAGTCGACGTAGTCGTCGAAGATGTCGCCCGAGCGGATCTGGGAGTTGACGGCCTGGCGGGTGGCTTCGAGGTTGGGGCGGTAGCCGCGGTGGCCCTGGAACGGCATGAGGGTCGCGCCGATGACGCGCAGTCCGCGGGCGTGGGCCCGTTCCGTCAGCTCGCTCAGGCCGGCGGTGATCTTGTCGGCGTCGGTCTGGTGCGGTGTGCGCAGGATGTCGTTGACGCCGAGGGCGATGACGACGGCCTTGACGTTGGTGCGGCCGAGGACGTCACGGTCGAAGCGGTTCAGTCCGCTCGGGTTCCCGGCGGGGCGGCCTGTGCCGCCGGCCAGCAGCCGGTTTCCGCTGATGCCCTGGTTGACGACGCTGTAGCGGGGCCCGTCCGAGCCGCCGCGGGCGCGGTCGCGCAGCCGGTCGGCGAGGGCGTCGGTCCAGCGCCGGTTCTCGCCCATGCTGGAGGTCACGCCGTCGGTGAGCGAGTCGCCGATCACGACGACCGTGCCCTCGGACTCGTTGCTCAGCACGTCCACCGCCGTCAGATAGCGCCAGGCCCGCGTCTGAGCGGCGTACGGAACCCCTGTCACGTCCTCCGTACGGTCGCCCTCCGCGGTGTACGAGATCTGCCGAGCCGTCGGGTGGTAGGTGACCGGACCGGACGGAGTGGGCGAGTACGTGGTCACCAGGATGTCCGTGTCGTGCGGGATCAGCAGCTGTGCGGCATCGCTGACCACCTGCTGCCCGGGCGGCACGATCACCGACGGGTTGCCGCCGAAGGTCAGGCGGCGCATGGTGTCGGCGGCAGCGGCGGCGTTGTTCGCGGTGGCCGCCACGGCGATCGAGGCGTGCGTGATGCTGAGCGGCTGCTGCCCGTACAGGTTCGACAGGGTGACGCGTGCCGCGGTGCCCCCCACGCCCGCGTGCACGACATTGCGTACGGAACGGCCGGCCATGCCGTTCGTCTCGGTGCCCGGCTCGGCACCGGACGGGGATGTCGACCAGGCGCCGACCCAGACGCCGGTGGACGCGGGAGCCGCCGGGTTGTTGTGCGGGCCCCGGCCGCCCGCCATCGTGTCCCGGGCGGCGCCGTCGTCGAAGCCGACTCCGACGTAGATGGCCGCGGAAAGGGCCACGATCATGGCGATGATCGCCGTCAGCAGGGCATAACCGTGGCGCTTGGTCATGCGGTGCAGGTCTCCTATGGGCAGTGGGAGCCTGAGGCTCCGATGTGATCACCTCATGATGAGGCATGGCGGGGGAGGAATCCGACAGGCCCCCCGGCCCTGTCTCGAACCCCCGAACGGAAGACGCCGGGAACTCCTGTTCCGTTCCAGGAGTCGGTCAGGAAGGGAGGACTCGTCGGAAGTCGGTCAGAAGCCGGTCGTAATCCGGCCACGAGTCGGTCAGCGGTCGGCCGGCAGTCGGCCAGGAGTTCGGTCGGGAGGGGAGTGCGATCGGGAGTGACGAAAGGTAAAGGCGCAGGGAAGCGACAATGGGTAAGGGTTCTGCGAACGGGTGGAGTGGATGGAACGTACGAAAGCGGATGAAGCCGAGCGCGCCGAGCTCGTAGGGCCGAGTGCCCAGCCGGTCCGCGCCACCGACCGGACCACTGACCGGACCAGCAACCGGGCCATGGGCTACTACAGCGCCGCCGACGAGGAGAAGCGCCGCGGCGTCCGCCGGATGAAGATCACGGCCACCGGCATGTTGCTCCTGGTCGCCGTCATCTACGTACTCGCCAAGTGGGCGTCCCACGCGGGCGCCGGTGCCTGGGCCGGGTATGTCGCGGCGGCGGCCGAGGCGGGCATGGTCGGCGCGCTCGCCGACTGGTTCGCCGTCACCGCCCTGTTCCGCCATCCCCTCGGCCTGCCCATCCCGCACACCGCGATCATCCCGACCAAGAAGGACCAGCTGGGCATCTCCCTGGGCGAGTTCGTCGGCGAGAACTTCCTGTCGCACGAGGTCGTACGGAAACGTCTGCGTGCCGTCGGCATCGGCAGCCGCCTCGGTGCGTGGCTCGCCGAGCCGGAGCACGCCGACCGGGTCACCGCGGAGCTGTCCACCGCGCTGCGGGGCGCTCTCGCCGTACTGCGCGACTCCGATGTGCAGGCCATCGTCGGGGAGGCCATCAACCGGCGGGCCGACGCGGCGGAGATCGCCCCGCGTATAGGGAAGATGCTGGAGGGCATCGTCGCGCAAGGCGGCCACAAACGTGCCGTCGACCTGATCTGCGTACGGGCCCACGACTGGCTGGTCCTGCACAACGACCAGGTGATGGACGCCGTGCAGGGCGGCGCCCCCGGCTGGACCCCGCGGTTCGTGGACAAGCGGGTCGGCGAGCGCGTCTACAAGGAGCTGCTGCGCTTCGTCACCGAGATGCGCGACATGCCCGCCCACCCGGCCCGCGGCGCCCTCGACCGCTTCCTCACCGACTTCGCCGCCGACCTGCAGTCCGACACCGACACCCGCGGACGCGTGGAGAACCTCAAGCGCGAGGTCCTCGGCCGTGGCGAGGTGCAGGACATCATCGCCTCCGCCTGGTCCTCCGTACGGCAGATGATCGTGTCCGCCGCCGAGGACGAGCGCAGCGAACTGCGGCTGCGCGTACGGGCCTCGCTGCTGTCGCTCGGCCAGCGGATGTCCACCGAGCCGAACCTCCAGTCGAAGATCGACGGCTGGGTGGAGGACGCTGCGGTGTACGTGGTGACGACGTACCGCGACGAGATCACCTCCCTCATCACGGACACCGTCGCGGGCTGGGACCCCGAGCACACCACCAAGAAGATCGAGGCGCACATCGGCCGCGACCTCCAGTTCATCCGCATCAACGGCACGGTGGTCGGCTCGCTGGCGGGGCTGGTCATCTACACGGTGTCGCGGGCGCTGGGGGCGTAACAGGTCTGGTGCACAGGCCTGTTGCGGGGGCGTAACCCCTCGCTCGTCGGGGACCCGTCCGGGGTTCGCTCGACGAGGAGGGAGCCCATGTCCGCGACCCTGGCTGGGGGCTGATGGCCTGGCATCTCACCAGGCCGTCATCAACGGATGCAGCTCAACGCCTGCAACAATCCTGTTGCCCTGTCCTCAAGGGGCAGAAGCGTCCGTGGCCGGCCCAGGAGCTGTGCCGCCTGCGGATTCGCTCAGGTGATCAGCCCCAGCCGGTCGAGGCAGAACACGCCCTCCGGGAGCAGGTCGGCTGCTCCGCCGGCCGGGTGCGCGGCGCTCGCGTTCGCCTTCCGTAAACCCTTGACGGTTGACCGTTTGACCAGGTAGTTCTTCGAGAGCGCCGAACATGTGAACAGGGCCCCGTGCCCCGTCCGAGAGGGCGGTGGTGCGGGGCCTTGCCGTGCGCGGACGAATGGGCGAGGGGCGGGATGGCCGGCTTTCTGGTGTTCGCGGTCTGTGGGGTGCTGTCCGGCGTGTTCGCCGCCGCGTGGGCGAACTGGCGCGAGCGACCGCTGAAGCGTGGCCCCGGCGCCGGGGAGGCGATCGGGATACGGGCCCGGCTGAGCGGCGACGGGAAGCACTGGCCGATCCGGCCGGTCAACGGCGACCTGTGGATACCGGGCGGCAGAGACGGGCCGCTCTACTTCGTGGCGGGCGGTCGTACACCGCTGGCGATGGCACGGGGAGGCCGGGTGCTGGACGCGGCTCCCCACCCGGCGGGGGCCTTCGCCCAAGGAAGGTTCGCGGCGGAGGAGACCGTCGTGACGTACGCGCCACCGGGCGGAGCGGGCGGCACACTGCGGCTGCGGGTGCCCGAGACGGCCGTGCCGGTCGTGGCCACGGCACTCACGGGGGCGCGATCGGGCCGGGACACGGCACAGACGAGTGCCGTGACGACCACCCCGATGCCGTCAGGGCCGATGCCGTCGGGGCCCGTGCCGTTGCACGAGGCGTTCCGCGTCTCCCCGCGCCGCCGCCTGAGAGTGCCCCGAGCAGCCGCCCTGTTCCTGGTGGTGGCGCTCGCCCTCGGACTGTTCGGCCTCCACACTTTCGTACTCGGCGAACAGGTAACCGCGGAGATGACCGGCAAACGCGACGGCGTCTGCTCGGTGCGCTGGCAGGATCCCTGGGGCGGTGGCACACAGGACGCGGGGGTCGACTGCCACGACGGTGAGCGCGCCGGTGAACCGATGCGGATCTCCGCCCGGCCCTGGCCGCTGCGCGGTGAGGCGGCCGACCTGCACGAGTCGCCGTACGTGCTGGTGCTCGCTCTGACGGTCACTGGTGCCGCTGGTCTGCTCGCGGCCGTTGCCGCCTCGGTAGGCGCTGCGGTACGGCTGCGAGCGCTGCGCCGGCATCTGCGTGACGTCAGGACGGGCAGAGACCCCGAGAGCCGGGAGCCGTCCGCGGCGCGCCGGGCGGTGGAACTGGTGCCGTGGTGGGCGGGGGCGGCCGGGGCGCTCGGGCTGGCGGGTGCCGGCCTGCTGTTGTGCGCCTACGGAATCGGGACGACGGTACGGGCCACGGTCACCGATACCGAGGAGTACACCTGCGAGGTGACCTGGCCGGACCCCTGGGACGGTACCCGGCAGAGCGCCGAGGTGGACTGCGACGACCAAGAGACCGAGGCCGGCCGGAGTCTGGAGATCACCGCGCTGTCCTGGCCACTGCGCGGCGAGGCCTTCGATCAGAA
This sequence comes from Streptomyces sp. NPDC006365, assembly GCF_042870755.1. Classification (NCBI taxonomy): domain Bacteria; kingdom Bacillati; phylum Actinomycetota; class Actinomycetes; order Kitasatosporales; family Streptomycetaceae; genus Streptomyces; species Streptomyces sp. NPDC006365. Next base: position 166,370 of record NZ_JBIAHS010000020.1, read on the forward strand.
CGTCACCCCATGGGTGCTCGGACTGGGCACGGCTGTATCTCTCGCCACCGCCGGGGTGGGCGTCACGGTCCGCTCCGTGCCACGCCGACGCCGCGATGCCCGCACGGGCGCGGAGATCACAACCGTCCCTGTACGGCTCGGGAAAACGCCCGCAGAACCGCCTGCGACCGGGCCCGCAGACACGCCCGCGCCCGGTGCACGGGCCCGCCCGGACGACGTACTGCATCGCGCCCATCTCGCCGCGGTGGCCGGACTGCTGGGCTCGCGCCTGACGAAACCGCCCCGCCCCGCCCGGCCGGCGCCGGACATCAGTACCGCTGCCTGGTGGCGTTCACCCCGGCTGCGGGGGCTTGCCCTCTCCTCGGGGATCGCCTGGGGAGCCATGATCGTGCTGTGCCTGACGGTGGTGCTGTCGGGCTGGTGGTGGGTGTCGGCGGTACGCCTGTGGGGCGCCGGGACAGCGACGGCACGGGCCACCGTGGAATACCACTACGACGACTTCCCGCTCAGCCCCTGGCTGGTGCCCGGCGACGCCGAGATCACCTTCCGCACGGCGGACGGCCGCAAGGTCACCACGGACATCGTGCACAGCCGCTCCGGACTGCGCGAAGACGACGAGGTCACCGTCGAGTACGCCGTGGACGCCCCGTCCGCCGCCCGGATTCCCGGCGACCCGGGGTCGACCCGCGGGCTGCTCCTGAGCGGCGGCGCGGCCGTGCTCGCCCTGGCCCGCATCCTGTGGCGCGCCCTGACCGTTACGCGCCACGCGCGCGGCCTGCTGGCGGCGGCACGCGGCGCTGAAGCCAGGACGGTCGAGTACGTGCTGCTGGCCGACCCCGAGGACCCCACGTCCGCAGCACCGCAGCTGGTCTGCTTCGACGAGGGCCAGGACCGGCCGTTCGGATTTCTGGAACTGGACCCTGGCGCGCGCGGCAGGCCCCTGGTGTCCTGGCTCCCCCGAGAGGGCACCGCCGCACTTCGCTCCGTACCCGGAGACCCGGACACCGTCGTGCCGTGGATCGGCGGGCACCCGGTGTGGCCGTACAGCCCGCTGTTCGACCTGTCGGATCCGGGTGAGGCAGAGGACTTCCGGGAGTACGTGGACATGCTCGCGCCGTCCTGGATCGAGCTGCCGGCAGGGGGGAGAACCGGATGAGCGGGGACCGGAGACGGACGCAGCGCCGGCTGAAGAGGCAGTGGCAGGAGCAGGAGGCGTACCGCGCGGCACTTGTCGCACGGGAGCAGCGCCTCGCGGAGCTGCTCCCGGAAGCCCGGCCCGCTACGGAGCCGCTGGTGGCGGGGGCCGGCTGGTACGGCCGGGGCGTGGCCACGGCGATCGGGGGCTCCTATCTCCTGTGGGGAAGCGAGCCCGACACCTCCACGTCCGTCGGAGACTGGATCTCCCTGACGTGGGGCGTGCTGTTCGGGATCCTCCTCTGCAGTCAGGTGGCCGTGTGGCGGATCGCCGCGGATGCGGGCGGCCTGTGGATACGGCGCTTCGGCCGGGTCCGCCGGTTGCCCTGGGACCGCATCCGCATGATCGAGCTGCACCGTGACGGCACGCTGAAGATCGCCGTCGACAACGACGAGCCCTCGACAATCCTCGGGGCTTTCGTGCCGCCGCTTCTGCATGGTCGGCTGCGGATTCCCCCCACCGGCCGGGAGACGGCAGACCGGCTCGCACTGATGGCTCGCCACCCCGAGCTGCGCCCCGCGGGCGAGGTCCCGGGCAGGGAAGTGGGACTGCCGCTGGGGGTGTGGGCCCTGGTGGCCGTGGGGGTGCTGGCCGCGGACTGGTTCCTGCTGGACTGAGACGGTCAGCCGGGCTTTCGGCTGAGTGCGGAGGAGCGGGACGGCTCGGCCTCGTCGCCCGGCGCCGACAGCCGGACTGGTGGCGTGGACGCCTGACCAAGAGCGCCGCGGCCCCGCCCGACGGTCGGCCCTTCCCGCCCCCGCGCGTACGACTTCTGGCTCGTCGCGGCAGCCGCTGCCTGGCCCGCTCTCCGGTCCTTGGGAATCGTCCGATACCGGGGCAACGCCATTGCGTCATCCCGTGGCAGACCTTGAAAACGCCGTCCCGTTCCTGACCGGGCAGGCCTGCCCGGTCAGGGCCGCCCCATGAGGTATCGCATCCAGCTCGCCGTGCCCTCGGTGACGGCGGGTACCGGCGCGGGGTTCTGCCGGTCGTGGTTCTCACGCTCCTGCTTCTCACGCTCCTGGTTCTCACGCTCCTGCTTCTCGCGTTCCTGGTGCCGTACGAACAGCCCGACCAGGGGGAGCAGCAGCAGCCAGACCGCCACCACCCAGAGGGCGCCGCCGATGAGGTCACCGAAGAGGAACGCCGGGAGGGCCGCCAGAGCGGCCAGGCCCGCCACTTTGCCCAGGACGCTCAGCGAGGCGGGGAGCCGTCCTCGCCGGGCGTGCGTCCGGGCCCTGCGCAGGGCGACGGTGCCCGCGTAGCTGCCGTAGGCGCCGACCGGGAGCAGGGCGAGGGCCCCGGCGGTGAAGTACTCGGGTTCGCCGACCGGGGTCTCGAGGGATTCCTGGGTCACGCCGTCCCTGCCGACCGTGGTCGCGCGGTCGCGCCAGACGGTCACCGTCACCTCGTCGCCGCGACGCAGGTGTTTCAGGAGCGGCGCCGAGTCGTCCATGGAGAGCTCGGAGGGGACAGGCCGGGAGCCGGTGAGCTTCAGGGTGTACTCGGGGGACTTAGCGCTCTCCCGGATCACCGTGCCCCGTACGGTCGCAGGGAAGGTGCGGATGCAGTTGTCGCCGGGGGATGCCCCGGCGGGGCACGGCTCGGCCGCGCGGTATGCCCGTACGTCGCCCATCAGCTCCGGGACGAAGCTGAGGATCAGGATCGCCGCGACTATCACGGCGGCGCCCAGCAGAGCGGCGCACAGCCCCCAGGCCCGGTGCCACAGGGTGAGCCGGAACACTCGGGTGTCGGAGGGGGGCCGCGCATGGCGGTTCCGGGCCATGTCAGGGGGCCTTCGGGCGCGCGAGGCCGTTCGCCGAAACCGCCGCGGCCTCGTCGCGAGGCACGCCTGCGACTGCTGTCACCACGCCTGCCCCTTTCCGCGCACTCCGGTGTCCGGCCCATTGAGCCATGGCCTTCCGGTCTCGGGGGGCCGCCCCGACGAGCGCACCGTACGCGATGCCCTCCACGCCGCCGCGTCGAACCCGCCCCGGCGGGGTCGACATACAGACCGTTCTCAACCGGCCGGACAGGCACGTGGCCCGACAGTGGGCCGGGAGGCTGAGGCCTGGCACAAGGGCCCACCTCCGGCCAATCCCCGGGAACAGTGTCGCTGAGTGCATCGTGCACCTCGTGCGGAGGGGAGGACGATGTGGATCTGGCCGTTCCGGCCGCCTGCTGGACGGCTGTGACGGGGCTCCTTCTCAGGTCACTGGACCGCGGTGGCCAGGTCGACCTGTGCCGGCCGCCTGATCGTGAGGGCCATCAGCGCGCCCATCGCGCACAGGGCTCCCGCCGCCACCCACACGAAGTCGTACGACCCGAAGGCGTCCCGGGCCGTGCCGCCGAGGAAGGCGACCAGTCCCGCGCCCAGTTGGTGGGCGGCGTTGACCCAGCCGAAGACGACCGGTGCGTCGGAGCCGTAGTGCGCGCGGCACAGGGCGAGCGTCGGCGGGACCGTCGCCACGTCGAGCAGCCCGAAGACGATGACGAACGTGACGATCGGCGGCCCCACGGTCGCGGTGAGCAGCAGCGGCAGCGCGAGGAGGGTGAGGCCGCGCAGGGCGTAGTACGTGGCGAGCAGCCGACGCGCGTCGAGGCGGTCGGTCAGCAGCCCGGAGCCGACCGTCCCTGCCACGTTGAAGATCCCGATGAGTGACAGCAGCGAGGCGGCGACGGTCACCGGCATCCCGTGGTCGTGCGCGGCGGGTGCGAAGTGCGTCCACATGACGCCGTTGGTGGACGCCCCGCAGACGGCGAAGGTGCCGGCGAGAAGCCAGAAGGGCGCTGTGCGAGTGGCGCGGGCGAGGACCCGGACCGCACGCCGGGCGGCACCCGGCACCGGCGCGGGCTTCGCCACGAACTCCCTTGCCCCGTAAGGAGGTTGGTTGACATCCGCCGGATGGTCCCGCAGCAGCAGCCATACGAGGGGCAGGGCGGCCGTCGCCGCCACGGCCAGGGCGAGCGCGGCGGACCGCCAGCCGTGCGCGTCGATCACCTCCGACAGCACCGGCAGGAACACGAACTGCCCCACCACGCTCGCCGCCGTCAGCAGCCCCGTGACCAGCCCGCGCCGCGCCACGAACCACCGCTCGGTGACCGTCGCCGCGAACGCCGTCGCCGTGGCACCCGTGCCGAGCCCCACGAACACGCCCCAATACAGGACGAATTGGGCGGACGCCGTCATGGTCGTGGTAAGCCCCGCGCCCGCTGCGACGAGCGCGAGGGCGGTGGTCGCGACCCGCCGCATCCCGAACCGGTCCATCAGCGCGGCCGCGAACGGCGCCGTCGCCCCGTACAACGCCATGCTCACGAACGTCCCGAGCCCGATCGTGCCCCGGGACCAGCCGAACTCCTCGTGCAACGGCCCGACGAGCAGCCCCGCGAGGGTGGTGAAGGCGCCGGCGGTCACGATGGCGAGGGCGGCGGCGGTCGCGACGATCCAGGGAGTGCGGCTCGGGGTCCGGGTTCGGTTCGAGGTCCTGTTCGAGGTCCTAGTCGTGTCCGTGGTCATGACGTCGACCCTCCGTTTTCGGGGGCGCCGCAACGAGTGGCCAGATGGCCATGATGTGCAAGAATCTGGCCATGGTGGTGGCAGAAAGCGCAACGCACCAAGTGGCCGTCCTCGTCCGGGACGGTGTCCTGCCGATGGAGCTGGGCCTGGCCCACCAGCTGTTCGGCAACGCGACCTCACGCTCGGGCCGGCCGCTCTACACGACCCTGACCTGCGCCGTCACGCCCGGCATGATCCGTACGGACGCCGACTTCCCGATCTACGCGCCCCACGGCCCGGAGGTCCTCGCGACCGCCGACACGGTGATCGTCCCGTCGTCGCACGAGGAGGACGAGTACCTGAAGCCCGGCGGCCTGAGCGCGGAGCTGGCCGAAGCGCTGGCCCGTGCCCGTGGCGCGCGTATCGCCTCCATCTGCACAGGCGCGTTCGTCCTCGCCGCGGCCGGACTCCTCGACGGCCTGCGGGCGACCACGCACTGGATGTCGACGGACCTCTTCGCGCGGACGTTCCCCGAAGTGAGCGTGGACCCCGACGTCCTGTACGTCGACGAGGACCGCGTACTGACCTCCGCGGGCGAGGCGGCCGGCATCGACCTGTGCCTGCACATGATCCGCCGGGACCACGGCGCGGCGATCGCGGCGAACGTGGCCCGCCGTACCGTCGTACCGCCGCACCGGGAGGGCGGTCAGGCGCAGTACATCCAACGCCCGGTGCCGGACGGCCAGTTGACGGGCTCGACCACCTCCGCCTCGCGCGCCTGGGCGCTGGCCAGGCTTGCCGACCCGCTGACCCTGCGCGAGCTGGCCGCGCGGGACGCGATGAGTGTCCGTACGTACAGCCGCCGCTTCCGCGAGGAGACCGGCCTCACGCCCATGCAGTGGCTCACCCAACGCCGCGTCGACCGGGCACGTGAACTGCTGGAACAGACCGACCACACCGTCGACCGCATCGCGGCGGAGGCGGGTTTCGGCACGGCCGCGTCCCTTCGGCAGCACTTCCACGCGGCGCTGGGGGTGTCGCCGGGCGCGTACCGGGTGACGTTCAGGGGCACAGTCGTAGGGCCTGGGCAGTAGGGCTGGGCAGTAGAGCCTGGGCAATAGGGCCGTGGATCTGAGAGGAGCTGATCAGGGCCGATGACCGTCCGCAGGATCGTCCCCGACTTCCAGACCGACTCCGAGGAGTCGATGGCCCAAAGCCGTGATTTCTACGGCCGGTTGGGGCTTGAGGAAGTCATGAATCTCGGCTGGGTCATGACTCTCGCCTCCCCCTCCAACCCCACCGCGCAGATCATCCTCATCACCGAGGAGCGCACCGCGCCGGTCGTCCCCGACCTGAGCATCGAGGTCGAGGACGTCGACGCGGTGTACGCCGAGGTACTCGCGTCGGGCGCCGAGATCGTACGGGATCTCCGCGACGAGGAGTGGGGCGTACGGCGCTTCTTCGTACGGGACCCGAACGGGCGCGTCGTGAACGTGCTCACGCACCGCGGCTGAGTCGCCGGCCGCCGGCCGGGTCGGGCACCCGTGGTGGAAGGAACCCGGCAGGCGGGTTTCGGCTCCCCGACGGCGTTCCGGGACCGCTTCAAGCGGGTGGTGGGTACGAGTCCGCAGGCGTACCGGAGGGCGATCCGGGGCGTGGCCCCGGACTGAGGGCTTGCAGGTAGGAGGGCGGTAGCCCCGAGGCTGAGTCGAAGCTTGTCAACTTTCCTCTAGGGAGTTATATAAGAAGCCGTAGGGCATCGCACCCCGCCACCGCACGAAAGGAGTGACCCGTGATGCTCATGCGTACCGACCCCTTCCGCGAGTTCGACCGGCTCGCGCAGCAGGTCTTCAGCTCCGCTCGCCCCGCGGCGATGCAGATGGACGCCTACCGGTCCGGTGACGACTTCATCGTCCACTTCGACCTCCCCGGCATCGACCCGGAGTCGATCGACCTGGACGTCGAGCGCAACGTGCTGAACGTACGCGCCGAACGCCGTTCCCCCGCCCCCGACGGCGCGGAGGTCGTCGTCGCCGAGCGCCCCACCGGTGCGTTCTCCCGCCAGCTGTTCCTCGGCGAGACCCTCGACACGGAGCGCATCGACGCCTCGTACGACGCCGGGGTCCTGACGCTGCGCATCCCCGTGGCCGAGCAGGCCAAGCCGCGCCGGATCCAGATCTCCGGCGGCGAATCCAAGAAGCAGCTGAGCAGCTGACGTCAGCTGACAGAACGCGGACAGAACGCGACGGCCGCCGTGCCGTACCGCCCCGTGGGTCCGCCCGCGGGGCGGAGCCCATGCCCTGAGACGAGACGAAGACCGATACCGAGGAGGAGCACGCGCGATGAGGGGGACGACGACCATGACGACGAGGCCGACGAGGCCGACGAGGCCGAAGGGGACGCCGAGTGCGCCGAGTACGCCGAGAACCACGAACACGACCAGCTGGGATCGTCTGATCGACGCCGTACGGGGATTCGGCCAGTACACCACCGCGGCGGAAGCCGAACGCGTCACCCGCATCGTGCTGTCCGCCCTCGGCGACCATGTGATCGGCGACGAACGCGTCGACCTGGCGCGCCGCCTGCCCGAGGAGGCGGCAGGTGTCATCGCCTCCCAGATCCCGGCCACCCGGCAGCTGACCGCAGCCGAGTTCGTGGACAACGTCGCCGTCCGCATCGAGGGAGCGACCCCGGCCACGGCTCGCTGGGACGTCAGCTCCGCACTGAGCGTCCTCGCCTCGACGGTGGGCGACGACCTCGTGGTCCGCATCCTGCGCCAACTCCCGCCCGGGTACGCCCTGTTGTTCGCCCGGGCGGAGCTTGCGCCTCGCTAAATGAGTTGTTGACGCGGAGAGGGCGTGCGCAGACTCGAAGGGGAGTCGAGCGGATGGGGGGTGCGCATGCCGGCGACGGACTCACCCGAGGAAGCACGGGCACGAGCGGACGTACGGGAAGAAGCCTCGGCAGACGTACAGGCCGAAGCGCTGCCCGACGTCCAGGCAGACACCCTGGTCCACGCCCTGGGCAGCGAGCCCCGCCGGCCCGAGGCCTTCCGCGAACTGATGCGCCACGGCCCCGCGGCCATCCCCGCGATCCGCCGGGGCCTGCGCCACCCCCACCCCCGCGTACGCGAGCAGTGCTGCAACCTGCTGGATCACCTCCTCGTACCGGAGGCCCTGGACGACCTGATCGCCCTGCTCGACGACCAGGCCGCCCCGGTCCGGTACGCCGCCCTGCACGCCCTGTCCTGCGACCGCTGCAAGACGGATGCCTGCCGCCCCGACAGCGCGGCGGTCCTCCCACACGGCATCCACCTGCTGCACCACGACCCCGACGCCCACGTACGCGCCATGGCCGCGGAACTGGTGGGCCGCTGGGTCCACACCCACCCCGAAGCAGCGGCGGCGCTCACGCTCGTCCATGAGACGGACCCGTCCCCGACGGTCCGCAAGAAGGCGGGCTGGTACGCCCCCGGCGGCCCCATCCACCGCCGCACGGCCCCGCGCCCACGCCGCCGCGACCGACGATGACACTCACCCCTGCCATCGGGCATGTCACCACCCCTGACGGCACCCTCATCGCGTACAGCGACACTCAAGGCGGTTCCAGTCCGTCACCCCCACTCCTCCTCCTGCACGGCCTGGCAGGGCACATGGGGGAGTGGGACGACCTGGCGGCCCGCCTCCAGACCGACGGCCACAGAGTCGTGAGGTACGACGCTCGAGGCCATGCCACCAGCACCCGCCGCCCACGGGACGTGACGAGAGAGTCCTGCGTGGCAGACGCGGTGGCAGTGATCGAGCACTTCTCCCTGGCCCCGGTAACGCTGGTGGGCCAGTCCCTGGGCGGCCATACGGCGTTTCTCACCGCGGCGGCCCACCCGCACCTCATCGACAACCTGATCCTGATCGAGGCGGGTCCATCCGGTCCGAGCCCCAACCTGCCGATCGAGATGGGCAGTTGGCTGGACAAGTCCCCGGTGCCCTTCGCGGACCGGGACATGATGGTGGCCGCGGTGGCGGAGCTTGCCGAGCGTTCGTACTGGGCCGAGTGGGAACGGGTCCGCTGCCCCACCTTCGTCGTACGCGGCGCACAGGGCACGATGCCGGTGTCGGAGCCGGCGGAGATGCGTACCCGACGCCCGACGCCCGACGCCGACGCCGACCGAGGTCATCTAAGACGCGGGGCATGACGCGCACCTGGACCAGCCCCGCCTCCTGCACGAAGCGGTGCGAACCGGCACGGGAACAGCACGAACGACCTACGGCACGAACGACCTACGGCATGAACGACGTACGGCATGAACGACGTACGAGACAAGGGGAGCACGTGGCCAAGGTCGTCGAGCTGTTGTATTACCCAGTCAAGGGATGCGCCGGCGTCTCGGCGCACGACGCGGTGGTGACGCCGGCGGGGCTCGCGCACGACCGGAGCTTCATGGTCACCAGCGAGGAGGGCGTGTACCGCACCCAACGGCGCTGGCCGCGGCTGGCGCTGATCCGCCCCGGGATCAGCGCCGGCGGAGAGCGGCTCACACTCCACGCCCCCGGTCGCCCGTACGCGTTGGACATCGACGTCGACGCATCCGGCCCGCGCCGGGACGTGAACCTGTTCGGCGCGCCGTTCACGGGAATCGACCAGGGCGACGAAGCCGCCGCGTGGCTGTCCGAAGTCCTCGGCGCGCCGAGCCGTCTGGTACGCGTCCCGCGCGAGCACGACCGAGTCACCGACGGCCGCATCCCCGGCACCTCCGGCTACGCCGACAGCAGCGCCGTCCACGTCCTGTCACGGTCCACGCTGGATCTGCTGAACGAGCGGCTGACCGAACGCGGCGGCGATGCCCTCCCCATGGACCGATTCCGCCCGAACATCGTCATCGGCGGCTGGGACGGCCCCCACACCGAGGACCGCGCCCACCGGATCACCATCGCCGATACGGAACTCGGCTACACCAAGCTCGCCATCCGCTGCGCCGTCACCACGGTCGACCAGCAAACCGGCACGAGGGCGGGCCCGGAACCCCTCCGCACCCTCGCCGCCTACCGCCGAGCCCCCGACGGCGTGGCCTTCGGTACGAAGTACGCCGTGCTCCGCCCCGGCAAACTCTCCGTGGGCGACGAGGCGCACGTCACCTCGTGGGGCGAGCCGGAGCTGTAGCCGGGCGACTTCCTACGCCGACTCCTTGAGGTAGAAGCGGGGGCCGACGACGGCGACGGCCAGGGCCACGGCCATGACGGCCAGGGGCACGCCGTAGAACAGCAGGACGTACATGTTCAGTTACCTCCAGGGCCGACGCCGGCCGCGGCCGCGGGTGCGGGTGCGGGCGCGGACGCCGGACGTGTCAATTCGGCCTGGGCGAGGAGCCGGTGAGCCCGAGGGTCGAGCAGGTAGGCGAGGGCGTACACCACGATGTTGACCGCCACACCGACGATCAGCGCGCTGAGACCGAACGGCTCGTGCAGCTCCCACAGCCAGACGGCCATGGCGCCGCCACCCGCGACGATCGCCGCCGTCCCCGCGATACGGCTGCGGAAACCCCACACCACGCCCAGGATCAGTGGGGCGACGACTGTGGGCGCCCACAGGTTGTAGGCGAGCAGCAGTGCGTCGATGATCGACGGTGCTGAGAGAGCGAAGATCGCCGCTGCGACTCCCACCACCACCGTGATCAGACGCTGCACCACCAGCAACAGCCGGTCGCCGGCGCCGCGGTGCAGGAAGGAGACGTAGATGTCCTTGGCGAAACTGACCGCGGTGGCGTTGAGGTAGGAGTCCGCCGTCGACATGATGACGGCGAACAGGGCAGCCAGGACGAGCCCGCTCATGGCTACGGGCAGCAGCTCGGAGACGACAGTGGGCAGCGCCTGGTCGGGTTCGATGTCCGGGTACACGACGCTCGCCACCAGGCCGATGGACGCGGTGACGAAGTAGAAGCCGACCGAGAAGACCCCGGCCAGCAGAAAGCCGTACCGGGACGCCTGGGGATCCTTGGCGGCAAAAGCCCGTTGGGCGTACGGCTGTACCAGGGTCTCGCCGAGCAGGAACGAGACAAAGACCCCGATGAAGGCCAGCGGAGTCCAGCTGCCCAGGAGCGAGGTGTGGCCTTCAGGGACGTTCGCCATCAGCGCCGTGGGGCCGCCCGCATGGGCCACCGCGAAGAGCAGAACGACGGGCAGGAAGACGCCGAAGATCACAAACTGCGCGACATTGGTCTTCACGACCGACCACATGCCACCGAAGGTGGCATACAGCAGCACGAAGGTCATCCCGACGAGGACGCCGACCAGCTTCGAGGTACCCAGCAGCAGATGGAAGACCGTGCCGACGGCGAGCACTTGAGCGCCGAGAATTCCGGCGCAGACGGCGATGGACAGCAGACCGGTCAGCAGCCGGGCGACGGGCCCGTAGTGGGCGTCCATCACGTCGCCGACCGTGTGCGCTCCTTCGTAGAGGCGCAGCCGCGGCGCCACGAACTGCCCGACGAGCACCGTCTGTAGGGAGAAAGCGCAGATCGCGAACAGGAAGACATAGCCGTCACTGAAGGTACTGCTCGCCGTACCCATGACGGCCCCACCGCCGAGGAAGGACGCGGAGAGGCTGGCGAAGACCACCCCGCCGCTGATCCTGCGGCCCGCGACGGCGAAGTCATCGGAGCTGTCCCGGTTGACCGACTGCAGGCCGATCGCGATGAGGAGGTAGAAGTAGATGCTGATTACGAGCCAGTCGAGCCAGTTGAGGGACGCCACTGTGCCGCGCTCCTTGCGGTGCGATGCCTGATGAGCGGGGGGCGGAGTCACAGATCGTATGGCTGGAACCGACGTGTGTCGCTGTACGCAGTGCCAGGAAATCGGGCGCCCATCAGCGTCATGCGTCGTGCGATACGTACAGTTGGGTGCGCGTATTGCGTACGGCCAACTCGCCACGACTCGCTACAAGTCGCCATAACCCGTGGCGGCGCTACGCAAGTGGCTTCGCCGGCCGCAGAGCGGTCCCACGCAGGTCAAGACGCTGCAGCGGCTGAAAATGCGGCGCCGTAGTGCGCTCTGCGTCAGGGGAAGGCGTCAGGCGGCGGGCGGCGTCGACTTCCCCCACGCGGTCCGGGTCGCGGAGATCGTTCGTCACCGCACCCAGCGCAACAGCTTGGAGGATCACTACTCTGCATTGGTGCTCTCATACGACGAGTTGACTTCGCCGGAGCGTGAGCTGTGGGACGCGTTCCCCGAGGGGCGCGGCGTGGACCTGCGCATGGGTACGCCCTCCGAACTGAACCCTCGGGCGGCCACAGTGGGTTCATTGAACACGTCGGCCGGGAGCCCGCTCCGCCGCTCGACCGGTTCATCGACGACATCTACTGTCTGACCTGGGTGCCGCACCACCGGCTGATGTACGTCCCGCCGATGCCGTTGGCACACTTGTTCCTTCACCTGGGCGGACCCGTCCGCCAGTGGGACTCCGACCGTTCGGTGCCGCCGGCGGTGTTCACCGGCGGGTGGTTCATGGGCGTATGGACCAGGCGCTTCCTCTTCGAGTACCCCACGCATGTGCGGCTCGTAGGGGTGCACTTCTCAGCCGGCGTGGAGAATCCGAAAGCGATCGGGTTCCGCTGGATCTCGATCAACGACCTGGACTGGCGTCCCAGCCCATTGCCAGACGCTGATGCCTGGCGTGCGGGAGAACCGGATCCGCCCGCGGGTGCCTTCGACTGCAACGCGCGGCCAGGATTCGACAGTGCGCGCCCGGTCCGCGCCGTGAGAGCGCAGCACATCGGCGAGGACGGCGACCGTGTCGTAGCCCTCGAAGGCGACGAAGGAGGGCGCCTCGCCCAGCCGCTCACGCAGGGCCGTCTCGACTCGTGCACCGAGTGGGCCGAGGCGCTTGGGCAGGTAGCGCAAGAACGGGATCGCGGCGCTGTCGTCGCCCAACAAGGTCGCCCATTCGGCGAACTCCGGTTGCCCGGCCGGAGCGCCGATCATGACCTCGGCGAGGCGCTGGTCGCGGCGGACGGACTTGACGATCGGCACGGCCGGCTCCGGATGGCCGACCAGAAGAAGGAGGGCTGTCGCGCGATTGTCGACGAGTTCGTCGCACACGGCCGGGAGGGTGAGCGCGCTCATGTCGAGTTCGATGACGGTGCCGCCGCGTTCAGCGAGGTAGTCCCGCAGAATGCGGGTCCCGGATGCCCAGTAGACACTCGGCTGGGCTGCTACGGCGATTCGGCTGTGGCCCGCGCCGAGAAGGAAGTCCGCGTACACCTGCCAGCCCCGGGACTGCGGCGGGGAGAGGCGCGCGACCCATTCCGTCGGCTGTTCGGTGAGCGCGTCGAGAACCGCTGACGAGCAGAGGAACGGCACGCCGAGGGCGTCGGCCCTGGCGGCAGCGGCGCGAGCGACGACGCTGTGATACTCCCCCGCCAGGGCAGCCACGCCCAGGCGAGTCAATTCATCCACGGCCACCGCGGCCCTCTGTGGATCAGCCGCGGTGTCCCGGACCACCAGCTCGAGTGGTCTTCCGAGGATCCCTCCGGCGTCATTGATCTCGCGAACGGCCAATTCGAGTCCGGCGAGCAGGTGTTGGCCTGCCTCGACCCAGCCAGGCCGAGTCAGCGGAACGAGAGCACCGATCTGGACGGATGACCCGTCAGTCCGCTCCGCTCCAGGTGGCGATGTCGGCGTATTCATGCGTTGGCGTCTCCCGGGTGACGATCCGGGTGACGATTAGGGTCGCAGCCTGCCCGGATCGCAGAGTGGACGTCAGTGGCGCCGAGAGTAGCCGAGCCGAGAATGGCCGGCTTCGGTGCCCCATCCCGCGGCCCTCACCCCCTCGCGCCGCGGAGCTGCCCGAAGCCCCTCAGGCTCGAACTCCCGGGAGGAGTTGCCGGCGTCGAACGTGCACTCGACGTTCTGGTCGAGCGACTCGTCACTCCTGAGCTGACGCAGTCGATTGCGCGGACCTGCAGCATGACGCTCGGCAACTCCGGGGGTCACCAGGGGATGACGCCGTCGTCCTCGAAGAACGAGCCGGTCGGGCCGCCGTCGGGCAGCGTGGCGAGCCGGATCGCTGTGGCTGCGCCCTGCTCAGGAGTGCGGGGTCCCTGGAAGCCGGTGAAGTCGGTTGCGACCAGGCCCGGGCAGGCGGCATTGATCAGGATGTTCGTTCCGGCGAACTGCCGGGCGTACTGCACGGTGACGGCGTTGAGGAACGACTTCGACGGCGAGTAGGCCGCCATGACGGGGCCGATCTCGATGTCCGGGTCCGCCTGCCGGGTCAGGGAGGCGACGGCACTGGAGACGTTGACGATGCGTGGCGACGTCGAGCGCCGCAGCAACGGCAGCATCGCGTTGGTCACCCGGATGACGCCGATGACGTTGGTCTCCACGACCGTGCGGACCACGTCGAGGTCGAGCGTGGTCGGGTCCTGCACCCACCCCGGCCCCGTCTCTCCTGAGATCCCGGCGTTGTTGACCAGGACGTCCAGGCGCCCGGCCTGCCGTTCGACCAGTTCCGCGGCATCGGTGACGCTCTGGTCGCCGGTCACGTCCAGCGGCACTCCGAACGCGTCCACCCCTGCGGTGCGCAGCTGCTCGACGGCGGACTCGCGCCGGGCCTCGTCGCGGGCTCCCACGCCGACGCGGTATCCGAGGGCGCCGAGACCGGTCGCGATTTCGTACCCGATTCCCTTGTTCGCGCCGGTCACCAGCGCGATCTTCGTTTCGCTCATGCCGCTGATGCTCGCTCGCGGACGAGCGGCGCATCCAACACCGATCCGGTGCCCTGTCATACCCGGTAGGTATCACTGACGTACGCTGTGGCCGTGGACACCTTGGAGACTCGCGAGCTGAGGTACTTCATGGCCGTCGCCGAGGAACTGCACTTCGGTCGCGCCGCCGAGCGTCTCGGCATGGCCCAGCCGCCGCTGTCCCGGGCGATCCAGCAGCTCGAGCGGCGCCTCGGCGTCTCCCTGCTGGAACGTAACCGCCGCAGCGTCTCCCTGACCGGCGCCGGAGAGGTATTGCTGCACGAGGGCCGTGCAGCCCTCGAAGCGATCACCGCCGCTGCTCGCCGCACCCGTCGCGCCGGTGGCGCCGACAGCGCGGGCGGCCCCCGCAACCGCCTGGTGCTGGCGGTGAAGGCCGCCGCGTCTCACGAGCTGCTGCAGAAGCTCCTCCACGCCTACGCGGCCGAGCCCGACGCCGCCGAGATCGAGGTGCTGCCGAGCGGCACGTGTGACCAGGAAGAGATGCTGCGCGACGGCCGCGCCGATGTGGCGCTCATGCACGCGCCGTACAACTCCCTCGCCGGGTTCGACAGCGAGGAACTGATGACCGAGGGGCAGATCGCGATCCTGCCCGCCGGGCATCCCCTCGCCGCGCACAGGACCTTGTCCCTGGCCGACGTCAGCGACATCCCCGATCTTCCGCTCGCCCGCTGGTCCCGCCACGGTACGTACCCACCCGGCCCGGGCCCCGAGATCCACGACCAGACGCAGCTGGCCCAGTTGATCGCCCTCGGACGCACCGTGGCCGTCTTCCCCGACTCCGCCCGCGCCTGGCTGTGGGCCGAGCACACCGCTGTCCCCCTGGCCGACGCACCCCCCGTTGTCACCCACATCGCCTGGCCCGCGCACAGCCGCTCCCTCGCCCTCGCCGGGCTGATCCGCACGGCCACACAGCTATGACCCTGGGGTCGTGTGTGAGTCCATGATTTCCTGAATTCAGGATTACATGTACTGTCGTGGTGTGCTGACTGTTGCCTCCGACATCGACGTGCTGGCCCGGTTCGGCCGCGCGCTCGCCGACCCGATCCGCTGCCGTGTCCTGCTCGTCCTGCGTGATGCCCCGGCCTACCCCGCCGACCTCGCCGACGCCCTCGGCATCTCGCGGACCCGGTTGTCCAACCACCTCGCGTGCCTGCGCGACTGCGGCCTGGTCGTCGCCGTGCCCGACGGTCGCCGCACCCGCTACGAGCTGGCCGACAAGCGCCTCGGCCACGCGCTCGATGACCTGCGCGCCGCCGTGGTGGCCGTCGAGACCGACCGCAGCTGCGTCGACGCCGACGAAAAGGGGTGCTGCTGATGACCGCGATATCCCTCGGCCCACCCCCGGCCCGCCGTGACGTGCTCGCCCGCCGGATACGTCTGCTGGTCGCGACGACCATCACCTACAACGTGATCGAGGCGATCGTCGCCATCACGGCCGGCACCCTCGCTTCGTCCACCGCCCTGATCGGCTTCGGCCTGGACTCCGTCATCGAGGTCTCCTCGGCCGCCGCCGTCGCCTGGCAGTTCTCCGCCCGCGAGCACGCCGTACGCGAGGCCCGCGAGAGGACGACCCTGCGGATCATCGCGGTGTCGTTCTTCGCGCTCGCCGCCTACGTCACCGTTGACGCCGTACGCGCCCTGGCGGGCACCGGCGAGGCCGAACGCTCCATCCCCGGCATAGTGCTGGCCGCTCTCTCCCTCGCGGTCATGCCGTTCCTGTCCGCCGCCCAGCGTCGCGCGGGCCGCGAACTGGGCTCCGCCAGTGCGGTCGCCGACTCCAAGCAGACGCTGCTGTGTACGTACCTTTCGGCTGTGCTCCTGGTCGGCCTGGTCCTCAACGCCACTCTCGGCTGGTCCTGGGCTGACCCCATCGCCGCCCTCGTCATAGCCGCCATAGCCATCAAGGAAGGCCGCGACGCCTGGCAGGGCAAGGGCTGCTGCGCTCCCTCCGCCGCAACGGTCCCGGCTGCCGACAAGGAGACGAGCGACGCGTGCGGCTGCCGTCCCGGCTGCGACTGCTGCAACTGACCGTCCCCCGCCACGGGGTGGGGAACAAGAGCAGGTCTGGGGAACAGCTTGAGTGTGGGTGGGGATCCAAGGTTCTGGCCGCGGTTCCGGTGGCCGCAGCCAGACCGTGGCTCCGGAAGCGAGCCAACAACCGAACCTCAGTCGACGGACAGGAAGTAGCGCCGCTTTTCCTTCGCTTGGGCACCCAGCCGGTCGTAGAACCTGATCGCGTCCTTGTTCCATGGTGGAGTCTGCCACTGGACTTGGCTGAGTCCCCGTGCACGTGCTTCGGCCAGCACGGCATCCATCAGCATCGGGCCGACGCCCAGGCCCCGGTGGCCGTCTCGTAGGAACAGGCAGTCCATGTGGAGGTACTCCGCACCGTCCCATGTGGACAACTCGGGTGCGCACGAGGCGTATCCGATGAACTCGCCGTCGTCCAGCTCCGCGACGAAGCAGCACAGGCGCGGAGCCGCCGGACCGAAGAGCAGTTTCTCCAGCCGCTGGGGCAGGTCGGCAGGCGGCGGCGCCGCCTTCTCATACGCGGCGTGTTCGGCCGCCAGCAGGGCGATGTGCGGCAGATCGGCGGGGCGCGCATGCCGCACCCGCGGCACCGCGGTGCCCGTCAACGAACCTCCCCTTCCAGCATGTCGCCGCGCCATGCGGCCAGACGCGCTTCGAGAGCGCCGTCTCCATCCAGCACATGCCGACTGAACGCGTCCCGTTCGTAGGCCAGTACCGCCGCTTCCCACACGCAAGGAGCAAGACCCGACCGGCCGGGCCGCAGTCGGCTGATGTCCCCGGCCGGCCCGGTGAAGACAGCGAGATCGGACATGTTCCCCTCGATCCACGTGTGCACCAGCACGTAGTCACCGTCGCCACCGGCATGCATCAGCAGCACGGAAAGCCCAAGGGAGCCCCGCAGATAAGCCGACGACAGGTGATCGGCCGCGATCCGCAGCGCGGCCTGTGAGTCCTGGTCCGTCACAGTCCGCCCAGGTGCCTCGATCGCATAGGACTTCACCACGTGTCCGGCGATCTCAGGGCTGCCCAGCGGGCGCACGGCACGGGCATGGTAGCCATCAGCCAGCGCAAGTAGCGCACCGGCATCGACAGTTGACAGAGACTGGGCTTCATCAAACTTGGTCACACGCTCATGATGCATGCCCCCCTATGGCCCCCGACAAGGGCGTGTGATCCGCCGGAAATGGCCCAGTCGCCCAGCCGCTGCACGCAGAGTCCGGCTATCGAGGCGCTGAGCTGACCAGCCGTGGAGCGGATCCGGTGTTTCTGCCCGTACTCCACCAGCACCGGGAGCCAGGGGTGGGGTTCGCGATCTCCACCTCATCCTCGTGCCGGCCCTGGCCCCGGTACTCGGCGAGCACGTGTGGAGGCGGGGCTGGCGTCGCTGACCGCAGGCCGGGCGCGCAGCGACCACGGCCCCGCCGATGCCAGCTGGGTCGGTCAGGGCGACGTCAGCTGTCAGGCCCGAGACCGGTTCGATTCATCGTGGTAGGCGGTCATGTCGGCCCTGGCATACTCTGCGAAATGAGATCGATGGACCCGTTCCGCGACGAATCCCGCAGCCGTGGCTTACCGGAGGACCAGGTCGAGCGGTGGCTCGGCACCGTCCGTCCCTGCGCGATGCTGAGCCCCGCTGGTGAAGGGCCGCCCGACGGCCCGGTGGCCGGACGGCTCGGCGGGCTGCCGCCGATGCCCGAGGACGAGCCCGTTCCGGACCTTCCGTTCCTCGCCTCGGTCGACCTCGCGGCCATCCCGCCGGGCGCGACGGACCTCCCGCTGCCGAAGGACGGCACGCTGCTCTTCTTCGCGGACACGGAGGACCCATGGAGCGGCGACGACTGGTCCCGGCTCATCTACGTCCCTGTCGGCACACCCGTCTCCGAACGCGCTCCGGGCGGCGAGTGGCCGCCGCAGGTCCACCCGGCCCAAGATCTACGTCTGACGATCGATCCCTCGCTGCCCAACCGCGGCTCGGACACCGAGGAGTTCCCGCACGGCAGCGAACTGGGCTCTGTGTGGTGGAAGACCTGCGGCGAGATGCAGACGGACGGACCGGTACAGCTGGGCGGCCACCCCTGGGTCTGGAACGCAGATCCCATCACGGAGCACGACCACGGCCCGGGCGACTGGGTGCTGCTCGCGGAGGTCGGGGGAGAGGACTTGACCGAAGGTGAACTGGGCATCGTCTACTGGGTGATTCGCCGGGACGACCTGGCCGACCGCCGCTTCACCCGGGCCCGGGCCTGCTTCGACATGGTCGGCTGACGCAGCCTCAGACGAGGCGCACGCTTTCGCGGAGTGCCGAGACTGCGCTGTACCCGATCCAGACCTAGGGCCGAGGCGTGGCCGACTGGGAAGCGCCGACGAGTCGACCGGGCTCGAGGTGGTTGGCGGTTGATACGGTCCCCGGTCCCCGCATGACGCTCTCGGCCTCCGCAACTCGCTCCGTCGACTTGTGAGTTGAACCGATTGGCGCCGTTCTCGATCGCGTGGAGCAGTCTTCTCAAGTCCACTTGGACCGGGACTCGGTAGCGCGTGAACGCCGCTCGGTGGGCGCGCGAACCAATCGCTATACCTGGGTACGCACCGAGAGGCGGGGCCTCGACAAGTTCGGCGTACAGGTCTGGAACGGAGACCTGACGTCAAACCTTCCGGATCCGGTCGGCGATCTCCTGCCTCGCCGCGAACCCGGCCGCCTTGTACGTCGCGACGCCGCCGACGTTGGAGCTCGGCGTGCACACGCGCACGCTCGACGAGCCCATCTCCCGCAGTGCGGCCGCCCCGGCGACGGTGATCGCCCGGCCATAGCCGCGGCCGCGGTGGTCCGCATGGACGCCCATCGGCTCGACCAGTCCCGGCTTCCCCGGGCCGGCCGACCAGACCGTCACCACCGCCGCGGGGTTGCCCTGGTCGTCGTAAGCACCCAGGCATCGGGCGTCGGCGTAGAAGGGTCCCGCGGACATCTCGTGCCGGTACTCGCGCGTGGGCCTCGTGGTGTTGAACGCGGACCGCAGGACGTCGGCGAAGTCCTGTGCCTGCTCCAGGCCGATCGCCTTGATCCACACGCCGGGGTCCTCCACCGCTTCGGCAAGGTCGCGGAAGAGCGGCGTCCACGGCTCGTCGACACCCCAGCCCTCCTTGGCCAACAGGTCGTGGAGCAGCAGGCCCTGCGGCGCCTCGATGGACACCGCTCCTTCCGGCAGCACGCCGCGCTCAGGCAGCGAAAAGTCCTCGACGAGCCGCCGCGCCAAGTCCTCGTCCTGGAAAGCGTCGGGAGCGACCGTCATTCGCACCAACGTCGGCGTATCCAGCATTCCGACAGCGAGGATCCGTCCGTTCCGGCTCCAGGTCCGGACCACCGCGGCCGTCTCGGCCGTTCCGAACCGGTAGTTCCAGCCGATGTCCCCGGGATGCAGTTGCATCGGCGCTTCGTCGTGCTGCCACTCCCGCAGCGCCGCAATAGCCTCGCGCACCCCGTCGGCCGTCGGCGTACTCAGCACAATCGTCATAGCCTGGATCTGACACCCCCGTCTCGGTGGCGTACAACCGATTAACGTAAGTCCCTGTCCTACGCACAGGCCGACGACGTCCCTGCACCTGTGCCGTACGAAGTCGACGGCACAGCCGACGCGGTCTGCGAGGGACCGGCACGCAAGAAGTGCTCGTACGGCGAGTTGCTCGGCATCGCCCGACTGCACAACCTCGCCCTCACAGGATGACTTCCGCCCCACACGAGACCACCTTGAAGAGAGGCCCGAGGGACACGCCCCCCCGGATCTCGCCGTCGCGGAGGATTCTCAGTCGAGACAGAACTCGTTGCCCTCGATGTCCTGCATCACGATGCACGACTCGTTGTCGTCATCGGCCAGCAGCGTTCGCACGTGTACCCCACCGAGCGCAACCAGTCGTGCGCATTCGGCCTCCAGGACGGCGAGGCGCTCTTCCCCCACGAGTCCGGTGCCGACCCGCACGTCGAGATGCACCCGATTCTTGACGATCTTGCCTTCGGGAACGCGCTGGAAGAGCAGGCGCGGGCCCACACCCGAGGGATCACTGCATGCGAAATAGGTGACCTGCTCCTCAGACGGCAGCGAGCGATGGTAGTCCTCCCAAGTGGCGAACCCCTTCGGGACCGGCGGTACGACGTACCCCAACACCTCGCACCAAAAGCCGGCGAGGCGCGCAGGTTCTGCGCAGTCGAAGGTGACTTGGAACTGCTTGATCGACGACATCGGCGCACCATAGCAAGGGGATTCTGTTGCTCATCTCCCGGCGTGGATCCGCAGGTTGTCGGGATGCAGCCGCCGCTGGCCGCCGCCGTGTCGTGCGGTCGCAGGGAGGAACCGATGTCGATGCCTCCTCGATGCCTCCAAGAAGCTGCCCGCCGTTCCGGACCGGACCGCGGCCGAGGCGCCAGCCGCGTTTCCCGACGGCAGTCTGCCGGCCCGGGGCCGCACCTACGGAGACGACTCCTCCCGAGTGAGTGGCCAGGAACCGACCGTGGCGAGGACGCTTCCGGCCGGACGGTCCGCCAAGGGGGCCCCGTGGCGCTGTGGGGCGACATCGAGCATGCCCTCACGGCTTTGCAGGACGCCGGAGAGCCCGATATCAGCACCGTACGACTCCACATCACCGACCGCGCCCACGCCTACTGGATCGGGGACTGGGAATTCACCGCCAAGAACCGCTCGCCCTTGATGGAGGGCAAGTCCGTGTCGCAGTGGGAACATCGGTTCGCTTGAGGCGACGGCAACGCACGGGGCGAGGGGCTGCGGGAACGGCGGCCTGGAGCAGACGCCGTCGCCGCAGCCGCTGCGTGTCGTGCCTACGTCCGCGCACCAGCCCACTTGACCTGCAGGTTTCACGATGCACACCGCTCATTGGCTATGGCGTGGCGCCGGAAGACGTCAGTCCCGTTGCCCGCCGCCCGGCCCCGTCACAGACTGGGTGACGGAAGGTCGCTGTACGGGGGGTGCGATGGCTGGACTCGACAAGGAGCAGGCTGAAGAGGAGAGGGGGACGGAGCCCGACGGTTCCGTCCCCCGCCCCGCCCGCCTCCTCCACGCACTCGCGCTCGGCTGTGCCGTCGTACTCGCCTGGTACGCGGCGTTTCCGCTGACGGACGGGCTGAGCGCCGCGCAGGCTGACGACTTCGGGTCGGCGCACTGGTTCCCGCGTGCCCTGGCAGCCGGCGCCGCCGTCGTCCTCGTACTGTCGATGGGGCGGCGGGCCGGGGCGCTCGCTGCGGGCGGGCTGGCGGCTTCGGCGGGACTCATCGGCCTGGTGGCGTATCTGACGTGGGAGCGTCCGGAGCGGGCGCGGATCCTGCCGCCCAGCCTGGAGTTACGGCCTGCCGCTCCCCTGGCCCTCGCGCTGATGTGCGCCGCGGTCGTTCTGCTGTGCGTCCCGCTCGGCCTACGGCGCAGGCCCTGGTTCGGCATCGCGGACGCGGCTGCCGGGCGCGCGGGCACAGTACGGCGCCGGATCCGGCAGGTGATGGCGACACTGATCGCCGGCTGTCTGCTGGGCGGGCTGCTGTCCGGTGCCGGGTCGCTGGGAGCGGCGCTGGTGCGGGGCGATCGGGAGACGCTGACGCTGCCGCGCCAGAAGGTGGACGCCGTACCGGAGGAGCGGTGGTACGACGGTGCGATCAATACGTATTCGCCGACCGAGTGGCCAAAGGGCGTGCCGTCACAGCGGGCCTGGGAGCGGGCGTTCGACAGCCCCGTCGCACTGAGTACTTGCGAGCGGAAGGGCGAGCACAAGGCAGGCCGCTGGGACGAGTACAACCGCGGCACCGTCGTCGGGATCGACGACGACCTCGACCCCGACGGCCCCTCCGTGGTCGGAGCCGACGCCCGCACCGGCGAGCAGCGCTGGCGCTACACCGTCCCGAAGACCCGGTACGCCACGATCAACCAGGTCGGCGTCGGCGAGGGATGCGCCGTCCTCGTCCTGGTCGGCAACTCCGTCACCACGCTGGACGCGTTCGACGGCTCGGTACGGGGACGCTTGCTGCTGTCGTCCCCTCACCTCAGCGAGCAGACGAACGTCTACGGTCCCAAGGACGGCGAGAGGTGGTGGTTCCTCACCTCCACCCGCTACACGCTGGACGACCGGGGCCGACTGCCCCGGCTGGTGCCGCTGCCGCTCCAGGACCACTCATATCTCATGACTCCCAAGGAGCATGTGCTGGCCGTGCGGAACAGCGACGGCCGCGCGGCCGCGATGGGGTTCGACGACGGAGCCTGCGGCCGCCTGGTCCACGGTGAGTATCTGGAGTGGGGGCAGGCGATGGTCACCCACGACTGCGGAGCGGAGCAGATCCGCAGCTTCGGACTCATGGATCACGAAGAGGAGGGCGAGACAACGCCGTTGCTGTACGGGACTCCCCAGATGTCCGAGCCCGTCCCGGCCGAGTGCCGGCGGGACGGGACTGCCACGGCAACCGTGTCCACGCGCTCCAGGTTCCTGGTGCTCTTCGAAGGATGCGCCGACGACGCCCGCGGGGCATGGTGGGCCGTCCTCGACCCCGATCCGTACCCGGGCGACCCCATGGTGAAGTGGCAACGCTGGCCGGAGCGCCCATCGGCGCTCCGGGAGGGCACCCAGCCTGTGGTCGCGAAGAGCGGCTTCGTACTCCCGCACCGCGAGGGCATGCTCGTCGTGTCCGACCACTACCGCGACCCGTCGGACACCCTGGTCGTCCAACTACCGGACAGTGACCCGGCAGTGGCCTTCGCCGTCGACGACGTACACGACATCAACAGTGACAGCCAGCGCACCAACGGCCTGCTGGTGCTGGGCACTTCGGGCCGCGTCCACGCCGTCTCCGAAACCATCGAGGGCGAGAACGAGTTCACGGTCACCGACACCCAGACGTCCCCCGTGGCCCCGGTGGCCGACTGCGACGGCCGTGCGGGTCTCCTGGCCGCGCACACCTCCCCGACGATGCTTCTCACTTGCACGTCGGAGGCCACCGGCGGTACGGAGGTGGTCGCGTACGCCGGGGAGGCACGGCCCGTGGACCTGTACGACCCCGATGAGCCGGGCGGTAACGGCGACTGACCAGGGCGCCCTACAACGAGCCGCGGCATGCCGCAGGTCCCGGTCGACGACATCGAGTACGACGCGGGACACCGCCGCCTGGTGGCCGCGACGTTCGGCAGAGGCTTCTACGAACTGACCACTTCCTGAGCCGATCGCGTGCTGCGGGTGTCCCGCCCACCTGGGGGCGGGACACCGCCGAACCATGCCCAGGCGCATTCCCGGCACTGCATCGCGTCACCATGCGAAAAGGACCCTCCGGCCGCTTGGAGTCCGCTGTTGCCACGGGACTGAACTGGTCACCGCGCCCTCCCTTCGGCTGCAGATCAGGATTCTTACAACTGGCCGCGTACGCGATCCTGTCCCAGACCGCGTTGATCGCCTCCCTGCACCGCCGCCCCTCATGCCGCCGCGAGCCCGATGACCTCACCAGTCTCGATCGAGGACCATGACCCAAGCCCTGTGACAGGCAATTGACAGTCGATCGGTAGGGGACCGACAGCCCAGATGCCTGGTGCCCAACAGCAACCGGCTCATACCGTCTGTCGTCATGAACGCACACCACCGGGAAGAAGTGCACGAGCACGACCGGGGCCTCTCCCACGACCTCCCCCTTCTCGCCCGTCGCCGAATGGTACGGCTGCTGGCGGGGGTGAGCCTGGTGCCGCTGGTGGGCTGCACTTCCGAGGAGGAGACCTCGGCGTCCTCGTCCCCGTCGCCCTCCCCGTCGTCGTCCTCCCCGTCGTCCGCGTCGTCGCCCGTTCAGTGCGAGACGATCCCCGAGGAGACCGAAGGCCCCTTCCCCGGCGACGGTTCCAACGGCGTGAACGTCCTGCGGGAGAGCGGTGTCGTCCGCAGCGACATCACGAAGAGCTTCGGCGACTCCGCGGGGGGTACCGCCGAGGGCGTGCCCCTGACGATCACGCTCACGGTGGTGGACGCCGCCTCCGGCTGCGGCACCCCCAAGAAGGGCGCCGCCGTCTACATCTGGCAATGCGACCGGGAGGGCAGGTACTCCCTGTACAACGACGGCGTGACGGACGAGAACTATCTGCGCGGCGTCCAGGAGGCGGACGACAAGGGACAGGTCACGTTCAAGAGCATCTTCCCCGGCTGCTACCCGGGTCGCTGGCCGCACGTCCATTTCGAGGTCTACGGCAGCCTGGCCGACGCCACGGCGGCCAGGTCCATCACGAACACCTCGCAACTCGCGCTGCCGAAGGACGTGAGCGACACGGTGTACGCCACCGACGGCTACAGCGAGAGCGTGAGCAACCTCAGCGAGCTCTCCCTGGAGTCGGACATGATCTTCAGCGACGGCTACGACCAGCAGCTCGCGACGGTCACCGGCAGCGTCGAGCAGGGGTACACCGCGACGCTGTCGGTTCCGGTGTGACCCGTCACAGATGAACGGCTCGCGGTTCATTCCGCAGCCGCTCCACATCCAGGATCTCCGGCTCGCAGCCCATGGCGGGGTGAGCGGCCCAGCGCTGGCGCTCCCTCGCTGCTCCCTGCAGCGAGGGCAGGCGCACGGTGGTGGACGGCCGAGCGTCGGCAGCTCCTGAGCCGCTGCTCAAGCGTCGGTTCCGCTCCCACCGGTCACCTCCGGGAAGAACGGCATCATGCGGCGAGGGAATTCGATCACCGTCTCATGCTCGGGGACTTCCATCTGGGCCACGCGAACTTTGCGCGGGCCGGTGCCGACCTCCCCGCTCGCAGGGTGCAGCCTTCCGAAGGGCCTAGCCCAGCCGCGCGGCCACGAACTTGCCCCATGCCTCCGCCGATATCGCGACGTGAGGTCCCTCCGGCTGCTTGGAGTCCCGTACCAGCACACCGGCCGGTACGAAGGCGGCCTCTACGCATTCAGTGCCGCTGCCACCGCTGTACGAGGACTTGAACCAGCGGGACTCGGACCGTACGGCCATCACGACTCCTGGCTTATGCGATGGATCAGCGTCACAGAGGACTCGAGGTCGAGCGCCTGTGCGCGGAGGTATTGGAACGCCAACCTATAACGCTCCAGTTCCTCGGGCTTCTCCATGAAGAGGCCACCGCCGAGGATGTCCACGTACACGACATCCAGTTCAGGAGTCTGCCCTCCCAGGACGACGAAGCTCCCAACTGCCGCCGCATGAGCTCCGGCTGAGAACGGGAGAGTTTGTACGGTCACGTGGGGCAGCTCTGACACGGTCAGCAGGTGGCGAAGCTGTTCACGCATGACCTCAGGTCCACCGACCGTGCGCCGGATCGCCGCCTCGTCGATCACGCACCAGATGTGCGGTGGATCCTCCCGCTGAAGGAGCTCCTGCCGCTTCATGCGGATGTCGACCATGTGCTGCACTTCCCTTTCGGGACACCGCATTTCCGAGGCTCGGTGAACTGCCTCGGCGTAGGCCCGGGTCTGGAGGAGGCCAGGGATGTACATGCAGGCGTAGTGGTCCTCCCGCACCACCTCGTCTTCGAGCGTGAGCATGAGGTTCATTGACTCGGGGATGGGATCGGCGAGCGACCGCCACCAGCCCTGGATCTTGGCACCTTTTGCTAGCTCGACCAGGGCAAGTCGTTCCTCGTCCGAGGCGCCGTACTCACGACAAAGGGCATCCACAGCAGGCCACTTGACCGAGCCTTCCTTGGTCTCGTAGCGGCTCAACGTCGCCTTTGAGATGCCGACACGCGTGCCCGCCTCCTCCAGGGTGAGGCCTTTGAGCTCGCGAAGGCGACGCAGGTCAGCGCCCAACTGGCGCCTGCGAGTGGTGGGTCCGCCTGCCATGTTCAAGGCCCTTCATGTCGACCTGTCAGATCGTGGGGGTTGCCCAACCGCATCGGCAAGGTGGTGCGCGCCGGGGGCGCGCGGATCGTGGCGTGCTTCCATCGAAGCAATATGAGAGTTCCATTTTGAGAGTTTCAATGCAACTCTCGGTGTGTAGTCGATTGCCTACTGCAACTCGACGTTCTCCAAGGGAGTTGAAATATGGACTGCATCGCTGGACTGCTGAGGAAGCCGTGGGATCTCTCCTTCGTAGCCGAGCCCGAGGAGATCGCAGGTCTGCGTCGCATCATGAGGCTGCACTTGGGGCTGTGGGGCTTGCATGAGGTGATCGACGCGGCTCAACTCTGCGTCAGCGAGCTGGCGTCCAACGTCATCACTCACGTGGGCGTCGGAACCCCAACGACGCTCGCCGTATCGATGAGCGGTGCTCGCCTGCGTATTGAAGTCCACGACCCCGATACGCGCGCTTTGCCCACGCTCGTCCACGCGGGCTCCGACTCCGAGAACGGGCGCGGCATGGCCCTCGTCGACGCCACCGCCGACCACTGGGGAGTCCAACTCCGCGCCGATCGGAAGGTGACTTGGTGCGAACTGGAGACGGGACTGGCCTCTGCTAACGGACACTGCGGAGGCACCCGCGTAACCCGAGTCGAGGCGATGCTTCGCCTGTACGGGAACGGAAGAACGAAGCTCCCGCAGGCCGCAAGGTCACACGCTCTGACCGCAACTGTCGCGGAGGTAGCGGCGATTGCCATGATCGCTGATCTCCTCCACTGGCTCCGGGCGCACGGATGCGACGCGGACGAAGCGCTTGACCGCGCCCAGATCCACTTCGAAGCGGAGATCGCTGAAGGCCACGGACATTCGGCTTGACCGGGGCCCCTTGAACGACGATGAGTGGCGCCGTCTCAATGGCGGTGCCACTGCATACTCGTCATGCGAAGTACGGTTCAGGCGATTCCACCGACCGCCCGACCAGGGCACCTCAACAAGATCGTGATAGGGAGCTCTACGCGGGCGAGAGCGTTACAACAATTTCTCGGAGAAGCGGGAGTTCGTTACGCGACGCCGTACGCCACGCGCAACCGATATCTCCTCAACCCGCCAGTTCGCGAGTTCGGCGAGGCGAGCCATGATGAGCAGTTTCGTGAGGAGTTACGGCTCCAGGCGGCGGACGCGGATGGCTCTCCAACGTCGCCTTCGGTTACCCCGAACACCTCGACCAGCGCATCCGACGCGGCTTACGCCTCATCCAGGACCGCAGTCACCTCATAGACGGCTGCCTCGCCGAGACCGGCCTGACCATCGGACCCGCCTGATCAGCGACACGACACCACGAGTTCGACCTCAAGTAGAGGAGTTCGAGAGGCCGATGGAGAAGCAGCCGACCGAAGTCCGTGCGGCCCGAGGGGCCCCTCAGGCCGCCATCAGTGCCGCCAGGGCGCGGTCCATTGCGGCGTTGAACTCTTCCGGCGTCAGCGGCAGACGGGACTTGACGTCCCGACTCCACTGGTCGGCGAGGACCTCGGCGGAGCCCGCCTCAACACCGTCGAGCGCCGCGTCGGCCAGGTCCGACGGAGCGATCTTGTCCACGGGCCAGCCCGCCGCCATGTCGGTGTCGGCCAGGCCGAGGTGTACCGCTGTGACGAGCGTGCCCTGCTCGGCGAGCTCCAGGCGGACGCCGTTGGTCATGGCCCAGGCGGCGGCCTTAGTCAGGTGGTAGGCATTGGCGCCCTTGACCCCGAACCACGACATGGCGGAGAGGACGTTGACGATCGCGCCCCCGCCGTTCCTGGCGAGCGCCGGCGCGAACTCCCGGATCATTCCCAGGTGGCCGAACATGTTGGTCTCCAGCTCGTGCCGCACTGCGTCCAGCGAACCGGTCACCAGGTCGGTCCCCGTACTGATTCCCGCGTTGTTGATGAGTAGCGAGACGTCCGGGGCGGCCTCGGCGGCGGCCCTCACGGATGCGGGATCGGCGATGTCGAGGGGCAGCACCTCGACCCCGGGCAGGTCCACGGTCTCCGGTCGGCGGGCCGTCGCGTAGACCTTGCGGGCGCCCTGTTCGAGCAGGCGCTGGGTGAAGGCGCGGCCCAGGCCGCGGTTGGCTCCGGTGACAAGGGCGACGGAGTTGTTGATATCCATGGCCCGTACGCTAAAACCTGACGCTAGCGTCAGAGGCAAGTGCTGGTCGTCAGGGCCAGGGGTGGGAGGAATCACCATGACTGTCACAGTGGCCGCAGCCGAGCGGTTGATCCGCATCGGCGAGGTGGCACGAGGTGCCGGCGTCTCAGTGCGCGCCGTGCGCTACTACGAGCAACAAGGGCTGCTCATCGCGGAGCGCAGCCCGTCCGGCCAGCGCCTGTACCGGCAGGACGCCATCCCCCTGGTCCGCTTCTTCCAGCAGATGTTCGCCGCCGGCCTCACCAGCCGAAGGATCACCGAACTCCTGCCGTGCTGGGACTCCGGGCACACCGACGCCCAGCAACGAGCCATGCTGCGAGCCGAGCGCGAGCGCATCCAGGCCAAGATCGACGACCTGCAGGCCGCCCTGGACCACCTCGACGAGGTCATCGCGATCACGGACACGCACCCGTAGGCGCGGTCGGCCAGACGTCTCATCAGCGATCTAACCTCGCTGTCTTGGTTGGGGCGATGAGGAGTCGTTGAGGGGGAACTGTTGTCGGGCGGCCGACGCGATTTTCGGTGTTCGGGCAGGGCGGAGACCAGCGCGGTGGTCTGGTTCTCCAAGGTCTTTCCGGTCGTAGGCCGTCAGGTTTGCTGGTCAGCTGCAGGACGGTGCAGTGCGGCCATGCGATGGAAGGCCTTGACCCCTGATGTTGGACACACGAGACACTGGATCCTGAGGATCTGAGAACGGACATCTCGTGGTCATGAAGAACAATCCGCCGCAGTTCAAGGCGGACGCGGTCGCGCTGTACCAGTCGCGGCCCGGGGCAATGATCAGGTCGGTTGCCGCCGATCTGGGGATCAAGAACCGCTGACGTTCGGCGGTCAGCCCGCCCCCTTGTGCATACCGCGTGCCTCCGGTGATACCGCGGCCCACGGCCAGCCGTCAGCCTCTACGGCACCACGAGTTCAACCTCAGTAGCCAGCTGCGATGGCCGAATACGTCCACACGTCAGCTGGAAGCTCATGCCTCAGTCGCCATGTGATCGCCATCGGCCTGCTGCCGGTGTGTTCTACGTACGTGGCCGGGCCCAGGAGCATCCACGGCTCGGACTTGCCGATGTCGTTGTTCTTGTAGCGGCGCATGAACAGGAGGATATGACTGCCCTG
Source organism: Streptomyces sp. NPDC006365 (assembly GCF_042870755.1). Classification (NCBI taxonomy): domain Bacteria; kingdom Bacillati; phylum Actinomycetota; class Actinomycetes; order Kitasatosporales; family Streptomycetaceae; genus Streptomyces; species Streptomyces sp. NPDC006365. The sequence goes on from NZ_JBIAHS010000020.1 coordinate 195,966, forward strand.
TTGGGCGTGATGCTGGTAGCGGAGGCCCATGCGGGAAAGTTCTGCGGTGGCGTTCTGTGATTCCCAGTGGAAGAGCGTGGGGCTCAGTGCGTAGTCCTTGTAGCGGACGGTGGGGGAGAAGTCCTTCTCGTTCTTCTCCAGGGTGATGAGCATGGCGTCGGTTTGGAGGTCCTCGACCCACAGGACCCCCTGGGCGAAGGATCTGGGCATCTGGCCACCGAAGCGGGCCACGCCGAGAGCGGCCAGTATCTCGGAGCGGTTGTAGGCGCTGTGGACCTTCAAAGGGACGTGGCTATGGGGCCCCGACAGGGGAATCGGGAAGTGGTCGGCCTGCTCGATGACGTACGACAGCACCTGCCGAAGTTCGTCGCGGAACACCGGCTGGGAGCGCAGTGATTCGAGGCCTTGCTGGAAGCTGGAGAATCCCCCGGCGTTGTCCCACAGGTTGAAGAAAAGCATGCGGGCGTACATCTGGTCCGTGGGAGTCAGAGTCTCGTACGCAGGGGTGTCGTCGGCGAGCAGGCGAAGGTAGGCGTGGGCGCGCTCGTGGTCGTCGACGTGCAGGAACGCGTGGACGCGCTTGAGTAGTGCTGATTCTCCTGAAGGAGCCGGGCCTTCGACGAGGCCCGCCTTGCGGAGGACCGTCGTCCACGAGTTGTCGCTCTTGTAGAGCTCCTTGATTTCGCGGCGGCTCTCGCGGAGGTAGTCCGCAAGGCGCGGTGTGCTGTACGCCTTGGCTTCGGTCACCAAGGTCTTGATGGTGGCACCCAGTTGGGTGCGGATGTTGTCGAGGACGAGATCCTTGGAAACGCCCTCCAAGATGATCTGGCAGCCGGAGGGAAGCTGGGGGAAGTCACGCTCGATGTGGTCGACGAGTCGGTTCCGAGAGAGGTTCGTCAGGGCCCGGAACTGCTCCTCGAAGCGGAACTCCGCCCGATGCTGGCCGATGAAGTCCAAGACGGTGAGTACCGGCTTCGTTTCCGTCCTGCGTAGGCCTCGGCCCAGCTGTTGGAGAAAGACCGTGGCGCTGTTTGTAGGGCGCAGGAGGAGCAGAGTGTCGACGTCAGGGATGTCGAGACCCTCGTTGAACAGGTCGATGGAGAAGATCACTTGAAGCTTGCCGTCGCGTAGGTCAGCCAGCGCCTGCGCTCGTACGGCAGCCGGCGAGTCGCTGTCGAGTGCCGCCGCCTGGAAGCCTGCCTTGCGGAAGAAGTCGGCCATGAAGTGCGCGTGCTTCTTGTCGACGCAGAAGCCCAGGGCACGCATGGCTCCCGGATTGGAGACCTTGTCCCGGATTTGTTTGACCACGATGCGGGCGCGCGCGTCGTTGCCCGTATAGAGGTTGCCGAGGTCGCGATCTGCGTAAGTGCCCCTCTGCCAACCGATGTTGGTCAGGTCCGTGCCGTCTGGGATGCCGAAGTAGTGGAAGGGGCACAGTAGATCGTTCTCGAGCGCCTCCCAGAGGCGCATCTCCGCTGCGATGCGTCCCTCGAAGAACTCGTCCTGCACACTCCGCCCGTCCATTCGCTCGGGGGTGGCGGTGAGGCCCAGCAGTTCCTTCGGCTCGAAGTGGTCGATAACGCGGCGGTAGGTGGCGGCTGTGGCGTGATGGAACTCGTCGATGACGATGAAGTCGAAGTGGTCGGGAGCGAGTTGCTCCAGCCGCTGGACGTTGAGCGACTGGACGCTCGCGAAGATGTGGTTCCAGGCGCGGGGGTCTTCGCCGCCGTAAAGAAGCTCACCGAAGGATGCGTCGTCGAGCACTTCGCGGTACGTACGCAGGGACTGCTTGAGGATCTCCTTGCGGTGGGCGACGAACAGCAGCCTCGGATTTCCGTTGCCGAACTTTCTGCGCAGTGCTCGATAGTCCAGGGCCGCCATCACCGTCTTGCCGGTACCGGTGGCAGCGACCAGGAGGTTGCGGTTTCGGCCGCGGATTTCGCGCTCTACGCGAAGACGCTCGAGCATGTCCCGCTGGTGAGGGAAGGGATGCACCTCGAGCCCGGAGAGGTTGATCTTCAAGTCGCTCGGGGAGCCGGAGCCGCCCGCCTGAGCCAGGGCTCGATCGAGACGTTCACCATCGTCGTCGGGGTCGTATGACTCGAAGGCGCTGTCGTTCCAGTACGCGTCAAAGGTCGCCTCGAACTTGTCGAGCACCGCGGGGGTGGCGACCGATGACAGCCGTACATTCCACTCCAAGCCATCAAGCAGCGCGGCCTTGGACAAGTTCGAGCTGCCGACGTACGCGGTGTCGAAACCACTGTTGCGTCGAAACAGCCACGCCTTCGCGTGCAGCCGCGTAGAGCGGATCTCGTAGTTGACCTTTACCTCGGCGCCGAAGTCGCGGACAAGGCGGTCGAGCGCGAGCCGATCAGTGGCGCCTATGTAGGTCGTCGTGATGACGCGGATCGGCACGCCTCGCTCCTTCGCGGCGCGCAGCGAGTCCTCGAGGACGCGGATGCCGTACCACTTCACGAAAGCGCAGAGAAGGTCGATGCGGTCTGCGGTGGCAAGCTCGGCCCTCAACTCCGCGCCCAGGCTGGGGTCATCCGAGGAGTTTGTGATCAATGAGGTTTCCGAGAGGGGCGTGAGAGGGCGCAGGGCGTAGACACCCGGAGCTTCCCGCTCTGCCAGGGTCAGGAGCTGCCGTGGACCCTCGACGATGGCGCCGACGGTCTCTTCCGGATCGGGCGCGCTCGCGGCCAGTGACTCAAGGATCTGGTTCGCAGTGGCGACTTGCTTGTCGTGGGGGAGCTGGCTCAGCCTGCGTCCGACGGCCTCACCGATATAGCGAGCCAACACGTGCGGGGACGATTCCGCGCTGACCTCCGCATCGATGGCCTTCCAGCCCGCCTCTTCGAGTCGCTCTATCTCACCGTGCAAGCTGCGCGTAATGAGCTGCTCGTAGACGCCTGCGACTGGCTGCCTCAGATCCCCCGGTTCTGCCACCGATGCTCCTTCGATTCTCACGACGGTAGGGCTCTGTTCTAACAGCAGTTACTGACAATCGGGTGCGCGAGTCGCAAGCGACCCCCGTGGGCAGTGAGAGAAGGCGCGACCGCGTCACGGGGGCTGGGATGTCGTGCCCCACTCATGACCGAGCCACGGAGGCCACACTCCATGACCATCCCCGCACCCCTCGCCTGGGCCGCCGAAGGGCTCGCCTTCGCCCTGGAACTGGCAGCGCTCGCGGCCCTGGCCTGGTGGGGGTTCACTCGGCCCGGCTCGCGGATGGCGTCCATAGCCCTGGGGCTGGCCGCTCCGCTGCTCGCGGCCGTCGTCTGGGGGGCGTTTGCCGCGCCCCGCGCCTCCTTCACTCTGCCCCTGGTGGGCGTGCTCGCTGTCAAGGCGTTGGTGTTCGGAGCGGCTGTCGTGGCGCTGGCCTCGATGGGGCACCGCAGTCTCGCCCTGTGGTTCGGCGTCGTCGTGGTTCTCGATACGGCCGTGATCACGTCGTTGCGTGGCGGTGAGTAACACCGACCGGCAAGAGGGGTGCCCTGGAGTTGGTTCAGGTGGGCGAGTGCGCGGTCTGGGACGCTCGTATGGAAGCGTCGATGAGGTCGCTGAGTGACGTGCGAGCGTGTTGCAGGTCGGTCGTGCGAGTGTCCGGCTCGTGCCGTTACGTCTGAAGGTGTTCCAGGACGTATGCGTCGAGTTCGGGGCCGTCGCCCGGGGACACGGCATGAGTTGCGGATGGTCTGCGTGGGGAGTCGGCGGCTTGAAGGATGCGGCCCGTGGGTGTGCGGCCTCCGTGCCGTTCCCGCGCCGTCTGGCCCTTCAGGGTGTGCCGTTCCAGCGCCAACTGGCCCTTCAGGGGGTCTTTGACGCACTCGATGAGCTGCCGGATGGGCTCGGCCATTGATGCGGGTCCCGTCGTACGCTGCTCCTGGCTGGCGGAGGACAGCCGGAACGGGGAGGCCGTGGCGAGGGCGAGACGAAACGCGCGTGGGAGCGGACGCGGGCGCCGGCCCGTCGGTATACGACCCAAGAGTCCGTGGCGGCTGGCCGCGTGGTGGTGTGCGGCGCTGGCGTGCTTCGGTGCGACCGCCGTGCTGGGCTCGTTGACCACTTCCGTCCTCGGCTGGACCGGCGCCTCGGGGACGCTGACCGTGCGCGAATGCCACGAGGGGCCCGAGGCCAAAGGCGGCGCGCGTCAGATCTGCACCGGTAAGTTCGTCTCCGACGACGGCCGAGTCGTGGACGACTACGCCAGTCTCGCCTGGGACGACGGTCGCCACGGCGCGGAGCGACACGTGCAGACCACTTCCGGCGGCTACCAGGCGCGCGACGCGCACACCGCGCTCCTGGCGACCAGCTCGACGGTGCTGAGCGCCCTCGTGGGCCTCGGCTGCGCCTTCGCGGCGCTGCCCGCCGATCCCAAGCTCTGGGTGGTGACCCGCCTCTTTCCCTCCCGCCTGGGGGATTTGTACCTGCGGGAAGGGCAGCGGTGAGCCCGCGCGTCAGGTGACATGAGGATGACGAGCGCGGCCACCGTGAGCCCCAGCGGCCACGCCCCGGCCGTGGCGAGCACGGCGGCGGCCACCGCCGCCGTGCTGGCGGTGGTGGCCGCTCGGGTGCTGCCGGTCGGTGAGCATGCGGTGGATGAACAGGGCCGTGTGCCGGGGAACCCAAGCCGGCACGATCCTCCGCTACTTGCTCGTAGCGAAGCGCATCAGGGACTGCTCATCCCCCTGCTTGATCTTCCCGGTCTCGTTGATCACCTGGAGTTTCCAGCTCGCGCCATCCCTCGTCGCCTTGGCCACTGCGCAGCCGTTGTCAGCGGTGAGCAGGCTCGGCCAGATGTCGGCGACCTGCTGGGTACTGCCGCCCGTGGCGTCGTACACCTTGAAGCTGATGTTCCGCGCGTTCTGGAAGGAGCTGCGCTTCTTGTACGCGGCGGCGACGAACACGATGGAGGTGATGTTGGGCGGCACCTTGGAGAACTCGACGGTCACCGTCTCGTCATCGCCGTCACCCTTGCCGGTCTGGTTGTCCCCGCTGTGCACCAGCGAGCCGTTGCCCAGTGGGTTCAGGGAGTCGAGCCCGGCCAGGCGGACCGGATCCGCCCCGGCCATGGCGATGGCGATCAGGTCGAGGTCGGTGCCCGTCTTCTGGCGGAGCTTGCCCATCAGGCCGCCGCTGCTTCCGACGGTGGGGTCCCAGGACACCCCGATGGACAGATGGGTCACCCCGTCCAGATCCGCCGGGCCGTCTTCCTTCTTGAGCGTGATCATGCTTGATCCTCTTGTTGGTTGGGGGACTGTGAACACCTGAAGTGTGCCTTGTGCCCCTCGTCGTTCCCTCCACCTGGTCCGGCATCGACAGTCACGTCAGCGGAGTTGGCTGACCGCTCAATCCTCCCTACGTTGTTCTACGGGACCGGGCGAGCCCTTCGTATGGTTGGCCCACCCAGGGGCGTCGGGTGTGGCTTTCAATCTTCTGCCGCTTGTGGC